>JBOGMX010000023.1:0-76470 GCA_050746725.1 Candidatus Acidiferrales bacterium | reverse complement strand
GGATTACTCCCGCCTGCGTCGCCAGCCGGCTGATGGTCGGCGAATTGGCCATGTCCATCGACGACGCATCGCCTTCGATCGCTTTCGCCAAGCCGAAATCGAGGACTTTCACCGCATCGTCGGGGGTGACCTTCACATTGGCAGGCTTCAGGTCGCGATGAACGATGCCGCGCTCGTGCGCGTATTCCAGCGCGTCGCAAATCTGCTTGGCAATCCGCAGCGCTTCGTCGATAGGAATCGGCCCCGCTTTGAGGCGGTCGGCGAGCGTCGGCCCCTCGACTAGCTCCATCACCAGCGCATGAGTCGCGCCGGAATCCTCGAAGCCGTAGATCGCAGCAATGTTGGGATGATTGAGCGAAGCGAGCAGTTTGGCTTCGCGCTGGAAGCGCGCCATGCGTTCGGAGTCACGCGCGAACGCCTCGGGCAATACTTTCAGCGCCACGTCGCGCCCAAGCTTCGCATCCCGCGCGCGATAAACTTCACCCATTCCGCCCGCGCCCAGCGGCGAGAGGATTTCGTATGAGCCGAGTCTTCCGCTTAACACGCCACTCTCATTTTCCCGCCGGAGCTCGCTGTCTACCGTCCTCCGGCCTTAACTGTTGACGAGCGTTTACCAAGGTGCTGGCAAATACTAATTTTGTTTGTTGTTTGCAAATTCTGCCGACCAATTCTGGTCGACGACAATCGCTGGTGCGGGCGGTACGCCGACCTGTTGCACCATCAGGAACCGCTGCCCATCAGAAGAGACGTCGAAAGCGGCCCCTGCGACAGGTGGCAGCGTCAAATGCTGGTTATCAGTCGAGAAAAGCTTCACTGGCGAGCTCAGGCTGATTGGTGGACCCGGCTTTAGCTTTACTTCCATCATTTCGCCGTCGTTCCCCAAGTAATATAGAGTATCGCCGGGTCCGTCCCACAGCGGGAATCTGCCCCCACCCACCGACGCTTGCCACAGACCATGCCCACTGGGAAATTCCGTAACGTACACATTGCCGCTCGCGCCTCCGACGAAAGCGCCGTAGCGCTCATCCGGCGAAATGACCAAATCCCTGTTGTGTGCCGTCGCGCGCGGCAGACAGGTCGGCTCAGCGCCAACCTGCGGCAGCCCCCGTCCAGCAAGGGGCGCAAAGCACGCTTGGTCAGTTCCGTTCTGTTTGTTGATGGTATAGGAGAGATAATTACCTCGTGTCGATATCTGCGGCTCTGAACCCGACCACAGGACTTTCATTCCGCTGGAACCATCCGAGTTAACCAAGGCGATGCTGGTCTTGATACCGTTGAGGACAGTGAATACGATGCGGCTGCCGTCGGGTGTCCAAGAAGGACCGAAATACTCCTGCGACGTTTGCGATGCACGGCTAAGCAGTGGTGATCGGGCTCCGCTGGCCGCATCGTAGACCCAGATATTCGAGATAAGGTTCCCGTCGCTATTTTCCTCAAAACCCACTGCGGCGATACGCTTCCCATCTGGTGACAGGACCGGGTTTGCCAATCCTCGCTGCGGCTGCCCAATTGTTCCCAACACTATGCCGTCACGCGCTACCCACACCAGTTGCCCCCGTCCGGGGGGCGGCGGGAGCACATATTCCAGAGTTTCACCGGAAGAAACGCTCGGGAAGATACCCTGTCCGGTGACGAGGTACGGCTGGCCGGTTACTGCCCGCTTAGCGGCAGAAAAGGGAATAGCCCAGATGCTGTCCTGGCTTCCTTGTCCGCGCATGAACAACAGGTCGCCGATGGAAGAGTATGCGGGAGCCCAGACGCTCCAGTCCTTTTCGTTGAAGATGACCTTGGGCTTCCCGTGAGAAAGAACCTCCAGGCGGGAACGGCCGCCGACGAGATGAGTCGTATAAAGGAGGTCTTGGCCGCCCGGCAAGAAGGTCAAATCGTGAAAGTCCACGTCGATCTTTGGATCGTGCAAGCCCAAAGCCTTCGCATCGCCTCCTTGCCCGGAGACCTCGTACATGTCGCCGCGCCACGAGGAGAAAAATATCTCATCTCCCGCGCCCCACGCGGCGCTGAGGATCGGGCCCGGCAAGGTGCAGATTTCCGCGGTCGATCCTCCGGCCGTAGGGATACGCCAAAGCTTTCCCTCCTCCTCGTAGCCCACAAATCGGCTGTCGGGCGACCAAAAAACGACACTCATCACGTGGATCTGCTGAAAATCGACCAGCTTCTGAGGCTCCAATTGGTTCAGATGTCTCACAAACAGCCCGCCGTCGCTCAAGTACGCGATCATGCGACCGTCCGGAGATATCTGCGGATAACCGGAACCGGCATTGGACATCGAAAGATTGCCGACAGAGATTTCGAATTTCCGCCAGGGCGATCTAGGCGGCGCTGGCCCACGAATCGCGAGAAAGATGGCCGTCGCTACGGCTGCAGCGGCAATGCCCCAACCTACCGCTGAAGTCCACCGATTCCCGCGCCTTGCCCCGCCCGTCGCTTCCGCCAGCAATTCCGGCGCGCCGGAGAGGACTTCGTCGAGCGAGATGCGCGCGTCGCCGATGGCTTGCAAGCGCTGCTTCGAGTCTTTCTGCAAACACCGCTGCAATAGGACGCGCACGCGCAATGGTGTATTTCTTGGCAGCAGCGTCCAATCCGGCTCGGCGCGAATCACCGCTGCCAGCGTGTCGGTCACCGTCTCGCCGCTGAAAGCCAGCTTGCCCGTCAGCATCTCGAATAGCACGCAGCCGAAGGCCCAGATATCTGTGCGGCGATCGACAGGCCTGCCCTTGGCTTGCTCCGGCGACATGTACGCCGCTGTGCCTAGGATGACTCCCGCTTGCGTTGCGAGACCGCTGATCGTCGGCGAATTGGCCATGTCCATCGACGACGCATCGCCTTCGATCGCCTTCGCCAAACCGAAATCGAGCACCTTCACCGCGTCGTCGCGGGAAACTTTGATGTTCGCGGGCTTCAGGTCGCGATGAACGATGCCGCGTTCGTGTGCGTATTCCAGCGCCTCGCAGATTTGCTTGGCAATCCGCAGCGCCTCATCAACCGGGATTGCTCTCCCCGTTTCGGCCTGTGTACCGCTGGGCTTTCGCGCTGATTGCGTCCCGGTGGCACTCGGGCCGGGAAGCCCGGCAGGGGTGGGGCTGGTTCGCGCCGCGGAGCCGCTGATCCTCTCGGCGAGCGTCGGCCCTTCGACCAGCTCCATCACCAGCGCGTGAGTCGTGCCGGACTCCTCGACGCCGTAGATCGCAGCGATGTTGGGATGGTTGAGCGAAGCGAGCAGCTTGGCTTCGCGCTGGAAGCGCGCCATGCGTTCGGCGTCGCGCGCGAACGCCTCGGGCAACACTTTCAGCGCCACGTCGCGCCCAAGCTTCGCATCCCGCGCGCGATAAACTTCACCCATTCCGCCCGCGCCAATCGCCGCGAGAATCTCGTAGGAGCCTATGCGAGTGCCTGAAGTCAGCGTCATTTAGGGCTTGGATTATAGCCCCTGCGTAAATCCGCGCAGCGGATTAGTTTCATCCACCGAAGGAACGCAGGCTGCTGCGTCTCTTGCAGAGCGAGCCAGCGCTTGCGCTCTCTGGCTACATTGTCCGGCAGAAATTTGAGGGCAACGTTACGGTGGGCGGACGGTTTCAGCCTTATAGAAAACGATAACGAACAGCATTTTGGTGAACCACAGGATGGCCCAATTTACATAAAAGGATATCTTAAGCTTTTCTACAACGTGCTACATGAGATCGCAATGATTCCTGCGAATTTCACGTTGCGAGAAGTGCAGCAGCATGTATACTTCTCGCGTTAAAGCTGGCCTAAGCAAGGGAAAAGTGTATGAGAAGGTTTGCGCGCTGCGGCGTGCTACTGTGCATCATCTTGGCATGTCCTTGGGAGTTGCGCGGGCAGAGCTCCGAAACTCCAACGCTCCAGGAATTGGAGAAACGCATCCAGGAGCTTGAAAAGCAAGTGAAGAAGCTTGAGAGGAATCAGAAACTCTCGGGCAAGCCCGCTCCCGTACAAAAGACGTCTGCAGTAGCTCCAGCGAAGCCGACCAAACAGCCAGCCGCGGCCCCAGCTTCGGCGCCCGTCCGATCTTCCCAATCAGGTACGGCGCTTCCGCAAAATTCAACGCCCACAGGGACTCTGGCTAGCGACTCGGCAGGGACATCGACCGCCACAGAGCCGGCAAACAGCCAGAACGTCTCAGCCAGCAAAACGGCTACCGAGGTGACCACCGCGCCGGCGAAAGCCGCGAAGAAACCGCAAATGGCGCAAACGTCGGATATGCCGGGAATGCCGTCCTCCAATCCTTCGGCTGCTGGGCCTGAAATCAAATATCCGAACCTTATAATCCAAGGTTTCGCCGACGTCGATTTTTCTGCCCAGGATCATGAGGCTGACCGAGTTGGCTTGGCGACGGGTTTTACGCCGCCGGGCACTTCGAGCGGATTCGATCTGGGGCAATTTGTGTTGCATTTCTCCGGTGGGCTTTCTCCTAGGGTCAGCTATTTCGCTGAGATTAGCTGGACAGCGGGCCCTACTGGCTACACCACCACGGTTGAACGTTCGATCGTCCGCTATACGTATAACGACTACTTCAGCGTCTCCTTTGGCCGATACCACACGCCCATCATTTACTGGAACACCGCCTACCACCACGGGCTGTGGCTGCAAACCACGATCACGCGCCCGGAGTTGATTCAGTTCGGCGGCCGATTGATTCCCGTCCATTTCGTCGGCGCATTGGCACAGGGAGTGATCCCCGGTACCGGATCGCTCAATTTGCATTACGATGTTGGGATCGGCAACGGTCGTGGAGCGGACATATCGCTACCGTCCGATGCGGGGCCGGTGAACAACAATCGCGCCTGGCTCGCGACTGTCTATGCGGAACCCGATTGGGCATACAAATGGCGGTTCGGTGGAAGCGTATACCACGATAAGATCGGTCCAGCGAACGACATCCCGGGATACTACGGAGAATGGATTGAGAGTGCCCGACTGATTGACACCAGCGAGACTCCCGAAATCCTCGCTGAGGCCGCCAACATCCACCATTCTCTTGTGGGCGGCACCGCGACCTGGAACAGCCAGGCGTGGTACGCACAAATAGCCTATCGCATTCACGAAGGAAGGTGGAAACCGTATTACCGCTTCGAGTATATTCACGTCCCCAAGGGGGATCCCGTGTTCAATCCTCCTTCCGACCCAGTGCCGTCTCTCGCGGGCTCGGTGATCGGAACGCGTTTCGACTTCTCATCTTATGCCGCGCTGAAAATGGAGTACCGCATTTCAAGGCGGGCGGCGGGTGAGCCGCACATCCAGGGTCTATTTTCGCAGATTGCAGTAGTGTTCTAAGGGCATACTGTGGCACATACAGGTTTCGTCAGATGGGCGGGGAGATGGAGCGGCCGATGCGTGGTAATGATAGCGCTCGCCGCGACTCTGGCTTCGGCGAATTCCATTCGGGGTCGCACACCAAGGATTCCGGTAGCGATTCTGGTTAATCCCTTGACGCCCGTGAACGACCTAAAGCTGACCGAACTCCGCAACATCATGCTTGGCAATCGCCAGTATTGGCCCAACAACCAGCCCATCGTACTGCTCGTGCGGGCTCCCGTCGCTCCCGCAAGAACCATCGTGCTGCACGTAATCTTTCAGATGTCCGAGGCCGAGTTCCGGCAATACTGGATCGCCAAGATATTCCGGGACGAGACTGCCACGGGACCGAAAATCGTTTACAGCTCGACGATGACCGCCGAACTCGTCATGGCCATCCCTGGCTCGATCGGTTTTCTCGAAGCCGATAAAGTCCCGCCCGGGCCGAAGGTTTTAACCATCGACGGAAAGCGGCCGGGCGAGAAGGGCTATCCGCTCGAATAGTAGACGCTCCAGTGACCATCCGACGCAAACTTAGCCTATCGTTCGGCATCATCCTTGTCCTGTTTGGCGTAAATCTGGCCATCTATTTTTGGGGCGCTACGGAGCGGAACCACTCCGTGAGCAGCCTGAGCCGTGCGATGACCCGCCTGACGCTGATCGCCCGAATCAATCGCCAGCTCGATGACCTGCATAAACAAATCATTTTGTTTAGCAGTATCAGCGTGGAACCCGGCCAATCCGCGGCCAGTCCCCAGGAAATTCAACAGTTTAAGGGCCAGTTGGCAGCCATTTCGCAGCAGCTCAAACAGTTGCGCGAACTGGCTGACCCTGGGCAAAGACTGGACGTTGCGGGACTTGAGGACACCTTCGATAAGCTGTCTAAGTCTTGGACCGTCTATTACCAAAATTTTGGCGTTCATCAGGACGTGGCTGTCATGGAACTGGCGTTGCACGGTGACCCCCTCACTGACGAGCTTTTCCAACGCCGCCTTCCCGAAGCACAGAATGCCGAAGACCTGCGGGTTCGCCAAGCGAAGGCTACTTTCGCCCGAGTCTCGCATATCACGGATCGGGTCAGCGTCGGCATTTTTCTCTTCACGTTGTTGATCGCATTCTTCATCGCTTTCCGCATGTGGCGTGACGTGACGTCAGCCGTTGGAGAACTGATGGGGGGAGCAAATGAGTGGGGTCGGGGTATGCTCGACCACCGGATGGCGGTTCGCAAGGATGAGTTCGGACAGCTAGGCCAAAGTTTAAACCACATGGCAGAATCGCTTTTAGCGGCGCAGGAGAAGGTCAAGCAGCGGACGAGACAGCTTGAAGAAGCGAACCGTGAGCTTGCCGACAAGAACCAGGAGATCGAGAAACAAAAGAAAGTTTCCGAGGACTTGCTCCTGAACATCCTGCCTGCCGCGATTGCCGCCGAACTGCAATCGAAAGGCTCCGTTTCACCGAAGTACTTCGAGGATGTGACGATTCTCTTCACCGACTTCGTCGGTTTCACGCGTGCTTCCGAGGATCTTCCGGTCGAGGAACTCGTTCGACTGTTGAACGGCTTGTTTACCGCTTTCGACGAAGTGGTGAAAAGGAATGGCCTCGAAAAGCTGAAAACCATCGGCGACGCTTACATGTGTGCGGGCGGAATCCCTATCAAGAATTCCTCTCATCCCGTTGACGCCGTGCTCGCCGCCTTCGAAATCTTGGAAACCGTCGAGCGCTCGAACCGCGAGCTCAATTGTCCGTGGTCGGTTCGCATAGGCATCCACACCGGTCCGATCGCAGCGGGAGTTGTGGGCATCAATAAATTTGCTTTCGACATCTGGGGCGATACCGTGAACTTTACCTCCCGTCTCGAGTCTACCAGCGTCCCGAATCGTATCAACGTGTCCTCTGCCACTTACAGTCGCATTAAGGACTTTTTCGAATGTGAATTTCGCGGGCAGATTGAAACAAAGGAGAAGAAGGCATTCGACATGTATTTCGTCAAGGGGCTGCGAGCCGATCTGAAAACTGCGGAGCAGTCGTCAATGTCGAATGGATTTGCTCACCGCTATAAAATCTATTTTTCCAAGCTTCCTCCGCCCATCCCCACGACCCTGCTCAGCATCGCGCTCAGTGACCAATCCGTCGCACCTCCGCACCCACTGAAGGCGTGAAACGCATTTCCTTTTCTGTGTTCTTCGGAAGTTTTGCGAGAATCCGCTTGCATCGACAAGGAACGCTTCATTGACGGATTTCTTGTCGCGGCATAGGATTGCGGCGGGGGTAAGTGTCATGAATGGCAAACAGGGACTCGCGGCGGCGTTGCCGGTCCAGCAAATGTCGAACGACCGCCGCAAGCTGGAAATCCTGCTAAGGATCTCGAAATCACTCGGCCAGGAGGTTCAACTCGACCCGCTGCTGAAGCTGATCGTCGCGGAAGTTACCGTGGCGATGCAGGCCGAGCGGACCACTCTGTTTCTGGTGAATCGCCGAAAGCCCGATGAGCTTCTGAGCAGGGTCGCCGAGGAACTGGTTTCCCAGGAAATTCGCGTCCCATTCGGATTCGGGATCGCAGGCACGACGGCCCAGACTCGCGAGATCATCAATATCGTCGACGCTTACAACGATAGCCGATTCAATCCAGCGTTCGACAAGACATCCGGATTTCGGACGCGCTCCGTCCTGTCGGCGCCGATTCTCAATCAGACGAATCAGCTCGTCGGTGTCGTACAGGTGTTGAACAAAAAAGGCGGTGAGGCCTTCACCGAGGAAGACGAGCGTTTCCTCGACGCCATTTCCGTTCATCTCGGCATCGCTCTCGAGCGCGCCGAAATGGTCGAGGCTTACCTGCAGTCGCAGATCGTGCGCAAATCTCTCGAACTGGCGAAGGAAATACAAATGGGGTTGATCCCGAAAAACTTCCCAGCCCTTCCGGAGTTCAGAGAGCTTGAGATTTACGCCAGAATCATTCCGGCATTCGAAGTCGGAGGCGATTTTTACGATTTCTTTCCGCTCGACGCAGACCGAGTCTGTTTCATCATCGGCGACGTTTCCGGCAAAGGCGTTCCAGCGGCTCTCTTCATGGCCATGGCACGCACCGCCTTCAAGATGTCCGCGATTGCTTCGCCACACTCGCTATCCCTCGCAATGTCTCGCGTCAATCAATTCCTCTGCGAGAGCAATCCGCGACAAATGTTCGTCACGGCTTTCGCGGGCATTCTCGATCGGCACACAGGGCGTGTCGTTTATACGGACGCGGGGCACGAGCCTCCGTGCGTCCTGGGCGCTTCGGGAAAAGTGAGTAGGGTCGTCGACAAGGTTGGAGGTACTGTTCTGGGCCTTTTGCCGGACGAGGCGTATCCCAGCGGCACAATCGAGCTCGATCCTGGCGATGCGCTGGTGCTTTACACAGACGGCGTGTCGGAGGCCATGAACCCGGACCTTGAGCTTTTCGGGTCCCAGGCAGTTCAAACCGCGCTCGGACGCGTTGGACAACCCGCTCGAAGCGAGACAATTATCCAGGTGTTGCTCGATGACGTGGAGCTTTTCGTGGGGAATGCCAAGCAGAGCGACGACATTACGACCCTGGTCATCAAGTATCTCGGCCGGCCTTAAATCGCAGCCATATTGGAATGAGTAAGCGCAGCGAGCAACTTCGCTTCGCGCTGGAACCGCCCTATGCGCTCGGCATCGCGCGCGAATGCCTCGGGCAATACTTTCAGCGCCACGTCGCGCCCGAGCTTGGTGTCCCGTGCGCGCCAATCGCACCGATAACTTCGTACGACCCGAGTTTTGTTCCAGTCGCGAGGCTCATTTTGATCGGTTCGTTGCTAGTGGACGTTTTCAATCATACCGATGTTCTCTTGCAGGACCTGGTCCGTCTGAAACGCCAGGTAGCGTCCGTCGGGAGATGCGTCAAACTGGACTCCGGTGGCCGTATGTTCGTAGTTAATGCTGTAGAGAATCGGGACGATTGAGGACGTGGGCGTGAGGTTCTGGCCATTCCAGTCCACCTTCCATAACACTGACGTCAAGTCGGGCTTGCCTTGCAGCAGATACAGTTCGTCTCCCGGGCCGCGAGCGAACCATATAACCCAGCCGCGGAAGACCTGACGCGGCGGATTCTTAAAGTTATCCACCCACAGTCCGGCACCCGGATCGTCGTCTTTCTTCGGACTTACCATGTAGGCGACCGAATGCCCATCCAAAGACCAGTGCGCATATTCCCCCGCAGCGACGGGCAGTGTGCCAACGGTTTGCGTTTTGCCGTCCTGCGGATCGAATGCCTCAAGCTGGCCCTTATCGCCCTGAAACAGCACCCTCCCATCCCTTCCCACATCCACCTTATTTTGAGGCATTTTGAACAGCGTCTGTGGCGCACCGCCTGATACCGGGACGCTGCGGCACTCGTGGCCGTACGGAAAAGTAGCGCTTTCGGAGTCGTAAAGGATGGACCTGCCGTCCGGGCTCCAAGCAGGAAATATGTTTACCCGCGCATCCTGGACCAGCGGCGCGGCGTTTGCGCCATCCGAATCGCACACCCAGATCTCTTCGTGTTCCGCGCCTTTCAGATTGCTGAAAAACGCCAAGTGCGCTCCGTCGGGCGAATAGGCGGGCCCAAACTGATTCCGGGCGGGATCGCTCGTAAGCGCCTTCACACTGTCCTGCCCCGGCTTGACCTGAAGATCCAGCCGGGCGATCCCGATCTTTTGGCGTAGAGTCCCGAACACGATTCGCTTCCCGTCAGCGGAGACATCCAGGTCGGCGTCGTCGCCCTCGCCGGCGGTGATCTGTTCCGGCTTGCCGCCCGTAGCGGAGATTTTCCAGATGTTAATCGTTCCGCCGCGGCTCGACGCAAAGTAAATGTAGCGGCCGTCCGCTGACCACGCAGGAGAAAGCGCCAGCGCATTATCGTGGGTCAATTGACTCGTTCTCCCTGAATTTAGGTCGGCCACCGCCAATTCCCCGTAAGGGCCGCCTGAGCTCGTTCGGGCGGAAAAAGCGATTCTCGTGCCGTCGGGAGAAAAGCGCGGTTGCGTGCCCAAGTCGAAGCCGCCAGGCAGAGGATGCGTGACCTCGCGTGCGTTCTCGCCCGAAACGCCCGAAATCCAAACCGCACCGTCCGCTATATTCAGATAAGCGAGCGAATGGCCATCCGGAGACCACGTGGGATCGGCGGCGTTCAGGATCACTCGCCGCGGTGTTCCGCCGAGCGCCGGGACTTCCCAGACGTCCCAGATACCCCAATGATTCAGCCGCGCGTACGCAAGCGCCGTGCCGTCAGGCGACCAGCTCGGCGCCGATTCGAGATTCGGATCGTGGGTGATTTGGACCAGATTGCCGCCGCGCACCAGTCCCACATAAATATTGAAGTGCCCGTCGCTATTGGAGACGAAAGCCACCGAGCGCCCATCGGGTGAAATCGCCGGCTGTGCCTGCACGCCCGCGAAGTTCGTGACCGTGCTGAAATGCATGTCGGAATTCGGAGCGGGTGCGGCGAGCTTCCCAACAATCAGACCGGCTGCCAACGCGCCTGCAAGCGCGCCCACCGCCCAAGGCAGAGCGCGGCGCCAGAAGGGCACGGGTGGCGCTGGCGCAGCGGCAGCGGAAGTTGGTTCCGGCGCGCCGGAAAGAACTTCGTCGAGGGAGATGCGTGCGTCGCCAATGGCTTGCAGACGCTGCTTCGCGTCTTTTTGCAAGCAGCGCTGCAACAGAACGCGAACGCGCGCGGGCGTTTGTGCGGGAAGCTGCGACCAATCTGGGTCGCGCGTGAGTACGGCGGCGAGCGTGTCCGTCACCGTCTCGCCGCTGAAAGCCAGCTTGCCGGTGAGCATCTCGAATAGCACGCAGCCGAAGGCCCAGATGTCCGCGCGGCGATCGACAGGCCTGCCCTTGGCCTGCTCAGGAGACATGTAGGCAGCCGTTCCCAGGATGACTCCCGCCTGCGTCGCCAGCCGGCTGATGGTCGGCGAATTGGCCATGTCCATAGACGAGGCGTCGCCTTCAATCGCTTTCGCCAGCCCGAAATCGAGGACTTTCACCGCGTCGTCGGGCGTGACTTTTACGTTGGCGGGTTTCAGATCGCGATGAACGATGCTGCGCTCGTGCGCGTATTCCAGCGCCTCGCAGATTTGCTTGGCGATCCGCAGCGCCTCGTCGATGGGGATAGCGCCGGACTTGATGCGGTCGGCGAGCGTTGGGCCTTCGACCAATTCCATGACCAGCGCATGAGTGGCGCCGGAATCCTCGAAGCCGTAGATCGCAGCGATGTTGGGATGATTGAGCGATGCAAGAACTTTCGCTTCGCGCTGGAAGCGCGCCATGCGTTCGGAGTCGCGCGCAAACGCCTCGGGCAAGACTTTCAGCGCCACGTCGCGCCCGAGCTTCGCATCCCGCGCGCGATATACCTCGCCCATCCCGCCCGCCCCAATTGCCGCAGTAATCTCGTACGAGCCGAGTTTTGTTCCCGCCGCGAGCGTCATTGCTGTTCCTTCAGCGCCGCTTGCCAGTTCAGCACCACGTCGAATGGAGGCTGTGCTTGGCTGCTCTGCTCGACCGGAGCAATGAAGAGAAACCGCTTGCCGTCGATGGTGTAGTCGCCCGTAAAATAATCGCGCTGGTGGGGCGCTTGGAAAATAAGCTTGGGCGTCCCGGCCTGAAAAGTGGGGCTGGTCGTAACGCCGACTTCCATGACTTTCGCGTCGGACGTCATGTAAAACAAGTCCTTCCCGTCCGCGCTCCATCGCGGTTCACCGCCGCCGCCATAGGACACTTGCCATTTGGCGCCTCCCCCGGAAACGTCTGCCGCACTGGAATCCGGTGAGAAGGGCCGGACGTAAACTTCATAGGCGCCGGATCCGGATTCGTCAGACACATAAGCGACCCAATGTCCATCCGGAGAGAAGTGGCCATCGATTTCGTTGAACTCCGTGCGCAGAAACGGGAAGGGCTTCCGGTCGCCCTGAAGTGGGAGTACCCAGAGAGCGCTCTTCGCTTTCGGATCCTCAGTGTAGTAGAGCAAGAAACGCTCGTCGCGGGATACGTCCGTGGGGAACTTATTCTCGCTCGACTTCAGCAGCAGCTCCTCGCCCGTCGCGCCATTGGCTGCCTTCTGGTAAAGATCGTAAATTCCGCTCGGATTGGAAGCGAGGATGATGTGCTTTCCATCCGGGGACCAGATAGGCTCGCCGACATTGGAGGAACCGAATGTGAATCGCGTGCTCGTCCTCCGCGAGAAATCGTACTTCCAAAGGGCGAAGGATTGATCTTGAGGATCGAAACGATCGGCGACAGCTTTGCTTCCATCCGGGGAAAGAGCCGGATCTTGGTACAGAGCTGGCTCCCCCGCCGCGCTCAGAATCTTTCCTTGGCGGTCATACCATATGAGTTGCTCGGACCCTCCGCTGTCCGTCCTGTACGCCAGAACGCCGTTGGCTGATGCTGAGAAGAGACCATAGACGGTACTGACGTTGCCAACCTGCCGTGCCACTGGGACCGGATTGCCGGCGAGTTTTAAGCGGCGAGCATCAAACGGCTGCGCCATCAACGTGCCATCGCTCTTCAGGAAGAGCAATTGCCCCATATTCGGATCGGAAGACGGCACGTACACCGCGTCGGAGCCGGCCGCCAGCAGCCGCTTGGAATCTTGTTTCCCAGGCTGGACATCGATCGAGCCAACATAAATCCCGCTGTCTCCAGTCTTGCCCGTCATGCGCAAATAAATGAAGTGCCGCCCGTCGGGAAGAAAGGATGGAAAGAAATGAAGCTCGCCCGACGTGTGAGGGCTCGTGAGCGGAGATGCGGCTCCGCCGCCGGCTGGCACACGCATGATGATGTAGCCCTGCGAGAATATAATCACGCCATCACGATTCCAGGAACCGCCTACGGTCCCGGACGCGAGCGTGCACAAAGTTTGCGCCGTGCCGCTGGCGAGATCGATCGTCTCCAGCTTCCCAGAAGTGGAAAACGCGATGCGCCTACCATCCGGAGACCAGAGTAGCAACTCAGCAGGGTCTGTGGATTCCGTGCCGGGCACAGGACGCGCCTGGAGCGAATCGAGCGAGCGAACCCAGATGCGCTGAACGCCGTCGGTCCCCACTGCAACGAAGGCCAATTGCCGGCCGTCAGGCGAGAGTGCGAACGTGTTGCTCGCAGCCAAAGTCACCTTCGGCGGCACCGGAATTTCGAAGCGCATCATCTCCGCTGGTGGGGGTTTGGGAGGCGCCAATTTCCAAGCCAGCAGTCCCGTTATCAGGACACCCACAATCGCCCCCGACACCCATGGCGCGGCGCGGCGCCAAATGGGTGCGACGGCTGGCATCGCGGCAGATGGTGGTTCGGGTGCGCCGGTGAGAACTTCGTCAAGCGAGATGCGCGCGTCGCCAATGGCTTGCAACCGCTGCTTCTGGTCTTTTTGCAGGCAGCGCTGCAAGAGAACGCGAACACGCGCAGGGGTTTTCGCGGGAAGCTGAGACCATTCCGGCTCTTTCGTAAGCACGGCGGCGAGCGTGTCCGTCACCGTCTCGCCGCGAAACGGCGCCTTGCGCGTGAACATCTCGAATAGCACGCAGCCAAACGCCCAAATATCCGCGCGGCGATCGACCGGTCTGCCCTTGGCCTGTTCGGGGGACATATAAGCGGCGGTGCCGAGCAGCACTCCCGATTGCGTAGCCATTTGCGTGATGGTGGGCGAATTGCCGATATCGGTTGCGTCGGCTTCGCCTTGTACCGCTTTCGCGAGACCGAAATCGAGAATCTTCACCGTATCGTCGGCAGTGACTTTAATGTTTGCGGGTTTCAGATCGCGGTGCACGATGCCGCGCTCGTGCGCGTACTCCAGCGCCTCGCAGATTTGCTTGGCAATTCGCAGGGCTTCGTCGATGGGAAGTGCGCCTGACTTGATGCGGTCGGCGAGCGTTAGGCCTTCGACCAGCTCCATCACCAACGCATGAGTGGCGCCGGAATCCTCGAAGCCATAGATCGCAGCGATGTTGGGATGATTGAGCGAAGCGAGCAGCTTCGCTTCGCGCTGAAACCGCGCCATGCGTTCGGAGTCGCGCGCGAACGCTTCGGGCAATACTTTCAGCGCCACGTCGCGCCCGAGCTTCGCATCCCGCGCGCGGTACACCTCGCCCATCCCACCCGCGCCAATCGCCGCGGTAATCTCGTAGGAGCCTATGCGAGTGCCTGAAGTGAGCGCCATTTAGGGCTTGGATTATAGCCCCTGCGTAAATGTACGTATCCGATTAGTTTCACTTATCACAGGAGCGTAGCGTGGTGCGTTCGCTTCCAATAGCCGGCGGCATTGAGTCATCCTGTGAAGATGCCGCCAAATTCCTCGCAGAAACCCCAATTGACGGGGCACGCGCCTTATGCGAGTGTACTAACTGACGTGTGTTTTATTTGTGCGGCGACAACCGAGCCGAGGAGGAGAGGGAACGACGTGAAGCGAACTGCCATTTCCGCACGGCGCATCCTTTTGGGCGCAACCTCCCGTCTTCCGGCTCACAAATCTGCCGCGTGGAGCCCAAGTGGCCGAGCCTGTAGCTCCCACGTTGACCATCGCATCTCCAATAGCCTCGGACCCGTAGGGAGCAATCTTTATCGACTGTCCGTTTCACATTTTCTACCCGGAACAGTCAATCGAGTAGAAACAGACGTAAGTCATAGAAAACAAACGACCGCATGCCTGTCTACCCGGAACGTCCCGCAACACCCGTTTCGCGCGGTTGTCACACCTTCTCGCCGTGCGAAAGTGATCGCTGCTTCGGCGGAGGAACGCTACCGATGATGCAGGAGTGGGCCAATTCCGCGCTAGAGACCGCCAAGCGACGCGGCGCGAAGTACGCGGACGCGCGCGTGATGGACATCCGGAGCCGCGAAATATCCACCAAAAATGGCGAAGTCGGCACACTCGCTGAATCCGAATCGCTAGGCATCGGTATTCGAGTGATCGCGGACGGCGCCTGGGGATTTTCTTCCACTGACCGCCTCACGCGAGACGGAATTGACACGTGCGCCGCGGAAGCCGTGGCCATCGCGAAAGCATCCGCTTTGGCGAAGCGCGAGAATGTTTCGCTCGCTCCGGAAAAAGCGTACGTCGACACCTGGCAAAATCCGTTTCTGAAAGATCCTTTCCGCATCCCGGTGGAGCGCCAGATCGATCTGCTTCTTGCCGCGGACAAGGAAATGCGACGAGTAAAAGGCATCACGCTTGCCGAAGGATCGATGTCCTTCCGCCGCATCGAACAGCTTTTCGTTTCCACGATTGGTTCGTCCATCCATCAGATCAAAATGCAGTCGGGAGCGGGCATCGTCGCCACCAGCTTTGCAGGCAGCGAAATTCAGAAGCGCTCGTATCCGAATAGCTTTGGCGGGCAGCACATGCTGCGGGGCTACGAACTGGTGGAATCGCTCGATCTGTCAGGGAATGCCCGGCGAATCGCCGAAGAGTGTGTGGCGCTGCATTCCGCTGCGCAATGTCCCGAGGGACGCAAGACCATCATTCTCGGCAGTTCGCAGCTCGGCTTGCAAATCCACGAATCGATCGGGCATCCCATCGAGCTCGATCGCGTTTTGGGCATGGAAGCGAATTTTGCGGGTATGAGCTTCCTGACGACGGAAAAGCTGCGCAAACTGAAATACGGATCGGACATCGTCAACGTGGTCGCCGACGCGCGCCTCGATCACGGCCCCGGCCTCGGCACGTTCGCTTACGACGATGAAGGCGTTCCCGCGCAATGCACGCCGATCATCACCGGCGGCCTTTTCACCGGCTATCTGACCAGCCGCGAAACCGCTTCGGCAATCGGCGAAAAGCGCTCGGGCGGCACGATGCGCTGCGAAAGCTGGAATCGCCTGCCGATGATCCGCATGACCAACGTGAGCATCGATCCCGGCACATGGAATTACGACGATCTGATCGCCGATACCGACGACGCCATCTTGATGGAAACCAACCGCTCGTGGTCCATCGACGACAAGCGCTACCATTTTCAGTTTTCAACGGAAATTGGCTGGGAAATTAAAGACGGCAAAATTGGCCGTATGATTAAAAATCCGAGCTATAGCGGCATCACCACGGAATTCTGGAACAGCTGCGACGCGATTTGCTCGCGCGATCACTGGACTCTTTGGGGCACGCCCAATTGCGGGAAGGGCCAGCCTCAGCAAGTGATGGGCACGGGCCACGGCGCCGCGCCCGCACGCTTCCGCGATATTCGCGTGGGCGTCGCCTTCTCCAAATAGCGAAAATCATGGCCGACACCAATAAAAAAGTAGCGGCGGAACTTGAGCGCATCGCCGAACGCGTGCTGAAGCTCAGCGAAGCGGACGAAACGGAAGTCGATATCGGAGCCACCACCGACGCTCTCACGCGCTTCGCCAACAACACCATTCACCAGAACGTCGCCGAGCACACAATGTCCGTTTCCGTGCGCGCCGTCGTGAATGGCCGCACCGCCCGCGCGTCCACCAACAAATCGGACGATGAGTCGCTGCGCCGCGCCGTGGAAGCCGCCATCAGCCTGGCGCGCAACGAGCCGGAAAATCCCGATCTTCTGCCGATGCCCAAAAAGAAGAAATACCAGAAGGTCGCGCGGTTTTTTGCCGAGACTGCGGCGACCACGCCGCAGGACCGCGCCCGCGCCGTCGCCAAAGTCTGCAAGATGGCGGAAAAGAAAAAGCAGACCACGGCCGGCATTTTTGCCAGTGGCACGTCGCATTCGCTGCTCGCCAATTCTCGCGGACTCGTCGCGCGCTACGAACAAACCCGGTCGGAATTTTCCGTCACCATTCTCGAGGAAAATTCTTCCGGCTGGGCGAAGTCAAATTCGCCGGACATCCGCGATCTCGATCCCTTGGCGCTCGCTGAGAGCGCCAGCCGCAAGGCCGCCGATTCCGGCCAGCCGCGCGAAATTCCGCCCGGCCGCTACACCGCGATTCTGGAGCCTTCCGCGGTCCTCGATCTGGTGGGATTTCTTTTCTACGATTTCGCCGGAACGGCCCTGCTCGATAAACGCTCCTGCCTCAATGGCCGCATGGGAAAGAACATATTCGGCGACAACATCTCCGTCTCGGACGACGCCTATCATCCGCTGCAGTCCGGCCCTGCCTTCGATGGCGAAGGAATGCCGCGGCAGAGGGTGATGCTAATCGATCGCGGCGTGCCGAAAAATCTGGTCTACGCGCGCGCAACCGCCAAGAAAATGAAAGCCAAGCCCACCGGCCACGGCTTTTCGCTTCCCAACGAATATGGCGAAGCGCCCATGAATCTGGTTTTCGTCGGCGGCAATAAATCCATCGACGAAATGGTACGGTCGACCGAGCGGGGTATTCTGGTTACCCGCTTGTGGTACATACGCGAAGTCGATCCCTACGAAAAGATTGTCACCGGCATGACCCGCGATGGAACGTTCGCGATCGAAAACGGAAAACTGGCCGGAGGAATCCGCAATTTCCGCTTCAATCAGAGCATCATCCAGATGCTAGCGAACGTGGAAGCGCTCGGCCCGGCTGTGCGCGCCGCGGGGGAAGAATCATTTGAGATGGTCGTTCCGGCGATGAAGGTCCGCGACTTCCATTTCAGCGAAGTCACAAAATTCTAGAAAGCTCGCCACACTGAGCGATTTTTCATTCCGAGGCCAGCTTTTGGCCGAGGAATCTTTTTTCTGTTGCTTGTCGCCGAACTACGATTGCGGCAGGAACTGAAAGCTCGAAATCGTTCGCCGGAGCACATTCTCCTGGATCTGCACCAAGTCGTTGTCCGCGCGCGTCATTCCGAAAATAGTGTAGAGCTTCGCGCCGCGCGGCAGGAACACCATGAAGCCGGACCAGTCGTGCTCGTCCATGCTGCCACGAAACCGATGCGCGATCACTGGCTCGCCTGAGACCGTCAAATGTTCGTCGCCGAGCGGCCGGAAGTCCACCAGAATGTCGCTCAAGCGTTTTTCCATCGCAGCGCTGTCCGCTGCGGCCGATTCTCCTGCTGGCTGCTGGCCAACCACGAGATAGGTCTTCTGATCGTCGGTGCCCATCGCCGCAATCGCGCCCGGGAGCACCGAACGCGCTCCATCCATCACCTGCCAATCGGGCGGTTTGTACATTTCGAATTGGTAGGTCTCGTTTATGTAGGTGTTGCCGGTGACTTTCTCCCGAATCGATTCAGGCTGGTCGGCATTGGCTTCACCGGGCTGAGATACGGAAGCGATTGTTGAGCCCGTCCCAGCGGCTGGTGAAGCTTCACCGGGCCCTTCTGGCGCGTTGGGAGAGTTGGCCGGGCCCGGAGAAGGCGCGGCGGAATCAGCTGCGTGGCTCGGCGAGGCCGGTTGTGCAGTTGCGGAGCCCTGCGCGGTCCCAGTTGCTTCACTCTTTTTCGCGTCAGGTTCCTCCGATGATTTGCTCGCGCGGTTCGCGGCTACCGGAGGCTTCCGCGCCTCGGGCTTTGCTTTGCTCTCCGAAGACGAGGATTCCGACGAGTTGGAAATCCGTATCGAAATGATTTTGTCCTTTTCGACTAGTGCGTAGCCGTAGCTGGTTTTCACTTTGAACGAATTGCCCGCGTAGCCGACCACGGAACCGACGATGGTTGAGCCGTCCTTGAGTTTGAACTCGTCGGAATGCGCTATGCCCACGCCAAGCAGCACAGCCAGCGCGACCGCCGCGATTGAGAGGAAGCTTCGCCTCATGCTTGTGAGTATCGCGCCGCCGGCATCTGCCCGGCAAATATCTGTGCCGCGCGCTTGCCGCGTTAGTCAGCGGCCAGAGCTGGAATCGTAACGGAGGCGGAGTTCAGCGGTCGAGGAACGCGCGCAAGCGCGAATATCCAGCGCGGCTGACGGGAAGCTGCATGCGATCGGCGAGCACCGCGACGTAGCTATCCTTGGCGTAAGGCTCCAGCCGGACCACGCGTTCCAAATTCACGATATACGAGCGGTGAATGCGGAGAAAACGAGACGGATCGAGGGCCGCTTCGACGCTCGAAATGGTTTGCTGCTTCAAATGTTTTTTGCCCTGCGAAACCAGCGCGACGTAATCATCTTGCGCTTCCACGTAGTCGAGTTTCGCGACGGGAATAATCACGACGCTTGTGCCGTCGCGCACGGGAATGCGATCGATGTACTCCGCAGGCGGACGAGCTGCGGCGGCCAGATCGGCGGCCGATGGCGCGGGCAACGAGCGCCGGTCCGATGGTCCCTCCAGCCGTTCCTTTACGCGCGCTAGCGCCGCTTCGAATCGATCGGCCGCGACGGGCTTGAGCAGGTAATCGACGGCGTGGACTTCGAACGCCCGAATTGCGTGATTATCGTGCGCGGTAACGAAAATAATCGCAGGCGCGGGATCGAGCAGCTCGAGAACCTCGAATCCGTCGAGCTTCGGCATCTGAATATCGAGAAAGACGAGGTCGGGTTTGATTTCCGCGACTGCTTTCACGGCTTCGAATCCGTTGGCGCACTCGGCGACGATTTCGATTTCCGAGTGCGTCGCCAGATACTCGCGCAATACCTGGCGCGCCAGATCTTCATCGTCCACGATTGCGGCGCGCAGCTTTCGATGAACCTCTGCGTTCACGATACCCTTGCCTCCTGTTCGGCGGGGAATTCCAGCGCGACGCGGAAGCTCGTTCCGTTCGCGTCGGCCCCGAATTTGGCGCGGTTTCCATAGCGCGCTTCCAGGCGCTGGCGGACGTTGGCGAGTCCCACGCCATTGCGGCGGCGCAGCGGCGCCTCGGGATCGAACGTATTTTCGACCACGATGGAAAGGTCGCCATCGCGCAGGGCAACCGCGAGCCGGATGCAGCCGCCGTCAACCAGATTGGCGATGCCATGCGCCACGGCGTTTTCAACCAGAGGCTGAAGGAGCAGCGGCGGCACATTGATACTCAGAGCTTCCGGAGCGACGCTTTCTTCCATGCGCAGCCGCGATCCGAAGCGGATTTTCTCGACCGCGAGAAACGCATGGATCAGCGAAAGCTCCTCGCCCAGCGGAATGGCCGATTTTTCGCCCAGCCCGAGCGTGCGCCGCAAGAAGTCACCCAGCAGAATGCACATTTCGCGCGCCTTGGATGGATCGGAGCCGGTGAGCGCGCTAATGGAATTCAGGCTATTGAACAGAAAATGCGGATTCACCTGCGCTTTCAGGGCGCGTAATTCAGCTTCGCGCGCCAGCATGCTGGCTTGCAACAATCGCGCTTCCGCGTCCCGCGATGCTTCGATGCCCAGCAGGATGTAATAGAAGGCCACCGACAGCAGATAGAAGAGAATCCCCGTCCCGACGAGCAGCGGAATTTCGGCCGTGTAGCGATGGTCGAGCCCGTGAAACGAAGGCATCTCGGCAAGCTCCACGGCGAGCAGGCGGCCGGCCAAAATCCAGAGCGCAGTGGCAACCACGGCGCCGGCAAAGTGCGTGGCCAGGAACTTCGAGAGGTTGGTGTGTTCGAGCGGCGTTACGCGGCAGGGATACCATGCCGATAGGCACACGAACGCGTAGACGAAGCAGAGGGGAAAGGCGAGCGCTAGAGCTTCGCGCGGACCAACATTCCGCGTGGTAGCCATTAGAAACGCGAGCAGCGCCGCCAGCGGAATCCAGGCCGCGAGGTAAAGCACCATGCGCCGAAATTGTCCGAAGATCGGGTGCATGCGCGGATCAGTTCTTGATAACCACTCCCCCAAATACGGTGGTTCCGTGGATAACCAAAACCTTTGCCGGCGCGGTTGCGTCCGGACGGGAGTAGGTCTCGTCCGCGAAAGCTCCGGCGATTTCATGCGCCGTTACGGAGACGCGCCACGTGGGCGGAACGAGGATTTCACCACCGCCAAAAACGGCCTCGATCTGGAGCACGGCTTGATTTCCCTCTATTTCCGCCGCCCTAAAGTCCAGATGGAATCCGCCAAAGACCGCGGAGACTTTGCCGAAGCGAAAATGCCGGCTCATGATGCGCCGGTTAAACGACATGAATACAACGGAGCGTTCGAACGTATCGTCGACCGAATCCGCTGCCGGAGAGAATCCCGGGCCCACAAAAGACGCACTTGGACCCACGCCAGGGCCGCCGGATGGCGATCCAGGCGGCGGAGCGTTCGGCGTTGCTTGGGGGTTCGGATTCCATTCTTGATTCGCAAAACCGCTTGAAGTCGCAGTTGGACCCGATCCAACGCCTGGCGCGGGACCCGGTGCTCCGGGCGGCCGAGCGTCTGGCGGCGGTGGCGTGCCGGCGCCGTAGCGACCCTCCCGGTCCCACCAATCCCGGATCGCAGACGCGTGGCGTCGTGCACGGCGAACCTCGTCGTAGTGCTCCCGATTGATCAGTAGCCACACGCCGACGGCAATCATCCATAGCGGCCAGAGCCGCCCCATGTCGTAGTGCGTAATATTGCTCAACAGCCAGAGGCCGCCGATCACAATCAGTACTGGTCCCCAAAAGTTCCCAGTGTGCGTCCGGTACCGTTGCACATCGGTTCCTGCCGTTGCGTTGCCTGGATAGGTGGTTCTGGCCAAAATACTCGCTCCAAATGCGATCAGAATTACCGGCCAAAAGACCTGAAAAACGTACGCAGCGTGAACGATCTCCAACTGGTCGAGCAAAAAGATCACACCAAGGACGGTGATCAGGATACCGATGAAAAGTCCGCCCCGGCGGTCGTGGCCGTCAATCACGATTCGCGATCCTCGCTTGCGAAACCGAGGGCCTGGCGGCGGCACACGGCGAGTAGGGAAGCGCGAGTAACGCCAGACCCGTGGCCACCAGTAGCATGGGCCAGAAGCGCAGCAGTTCGTCGAGCGCCGGCAGGTTCGAGCGCGCCGCCAGGAAACTCCAAATGTTGCTGACGATCATGGATACGAACCAGAAGTTTCTCACAGCCAGCCCGTCGTAGCCGAACTGCGCCAATTGAAACACGATTCCCACAAGAATCAAAAATCCTGCCGGTAGCAGAGTTCCTATCTGCCACGCGGAAGCTTGGGAAGTGAACCTGGGGCGTGAGTCGATCATGTACCTGCCCTCCCGCTGAAATGGACTCGATCTCATGGCGTGGAGAATAGCGGCGGGGCTGTGCGGTGTCTCGGACGAATCGGCGAACGGGGGAAATTTACCGGCGAACGGTGGCGAGGGCCTGGCGCGAAAGGCCGACTACCGGGGAATAAACTGTAACGGGGCGCGGGCACATCGTGGAGTCTGGTATTTTCGAGGGAAGCAAAGAAAAAGGGAGCCTACGAGGTCATCCCAACCCAGCAGACGACTGCCGCTGCGATTCCGGCTGTGAACAGCGCTAACCGCAGGTGCTTTTTGCGCGCGCCGAGAACGATCAAGCCCATGGTGCAGACCAGAAATCCCAGTTCGAACCAGAGCCGCCGCGAACTGAGTTCCATGCTCCAGTTGCCAGCTTCGCCTTGCAGGTAGGAAGAAGCGAACGAAGTGGCCGAAGTGAGCGATATGGCGGCTACTGCTGCCAGCGCCAACCCCTTTGCCCACTCCGGCACAACCCAGGTCCGATTGGTCTCGCGCCAGTCGAGCCACGTTTGCGCGACCACCAAGCCAACTACCACTATTACAAACAGCTCCACGCCCCCTCCCAAGCTTGCCAGGGCCGATATCGTGGACCTACGTACGGCGCAAACGCCGATGCGCTTTTAGCCGGCAGCGCCGCTGCGACCGATGCATCCGCCTGTTCGAAACAGCCCCGACCCCTGCGACCGCAATCTCCACTGCAACTCACGCCGACAATCGTGCGTACTTTCGACGCCCCGCCAGGAAACGTTCGAACCGGCTTCGCGCGTGTTCGACTGCGGTCGCAAACTCAAACGGCCTCTGAGACGGTATTGGTGTGGCAATCTTCCTACCATCACAGCGAATTTCACGTCCGCGAGTTGGGAAATTCTTGGCGGGCTATCTTCAATGATTGCAATCCGGGACGAATGCTATGAGGGGGGCGAGAAGGTCCGGCGCGCTTCGATATGAAAAATCGCGTGATGTGATGGAAATGTAGATAACAAAAGTGCTCAACGAAGAACGGAATTGCAGGGACTAGGACTCCGGACTCATACGCCACTACCTGCGAGTTTTAGTACTCGTGCGAGTTGTGGTTTGCACAACGCTCTGGCGTGCCACAACGGCGCACTTCCGGGAATCTGCTACGATAGCCCGACGCATGCGACAACCTTGGATCATTGCCCATCGAGGCGCTTCCGGCCATGCTCCGGAAAATACCCTTGCCGCGTTTGAACGCGCGGTGCAACTGGGCGCCCTTTTCATCGAGACCGACATTCACCTGACCCGCGATGCCAGATTCGTGGCCATTCACGACGCGACCCTCGACCGCACCACAAATGGACACGGGGCGGTCCACGAATTCACCCTGGCGGAACTGCGCGAGTTGGATGCGGGGCTGTGGTTCGATCGGCAGTTTTCAGGCCAGCGGATCCCGACGCTCGATGAAGTGTTGGCTTTTTCCAGCAAGCACGATGTGGTTTTTTACTTCGAGATCAAATACGACTCCGCCTGGGGAATGCACCATGCGCTTGCGGCCGCGTTGCACGGCTCGGGCAACGAAGCTCGCTCGATTGTGATCTCCTTTGATCCTGCGACCGTGCTTTCGCTACGGCGGTTGGATGCATCCATCATGCTGGGATTGCTGGCCGAGGACGCCAAACCCGGCCTGGTGAAAAAGGCGCAGGATTGTGGCGCGCGGCAGATTTGCCCGCGCTTCGACTCAGTGACGCCGGAGTTGATTAGCGAGGCACATCGTTTGGACCTGCATGTGGTCACCTGGACCGTGAACGAGCGCGAGAAAATGCGCGCAGCGATCGATCGGGGCGTGGACGGCATCATGACCGACGTGCCGGACCGGTTGCGCGCGGTGATCGAAGACAAGTAACGCCGATTGTTGTCCTGCTTTCAATTCAATCTACAGCAGGTTTTGGAATAGCGCCGCGAATTGGGGCAGCGACAACTGCTCGGCGCGCGCATCCCCGCGAAGCTCGCAGGCAGCCAAGGCTGCGTCAATGCGGCTGCCGTCCGCAATCGCCCGAAGATTATTGCGCAAAGTTTTTCGCTTTTGCTCGAAGCAAATTCCAACGAATTTTAGAAATCGCGTTTCGTCGGGCACGGCAAGTCCGGCGCGTTCGCCTTGCAAATTCATGCGCACCAGCGCGGACGCCACTTTCGGCGGCGGACGAAATGCTCCGGGAGGGATGCGCAACAGAATCTCTGGTTCGGCGTAAAAGCGGCACGCGGTGGAAAGATAGCCATACGCGCGGCTGCCGGGTTTGGCCACAATGCGCGCGGCCACTTCGAGTTGAATGACAACGTGAATGGAGCGGATGCGGTCGGCGTAGCGGAATAGGTGAGTCAAGATTGGCGACGTGATGTAGTAAGGCAGATTGCCGTAGACGCGGAATTCGCCTTCCGCGAGGTCGCCAAGGTCGAGCGCCAGCACATCGCCGGTGACCACTTCGACGCCCGGCCATTCGGCAGGATTCGCCCGCGTGGCCTTGCGCAAGCCGTCGGCCAGCCGCTCGTCGGTATCAATCGCGACCACGCGCCGCCCCGGCGCGGCCAGTAGGCGCGTCATTTCGCCGTGACCAGCGCCAATTTCGATCCAGGTTTCGCCGTCACCGCGCGGCAACGTGTGAAGAATGCGGCTGCGCCAGCTGGGATCCGCGAGGAAATGTTGACCGAGCCGCTGTCGCGCCATAGCAGAGATGATGAGTGTAGCAGGGGGCGGAAACGAGGACAAACGGCGGGCGGGGTAAGAGACAGGGCGCCCCAAAAAGTACCCCACCTCGTTTAGTCTACGTTGAAAGGAAATGGCCGGTTTGCCCATTAACCAAGGCTTCTAGCAGAGAATGACTTCGTCGCCGTCGTTGGGGTGCTGTTGCTCAGACGAGGAGCGAATTTTGCGAACGATGAGGCCCGACGCATCCGCAAGTTTACGAGCCGACGAGAGAGTTGGAACTGTGGATAGGTCATTCCGGCTACAGCTCGCACAAGAAGTTCGCGGCCGGCAAACTTGCAGATAATGAACGCGGATGGAAAGGAAATGGCCAGTGGGAGAAGATGGCGGGATTTGCTGCATGGGGCTGCTCCCATGATTCGAGTTTCGAGCGGGCTACATGTATTGGATGTGCACTTTGCCCAGCCGTGATAGAGTACCATCCGGTGAGCAACCACAACCTAGGAGAGCGCCATGAAGCGACTGATGTGCACCGCAATTTTACTGATGTTCGCCCTGCCTGCGTTCGCGAAGGGCCCAAAGGCTTTCGATGGAAACTGGAAAAGCGATCCGCCCACTCCGAGCATGACGCGCAAGTTGGTGTACAAAGACCATGTGATCCACATGACGGAGGTGCAGCCCGGCCGCAATGGCCGTCCTGCGATGAACATCCTTCGTGAGTACCCAACCGACGGCAACACCGTCACGATGCACACCGGCGTCTGGGACGGCGCGGTAGCCACCGGCAAGATGGAACACGGCGTGCTGACCGTTGAGACCACCATGAAGAACGGCACAAAGTTCAAGGACGTTTGGATTCTTGCCAAGGATGGAAAGCAATACACCGACAAAATGACCATAACCGGCAGCTTCGGACGCCCTGGCGCTGCACCCAGCAAAAGCGGGCCGCGCACCATTAACTTCTCCTTCTCCAAGGTCTCCAACCTGGATTAGAACCGTGGCTATCGCTGCACGGTAACGCCGTTCTTCATCGCGGACCGGGCATTGTTCGAGTGTGCCGACTTCAGCGAGCGAATAACCCGGATCGTGGTACTTGTGAAACAGTTAGATTTCAGTTGCTGGAACTTTTGGGCCGGTGCCGTGCGGGACGATTGCAGCAAGCCAAATTGGGGTTGCGGGCGGGCGCTAGGCTTTGCGGTCCTTGAGACGCTCGACGAAGGTTTCGAGGACGTGCTCGACGGCATGCAAGAATTCGTCAATGCCCACGGTTCCGCGACCGATCTCCTGGGCGGCGGAGGCATTGGCGATAGCTTCACAGAGCTGTGTGGCGCGCCGAATGCCCTCCGCGGTCAACAACGGAATTACCGACTCCGGATCCTGCTGCTTCGACTGGCGCTCTTGCCACTCCTGAACGGCCCAGGCCGTCTTGCGTACGTTGTCAACCGCATCACGAAATTCCCGCAGCACGCGGCTATCGATCGGGCCAGAACGCATGTCGTATTCCAACCGGACGAGGTCGGCGCAGGCCTTCCTCAGCTGAAAACTGACTCCCCAGAAAGAGTCGCTTGGGACGAGCAGTTCGACGGCGATGCCCATCAGCTGGCCCTCTGCATTGCGCCGCACGCCGACAACCCGGGCGTGCGAAGATTCGTGTGAAAGCAGGTTCGTCAGCTCGATCTGAACTCCAACAGCCGGGTAGGATTTCAGTTCGAGCAATCCTCCCTGCGCGTTCACTTCCGTGGCTCGCCCGGTTTCTCGCATAACTCTGCCATTGGGCTCTTGCCACGTGGCTTCCACAGACGAAACGAAGGGAAACCGCCTGCTTCTCCGGCGACCCGGTAAGAACGATGGTTGGTGGGCGGTTGTTTGCACCATGGATCACCTCGCGAAGCCGTCGCCGGTAGCTCGGCGGATGCTTGTACTAACTTTAAAGGCGCGTCCGGCAAAGCTCAATGGAACTTGCAACTCTGGTTCATTAGGCGTAAACGGCCGCAATTGACCTGCTAGAGAGTTGGCAGCCGACCCGCGCGCGGGATTCCCGTTCGTGGCGAGAATACAGCGGAGGGGATCAGCTTGACGAACCAGCGACGCTTCCGCTACCGTTTTCTTTTGTTTCCGTGCCCATGAAAATTCTATTCGTAGCTTCCGAAGGATTGCCTTATTCGAAAACCGGCGGGCTGGCCGATGTGATCGAAGGACTGCCGCGCGCGCTTCGCGACCTCGGTCATCAAGTGTCCGTTCTGCTGCCGCGCTACCGCGGCAATAAAATCACCTCGACGCTTGTTTCCAGCGTCACGGTTTCCTTGGGTGATGCGCTGCGCTTTCCCGCCCTCGTCGAGGGGCCTTCTTCCGGCGGCGTGCGCTATTTTTTCGTTGACGATCCGGAATTCTTCGACCGCCCGCACCTCTACGGCAACCGCAACGAGGACTATCCGGATAATTTTGCGCGCTTCACGGAGTTTTCCCGCGCAACCATCGAGTTCTCCAAACGCGTCTGGCTCCCCGACGTTATCCATTGTCACGATTGGCAATCGGCTCTGGTGCCCGTTTTGCTGCGAACGCAGCATGCGCGCGATCGCGTTGCGCGCTCGCTGCCCGTTGTGCTCACGATTCACAACCTAGGCTACCAGGGCATTTTTCCGGAAACCGCGCTCCGCGCCGCGGGCTTGCCGGAATCACTCTTCACCATGGACGCTCTGGAATATTTCGGCAAAACCAATTTCCTGAAGGGTGGTTTGATCTTCGCGGATTATCTGACCACGGTTAGCCGCCGGTATGCCAAAGAAATTCAGACCCCGGAATACGGGTTCGGCCTGGAAGGCATCCTTCGCAATCGTGCCGAGCGGCTCATCGGAATTTTGAATGGCGTGGATTACGCCATCTGGAGTCCCGAAGCGGATACGCTCATTGCGCAGAACTACTCGGTGCACAATCTGGACGCAAAAAAAACCTGTAAGAAGGATCTTCTCGACTCGTTTCAACTGCCCGAAGAAAATATGGACCGCCCGCTGGTCGGCATCATTTCGCGTTTTGTGAATCAGAAGGGCTTCGATCTAATCGCCGAAATTTCCAGCGAAATGAGCAGCGAGAATATCGCGCTAGCAGTACTGGGAACCGGCGAAGCGAAATACGAGGCCGCCTTCAAGAAGCTGGCCGAGAAATATCCCGCGCGCGTTGGCGTCAAAATCGGGTACGATAACACGCTCGCACACAAGATAGAGGCGGGCGCGGACATGTTTCTGATGCCCTCGCGCTACGAGCCGTGCGGCCTGAACCAGGTGTACAGTTTGCGCTACGGCACAGTGCCGATCGTGCGCGCCACGGGCGGTCTGGATGATACGATACAGCCATTCGACGCGCAGACGCTGCAAGGCACCGGGTTCAAGTTTGAAACGTACTCGGGCGAGGCGCTTTTGGAGTGCATTCGAACGGCACTGAAGGCGTTCCGCGATCAAAAGGCTTGGCGGGCCTTGCAGGCCAATGGCATGGCCATGGATTTTTCGTGGAAAGCCTCGGCAGGGGCTTACGTCACGGTGTACGAAGCGGCGAAAAGGGCAAGAATCCCACGCGTGGTGGGAACATCTAAGTAGAATACGTAGAGCTGGCTCGGCGCAGCCCTACACGACAAGGGGAGAAAATGGCAGAGAATATCCAGGCAGTGACCGATGCGAGCTTCCAGGCGGAAGTACTCGACGCCAGCAAGACGCAGCCGGTAATGGTCGATTTCTGGGCCGATTGGTGCCGTCCGTGCAAAATGCTGACGCCTACCGTTGAAGAAGTGGCGCGCGAGAATGCGGGCAAGCTCAAAGTCGTGAGCCTCAATATTGACGACAATATGGGCGTGCCGAGCAAGTTCAATATCCGCGGCATTCCCACGCTGCTGGTATTCAAGAATGGACAGGTGGCGGATCAGATCGTCGGCGCAGTACCCAAGGACCAGATCACCAAGGTCATCGAGCGTCACATCGGCGACTAACTTTCGGCCCGTCGGCCGAAAGCAGCCGACGGTTTCGTCCAGCGCGAAGAATTCGACTCGCGCTTCCTTCGGTAATTCTATCGTCGGGCAGGAGCGGGAAATACCGCTCCTTGCCAACCCCTCCGGTCGTATTCGTATGGCGTGAACTGAACATGCGCGGTGCTGCGCCATTCTGCCAACGTTCATTCATTAAACAATTGAGAACGCGCCAAGCAAAATGTGTGATGGTGCGGGGTTTCACCATGCTTCGGATGCTCGACGTCAAAATCGATTACCGGGACGGGATGGTGTGGTTCGGCTACGACGCGAAGCGATGGGGCGCTAGCCCGGCACTGCGGAATCCAACCGTCTATAAGGGTGCCACGGTATCCAACACGGAATTAGAGCCGAAGACGTCCGTGCTAGAATTCGGCTTCATGGAAGCCTGCTAAAACCATGGACAACACCCTTCACAACAAGGCTATCGTCGAGCAATTCACCAACCAGGCCGTTCCTTTTTCCTTGCGACATCGCCAGGAGGATGCGCTCAATCTAATGCTCCGGCTTTCGCGGGTGGGCGCGAGTGATACGGTGCTTGATGTGGCTTGCGGGCCGGGCATCGTGGCTTGCGCATTTGCTGCCGTCGCGCGGCACGTAACGGGAATTGACATCACTCCCGCGATGCTGGATCGTGCTCGTTCGCTTCAACAAGAGAATGGCCTGCGGAATCTCGCTTGGGAATGCGGAGACGTCGCCACGCTGCCTTTCCCGGACGACAGTTTTTCAATCGTGGTGACGCGCTATAGCTTCCACCACTTCCTGTCACCGGCGGAAGTTCTGAGGGAAATGGCGCGCGTTTGCCGTCCGAGTGGCCGTGTGATGGTGGTCGACGTGAGTCCGGCCGCCGAAAAGCTTTCCGCTTACGATCACTTCGAAAAGCTTCGCGATCCATCGCACGTCCACGCGTTTTCGCCGGAAGACTTACGCGCTTTCATGGCCGCTGCGGGTCTCAACCAGATCGAATCTGCTTCCTACAGTCTCGATATGGAATTGGAACAGCAACTCGCCGCGTCCTTCCCTAATCCAGGCGATGCCGATCGCGTTCGCGAATTATTCCGCAACGATTTGGGCCGCGACTGCCTGGGAGTTGGCGCGCATCTGGAAGGGAACGAAATTCGCTTCGCGTACCCGACTACGGTGATCGTGGCGACACAACCCTCTTGAGTCGCATTTGTTTCCAAATTTCCAGCCTGTCCACACCTTTCTGGTGTATCTCCGTTGGTGGTAGTAAAGTATCCGCTCTGCCGTCGACGACTTTACAATGACGAACGCCGCTAGGTTATGGATGCAAGAAACCGCGCAATCACCCCGCATCATTGTTTGGGGTGGTTTGTTTGGACTGCGCAGCTTGGCGCTCGCCGCGCTTATCCTCGGATGCCTTGGCATCTGTTCCCAAGCGCGGGCGCAGAACTTCTTCAAAGGTGGTTCCGCCCCCAGCTTTTCTGCCAGCCAGGCTGAACGAGGGAAGACAGCTTATGCCAACAATTGCGCATCGTGCCACGGCACAAACTTGGACGACGGCGAATTCGGTCCTGCCCTGAAGGGAGCGGTGTTCCAGCAGAAATGGGGAGTCCAGGCGCCTGCGGTGCTATTTTCTTACATGCTTCAGAAAATGCCGCCGGCGTCGCCCGGACAACTGAGCAGCCAAACGTATGCCGACCTGGAAGCATACATTCTCCAGGCCAACGGCGTTCAGCCCGGCGCTGCGGAGCTCACCGCAGCCAAACTAGAGGGGGCAAAGGCGCAAACTGCGCCAGCCACAAAACAGGCTTTTCAGCGAGATGTATTTCCCAGCCAAGCTAATCATGACGCGGTCTACAAGGCGGCCATGGCGCGCCGTGCGGCCGAGCTTCAGAATCTCGCGCCAGTGACGGACGCCGTGCTTCAGCATCCACCGGACAGCGATTGGCTAACGTGGCGGCGCACCTACAATAGCCTCGGCTACAGCCCGCTCGACCAAATCAAGCGATCGAACGTAAGCGCACTGCACCTTGCATGGAGCCGCGCCTTACCCCTTAGCGCTAACGAGATCACGCCGCTGGTGCACGATGGCGTGGTTTTCATTGAAAGCGGCAAGACTATCGAGGCGCTGGATGGCGTGACGGGCGATCTGCTTTGGCAATACGTGCGACCGCTGCCAGACGTGCTGTTGAATGGGAGCGACTCGACTATCCGCGGCATCGCGATCTATCAGGACAATCTTTACGCTCCTACCGCGGACGGACACGTTGTCGCGCTGAATGTGAAGACAGGGAAACTGCTCTGGGACCATGATGTTGTCGTGCCTCTTACCGGCGCCTACGCGCATTCGAATCATGATTTTAGGCTGGACGGCGCTCCGATTGTCGCTCGGGGCAAGGTGATGGTCGGCGTGAGCCTCGGCATCACCAATCCAAGCGGCGGCTGTTTTATTGTGGGACTTGACGCCCAAACCGGCCGCGAGCTTTGGCGATTCCACACGATTGCGCGCCCCGGCCAGCCGGGCGGCGATAGTTGGAACGGCGCGCCTGTCGATCAGCGCTTTGGCGCCTCCGTGTGGACATCGGGCAGCTACGACCCTAAGCGACACTTGGTTTACTTCGGGACCGGCAATACCTACGACGTCTCGACCTTGCTGCAACCGCATCCTCGGAAGGGCAAATCTAATGATGGGCTTTACACGGACTCCACCGTGGCTCTCGATCCCGATAACGGCAAGCTGGTCTGGTATTACCAGCACATGAACCGCGACGTCTGGGATCTCGATTGGGCCTTCGAACAATTGCTGGTCACGCTGCCCGTTCACGGCAAGCCGACGGACTTGGTCGTCAGCGGAGGCAAGATGGCGATCTTCGATGCCGTGAACCGTGCTAACGGCAAGTACGAGTTCTCGAAAGACCTGGGACTGCAAAATCTGGTCAGCGCGATTGATCCGAAGACCGGAAAGAAAATCATCAATCCCGCGTTCGAGCCGGTCGCCAACAAAAGCGAGTTCATCTGCCCCAACACGAACGGCGCGAGAAACTGGCCCGCCACTTCCTACGATCCCCATACGCACATTCTGTACGTGCCGCTCGTCGAGTCCTGCATGGACTACACGTGGGTCCCAGGTGACGCCGCGCAGACGGCCGCTGGCGGTCTCGACATTCGCTTCACCTTGCGTCTACGTCCGCATAGCGATGGAAAAATGGGGCGCATCGAGGCCGTAAATCTTGAAACGAAGAAAGTCGTGTGGATGGATCGCCAGCGCGCACCGATCGCCAGCGCGGTGCTGGCCACGGCTGGCGGCCTAGTGTTCAGCGGCGCGCAGAACCGGGAGTTCAGGGCCCGCGACGCGGCCACCGGGAAAGTCTTGTGGCAAGCGGGACTCAACGCCACGCCGAGTTCGTATCCCATTAGCTATGCGGTGGACGGGAAGCAATATGTCGCTGTGGTTTCCGGCGGCGGCGGCCCGCTCGATGCGGGCGACTCAAGCCTGGCACCCGAGTTCGATAATCCCCCGGGCGGCACCACGCTGTGGATCTTCGCACTGCCGGACGGCGCGCATGCGCATCGGCCATAAGCTTCGTGCAGGCGGCTATCCCGTTTTCGGCTGAACGGAATCCTCATGCTCGGGTTGGGCCACACTAAGCCCGCTCACTCAGTTGTCGCTACAGCAGTGGAGGCTCGTAAAGGTAGGCGAGGCCGTCGGAGGTGATCGCGTAGGCCTTCGATCCGTCGACCGACCAGCGAAGATCGACCACGCCCTCCGCGGCGTACTCATCGAATATCTTCAGCCGATTCAGATCGACCAGAAACAATCGCCCCTTCGCCGAATTTTTCAGCCAGGAACTGAAGCACAGGCAAATCGGCAGATGCGGATGGCAGGCACAAAGTTCCGCGCCAAATGGTAGCGGCTCCGGCTGCATTGTATCCGCCGCGAGGCGGCTGGCTTGTCCGGCCGAGCAGAAAATAATCTGACGGCAGTCGTAGGTCCACGAGAGATCGGTGATGTGCCCTTGCCCGTGAAACACGCTTTGCTTGCGCAGCGACGCAACTTCGAGAACGGCGATCGAATCGTCGGCCCACTCGCCGTCGATCTCAACGACGCATGCGAAACTGCCTTCATCCGGACTGAACGCGGAGCGTCCAAATCCGGCTAGCGACGCACCGTCTGCAACATCTTTCTCGGCGTCATCGACACCATCCGAAGGGCCGCTTTCGCGCCACTCAGGCCACGCGCTGCAATCCGCGAGTTTCAGTTCGCTCGCAGGCTCGGCGGCAAACGGCATCTCGCCCGATGGCTGTGGCGGAACCTCCCACAATCGCACGCGCGCGTCGTCCAGTCCGCTCGAACTAGACGCAAAGAAGTGTCCGGCTTCCGACCAGGTCAAACAGGATGGAAAGTTCACGTAATCTCCGAACGCGCCCAGAAACTTTTTTGCATCCAAATCAAACGCGTGAAGCTCCGGCAACCATCCGCCCCACGCCGTCACCAGGTGCTGGCCGGTAGGCGACCATGCGAATGCCGCTGGCTTGCCGGGAGCCGAAAATCCCGGGCCGCCCGGAACGGCCAGCGCAAGCAACGGCACTCCCAGCTCCACGTCGTAGAGCGCGATGCTTTCCGAGCCCTGCCGCACCAGCGGCGAAAGCCCGCAGACTTGCCCCGCGGGCGAAACAGCTACGTGCGGCGCGTGCCCGTTGAACACTTTTTTCACCAGCCAATTGGAATCGCGCGATAGATCGCGGAGGCCGCGCGCGACCAGCGCCGCCGAACGCATCACCAACGCTTGCGTCGGAACCGGGACAATCTGCTGCGCCGAAGATTTTTCACGAGCGGGCATGAATGGATTAGTGGGAAGCTGCGTCCGGATTTTCCAGGCGATCGCGGGCCTGAGCGATCTGCTCGTCTACTTTCGCGGTCATTTCCTTCAGCACGTCGCGTCCGCTTTTCTTAGCTTCGCCCACGCGCTCTTTCAGTTGGTATAAATCCGACCGCATCAACTGCTGCAGTTCCGCCTCGATTTCCGACAGCCGTCCGCGCGCCTGGCTAAGCCGTCGGATCACGCGCACTAGTTCCGCGCCTGGCCCTTCGCCTTTCACGGACTCCGGGCTGCATTCGTATTCGTTCAGGATTTTCGTTAACCGCGCATCGTCGCCCTGCTCGTAGGCTTGGTTTGCCTCGGCCATCAATTGCTGCCGCTTGGCGCGGTCTTCGCGGTCGGAAGTTAGGTCCGGATGGATGCGCTTGGCGACGTCGCGATAGAGCCGCTTCATTTCGGGCGTTGATTCGAAGGTGCGCGGTTCTTGCGTGGCCTTTTCGCCGGCCGCGGATTTCGTTTCGTCCGCGCGGCCGCGGGCCTCGCGCGCCATTTGCTGCGCGCGTTCGTTGCCGGGCTGTTGCCGCGCGAAGCGTTCGGCGATTTGCGCCTTCCATTCGTCGAGTTCGGCGTAGCGTCCGCCCAGAAAGTGCAAATAGCGCCGCTCGAAGGCGGAAAGCTCGGCGCGGAGGTTCGCCACGCGCAGTTCGCGCTCGGCCAGATCGCCCTCGATGGCGGCTTGCTCGGCGAGCTTGTGCGCGAGCTCCTGGTCTTCAGGTTTAGGCGGTTTAGGGGATTTAAGATTCGACGCCGCGCCCGGTTTCGCGGGGCGAGGCTCCGCCGCTTTCAGCGCCACGATGTTCGCCTCTGAGAGATGTCGTTTGCGTGCTACGGCGCGCGTGGCGGCAACCCACAAATCGGATCCCAAGCGCCGCTGCGTGCGCGAAAATGCTGACTAAATTGTATGACGGCTGGCAGCGCGCACTGGCGATTTAGGGCATCGTGTTTCCAGAACTAAAGCCCCGGCGTGGCCTCTTCTCGCGGGGCAAGCGTAACGGGCATAGGAAACCTCGGAGGGTCACGTTGTGGAGCACATCAGACGAAGGGTTATTTCGCCACGAGGATTCGTTCGATCTGGGCTATATGATTCAGATCGTGCCCCGCGGTCATTTGCACGATCGTCTCGACGGTCTGCTCGCCTCGCTCGGGATGAATGCCGCATTTTTTCCAGTCGTCGGCACAGAGCGATTTCAGAAGAGTTACATTCGCCTCGCGGAAGCTGCGATATTGATCGAGTGATTTTCGCGGGGAGCGCTTGTCGTAGCGCATTGACGTGGCCCAGGCTTCCTGATCGAAAGGCTGCAGCGTTGCCCCGGGCTCGCTCAAGACCATTCGTATCCGCCAGCCCATCGCCAGTTCGGTATCGGCCAGATGCGCCACGATCTGGGCGATGGACCACTTTCCCGGCGCGGGACGCTTACGCGCTCTCGACGGAGTCACTTTTCTCAGCAGCTTTTCCAGTTTCGCCGGAGCGGCTGCTTGCAGTTTCAGCGGATCGCGTCCGGCCACGTAGCCATACATTCGCCGTTTGTATTGCTCGGCCGTTTCCTGCATCGAGTTTCTCCGTGTTGGCTACGTTCAGCCAAGTAAAAGGAAGAGTCTTCGTCGCGCTTAAACCGCGCTCCTCTGACCATGTTCGTCGCGTGGTCACCAAATGCGGCAGCGCGCGCCCGCGGGACGAACCATGGGTGTTTTTTCCGTGCAGCCAAAAGCCTTCGCAAACGCGGGCGTATTCGATAGCGGCCCGTTGGTCCGAAATTGGTTGAGCGGATGCGGATCAGTTTTCATATACAGCTGTGCGATCTGCGGGCGATAGTTCGCGGCCCACATCCGCGCCCAAGCGAGAAAAAAGCGCTGATCCGCCGTGAATCCATCGATTCGCTTCCCGGATTTTGCCTCCCGCGTCTTTTGGAAAGCACGGTAGGAAATCGTCATTCCTCCCAGATCTGCGATGCTTTCGCCTTCATCGAGTTTGCCGGGCTCGTGCATGCCGTACGCCTGGTAGCCATCGAACTGGTTGACGATGCATTCGCCGCGCGCTTGAAAATTCTTCAGGTCCTGCGCGGTCCACCAGTTTTTCAGATCGCCGTGGCCGTCGAATTTCGCTCCTTGATCGTCGAAGCCGTGAGTCATCTCGTGTCCCATCACCGCGCCGATGCCGCCGTAATTCACGGCATCGTCCCAATGAGGATCGTAGAACGGCGGCTGTAAAATGCCCGCCGGGAAAACGATCTCGTTCATCGAGGGGTCGTAGTAGGCGTTTACGGTGGAGGGCGTCATCTGCCATTCGGTGCGGTCCACCGGTTTACCGATCTTGTTGAGATCGCGATGAAATTCAAAATCATTTCCATGCAGCAGATTTTCCACGTAAGCGCCGCTAGTGACGTGGAAGTTCGAGTAGTCGCGCCACTTTGATGGATAGCCGATCTTCAGCGTGATCATGTCCAGCTTTTGAATGGCTTTCTGGCGCGTTTCGGGGCTCATCCAGGAAAGAGTGGTCAGATCATCGCGGAGCGCGCTCATGATGTTTTTCACCATGGCGGTCGCGGCAGCCTTGGCCTCTGGCGGAAACGCGCGCTTCACGTAATACTGGCCGAGAGCTTCGCCCAGCTCGCGGTCGGTTGACTGCACGCAGCGCTGCCAGCGAGGCAGCATCTGTTTCTGGCCGGTCATCGTCTTTCCGTAGAAATTGAAATTTTCGTCGACGAATTTTTCGGGCAGCGCCGACGCGGCCGCATGCACCAGATGCCACCGCAAATAGATCTTCCAGTCGGAGAAGGGAATCGAAGCCATCGCCGAATCGAGAGCCTTGAAGAACTGCGGCTGGCCCATATCGGCGCTTTCCAGATGAGGCCGCCCAACTTCAGTGAAGTAGGCATTCCAGGAGAAGTGCGGAGTCACGCGATCGAGCTCGATCAGCGTCATTGGATGATAGTTTTTCTCTGGATTTCGTAGTTCGACGACTTTCGTCGAGCCTTCCGCGAGCATCGTTTCAATTTTCAGCACTTTGGCGGACTCGGAGTTCGCCGTGGAGGGGCTATCGCCGAGCAGCGTGAACATTTTCGCCACGTGTGCCACGTATTCGCTGCGGAGCTTCTTCGATTTCGCATCCTGATCGACGTAATATTGGCGGTCGGGCAGGCCGAGCCCGCCTTGCCCCGCGCCAGCGATCACTTCCTTGCTATTTTTCAGATCCTGCTCGGATGCGAATTGGAATCCGGCGTTCACGCCCATACTCTGCAATCGGGCGATCTCCGCCTGCAGCGACTTATCGCTATCGATTGCGTCGATGCGCTTGAACTCCGGCTCAAGCGGCTTGATTCCGTCGGCATCGACGGCGCTCACGTTCATACAGCTGCCGTAATAATCTCCGATCTTCTGCCAGTTTGATCCGGGCTGCGGGTGTTTATCCTTCGAGGCTTCTTCCAGAATCTGGCGCAGCACTTGCTGGTTGTGCTGCTGCAGCATGCTGAACGTTTCCCACGCCGCGTGATCCGCCGGAATGGGATGGGTTTTCATCCAGCCGCCGTCGGCGAATTGATAAAAATTCCTGCAGGGAGAAACGGAGCGGTCGAGATTCGCGAGATTAAAACCTCGCGCAGCGGACGCGTTCGCCTTTGCGTCGCTCTTTGCTTGGGCGCCGCCTGCCGCGTCTTCCGCTAAGAATCCTAAGCAATTACCGTGAAAAATCGCCACGCGCGAAGACGCACTGCGGGCGGTCGCGGCCGATTGCGCGTGCAGCGCAGTAGGAAACAGCAATGCCGCGGCGAGCGCTAGCAGGGAAGCGGCCGCCAGCGCGACTTGGACGCGTCGAAAATTCACAAGGATTCGCGCGATGAACGTCTCGATCGGGAGCTGGATCATGAGTGAAAAACCTCGCTTGAATGGAACCGCACAGCGCGACGCCATTCAGGGATAAATTGCGATCGGGAATCCGCGCGAGAGCAGGTGCCGCTCCCGGCGACATTCGCAGACACATTCTGAAAGCCTCGCCCAGGCATGTCAATCGCGACGATAGCAGAAACCCGAACCTGGGCAATTCGCCCGTGGCCGCAGGTCTCTGCAATTTCCGCGAGATCGGAATGGAAACCCTGGTGTATACTCGCCCTACTTAAGCATCTATTTCCAAACCTGATTCCCTACGAGGAGGGGACATCATGGCGGAACAATGGAAGATCGATGGTCAGTATCTTGAAACCTGCAATTGCAAGCCTGCTTGCCCCTGTATTTTCCTGAGCACTCCCACCGAAGGCGACTGCACGGTGGTGGTCGGTTGGCACATCGACAAGGGGAATCTCGGCGCCACTGACCTTTCCGGACTCAATGCCGCCCTAGCGGTTTATTCGCCCGGCGCGATGCATGTGACCAAATGGAAAGCGGCCCTGTACCTCGACGCGAAGGCCAGCGAGCCGCAGAAGAACGCGTTGCTCGGCATCTTCTCCGGTCAGGCCGGCGGGCATCCCGCGCGTCTGGGCGCCCACATCGGCGAAGTGCTGGGAGTGGCTAGCGTCCCGATCGACTACCGGGCGAACGGCAAGAGCCGCAGTCTCAAGATCGGCGACGTGGCCCACGCGGAAATCGAAGCGATCGGCGGCGCCGGCGATAGCGAGGTGACGGTGAGCAATCACCCGCTTTGCATCGCGCCGGGCTATCCAGCCACTGTAGCCAGGTCCAAGTCGATGTACTATCAGGATCATGGCTTCAACTGGACGCTCTCGGACCGTAACGGGCTTTACTCTCCATTCTCTTATCAGGGCTAGCTCGCCGCGAGAGCTCAACTTTGGCGAGGGCCTTTCATGTTTAGCGCCGATTCCTGGTCGAGTCGCAGCGACCGCGCCATTTTCGTCGCTGGAGCCGTAGCCGTAACCGGCTTGGCTTGGTTCTACATGTTCCACGTCGCATCGGGGATGAGCATGTCCGGCGCTCCCGGCCGCTCGCATGCTTCGTTCAATTTCACGGCCACATTTCTGATGTGGACGGTGATGATGTTCGCCATGATGCTTCCTTCGGCGCTACCGTTCGTTTTTGCCTTTGGGTTCGAACACCGCAATCGCCGCGCGCGCAAGTTGCCTTACGTCCCGGCGGGGATATTTCTCGCCGGATACTTCGCGATCTGGACGGCCTTCAGCATGTTCGCAGCGCTGGTCCAGGACTTTCTGCATCGCGGCGCGATGCTCTCACCGATGATGACTGCGACCAGTTCGGTCTTTGCCGGCGGGATTCTCGTTGCCGCAGGTGTGTATCAGTGGACTCCCTATAAGGATGCGTGCCTGCGTCATTGCCGTTCGCCGCTCACTTTTCTGCTCAGCGACTGGCGAGAAGGTTCGCTGGGCGCGTTTCGCATGGGGATCGACCACGGTCTCTTCTGCCTCGGTTGCTGCTGGCTGCTGATGGCCCTCCCGTTCGCCGCGGGAGTGATGAACCTTGAGTGGATGGCCGCGATCACCGCGTTCGTTTTGATTGAAAAGGCGGCGCCGGGCGGACAATTGTTCGGTAGAATCGGCGGCGCAACCCTTGTCGGTGCTGGCGCGTGGATGATCTTCGCCTTCAGCTGGTGATCGATTTCTCGCGGATCACCAGCGCGCGGTCGGTTTGAGGGGAAAGCGAGACGGCGGATTCAGGCCGGCGCGAACTCGGCTTTCGCGATCGACCATGCGCCGCCGGTCTTCACGTACCGGACATTCAGCATGCGGCGCTCCGTCCGGCGGACGAAGCCGCTGCCTTGCGCGTGCGCCATCCGAGCCAGGGTACAGTCCTGCGCGATCGGGGTTTCGACCTCCACCGCGCATTGGAATCGTCCAACTGCGCTCTTGCCGTCCGGGGCGATCTCGATCGCGTCCAGTTGCCCGGAGTGGTCCGCGGCGACACTGCGGACACGTTGCTCAAGCACCGCGCTGTCGGAGCTAGCGAGCAGCGGCGTAGCGGCGCCTGCCGCTCCCGAGTTGTCCTCTCCATTGATCTGGCGCAGCCAGCCCTGATGCAACTTGCGGATCGTGGCCTCGTCCTCGAGTTTCGCCAAGCGCGCCTTTAGCCCATCGTCCGCCAATACTGCGACCGGTCCTCCGGCGGCGGCCAGGGGAACGGCCAGCAGTGCTCCGTTCTTCAGAAAGGATCGGCGCGTGGACCTAGTGTCCTTGCTCATGCCACCCCTCCATTCGACTTCACCTGATAGAAGCGCTTCAGGTTGAGCTGGCCGGAAAGCCGTTCGTGTGCTCCCAACGCGTTCATGTTCAGGCCGTTCTCGCCGCAGACATAGCCGATGCCCACGTCGCGCATTGTGTGCAAGTTGACCAAGATCGTGCCCAGCGTTCCGTTACAGGCCTCTTCCAGCCAGTACATGAAATACAGGCCGTCGCGGATCTTCACGTAATTGGCAGGCCCGCTCCACTCCAAGCCTCCCGCATCCGTGCCGGTAAAGATGACCCAGGATAATGAATACGGCGTGGTGTAGAGGTGCATGGATGTGAGCCCCGGCGCGTAGTTCTGAACCACCGCGCGGCCGACCATTTCGTCCGTCAAGAGGTGGCGGCGATATTTCGGCGGAATCAGACCTTCCATTTCGATCACGCCGAAATGGATCTTCACACCCGCTTCATTCGCGAAATAGGGGGTGTTCAGAAAGCCGTTGAAACAGGTCGCCAAACCTTCGTCGAAATCCATCACAATCATGTGCCCGTCATGATTGGGCTCGTCCGCCAGCAGGTGGCCAAACAGGAACACTCCCGGGCTCGACTCGTAGGCCTGATAGCGCGCCTTGGTCCAGCTCCCGCTGCCTTGCTTACGCCACTGCAGATTTTCGGCGTCATCGAAGCGGTACTCCATTGCTGGAGCGGTATCATAGCGAAGCGTTAGCGATTTGCCAGCCAGAGAACTGCTGTTCGGCCCGAGATTGCCAGCCATCGATGAGGCAGGCGCGTTGGCGCCAGGCGAGATGCCACGCGGCGCAAAGGCTGACGTATGTTTGGCGCAGACAGCGTCGACTTGTGCTTTCGTCATTTTCGGCATCGTTTCAAACGGCCGGTAGACGCGCCGCGCACCTTTCACCGGAGCCTTGCCGGGAGTGGCCGCCGCCGCGACCGGTCCGCCACTCTCGTCGCCAAACTTTTCGAACTGCGCCAACTGCCCCAGCCACTCGCCCTTGCCGAGGAAGACGTAATATTCCAGAGCGTCCTTGGCGTTGAAACCGAGCCGCACGCCCACCTGTTCTATGCGGTTCAAATCCATCACGTATGCCGTGAACGTGCCGGAGAACTCGCATTCCGTGCGCGTGTAGATGTAGTGGTTCTCATCGATTTTGATATAGTCCGACGGCGCGCAAAACCCGAGTTCGCCGCCCAGCCGTGATAGCTCCACGAAATTCGAGTACGCCTCCGAAGGGAATAGTTCCAGCGTCTCGGCACCAGCGTCCTGCTTCCAATAGAACCCTTTGCCTTCCACGCGGTTCGTCGGGACATTCCGAGCCTTCGGCGGCTCCTGCCCCGGCTGTTCCACGTAGCCGTAATAGATCTCGCGCTGCACTTCGCGATTATCCTTGTAGCCGCTGAACCACAGCTCGAATGCCGTCGCCACATTCGTATTGCGATCGATCACAACGGCGTAGCCCCGCTGTGTCCCCGGAATCATGTGCGAAAAGAACGCGATGCTATCCAGAGTTAGCGCGCCATATCCCGCGTGAATCGCGGAACCACCGTTCTCGGAAAGCGAAAGGCGGTTCGTCCCGCTGAACGTATACGCGAGCGTGGGTCCGCTGTTGTCAGTGACGATGCGGATAGACTTGCCGGCAAACGCGTCCGAGAGCGGCGAAGCGCTCGTCGGCCCCCTTACTCCTCTCAGCTTGTCTGAAATCTGTTGTTTTGTAAGTTTCGTGTAAGCGATGCGGTGCATCTGCTCTTTCGGATATGGCGTTCCCGGCATGCAATCCTCCCCATCACGTCAGTGTGCTTACTTCTTGTAACTCTTGTGATCGTATGGATACAAGGCATTATAACCTTACACGGTCACGCAAGTTCCGGCGCTATCTCCGAAAACGATAGCCGCATTCGTGAAAATGCTTGCAGGCTTGAAGAATCAGCGACATACAGTCCGTTAGCGCGCGGGGCGCAGTCTGATATAACTCCGGCTCATTTTCAACCTGTTTTTGCGCTGGACGAAACCACGAGTGCGGTCCCGCGATGTGCGGGACAGGCCAGGCTGAAAGCGACGCGAAAGGCAAAAGCCGGTCCTCCTGGGCCAAAAGACGGCTTGGCGCGGGATGAAGGACTTGATGGGTGGCTGGCGAGATCATTAGTCGATTTGGGCGCGCTGGAGGCGGTCGGAGAAATCGACGTAAAGGGTTTTCCAGTCGGAGTAGAAATCGAGGGCAGCGGTGCCGGATTCCCGATGTCCATTGCCCGTGTTTTTGGTGCCGCCGAATGGCAGATGGACCTCGGCGCCAATAGTGGGAGCATTGACGTAGACAATGCCGGTTTGCAGGTCGCGCTGAGCGCGGAAGGCATCGTTGATGTTGCACGTGTAGACCGAAGCGGAAAGGCCGTACTTCACGCCGTTGGCGATGGAGATCGCGTCGTCAAACGTATCGAATGGAATAAGAGAGACGACGGGACCGAAAATTTCTTCCTGGCAGATGCGCATTGCTGGATCGCAGTCGGTGAAGACGGTGGGCTCGTGGAACCAGCCCTTGGCGTGCGCCGGATCGTCGAGCCGATGTCCGCCGGTGGCGAGCTTGGCGCGTTCGTCCTGCCCGATTTGGACGTATTTCATTACCGTATCGAGCTGCTGCTCGTTGATGCACGGACCCATTTGCGTATCGGGATCGAGTCCATCGCCGACTTTCAGATTCTTGGCGCGGGAAATAAACTTTTCCACGAATTGGTGATAGACGCCCTTCTGCACGGCGACGCGGCTTGCCGCTGTGCAGCGCTGTCCAGTAGTGCCGAAGCCGCCCCAGAGTGCTCCATCTACGGCGAGATCGAGATTGGCGTCGTCCATGACGATGATGATGTTCTTGCCGCCCATTTCCAGATGACATTTCTTGAATGTGGGCGCGCAAGCTTCGCTGACGAGACGGCCGACTTCCGTGGAACCAGTGAAGCTGACGAGATCGATTTCAGGATTCTTGGGAATGGGCGCTCCAGCACCGGGGCCGTCGCCAAATACGAGGTTGAGGACCCCCTTGGGCAGGCCGGCTTCGTCGAGCGCTTGAACGAGATTGTAGGTGGAAAGCGGCGTGTCCTCGGCGGGCTTCAGGACGGCGGTATTCCCGCAGACAAGCGCGGGCATCGATTTCCAGGAAGGAATGGCCATGGGAAAGTTCCAAGGCGTGATCAGACCGGCCACTCCGACCGGGACTCGCACTGAACTGGCGACTTTGTTCGGCAATTCGGAGGGAGTGGTGTTGCCGAACATGCGGCGGCCTTCTCCGGCCATAAGGTACGTCATGTCGACGGCTTCCTGTACGTCGCCGCGGGTTTCGGCAAGGATTTTGCCCATTTCGCGCGTCATGTCACGCGCGGAGTCCTCCTTTCGCCGGACGAGAATTTCGGCGGCGCGGAACAGAATTTCGGCGCGCTTGGGAGCGGGAGTGAGGCGCCACTTGTCGAAGGCCGCGCGCGAGGCGCCGACGGCGAGGGCCACGTCTTCGGCGTTCGAGGCGGGGAAGATGCCAACGAGTTCGTCGTGATTGGCGGGATTTCGATTTTCCATGGTGTTGCCGCTACGCGGCTCAACCCATTCGCCATCGATGAAATTCTTGTAAACGCGGGGAGCGAAAGCAGTTGCCATGGCAAATCCTCCGAGCAACGGCGGCGGTGAACGACGAAGCGTTGCGAACGGCTGCGCGACTGAAGAGCTCACGTTCAGGGTAACAAGCGCGGAGCGCGGGGGTCAATGGAGCGCAGCAGTTCGTCCTGAGGTACTAAAACCTTTGTACTTTAATGAGCCGGATGTCGAGCCTTGATTAAAAGCTCCGATCCAAGCCGCGCGTGCGGCGAAAGGCGCGACTTGGCGGGAGGAATTTTAAATTTGCGGCGCCCTGTCCCTGGTACTTTGCTACACTGCTCGAACGTGAACGGACTTCCCGCCTTCACCCGCGCAATTCAACGGCAGAGTTGAGCCGAGATCTGGTCCACCTTTTTCGTTGCACGTTTGCAGGAGGCGCACGCGGATTTCCCGTCTGGCTTGATTTGACGATCTGGGTGCCATTGAGCGCGGTTTGGTCTTTGAGGTTCAGGAGGTGAACTTGATACATGCAGTGGTTTACGCGACCCGGAAATTACCGCTGGTTTGTGCACTCATACTGGGAATGATGGCGATCAGCACGACGACGTACGGACAACAGGGCGTTGGCGGCGTTAGTGATTCGGAAGGCACCGCAGCCAATCTTGGGAATCTGCCCAATCTTCTGAAAGGCGTTAATTTCAATCAGGACCTCGGCGCGCAGGTGCCGCTGGACACGAAGTTCGTGGACTCGACCGGCCACCCGGTGACGCTAGGGCAATACTTCGGCAAGAAGCCTGTCGTATTGATCCTGGCGTATTACAAGTGCCCGCTGCTTTGCCCCGAAGTAATGCACGGCGCGGCGGAATCATTTAAGAGAATCGACTTTCACATCGGGCAGCAATACAACGTGGTCACTTTGAGCATCAATCCGAAGGAAACACCGGCGCTGGCGGCGAAGACGAAGAAGACGTACATCAGCGTGTACGGCGATCCCTCCGCGGCTTCGGGCTGGCATTTCCTTACTGGGCAGACGCCGGATATTAAGCGCGTGGCGGACGCGGTGGGCTTCCATTACAAATACATTCCGCAGCTCGGTCAGTACGCGCATGCGGCGGGAATTGTGGTGCTAACGCCAGAGGGAAAAGTGGCGCAATATTTCTACGGGATCAAATACAGCCCGGAGGATCTGCGGCTGGCGCTGGTGCAATCGTCGCACGAAAAGATCGGGTCACTGGTGGACCAGGTACTGCTCTTCTGCTGCACGTACGATCCGGACACCGGCAGATATCACGCGATCATCGCGCGCGTGCTAGCAATTTGCGGCGCGATCACGATCATGGCGATCGGCGGGCTGCTTTGGTTTCTCGTTCGGTTGGACGCGAAGCGGCGGCGAGATCACCCGCAGGCGGCGTAGAACCACGGGCGCACCGGCGGTTGGAGCTGCGCGTAACGGATTACTGTTGCGCAGCGTCCGGCTTGGTGGCCGATGCCGGACTCGAAGTGCCGCTTGTGCTCGGATTCACGGTAGGCGCGATGGCAGCTTCCGAAGTTGTGCTCGTGGAAGCCGCCGCTGGCTTGGGCGACTTTGCCGCGGAAGGCCGCGGGCTGGCTGCGGACGCTGAACTTGTTGAATTCGCCGGAATTTTTGCCGGTGCAGCCGGATTCGCGACAGCCGGGCCGGTGGAACAGCAGCTCTTTGGCACCACGGTTCTAGGCGCTGCAACTCCCGCGATATCCGAACCTAATCCCAACTTTTGCAACGTGGGTGCGTCCAGCTTCCCGCTCGCGTCGATATTATGCGCGGACTGGAACTTTTGCAGCGCCGCCACTGTGTCCGAGTTCCATTTCCCGTTCGGATCACCCTTGTAATAACCGCCGCGCGCCAAGGCACTCTGGATCTGAGTGATACGCTCGGGCGATGGTCCCCTCGGCAAGCGAACTCGGTGATGGTAATAGCGCCGGCGGCGGTAATGGCGAACGCGCCGATAGTGATGCGTCCTTCTATGAGTAGTTTTCTTCGAGCGAGATTCCTGTGTGTAACGAACCGGGTGGTAGGACGCGTGAGCGCTGCTGGTTGCACGCCCGTGTCGAGCGCGTTTCCTGGTGACCGGAGCGGCGTACAACACGGTGCAGGCGACGAAGAGTGAGGCGACTATTGCGATCCAGCGCATTTTTCTTTGCATAAACGTGTTGTGCGCCTCAACGGACGCCCGTCCCCTGGATTTACCCGCTAGCGAGAACCGCTCTTAATTCAATTATCTGCGTCCGGAGGCTCAACACAAGTTTTGCGAAGCGCCGCAGGACGTATCAGGCAACGGACGGGCTGCCGGTCCGCTCGACTGGCTGCTACATCCTGACCGAAAGCCCCTACTGAGCGGACGGAATCTGGCCCGCGAGGAACACGATGAGACCGTTGCCGGAATTGGCGCGGCGCTCGACTTTGAATAGCACGTCCTTCCCGGTTTTCAGCTTGGCCATTTGCGCGCGGTAATCAGCCATCGTGCGTATCGGCGTGTGGTTGATTTCCACGATCACATCGCCCCGAAGGAATCCGGTGTCTTCGGCAAAGCTCGCGGGCTCGACTATGGTGACGACCACTCCCGTCAGTCTGCCGATGCCAAGCTTCTGCGAAAGATCGGGAGTCAATTGCTCCGCATGCAAACCGAACTGTCCGGGATTCTGGAGTTGATCGGGCTGCTGATCGACATCCTGCGCCGTTTCCGGGAAGAGCTTGTCAAGGTTGGCGACCGCTACGGCAACTTCCCTGGTTTGCTTGTTGCGAACGTACTGAAGCTTTACGGAATGGCCGATCGGAGTCTGCGCAATCGGGCTGACCAATTCGGTGCCGTTGTGCACGGGCTTTCCATCCACAGTGGTGATCACGTCGCCGGGTTTGAGTCCGGCTTTGTCGGCGGGGCTGCCGGGAGCAACCCATTCGATCACGATTCCGTATGGCGCGCCTAACTCCTTCATCAGAATCGGATTATCGCTGTTGTCTTCCTGAAATTGGATGCCAATAGAGCCGCGGATGACTTTGCCGTGGGCAATCAATTGATTGTAGACATTGATGACGGTGTTTGACGGAAGCGCAAAGCCCACGCCCTCAAAGCTGCTACTGCCCGTGTAGATCGCCGTATTAATTCCGATCACTTCGCCGTTCAAGCTGACCAGTGGGCCGCCGGAGTTCCCGGGATTGATGGCTGCATCGGTCTGAATGAAGCGCTGGAACTGCGTCCCTGCTGCGCGGTCTTTCGCGCTAACGATGCCGGCGGTGACCGTGGAATTCAGGCCGAAGGGGCTGCCGAAGGCAAGGACCCAGTCGCCAACCTGCACGCCATCGGAGTTGCCCATCGTGGCGACGGGCAGTTCGTGTCCGGCATTAATTTTGACCACGGCTAGGTCAGTATCTTTGTCGAAGCCGATCACGCGCGCGTCGTAATGCATGGGGTCGCCGTCGAGGCTGACCCGGATTTTGGTGGCGCCGTCGATTACGTGGTCGTTGGTGAGGATGAAGCCTTTTTTGTCGACGATAACGCCCGAACCCAGGCTGCGCTCCGCGTCGGGCGTGTTATCGGGTGAATTGAAAAAGTGATCGAAAAAGTTGTCGAGCGGAGCGTCGAAAGCTTGAGAGTTTTTTTCTCCTTTGGGTCGTTCGATGAGCTGCGTGGTGGAAATGTTCACCACCGCGGGCTCCATAGCCTTGGAAATCGCGGAAAAGCCATTCGAAAGCGAAACGGGCTGGGGGATTACAAGCATCTCAGCGCCGCTGGGAGTTTCCGCGTGCGTAGCCAGAGTGTGGCCGGGAATCACGGTTCCGATTACGATGCCGAGGCCGAGCGTGCACGCCACCAGGAGCGAGGCGAAGATTTTACGGCGTCTCGCCCAAGTCCAAAGCTCCTGCAGTTGGACGCCCATAACGTGCTCCTTTAAAGCCCCCTCGTGAAGCACCGAGTATAGCACTCCTTTTCGCCCCACCACTTCGCCCTACGTTCGCATTTGCTTTTGCAGCAACGGTCTGTAGGCAGGAAGTTGAAAGCCACATCATGGGGCATTTGCGAATGGATGATGCTGAGAGTACATTCTCTGCGCGTTCAGCTTGGTTGTGGACCCGCGTTCGCGCGATGGGACTATGGGGAGCCGGAGAAATGAAACTCGAATTCGGAGCCGTGGATCATGTGGATCGGCAGGACAAGGTTCCGATCCACGCGACTTACGACAGTCGGCTGAAGTTGGTGGAATTGTATGAAGAGTACGGCTTTTCGACGTTCCACTTGACCGAGCACCACTTCACTCCGCTGGGTCTCGCGCCTTCTCCGCTGATCTTTCTGGCTGCAGCTTCGCGCGTCACGAAACGCATTCATTTCGCGCCGTTGGTTCTGATCGCCACTCTGTACAATCCGCTTCGGCTGGCCGAGGAAATCTGCATGCTGGATCATTTGACGAAAGGGCGGATGGAGATCGGCTTGGGGCGCGGTGTTTCTCCTTACGAGCTTGGATTTTACGGAATCGACTCGAAAGATACGCTTTCGATTTATAAGGAATCGGTGGAAGTGCTGATGGCGGCACTCACGCAGGAAGTGGTGGACTATCACGGCGAGCATTTCGACTTTTCAAATGTGCCGATGGAGCTGCGTCCGTACCAGCAGCCGCATCCGCCGGTTTGGTATGGCACGGCCCACGCGGAGACAGCGGCACGCGCGGCTTGCGAGAACGCGAACATCGTCTCGCTGCAGCGCGCCGCCGATGCGCGCGTTCCAATCGAGCGGTACAAAGAGGAATGGCAGAAGATCCATGGAGCGAGCGGAAAGAAGATGCCGCATGCGGGGTTGACGAGGCACGTCTACGTGGCTGAAACCGACGAACGGGCGGCGGAGCGCGGCCGCCTCGGCTTCGACAAGTTTTACGACAGCCTCGGTTACTTGTGGCGAAAATTTGGGGATGCCGCGATCGGGATGCAGAACGTCAACCGCAGCAGGGAAGAGGCGCTGCTGACTGGGAGCCCACCCACCGTGCGAGAAAAGATCGAGCGGCAGATCGAGCAATCGGGCGCGAATTATTTCGTGGCACGGTTTGCATACGGAAACTTGACGCACGACGAGAGCCTACGTTCGCTGGAGCTTTTCGCGAGCGAAGTGATGCCTTACTTCAAGACGTAGGCGCGATGCTGTGTGTTTACACAGGTTTTCGCGCGGCCATCCAAAGCGAGTCGCTGGTGGGTAGGCGGTCCGCCAAAGGGCGGGGAATAGGCTCGAATTCGCACTGGCGGAGCATCTGCGAAAGCGTTTCCGGAGTGAAGTAGTTACAGTGGGCAGGCAAGCGGTATCCACACCACCTTTCGCCGCGAATGTGGCGATTCCAGCTGGCGTAATTCGGGCACTTTATCACGGTAATGCCGCCGGGTTTTAGCAGTCGGTGCGCCGCGCGCAGAGCGGCTTGCGGATGCCAGTCGTGTTCGATGAATCCGAGTTGCGTGACCACGTCGAATTGGCTGGGCGGGAGCCTGCGTTCGGCTACTTCCGTTACCGGGCCCTCGAGGATCTTTTCAGCTCCCACACGCCGGCGCGCGATCTCGACGCTTCGCGGGCTCAGCTCAATGCCGAGAACCTGGAAATGTTTGATCGCGCGGACCAGGAAGCTCGCGTCGCTGCATCCGAAATCGACCAATTTCCCTGACCGAGCGTAATGGAGCGTCTGCGAAAGCAGGCGGCCGTGGGTGTGCGGAAGGAGCGGCCGGGTGCAGCGAGAGAGAAAAACCATCACGGGCTGCTCGGTTTTGCGGCGGGCGGAATCCTTCCGCCATTCTTCCTCCCAATCGTGCTCGCGAGCCTGCACTTGGTAGGGAATTTCGCTGCCGATGAAAATCATCCCGCATGCGGCGCACTCGATGATTTCCCATGGCTCGCGGCGCAAAACGAGCTTGCGGTCGGCGGATGATCCGCACAGAGGGCAGGCACGCAGCTTCGAATGGGTGAGTTCAGTTACCGCGTTCATCGCAACGGTCAGGAAGAGCTGCGATTGTAACATGCGAACGGGGCCGAAAGAGAAACTGCGCCCAATCGTGGGTGGGAACCGGGTAGAATTGAAGCGCTCCGATTCGCCACGAAACATGGCGCGGATCCAGCGTGCGGCTCATCCAACCAGTTCAGGGGATGAGCCCTCGCCCAGAAATCGCCGAGGCTGACCCGGCTTCTACAGTTCATCTACCTAATTTCAAGGAGATATGCATGAGACTTGCCGGATTTCTCGCTGTGCTTGTTGCATTAATCATCGCGACGCCTGCCATCGCATCGGCGGACACCGTTGTGCTTCAGAACGGCGATCACGTATCGGGAACGTTCGTTAGCGCCGATGGAAAGACCATGGCCATCAAGACTCCCTACGAAGGGAAGATCACCTTGAAATGGGCGGACGTAAAGGAAATCACCACCACGGAGTCCATCGCCGTGACCACGACAAGTAAAAGAATCGTGTCCGGCCCCATTTCGAAAACGAACGACACGCTGGTGGTGCATACGTTGACGGGCGCCGTTGATGTGCCGCTGGCGGAGGTGAAATACGTCAGATCGCCGAAGGAAGAGGCCGCTTATCAGGCGTCCTTGCATCCGGCGCTGACCCGAAATTGGGGCGGGAACTTTGGTTTGGGCTTTTCGCTGGCGCGTGGCAACAGCCACTCCACGAACTTAACAACGTCGTTCGCTTTGCAACGCAAGACGCTTTCGGACGAGATCAGCCTGACGGAGAGTTCTGTGTACTCCACGGCCACGGCGGCGAACAGCGTGACGGCAAATGCGATTCTGGGAGGCGCCCGCTACGACAAAAACATTAATCCGCTGTTATTTGCATTTGTAAGCGCAGTGTACACGCACGATCAGCTGCAAGGGTTGAACTTGCGCCAGATTTATAGCGCCGGCCTGGGTTGGCACGCCATCTCGGATCCAAAAACCACGCTCGACCTGGCAGCCGGCTTGAACTACACGCGTGAGACGTACACGGGTACCGCGACGCTCGCGCCTGGGGTTTCCGTCCAACGGAATCTTGCCGCAGTTACGGTCGGCGACGATTTTACCCACCGATTCGATAAAGTCATGTCGGTAGACGAGCATTTTTACTTCTATCCGGACATCAGCAGTGAACTGGGCCAGTACCGATTCACGCTGAGCACCGACGCCGATACGCACGTGACCGGCTGGCTTTCCTGGCAAGTGGCCTTGACGGACCTGTACGTATCCAATCCTCCGCTGATCGGAACGGTGCCGAACGACGTAATTTTGTCCACAAGCCTGGTGGTGACGTTCCACCACTGATCGCGGCGAAAGCGCGGCTAGTTTCCTCGGGCAGCGAGCGGCGCGACCGGATTTTGTTTCGAAAGGGATGCGCTGTGCTGATGCGAATCTTTTGGGCAGAAATTGGCTTTGCCTTGAAGCTCGGGATGGCTGGCGCACACGCCCTTCAGGATCAGGTCGAGATTTTCCATGGCGAACTGCTCGCCGGATTGCGAAAGGTCGTCCTCCATTTGCGTGGAGACGGAATTGAACCGTTGGCCGGCGGGTGACTCGTAGAAAGCGGTGGCGCCCTTGACGTCATCGTCGGAGAGATATTTCGCGTAAATCATTACAATATTGTCAGTCGCGGCATCGGATCGCAGCGCGGCATGCATCTTCGTTTCAATCTCGTGGATGATTTCCTTGCGGTTGGCGTTATCCGGCAGGGAATCCTCGATGGAAGGACGCATGGTTTCCATCATCTGCTCTCCGTAGTCGCTCATGATCTTCTTCAGGTGAGTGGCTTGAATCAGGCGCAAGATATCGGCTCGGAGTTCAGGGTCAATGGCTTCGGCCGTGAGCGGCATGGCCGCGCCCTGCTGTTCGTAGCGGGGAGGCTTGCCGGGCGTGAAGTCGATACTGATCGTGGTGGAAACTTCCACGGGCGTGCCTTCGACAACGGTCGGCTGATAGCGCCATTGCTTCACCGCCTGCATCGAAATCTGCTGCAGCTGCGCGGGACCCGAAAGCGCCTTGAGTTGCTTCACCGAGCCGTCCTTGGCAATGACGGCGCTGAGGATTACGGACCCGCCGACGTGTGCGTCCTGCAGGCTTTTCGGGTATGCAGGCGGCACGATGGCCACAACTTTGGCTGCCATCGTGTTTCCGTTGATGGTCACGCGGGAGAGATGCATTGCCGGCGCGCCGGGCAATTCTCCATTCGTGATCCCTCCTGGACTTTGTGCGCGAGCGCGCGGTGCCCCGATCATAACAATCGTCGCCGCGATTAGGAACGCGGTTGTCGTGATGCCGGCTGGAAATCTTTCGCTTACCGCTGACATTTTCGACTGCATGGTCCACCTCCCTGCGCCAAACGCTGGTTCTGCAAGGCGGAGTATACTCGCAGCGCTCGCTCAGTAAAATCAGGCCCTCCACGCATCCGGCGCCTGAATCAGAAGACCGGGGTTTGGGGCGATTCCTTGAGAGCCAGCGTGCTTGGAGTAAGATGGGCGGTTATTCCGCTGGAGGGATTGCTTGCGCACTGGCTGGCCTCGAAGGACTTCCTAGCGCCGCAGAGTAGCTTTGCACCGGGCGGGCTCAATTAGCAGGTCGAGCGCGTTGGAGATGCCGACAACGAAAATTTCGGCGGTGAGCAGCGTCTGGACCGTGCAGCCTTCGCCATTCTCGACGGCGATCGCCAAGCCGCCCGCGTCTTTTACGGCCTTGAGCATCCGCGTGTCATTATTGCCGTTGCCGAAGGCGGCGATATGGGCGGCATCATGAGTTTTGACGTGCGTTTCCTTGGCTTCATCATGGCGAGCACCCGAAGCGAGGAGCAGCGGTTGCAAGCCCGCGGGAGCGAGTTCGGCTGCAGCGGTGCCGAATGTATCGGAAGTAATGACATCGATCTCGATGAGTTCATGCAGCCGGCACAGGCGCTCGACGACACCTGGACTCATTTTGCCCGCTTGCGATAGGGTGCCATTGTAGTCGGTGACGATCCGGTGGATGGAAATGTCGGGAAAATTCGGGACCTTGATTGCGATTCCCGGTTTAGTCATAGATACCGCCCTCCATGGCGTGAGTCCGGCAGCTGGACGCATGCTGCGCGGAATCAGGTCGATAACTCAGTTTTTTGTCGCCGAAACGACCACGCAAAGATAACGAATGCCAGGGCAAAAAGAACGAAGTTGAGCGCGCTCGCCTCTGGCCCTACGGTGCCTCCCGTGAGCCAAGCCGGGCCGTGGAAGCTGGAATGCAGCAAGTGTCCGGTGGCGAGAGTGCCGCTATCCGGAACGGAATAAATGAAGCTTTCGGCGTAATCGCCCGCCGCATGAAATCCGATAGCGAACCAAAGATTGCCAGTGCGCCAGAGTGTAAAACACGCAAACAGACCGAACACAAACACGGAAGCCGCGCCCGCCCAATCCTCGCCGGCGTTCAGCAGGTGGGCTCCGCCAAATAGAGCGGACATCACAATGGCGGCCGGCCAGAAACCGATGCCGATGGATAGAGTGTACTGCGCGTAGCCGCGAAACACGAATTCCTCGGCCAATCCAACCAGGACGAATCCGACCGCCCATATCGCCGCGTATTTGGCGATGGTCGCACCCGCCAGCGCGAAGCTGCCGAATGTGAATCCTCCGAGTGCTCGCATGGCCATCAACTCAATGGTCACGAATGCGAGTCCCCAGATAATTCCGTTCCAAAAGTTTTTTCCGAAGGCGCCGCGCAACGGAAGGCCGTACGAGACGAAGCGGCCGCGTTCAATTCGACACATGATCGCCGCCGCAAGGAGCGCCGTGCTGAATTGCACGAGTTCAAACGTGATCAGGTATGCGGGAGTGAGAGTACCAGCAGCGGCTTCTTTCCGGAGCTTTGCGAATGCGGGAATAAGGATGAGGATCGAAAGAATAACGGAAACGAATACGACGAACAGAACGAAGAAAATAGCCACACGCCATCCAGCGCGAAGGCCGGTCGAGCCTGTGAATACTGCGCGGAGTCGGGATGGACGCGGAGCGGGCAAACCCGATCGCGCAACGGGAGCAGAGGCCGATTCCGGGACATTCGATTCGGAGTTCATAGCGCGCCTCTGACGCCGAGTTCTACCACGTATCGCAATTTCCCCAAATGACTGAAGTTATGCGAGCGGAAGATTGGCCGAGGGATCGAGCAGCATATCGGCGCGTTCCCCGGCCAGGAATCGGGCGTGGCCGGCGGCGGCGATCATGGCTGCGTTGTCTGTGGAAAGAGCGCGGCTGGGGAAGAAGATCTCGAGTCCGCATCGCGCTCCTTCGGTTTCAAAGGTGCGCCGTAGCTCGCTATTGGCGGCCACTCCTCCGGAGATCAACACGTTGCGCACGCCGCGTTCGGTTGCAGCGGCGAGCGTGCGGCTGACGAGATCTTCGACAACCGCGCGCTGGAAGCTGGCGATCAGATCGAGGGTTTCGGCGCCCGAAAGAGCACGCAATTGATCGGCGCTGCGTTCACCGCGCGCCAGCGCTTGGCGGCGAGCTTCGATTTCCGGCTCCAGATGCGTGTTCCGGCGCAGATGGTAAAGCACCGCTGTTTTTATGCCGCTGAAACTGAAATCGTGTGGGTTGCCGCTGCTCATTTTGGCGCTGCCAAAGCGTACCGCGCGCGGATTGCCGTGAGGCGCCAGCCGGTCGATGATCGGGCCGCCGGGATAGCCGAGCGCTAGCATCCGCGCGACTTTGTCGTAAGCTTCGCCGGCGGCGTCGTCGCGAGTGCCGCCGATGCGCGAATAAGAGAACCGGCGCGCTCCATTGGTTGAGAGCGTGCGCACGTCGTAGAGAATCGTGTGGCCACCGGAGACGATTAGGCAGACAGCGGGAATTTCCGGGTTTCGTCCCGCAGCGTGCGCTTCGAGCAGCACGGCATGGACGTGTCCTTCCAGATGATTGACGGCAATGAGCGGCTTGTGAAGCGCTTGAGCCAAAACTTTGCCGTAGGTAACGCCTACCAGCAGCGCGCCGATCAGTCCGGGGCCGCTGGTGACCGCGACGGCATCGATATCCTGCAATTTGATTTGCGCTTGCTCGGTGGCCTCCCGCACGACTGGCACGATCCGCCTCAAGTGCTCGCGCGAGGCGAGTTCCGGCACCACCCCGCCATATTTCCGGTGGATATCGATCTGCGATGCCACCACGTTGGAGAGGATGCGCACGCCGCCAGCCACGACCGCCGCTGCCGTCTCGTCGCACGACGATTCGATGCCCAAGATCAGATATTCACCTGGCGTCATATTCGTGTGGGAAGCCTATCTGTGGCTCAAAACCTGTATGTTAGCATGAACGTGCAGGCGTCTTGCCCGCTCTCTCACCTCCGCTCCTGCGAATGCGCCGGGGCGCGGTTGCGGTGTCCCGCCTGCGTTTCACTCAACTTACTCACGCCGGAGGCATGCACCCGATCATGACGCCAAAACCGAGAAAAGTGCGCAAGGCCGTGCTACCCGTGGCCGGCCTGGGGACCAGGTTCCTGCCTGCCACCAAGGCGATTCCCAAGGAAATGTTGACGTTGGTTGATAAGCCGCTGATCCAGTACGCGGTGGAAGAGTGCATGGCTTCCGGAATCGAGCACATTATTTTCGTTACCGGACGGCGCAAGAGCGCCATTGAAGACCACTTCGACCTGGCGCCCGAACTGGAAAGTTTTCTCGAGGAGCGCGGCAAATCCGAAAGCGCGCGGACGGTACGCGAGATCGGCGGCGATTTGCATTTCAGCTACACGCGGCAAAGCGCCGCGCTAGGTCTTGGACACGCGGTATTGTGCGCGGCTGAACTGGTTGGCGACGAGCCGTTCGCTGTGCTTTTGGGCGATGTGATCATGGACTCGCCCGTGCCTGCCACGCGCGAGCTGATCGAGATCTGCGACGCCACGGGCGGCGGAGCGATTCACGTGGAGCGCGTGCCGCGCGAGCGCGTTCATCTTTACGGAATCATCGATGCGGCAAAGGTTGACACTCCGGCAGGGGCGGAGAAGTCCGCCTGGCACGACAGGCTTTTGCGCGTGAAAGACCTGGTGGAAAAGCCGAGCGCCGACAAAGCTCCGTCGGATTTGGGCATTACCGGCCGATACGTGCTGCCCCCGGAAATTTTCGATTATCTTACCGAGACCGAGCCCGGCGCGGGCGGCGAAATTCAGTTAACCGATGGCCTGTGCCGATTGGCAGCTGACAACAAGCTGTACGCCACAGTCTTCCAAGGACGGACGCACGATGCTGGCGACAAGCTCGGTTTCTTGCAGGCGACCGTGGAAATTGGCCTCAAAAATCCGAAACTGGGCAAGAGCTTTCGCGAATATTTGCAACGTCTGAAGCTATAACGAAAAAGGATTCGCTCCCCTCCAAACGACCGGGACTCAAATGGCGGGCGTCGTCCGGGGACAGGCAGCTATTTCTTTTTCTTGTCGCTCGAACTGTCGGACTTGGTTGTGACTGCGGGCTTGGACTCGGAGGACTTCTCGGACGATTTCTCCGACGACTTCTCAGAGGCGCCGTCGCCCGATTTCTCGCCCGAAGATGACCCTGGCTTCTTCCCGGCGTAATCGGTCACGTACCAGCCCGTACCTTTGAACTGAATCGCGGGCGCGGCCAATTGGCGTTCCGCTTTTCCACCGCATTTCGGGCATTTTTTTGTTTCCGAGGCGCCGAAATTCTCGATCTTCTCGAACCGATGGCGGCACTTCACGCACTTATATTCGTACAGCGGCAATGCTGGACTCCTCTCAGTTCTGTCGATGGTGACTTCCGGTAGCAGCCCCAAGAAACACAATAATAGCACGGCTGCAAATAGCCCGGCGGCTGATTCGCGGCGCGCTACCGGCGTCAGGCGGCGGGGACGCGGCGCAACACGGGAATGCGCGCTTCGCGCAGGATGTGCTCGACAACGTCTTCGCGCAGACGCGACGCGTCGTAGTCGAAATGCAGGTGATTGTTTTTTTCGTCGAAGCGGAATTTCTGCAATCCGTAGGTATTCGCAAAGCGACCGAGCGAGCGGTATTGCTCCAGCTTAAGCTTATCTTGCAGCTCGTAGGTAATGGTCATGAAGGTCATGCCGGAATTATAGCAAAAGCCTTGCGGAGAAATGATGCTGGCACGCGAGCCTGTGCCGTGCGCGATTAAGCCGCTCGCCTAGAGCCGCACGCGGCGGAGGCGAAGCGCGTTGCTGATTACCGAGACGGAGCTGAAGGTCATAGCGGCGCTGGCGATAATCGGGCTCAGTAGCAGTCCGAACACCGGGTAAAGCGCGCCCGCCGCCACCGGAATTCCCACCGAGTTGTAGACGAATGCAAAGAATAGATTTTGACGGATGTTGCGCATGGTGGCGCGACTGAGCGTCCGAGCGCGAACGATTCCGCGCAGGTCGCCCCTGAGCAGAGCGATTCCGGCGCTCTCGATAGCCACATCGGTGCCGGTGCCCATGGCGATGCCTACGTTCGCTTGCGCGAGCGCGGGGGCATCGTTGACGCCATCACCGGCCATGGCCACCGTATGGCCCTCTGACTGGAGGCGTTTGACGATCGCGCCTTTCCGATCGGGCAGGACGCCTGCATGCACTTCGTCGATGCCGAGCTTGCGTGCCACCGCCTCGGCTGTCCGGCGGCTGTCACCGGTGAGCATCGCGATCCGAATGCCCTGGTGGTGCAGGTCTTTGATTGCGTCGCGCGTAGTCGGCTTCAACGGATCGGAGACGCCGATCAGCCCGACCAATTTGCCGTCAGCGGCGACGAACACTACGGTCTGGCCGTCGATTTCAAGATCTTTCGCGTGGGAATCGAGATTGCCCGCCTCGAGATGTAACTCCGCGAGCAGCTCGCGATTGCCGAGCGCCGCTGGGCGGCCATCAACGATTCCAGTGACGCCTTTGCCGGTGAGCGAGCGAAAACCCTTCGCGTCAGCGAGGGGCACGCCCCGTTCTTTCGCGGCTCCAAGAATGGCGCCTGCGAGCGGATGTTCGCTGGCGCGTTCGAGAGCGACGGCAACGCGCAGAACCTGCGATTCGTCGATGCCGGGCGATTCGCTGGCGCTCGGAGCGGGAACGATCGAGGTCACCCGCGGGCGGCCTTCGGTGAGCGTGCCGGTTTTGTCCACCACGAGCATATCGACTTTACCGAGCAGTTCGAGGGCTTCGGCATTTTTCACCAGCACGCCGGCAAGCGCCCCGCGTCCGGTGCCGACCATGATGGCCATGGGCGTGGCGAGTCCGAGCGCGCAAGGGCAGGCGACGATCAGCACTGCGACGGCGTTAAGCAGCGCGTGCGCCATTTTTGGCGAAGGGCCCACGACCGACCAGATGATAAAGGTAAACACGGAACAGAGAACTACGGCCGGAACAAAATACGCGGCCGCTTTGTCGGCGACCTTTTGGACCGGAGCGCGGCTGCGCTGCGCCTCTCCGACCATGCGGACGATTTGAGCGAGTAGCGTCTCGCTGCCAACCCGCTCGGCACGGATCAGGAGGGCGCCGGTGCCGTTGACGGTACCGCCCGTGACGCGGCTGCCAGCCAATTTTTCCGCTGGAATGGGCTCGCCGGTGACGAGCGATTCGTCGGCCGAGCTGGCGCCTTCAGTGACCGCACCGTCGACCGGCACGCGCTCGCCGGGACGTACGCGAAGAATATCGCCGGGCGAGATTTGCTCGACCGGCAAATCGATTTCCGTGCCATCCGCGCGGACGAGGCGCGCCGTTTTCGGCGAAAGTTTCAGCAGCGAGCGAATCGCGGTTGAGGTGCGGCTGCGGGCGCGCAGTTCGAGCATTTGTCCTAGGAGAACCAGCGTGGTGATCCCTGCCGCGGCTTCGAAATAGACCGGCACTTCGCCGCTGGCGAGCCGGAACGCGGCCGGAAACGCGCCGGGAAATAGAACCGCGGCGACGCTGTAAAGATACGCGGCCCCGGTGCCTAGCGCGATTAGTGAAAACATGTTGAGGCTGCGATTGACGAGCGACGCCCAGCCTCGCTGGAAAAATGGCCAGCCGCCCCAAAGAACGACAGGGGTGGCGAGCCCGAATTGAATCCAGTCCGCGGCGCGGACAGAGACCAGACGCGCGACGGAAGGAATCATTCCCAGCACGAGCACCGGAATCGTCAGCGCCACGCAAATCCAGAACCGGCGCGACATCAGCTTGAGTTCCGGATTCTCTTCCTCTTCCACCGTCACCGTGCGCGGTTCGAGCGCCATGCCGCAGATGGGGCACGAGCCAGGCTCAGAACGAACGACTTCCGGGTGCATCGGGCACGTGTATTCCACGCGCGTGGCGGGTGCTTGCGGAACTTCCGGCTCCAGAGCCATTCCGCATTTGGGGCACGGCCCAGGCTCGTTCGCGCGCACGTCGGAATCCATGGGGCAGACGTAGGTGGTGGATTTTGGCGCCACTGTGGCGGGTTGTGCAGGTTTTTCACCGCCTGTCAGCGTCAGAGGAGCGTGACCATCGCGCGGCGCTGCGGCAGCTTTCGGCGCTCCGAGCCCCACCAGAGTGCTGGCGGCGCTGGCAGGCGCTTTTGGGCCGCCAAGTTGGATCAGTGGAGAATGGGCGTGTTCCGGAGCGGGCGGTTTCGGCTGCAGATACTTTTCAGGATCGGCGCGGAACTTCGTGGAGCAGCCGGCACAACAGAAATAATACGTCTTCCCGAGATGCTCAGCGCTGTGGGTGGTTCGCGAAGGATCGACGGCCATCCCGCAGACCGGATCGCGTTCCTTCGCTTGAACGTTTTCCTCGATCATTGCAGATGCATCCGATGCGGCAGATAACGATTCGTCGCGCCGCGGTGCTGCTACTTCGTCCGCAGGACGGTATCGAGATACGCCATCATCGCCGGGCTCGTCCAGTCCTGCGGGCCAACGATTTTGCTATTGATGCGCCCTTCGCGATCGATCACATAGGTTTCGGGATACATGGTGGTGCCGTAGGACAGCGAAATTTGCTTCGACGGATCGCGATATGTGGGGAAGTCGATGTTATAGGTCTTGAGAAATTGTTCGTAGGCGGCTTGATCTTCGTCAACGCTCACTCCGAGAACCGTCCCACCCATCGGCGCGATTTCTTTCTGCAGTGCGTCGAGCGAGGGCGCTTCATCCACGCACGGCTGGCACCAGGAGGCCCAGAAATTAAGCAGCACCACTTTGCCGTGCAGAGCGGAAAGCTGTGTGGACTTGCCCCCGATAGTGAGAGAGAAATTCTTAGCCGTCTCGCCGCGCAGGCTCGCATCGCCATTGCGGTAAGTGGGATGAATAAAAACTATGAGGAGCCCGGCAATGAACGCAACGGCAGCGCCTGTTTTCAGTTTCCTTTTCAATCGGCCACCAACACACCTATAATAAACGTATTATCAAAGACGAAGCACCTTAGTTTACCGCCCTCGCGGACAGGATTCAAAAAACCTTGGTTTCCGCCATTATTCCCGCCAGAAATGAAGAAGCGTCGATCGCCCGGGCGGTCGAATCCGTGGCGGCGCAGTCTGAGGTTGACGAGGTGATCGTCGTCAACGATCAATCGACCGACCAAACCGGCGAAATCCTGCGGGAACTGGCGGCGCGCATTCCGAAGCTGAAAGTTCTGTCGGCGGGCGAGTTACCGCCGGGATGGGCGGGGAAGAATCACGCAGTAGCTGTGGGCGCGGCTGCCGCGGAGGGCGATTGGCTGCTCTTTACCGACGCCGATACCTACCATCATCTGGGCTCAACCCGCCGCGCGCTGGCCGATGCGGTGGACCATTCAGCAGTGTTGGTATCCTATTCGCCGGAACAGGAGATGGAATCTTTCTGGGAACGAGCGATGATCCCCTTCGTGTATGGGCGGCTGGCGTCGCGATTTTCCTTCGCACAAGTCAACGATCCCCGGCGGCCGGAAGCGGCGGCGAACGGGCAGTTTCTACTGATTCTGCGCGACGCGTACGAGGCGGTTGGCGGGCACGCGGCAATCGCGTCCGAGATTCTGGAAGACGTGGCGCTGGCGCGGCGCGTGAAGTCGCAAGGCTACAGGATTTATTTCACTGCGCCGATGGGCATCGTGCGCACCCGCATGTACCGTACATTTCGTGCTCTATGGCAGGGATGGACGAAGAATCTCTACCAGCTATCGGGCGGGAACACCAAGAGCGTGTTGTTGGAGTTGGCGGAAGTGACGCCGTGGTTCGACGCCGCCGCGATGGTTGCAATTTGGCTTTACTTGCGAGCGCATACCACGACTTCGCTGTGGCTGTTGCCGGCGCTGTTGCTGGTGCCAGTCATCCGCCTGCACCTGCAATATGGGATTCGCCTCTACCGGAATCTTTACCCGGTTTCGTACGTCCAATACTACTTTCCGGGATTAATCCTGTACGTAGCGGCGCTGATGGCGTCTTGGTGGAAGAATACGCGAGGCGTGGTGGTATGGAAGGGAAGGGCGTACCCAGCATCCTGAAACGCGAAAGCGTTTTCGGGGCCCGGGCCAGGATTCCATGATCCGAGTGACGCGAAAAGTCGAATTCTCCGCGGCGCACTTTTATCACAACCCAAGTTTTTCAGCCGAGGAAAATCGCCGCATCTTCGGCAAATGCAACAATCCGCATGGGCATGGCCACAACTACACGGTGGAAGTGACCGTGGCGGGCGAGCCCGATCCAGCCACGGGCATGGTGCTTAATCTCAAGGAGCTGAAAGAGATTTTGGAGCGGGAAATCTGCGATCGCATGGACCACCGTCACCTCAATTACGAAGTTCCCGAACTGGCTGGGCAGATTCCAACCTGCGAAAACCTTGCCGCTACGATTTGGCGGTTGCTCGAGACGAAAATCACGCAGGGGCGGCTAGATCGCGTGCGCGTCTATGAATCGCCGGATATTTTCGCGGATTGCACGATCGAAGCGCCGGTTCAAGGAAATAGCCAAGCACCGCAATCGGCGCCAACCGGCGCCGCAGGGAGAGATCGCCAGTGAGCGCGCCACTGAAGATTTCGCTGACGCGGCGCTATCGTTTTTCGGCGTCCCATCGCCTGCACAGCCGCCTTTTCAGCGAAGAGCAGAATCGGGAATTATACGGAAAGTGCAGCAATCCGCACGGGCACGGCCATAACTATATCGTCGAGGTCACCGTGGCCGGGCCGGTCGACGCTGCTACGGGAATGGTTGCGAATCTCGGCGAACTCGATCCGTTCGTGGAGCGGGAAGTGATCGAGGCGTTCGACCAGAAGTATTTGAACGAGGAGATTCCGGAATTCGGCGATGTGGTTCCGACGACCGAAAACCTTTGCCGCGAAGTCCATCGGCGACTGAAGCCATTTCCGGCCGCGCGGCTCGAACGTGTGCGGATCGAAGAAACCAGCAACAACAGTTTTGAATATGCGGGTTAGCGTTAGGGCCCTGCGACGTCAGGAGCGACGCCATGAGCGATGGAAGCGACACAACCGAGGTAGTGGTTCCCGAGACGGCGGACACCGAAAGCATTGCCGTCCTGGTCCGCCGGATGCTGGTGCAACTCGGAGAGGACCCGAATCGCGAAGGCTTGCGCAGGACGCCGGAACGCTTCGAGAAGGCGCTGAAGTATCTGACGAACGGATACCGGCAGGATCCGGAAAAGATCCTGAACAATGCCATGTTCAGCGTTGGATACGACGAGATGGTGGTGGTGAGAGACATCGAGGTGTACAGCCTTTGCGAGCATCACCTGCTGCCTTTTTTTGGCAAATGCCATGTGGCGTATCTTCCTAACAAGAAAGTCGTGGGCTTGAGCAAAATCGCGCGGCTCGTGAATATGTACGCGCGGCGGCTACAGATTCAGGAACGGCTGACCAACCAGATTGCTACGACCATCCAGGAGCAGCTGAAGCCGCAGGGAGTCGGCGTGATTATCGAGGCGCGGCATCTTTGCATGGTGATGCGCGGCGTGGAAAAGCAGAACTCGCTCGCGGTAACGAGCGCCATGCTCGGCGCCTTTCGTGACAACAAGCAGACGCGCGACGAATTTCTGTCCCTTGTGCACAAAGTTCACTAAAACTTAGCAACGAAGGGCGCGGCGCGAGCCGCAACGTCGGACGGTATCGAAATTCGTACGCAGTAACTCGGCGTGGACGCTCTTCGGACCTCCATAAAGTTAAAAATTTCCTTTTGCACACGGTGCGCGCTCTGTGCTAGCATTTTTGTATCTTGAAGAGGCAAATCGAAATAGCACAGGGCCGTAACGTTTCAGACGGAGGGGTGAGTTGAGCGAAGCCAAAGCCGGTCTGATCGAGCAATACCGCGTACACGTGAAGGATACAGGATCGCCGGAAGTGCAGATCGCACTGTTGAGCGAACGCATCAGCTACCTCACCACTCATCTACAGTCCCATGCGAAGGACCACGCGTCGCGTCGCGGGTTGATCATGATGGTCAACAAGCGGCGGCGGCTGCTGGACTACCTGAATCGACGCGACCCGGATCGGTACCGCGAGATTGTGGCACGACTTAGTTTGCGCAAGTAGCGAGTTCCTGAGCGGCCGTATCGGCCGCGTTTTCCATCAGCGACAAAGCTTTAGATTGCGGATGCGGTGCGCGTCTGCCATATTGCGTCCTGCGGATTGGTGTGTTCGTTAACAGATTGAATCGCTGCTTTCGCAGGTTCATTCTCCTCAAGATGCATGCCAGGAATTCAATTAGAAGCTAACGCTGACAATGGTCCCGGTGAACCGGGAGAGAAGGATGTGAAGGATGTTTGAACAAGTAGGTTTGGAACTAGGAGGGCGCCGGCTCACGCTGGAGACCGGTAAAATGGCCCGTCAGGCGCATGGCGCTGTTGTGGCGCGCTACGGAGACACGGTCATCTTGTCCACCGCGTGCATGGACAGCAAGGCCACGGAGAAAGATTTTCTTCCGCTCACGGTCGATTACCGCGAGTACACCTATTCCGCTGGGAAAATTCCGGGCGGATTTTTCAAGCGCGAAGGGCGCCCTACGGAACGCGAAATTTTGACCTCGCGGCTGATCGACCGCCCGCTACGCCCGCTCTTCCCCGAGGGTTGGTCCACGGAAACGCAAGTCGTGGCCATGGTGCTTTCGGCCGATAGCGAAAACGATCCGGACGTGGTCGCCGTCACTGCGGCATCCGCCGCGCTGTACATTTCCACGATTCCGTTTGCGCGTCCGATCGCCTGCGTGCGTGTGGGATTGCTCGATGGCAAGCTGGTGGTAAATCCCACGGTCGCCGAGCAGAAGACGAGTTTGCTGAACCTGATCATCGCGGGCTCGGAAGACGCTATCGTGATGGTCGAGGCTGGTTCTCTCGAAGTTTCCGAAGACGCCATGGTGGACGCGCTCGAGTTCGGGCACGCCGAGGTTCGCAAGATCGTCGCCTCGATCCGCGAATTGGGAAGCCGCGTGAACGCCAAGAAACTCGAAGTGAAGCCGCCGGAATTCGACGAAGCGCTGTACGCGCAGATCAAGGCCAAGCACGGCGAAGCGCTGCGCGACTCGCTCGATACCGCGAAGTACCCGAAGCTCGAAAGCTACGGCCGCGTGGACGCCATCAAGAAGGAAATTCTTGCGGCTATTCCCGAGGACGACAAGGAAAAGCAGAAGCTCGCGTATCGCGCTTTCGAGCGCTTGCGCGAGGGCATTTTCCGCGAGGACATGCTGGCGCGCCGCCGGCGTCCCGATGCCCGGGCCTTCGACCAAATTCGCCCGATCACGTGCGAAGTGGGCGTGCTGCCGCGCGCGCACGGCTCGGCGCTTTTCACCCGCGGCGAGACGCAGGCGCTGGTCACCACCACGCTCGGCACCAAGGAGGATAAGCAGCGCCTCGATCTGCTGTTTGAGGATGAATCGTTCAAGCGCTTCATGCTGCACTACAATTTCCCACCGTTTTCCGTGGGCGAAGTGAAATTCCTGCGCGGTCCTGGGAGGCGCGAGATTGGCCACGGCGCTCTGGCCGAACGTGCGGTTGCCAGCCTCGTTCCACCGGAAGCGGAATTCCCCTACGCCATGCGCGTGGTTTCAGACATCATGGAATCGAACGGATCTTCGTCGATGGCCACCGTGTGTGGCGCGTCGCTGGCGCTGATGGATGCGGGCGTCCCGCTGAAATCACCGGTTGCTGGAATCGCGATGGGGTTGGTCGTGGAGGAAGATAAGTACGCGATCCTTACTGACATCGCGGGTGCCGAAGACCACTACGGAGACATGGACTTCAAAGTGGCCGGCACGCGGCAAGGAATTACCGCCTTGCAGATGGATATCAAAGTTGCCGGCGTGAGCATTACCATGATGCGCGAAGCGCTGGCGCAGGCCCGCAAGGCGCGCTTGCAGATTCTAGACACCATGGAATCCACCATCTCCAGCGCGCGCCCGGAAATTTCCAGCTACGCGCCGCACTTGCACATGCTCACCATTCCCACGGACAAAATTCGCGACCTGATCGGGCCGGGTGGCAAGAAGATCCGCTCGATCACCGAATCCACCGGCGTGAAAATCGACGTGATGGACGACGGTAGGGTGCACGTGTTCGCCAGCAACGGCACCGCCGCCGAAGCCGCGCTGAAGATGATTCAGGACGTGACCGCTACGGCCGAAATCGGCAAGACGTATCTCGGTACCGTGGTCCGTATCGCGGAATTCGGCGCGTTCGTGGAGCTCTTTTCGGGAACGGACGGTTTGCTGCACATCAGCGAAATCGCCGAGCAGCGAATTCGTTCCGTGCGCGACGCGCTGAAGGAAGGCGATCAGATCCTGGTGAAGGTGCTGGCCATCGAAGGCAACAAAATCCGCCTGAGCCGCAAAGCTGTGCTCCGCGAACAGCACGACAAGCAGCAAAAGAGCGAAGCAGCCGGAAGCTAATCGCAAATTGCGCGCGGCTTGGGCGCGTTAGCGCCTTGGCCAAAAACAAACTGGAGAAGGGGCGAGCAATCGCCCCTTTTCTTTTTTTGGCCCCGGATAAATTTCACGCAAACAGCGCGGCGTGGTTCGACGTTGCGTACCCGGCGCGCGGTAAACGCTGGCCCGAAACGTCTAGACTTCGTGTCCCCGTGAAATGCGCTCGATGCACGCGCCCAGAGAGCGCAGCTTTTCCTCGATCCGCTCGTAGCCGCGATCGATGTGGTAGACGCGGTCGATCGTGGTGGTGTTGTGGGCCACCAGCGCAGCGAGCACAAGCCCAGCGCTGGCGCGCAGGTCCGAAGCCGTCACCGGAGCGCCGGTCAGCGGCGTCGGCCCGGTCACGATCGCGGAGTTTCCGTCGATCTTGATGTTCGCGCCCATGCGCATCAATTCGCTCGCGTGCAGCATGCGGTTTTCGAAAATCGTTTCGCGAATGTGCGAGGCGCCTTCGGCTTGCGTCGCCAGCGCCATGAACTGCGCCTGCATGTCGGTGGCGAATCCCGGATATTCTTCGGTCGTCACGTCCGCAGCCAGCAGTTTTTGGGGCGTGCGGACTCGTAAAATCGTGGGATCGGCGGCATCGCAGCGGATATCGACTCCGCATTCGCGCAGCTTCGCAATCACTGAGCCGAGGTGCTGCGGAGCGCAATTTCGCAGCGTCAGATCGCCGCCGGCCATCGCGCCGGCCACAAGGAACGTGCCTGCCTCGATGCGGTCGGGGATGATGGTGTGCTCCGCGCCGTGCAGCTTTTGCACACCCTCCACTCCGATCGTCGAAGTGCCGGCGCCTTCGATTTTGGCGCCCATTTTGACGAGCAACTCCGCAAGATCGGCGATCTCGGGTTCAAGGGCGCAGTTTTCCAAGACCGTTTCGCCTTCTGCAAGGACGGCGGCTATGAGCACATTCTCCGTGCCCGTCACCGTGATTTTCGGAAAACGAAAACGCGCGCCGCGCAAACGCTTCGCGCGAGCCTCCACGTAGCCGTGATCGAGCGAAATCGTGGCGCCCAATTTCTTCAGCGCCTGAATGTGCAAATCGATCGGGCGCGCTCCAATAGCGCAGCCGCCCGGCAGCGAAACGCGCGCGTGGCCGAAGCGCGCCAGCAGGGGGCCGAGCGTTAGCACCGAGGCGCGCATGGTTTTCACCAAATCGTAGGGAGCTTCCGCGAGCGACACCGTCTCCGCTTGGATCACGAACGCGCTGGGCGGTATATCCGGGCTTTCCACCCGGCAGCGCATGTGCGCCAGCAGTTTGGCCATGGTGATGATGTCGCGCACGTGCGGAATATTTTTCAGGTGAACGGGATCGGGCGTTAGAAGCGCGGCAGCCATGGCCGGCAGCGCCGCGTTCTTTGCGCCACTGATCCGGACTACTCCGTTCAGTTTTCGTCCGCCCTGTATTTTGAATTGGTCCATCCGCTATTCCTGGTTTTTGGCCTGAATTTTGTTGCCCTTCGCCACTTCGATTGCGCGCCGGACGTCTCCACTCGTCTGCTTCAGCAAGCGTTGCGCATCGGGCGCGCTTGCGTCGGTTTTAAGCATCACAATCGCTGCCGGCAAATCGTGTCCGGCCTGACGCAGAGCGTGTTCCGCCGCCGACGCGCTCGCACCCGAAATTTCCTTCAGAATTTGTGCCCCGCGCCGCTGCAACTTGCCGTTCGTTAGCGCCAAATGGATCATCCAGTTGTCGTAGACCCTGCCCATGCGCACCATCGAAGCGGTGGAGAGCATGTTGAGGACCATTTTTTGCGCTGTGCCGGCCTTTAGCCGCGTCGATCCAGAAATAACTTCCGGGCCGGTATCCGCCACGATGGCAATTTGCGCAACTCGCGTGATTGTCGATCCGGGATTCGACGTGACGCTAACCGTTGTCGCGCCTTGCCTCCGCGCGAAGCGCAGCGCGCCCAGCACGAAGGGCGTCGTGCCGCTCGCCGAAATGCCTACTACCACGTCACACGATCGGACCGCTGCTCGACGCAAATCGCGCGCGCCATTTTCCGCCGAATCTTCCGCATCCTCGGATGCGAACCGCAACGCCCTTTCGCCGCCCGCGATGATCGCCTGGACTAGTTTATGCGGCGTCCCAAAAGTCGGCGGGCATTCCGCGGCGTCGAGGACAGCTTGCCTCCCGCTGGTCCCCGCGCCAACATAAATCAATCTGCCGCCGTTGCGAAAGGCTTTCACAGCCGCGTCCACGGCTTTCGCAATTTTCGGCAGTTCGCGGCGCACCGCCCGCGCCACGCGGGCGTCTTCTTCATTCAAAACGCGCAGGATTTCGGGCGTGGCTTTCCGATCGAGTTGGCGCGAACGGGAATTGCGCTGTTCCGTTTTCGCTGATTTCAAACGAGGCCCCAGCAACCTTCGGACATTATATCGGTAACGCTGCCAAAAGCATGACATCCTGCGAGGCGCGCGGAAGTCATCCGTTTTTTCCGGATGCGCCCGCTAATCCCAGCGCTTCCACGACCGCGTGGTGCAGCGCTGGCCGCACCTGGCGGATTTTATCGTTGGCGCGCGTCGGATAAACGCGATTCGTGAGCAGCACCACAGAAAGCTCGCGTTCCGGATCGATCCATAGCGAGGAGCCCGTGAAGCCCGTGTGCCCGTAGCTCTTTTTCGAAAGATACCGGCCTGATGAAGAAGGCGCGACCGGCACGTCCCATCCCAACGCGTGAGCCGAAGCGCCGATTTCTTGGCGCGCGGTAAATTGCTCGATGGTCGAACGCGCCAGCAGCCGATGGTGCGCGTAAATTCCGCCGTTCAGCATCATCTGAGCGAACGCCGCCACGTCGCTGGCAGTCGAGAACAGGCCGGCGTGACCGGCGATTCCGCCCATCGCCCAGGCGTTCTCGTCATGTACGTCTCCGCGCAGCAATTGCTTGCGATGGTCCGTATCTTTTTCGGTTGGCGCGATGCGGGCTCGCAGCTTCTCGGCAGGATTGAAGTTCGAGTTAGCCATGCGCAGCGGCGCGAAAATATGTTTTTGAGCAAAAGTGTCCAGCGATTCACCTGTAAGCGTCTCCACGATCCGGCCGAGCAGGATGAAACCGAGATCGGAGTACTCGATTTGCGCGCCAGGCTCGCGAATCAGCGGCTCGGCAATCACGCGCGCGATCACGTCGCGCTTGCTTTTCGCTTGCTTGTAAAAATCCCGGTGCGCGGCCAGTCCTGCATCGTGCAGTAGAAGCATTCGCACCGTGACGCGCGCGCGCCATCCGGGTTCGGGATCGGATTGCGCGCAGCACTTGAATTCCGGCAAATAGCGCGAAACGGGGGCATCCAGATCGACTTGCTTTTGCTCGGCCAGCATCATCATGGCTGTTGTCGTCACAATAGGCTTGGTGAGCGACGCGACATCGTAGATCGTGTCTGCGTCTACTGGGCCAGATTTCGCGTCGTACGTCAGTTTGCCGAACGCATAAACCGCCAGCTCGCTTTTCCATCCCACGGCCAGCACGCCGCCGGGAAACGCTCCGTTTTTCAGCGCGCGATCGAGCAATGCATACGCGAGCTTCAGGCGCTCGGAAATTTCAGGCGACGACCGCTGCAGGGTCATGGAATTGGCGCGCAGTTGCATGCCCGCGCCGCGTCCCACCACTTCCGGCACTGCGACTGGAATGTTTCCGCCGATTGCTATTTCGCCAAACAAAGCTCGTGCAGCCGCCGTCTGAGCCACGCTGTTTGCTGAAAATGCCGCCAGCCACGTTTGCGCACCCGGAAATCGCTCGACGAGGTAGGGGCTTCCAAACGCCGCCACGACGACTGGCTTTCCGACAGCTAGCAGTTCATTCACGAAAGTTCGCTGATCGTCCGGGAAGCCCACGTGGCCCTTGCGATCTGCGACGCGCACGAACAGTGCCGCGATTGCCACGTCGTAAGAATCCTCGGGCGGCAGATTGAGCATCTTCACGCTGCAAAAATCCGTGTCCGCACGCAGAATCGTCAGCGCATCCACGCGCAGTTGAATCTCGGGAGCCAGAGCCTCCGCCGGGCACGAATCGCGATCGCCCGAAAGCGCTACCAGAAGCACGCGCAACGGCCGCGTTGCGTCCAGCGGAAGAAGATTCAGCCTGTCGCGCAGCAGCGTGATCCCGCGATCGGCAATCTCCTGCGCTTTGGCCGCAAATTCCGGCCGCGCGAAGCGATCGTTCAGGTGTTCGATGTCGACGAGGCGTTTTTCGTTCAGCTTCAGTCGCGCCTTGACCGCCAGAATGCGCCGCACCGACGCATCGATTCGTTCAATGGAAATGCGCCCGGAATTCACTGCGTTCTCTATGCTCGCGATCGCCGCGCTCGGCACTGGCGGCATCAGCACTACATCGGCACCGGCTTCTACCGCGCGCACCGCCGCTTCGCCCGGCGGATACAGTGACGTGACGCCGCCCATCTCCATGGCGTCCGTGACGATCAATCCGTTGAACTTCATTTCTTGGCGTAGCAGCCCGGTCAAGAGTTCGCGCGAAAGTGTCGCCGGCACGTTCGCCTCGCGTTCCAGCGCCGGCACCCACAAATGGCCCGGCATGATCGAACTGACGTCCGCGGCAATCGCGGCGCGAAATGGGACCAGTTCGTTGCTGTCCAACTCCGCGCGGCTGCCCGGCACGGTCGCGAGCGCCAGGTGCGAATCAATATTCACGTCGCCATGCCCCGGAAAATGTTTGGCCGTCGCCAGCGCACCATTTTCTTCCATGCCGCGAACGTATTCCGCCACGAACTTCGCCACCGCGCGCGGATCTTCGCCAAACGAACGGAAATTGATGATTGGATTGTCGGGATTGCTGTTCACGTCCGCGACGGGGGCGAAAATCCAATGCACGCCCGCCGCGCGCGCTTCGAGCGCGGTGATCTTCCCGGCTTCATATGCAAGCTTCGGGTCGCCCGCGGCCGCAATGGCCATCGGCGCGGGCAGCGGCGTGCCTTCTTCGAGTCGCATCCGCGTGCCGTACTCGAAGTCCGCGCCGATCAGCAGCGGGATCTTTGCACGACCCTGCAATTCGTTCGCGATTACGGCGGTCGGGTAGACCTGGCTGCGCTGAATGCCCGCCGGGCCACGCCACGCCTCCAAAATCAGTCCGCCGGCGTGATTCTCCTCGATGTTCCGCAGCACGGTTTTGTACTCTTCGCTCTCGATCGGCTGAAATCCTCCAAAGAAAGGCAGCATCAGCATCTGACCGATTTTTTCGCGCAGAGTTAACTTGGCCAGCGTCCGTTTGACCCAGGAATCCTCCGTCCGGTCGTGACGGCGTTTGCGGCCGGTGATCTTCGATGCGCTTCGCGATTGCATTCCGCAGCAGTATAGTGCACCGGTTTCGCGCTCGACACCGAAACCCTCACCGATGTTTCGTTCCCGTGGTACGCAGGCTGCCGCTTTCACTTTCTTCTGGTAAGTCGTTGAATACACGCAGGCTAGTGCGCACTTCAGCTCTCTAGCGATCATGCCCCCCGTATATCTGGCGGGGTGTAAAATGGTCCGTGGAACTCGGGGGAAGGGGTAGTGGCGCGATCATCATTCTGATTTTCCCGGCGTATTTGCAACGAGTGAATCGTCACTTCATGTGAAGGGCGACGGAAGCGGCTGAGTGACCCGCATAGCTTTGGTCGCCACCGGCCGTCCGCAAGCAATAAGCGCTTGGCGCGGTCTTTGATCCGTTTAGCGGTCCGAAACCAGGTTCCCAAAATCTTCCGCGGTACCGAGGAACTGATGCCTCAGAAAATCTCCCCGTCAGAAGCAAACTTTTATCTGGGATTCGACGGTGGCGGCACGAAGACGGAGTGCGTCCTCGCCGATGCCGAAGGCAACGTGTTGGCGCGCGCGTTCGCCGGGCCCTCCAATCCGCTGCGCGCCGGATACACGCGGGCATGGTTTGCTCTGAGCGAAGCGGCCGACTGTGTTTTGGGCCGCCAGAAGATTCACGCTGCCCACATCGGCGGAATTTGCGGCGGAATCGGCGGCGCGGATAGCGCTGGAATCGCGCGTCGCGCTGCGGCGTTTTTCGAAGGCGGATTTCCGAACGCCCGCGTTCGCGTCACCACCGATCTCGATATCGCCCATGAAGCGGCTTTTGGTAGCGGCGAGGGGATTCTCCTGCTCGCCGGCGCGGGCTCCGCCGCCCTGGGGCGCGATGCAGCCGGACGCAAGGTGCGCGTTGGCGGCCACGGCCCCTGGTTCAGCGACGAAGGCAGCGCGTTCGATATTGGGCGGCACGCATTCGAAGCCGTGGTTCGCGCCGACGAGGGCCGCGGCCCAGCGACCGCCCTATCGAAGCGCATTTTCGAGTGGCATCAGGCCAGGGATTGGGCCTTGGTCCGCAACTCCATCGCCAAAAATCCGGACGATATCTTCCCGAAAACTTTTCCGCTGGTGGCCCAGCTGGCGGATAAAGACGATGCTGTGTCGCGCGACATTCTTTCCAAGGCGGCCGCATCTCTCGCCGAACTCGCGGAGGCAGTGGTCAATCAGCTCGGTTGGCGCGACCGCGATGTGCCGCTCGCTAAAATCGGCGGCGTTTACGGCCGCTCGAAATTCTTCGATGCCGCCATCGACTCGGAATTAAAAAAGTCTCTGTCGCGTGCGCGATTCGTATCCGTGAATGTTTCTCCGGCGGAGGCCGCTGTGCGCATGGCGGTCCGTTCGGCCGGAGCCAAGGGAAATGCCGCCTGAGGCGGAAATCGACGTCGAATATGCGCGTTCGGCGCCGGGCGATGCGCTGAAGGCGCTGGTCCACGATGCCCGCGAGGGGATTCTTCTCGCGCTGCTCGAAAATCCCAATCTTGAGGAGCCGCACGTCACCGCGCTTCTAGCCCGCCTCGATCTATCTGCCCAAGTTGTAGCCGCCATCGGCGAAAAAGCCGCCTGGGCTGCGCACGAGAACGTCCGCTTGGCGCTCGCCCGGCATCCGCGCACTCCCAGGCGCATTGCTCTGGCGATGGCGCGTCAGCTTTTCCTTTTCGACCTCGCGCGCTTGAGTTTGCTGCCATCGGCCCCGGCGGATATCCGCCGAGCGGCGGAAGAAATGATTCTCGCGCGTGTGCCGCATCTGCCCGTCGGCGAAAAGTTGACCTTGGCCCGCCGCGGCCCGGCGCGAGTGGCGGGGGCGTTGCTCGCGGAAGGGCATCCGCAAGCCATCAAGCTGGCGCTGGACAACGCGCACCTCACCGAGAGCCAAGTGCTCAAGGCGCTGGCCAAATTGGGAGTGCCTGCGCGGTCCGTGGCGGCCATCGCGCAGCACCGCAAATGGTCGCGTCTGTACAATGTTCGCGTGGCCCTGGTGCGCAATTCATCCACGCCTGTGCCGGCGATGCTGACGTTTCTGCCCGACGTGACGCTGCGGGATTTGCGCGATCTTGCCGGACTCGAAACTTTGCCGCCTCATGTGCGAAGATACATCCAGCGGGAATTGCGGCGCCGTTCGGGGCCGACGGGAAAGCAGGCGCGAGCGTGATGCTTGCGTGGCGAAGGCGGGAGATGATCGATGGCTAAAGGGAAGCAATTGGGCTGGATTATCGGGCTGTGCGCGGTGATCTTTGTAGGCATCCTGACGTACTCCTCGTTTCAAGCTACGCGCGATCGTTACGAAGTCTGCATGTCGTTCAATGGAAATTCCCACTGTTCTTCCGCGTCCGGGACCAATTACGACCAGGCCGTGCGCAGCGCGCAGCAAATCGATTGCGAGTTGCTGGCCAACGGCCGCTCCCAGAACATGGTATGCCTCGATCAGCAGCCCACCAGCATCCGGCACGAGAAGCAATAATCTTCCGCGAAAGTACCGCTTTGAGGCGTGCCATCCCCACAGCCACAGGATTGAATACCTGCGGTGCCCCGCCGGCAGTACGGCAGTTCTCCGATCGCGCCACTTTTCACGACTCCGCGGACATGAAGTTCTTGGGCTCAAGAGGCACAAAGGCCCCACGCTCGCAGACCGAGCATGGGGCACTCTCAAAGTATGCTCTGCCGTTAACTGCCGGGGTGGTATCATGCGGCTAAGGAAAATGCGACAAAGCGTGGGCCACCCGTATCCGGGCTTCTGACTCGACGGAGGGTGAAATGAAATTGCAATCAGGGCGGTGGTATCTAATCGCCGGTTTAATCCCTATTGCCTCCGCTGCCTATTATCTCTGCGCAGTGAGCATCGCCTATCGAAAACTGCCGCAAGATGTTCCGATCCATTTCGATCTCCATGGTGTGGCAGATAATTGGATGAATAGAACCACCTGGCTCGTCTTGTCGTCCATCATTGTGGGTGCGGTGGTAGCGCTGGTCTTTACCACGCGTCCGATGCCCTTTAACGGGGCTGCAATCATTTATTGGTGTGTATGTGGCTCGATCGTTGGAGCATTTCTTCAGGTCAACACAGCCGCTCAGGCACGAAGGCGATTCCATTCTTTGCCTGTTTTGCCATGGATTCTTGGAGTGCCGGTTTGCGAGTTCATACTTTGTCGTATCTTCGAATAATGGCGGAACAGCCGCGGTTGATCTCAGGGATTGCGAATCGACAACACTACCGGAGTATGTCCGCCGAATCCGCAGTGGAAGCCCGCACCCGCACCGATGCCCGCACGGATGAAAGCTCAGGCGAAGCAGATGAAACAGCAAGAACGCAGGCCTGGAGTTCCAAGCGTGCGGCACCCAGCTGGTATACAGCGGCGACGTAGCTGACGTGTTGTGCTCGTTCATCAGCGCCGCTTGCGCGTGCCGTGATTCTGAGAAAAGGCCCGCCACCCGCCAGTACGGTACCGCATAGGGAGGAACCCTGTAAATGTACGTCGTGCCGAAGCTCTGGGAAACTCTGTGGCATTTAGTGCAAAAAAGCACGCCACTTGCCTTTTTCGGAGTGATTGCGCTTCTGGCGGGCTGTAGATCTCCTTTGGTGTGGTCTTCTGAAAGTTATTCGCCCGATAGGAAACTTGTTGCGACTGCGCGAGCCTTCGAGCAGAGCGGATTCGGAAGTGGCTGGGCTACGACGAAAGTGTATCTGAATTGGACCAAGGGTTCACAGAAGCCGCTGCTCGTCCTCGCATTTTCTGACTGGCCAGACAACCCTGACGCCATGAAGGTGCAAATGACCTGGGTGACGCCGCGCCACCTTGAACTGAGCCTCCAGAAGCAGCCACTCGATTTCCAGGCGGTAAAGTACAGCGGCGTTGACATCTCAGTGCGGTTCGTTCCCGACGAGCCTACTCCCGCCAAGACGAGCGAGATGGGAGCGCCGCCACCGCCGCCGTTCGCCTACCAGAAGAGGGCAGGGGCGGGTGGCCCACGTTTTGTGTTTCGATGGGGCGTTTGCGCACACCGGGCATCTGATGGCTTTCATGGAAGGCAACTCCTGGTCGAGCGGTGCTGTTCCCCTACAGCAACCAAAGTTGCTGTGCAGCACTCTTTTAGGGGTGACGTGTCCACCCTCCACCCGATGCGAGGCAGCGTGCTCTTCTGCTGGTTGGGCTGACGAAGCTGGATGGATGCCACGGGCACTACAGGCCGCTCCAGAAGACTGCCTGCGGTTCGTGGCCTTCCCATACACGATAAAACTGTGGATGGATGGGGCACAAAGAGTTTGGGTTACCTCATGACCGGGCCACCTGCCCACAGACACGGTAAGGCCGCTCAACGACGGCTCGCATGGGTTTTCAGAACGATCTGAGCCTCTGCCACGGTCTCAGCAAGATTGCTCAGAGCTGCCCCCTCCTCGCCGGAGTGCGTATCCAGATAAGCGTTGATGCTTGGCAACCTTGGCCCAACACGTGCGACTAGACTCTCTAGGGTTTCGGTAGAGGCACTCTCGATTGCCTCTTCCCGCCTAGTGTCGTCACTGATCGCCCATTGTTGAGCACAATCACTTAGGTCAGAGAAGGGCTCAGGAAGAACAACAGCCGAAGCTGGCCTCCCTGTAGATGCGATGTCTCCCGCAAAATGGCAGAGGGCGCGACTTCGTTCCAAAAACTGATTGGCGCTGGTTAATCGCGAATAGTACACAAGGGCATTCTTATAGAAGTTCAGGCTCTCGCGCTGTTCCAGGTTGAGGCTGGTCAGGACACGTAAAAGAACATCCGATTCAGCAATCCTCTCAGCTTCGGGGGGTAGTTTGCCTCCGGGGGCGTAGATCGGCCTTTGGTCCGGATATTGAGAAGCCACTTCCGACTTGGAAGGGTTCGTGATCAGGTCAGGTTCATTCACTGACCAAGTGCCCAGGTCAAGATCAGCCTTCACTTCGAGCAGTAGATATAGCCCATTGCTCTTGATCTCTGCCTTCAAATCTCCGCACTCGAATTTCACTGCCTCTGTAAACAACAGGTCGGCTGCATGTAGCCTGGACGAATTCCGCTCACGTGCGAAGACATTCGGGTCGCGGAAGTTAATCTTCCTCACCTTTGCGCCAAGCATCTCCGCCAATTTTGGAATGCTGTTCTTTTCCATCGCGTTGCTCATTTCTAATTTGATCCTGGCGGAAGCGGAAATTGAGAATAGACCTTGTTCATGATTTGTTGCAACTCCTCAGGAGACACAGGACCAGACCCGTACGGCACTTCATTTCTAAACGCATTCGTGATCATTTGGTGATACGCGCCGTCAAGAGGAGCCGTTGGCCCATTTGGATCGCCCCCAAGATACTTTGGAGCGATATGGTGATTTTCGATTCTTCCAGCTTTGTTTGGATAGGCATCCTGTGCGTCTGATACCTTCTGTTCAAGCGATGTTGCTGCGTCCGCTCCTTCACCTTCAGCGTCTATTGCGGTATCCAGAGCGGCCTCACCCGCCACTTCTTCCGGGACAGCGGCTTCCGAGGCACCTACATCAAAAGCACCTGAGATCGCCGTGACCACAACTATCGTATTTGACACCACCTTGACGGCGGTCCGGTGCTGCCCCAGGAACTTCAGTGCCTTACTTTTGAGACTCTGCTGTTGGGCCGACTGCTGCGCTAAGTTTTGGATTTGAGTAGCGCATTTTGGACAGCGCCTGTGAGCGTCCGCCACTGCATCTCCGCCGCACCACGCGGTGAGAATGCCACAACCGCTGAGCGCTTCGCTGGAGATGTCCGTTATGCCGCCGGGAACGTGACCGTCGAGGTCGGCGGAGGCTTCCGGGTTGT
>JBOGMX010000022.1:0-17363 GCA_050746725.1 Candidatus Acidiferrales bacterium | reverse complement strand
GGAGATTGCTGAGGCCATCGGCAGGGGCCTGAAGGTGCCGGTCGTCTCGAAATCTCCCGAAGAGGCAGCAGCTCACTTCGGCTGGCTGGGCGCGTTCGTTGGCCTCGACTGCCCGGCCTCCAGCGCTAACGCAGGAACGGCTGGGATGGCGCCCTACCGGGCCTGGGCTGATTGCTGATCTCGAACAGATGCGCTATGCCGGCCTTTGAAGAGACGAAAGAAGCCCAATTCGATGAAATCGTTACTGTTCACTTCAAAGGTGTTTACTTCTTGACGCAGAAGCTCCTTCCTCTAATGAATGATGGCGGCCGCATTGTAAATATTTCGTCAGGATTGGCGCGAGTTGCTTTCCCCGGTAGCTCTGCGTACGGATCTGCCAAAGGAGCGGTCGAGGTTCTGACCCGCTATCTGGCGAAAGAGCTGGGCCCGCGCCGGATCACCGCCAATGTGGTTGCGCCGGGCGCGATCCAAACGGACTTTAGCGGCGGGATGGTGCGGGACAATCCCGAAATCAACAAGCTTGTGGCGGAAAATACTGCCCTGGGGCGTGCGGGTGTTCCGGATGATATCGGACCGATGATCGCCGCCCTTCTCTCCGACGAGAATCGCTGGGTCAATGGTCAAAGAATTGAAGTGTCGGGTGGCGTGGCGCTATGAGTGTTCAAAGTCATTCTAGAAAAAATGCACAAGGGAGAATAACGAATATGCAAAGCTCATCGAAGAAAATCGCACTCGTGACCGGGGCCAACAAAGGAATCGGTCTTCAAATCGCGAAGGATCTCGTGGCGCACGGCTTCACCGTGCTCGTCGGGTCGCGCAACATCGAGCATGGGGAGATGGCCGCGAAGAGCGTCGGGGCGGATGCCTGCGCCCTCCAGCTCGACGTCACAAATCAGGCCTCCATCGCCGCCGCGGCCGAGCGCATCCGGAACGAGTTCGGCCGTCTCGACGTGCTGGTAAACAACGCGGGCATCTCGCATGCGGGAAAGCCGGGCCGGTCGCTGGAGGAGATGGCGAAGTCGGGCCGCGCGAGCGTCGCGTCTCTCGACGAGGTGCGCGCGGTGTTCGAGACGAACGTGTTCGGCGTCATCGCCGTCACGCAAGCGATGCTTCCACTCCTTCGTGAAGCGCCGGCGGCACGCATCGTCAACGTCTCGAGCGCCGCCGGCTCGCTGACCTTGAACGCGGACCCGGCGAATCCGCGCCGCTCGATGTTCGGCACCTACTCCTCGTCGAAGACGGCGCTCAACGCGATCACGCTCAGCTTCGCCATTGAACTCGAATCGACGAACATAAAGGTCGACGCCGCGTGCCCGGGCTTCACCGCGACGGACCTCAACAACTTCGAGGGCACGCGCACCGTCGAGCAGGCCGCGCGTGAGCCCGTGCGCCTCGCGCTCCTCGACGCGAACGGTCCAACGGGCACGTTCTCGAACGAGGACGGCCCGCTCCCGTGGTGATACAGTCGAACTTCGAACATCGGAAAGTATTCTGCGATTGCTTCCGAATCATGGGCAACACGGAAACCACCGGAACGCATTGTCAGTTTCTTGTTTGCCGACTATACGTCCAAGTGAGCCCTCAGATTGTGTCCGAGTGGCCGACCACACGGGAATCATAAATACTGCCTATCTCGTGCGACCCCAGGCTGGTGAGAAACGCAGCCGTCACACGTAGAATAGGTCGGTAAGTGACTCGGCGATTATGCACTCACCGAGATCCGCTGATATCAGATCGCCGACATGCCGCCGTCGACGAACAACTCCACCCCATTCACGTAGCTCGAATCGTCTGAAGCAAGAAACAGCGCGACCGTCGCAATTTCCTCAGGTTGCCCCATCGTTCCCCGCGGGATTAGGGATTCGAACATCTCCTTCGCCTCCTTGGTGAGAACTTCTTCCTGCATCGGTGTGGCGATCGCCCCCGGGACCAGCACGTTCACCCGGATCTTTCTGCCCTTCAGTTCGTTGAGCCACGTGCGTGCGCATGAGCGCAACGCCAGCTTGCTCGCCGCGTACACGCTGAAACCAGGAAAACCTTTCGCCGAAGCATTTGACCCGGTCATGATGATCGATCCGCCATCGTTGAACAGCGGCAACGCCTTCTGAACCGTAAACAGCGTGCCGCGCACATTCAGGCCGAAGGCCGCATCGAAGTGCTGCTCGGTAATCTCGCCCAGTTTCGCGGCTTCGCCATGGCCGGCGCTCGCGAACAGGATGTCGATCTTGCCCTTTTTTCGCTTGACTGTATCGAACAGGCGGTCGAGGTCGTCCAGATTCGCCGCGTCGCCGCGCACGCCGGTCACGTTCCGGCCAATCAGCTTGACGGCCTCGTCGAGCGCCTCCTGCCTTCGGCCCGTGATGAAAACGTAGGCGCCTTCTTCAACAAACCGCTTGGCGCTCGCCAGCGCCATGCCGCTCGATCCACCCGTGACCACTGCAACCTTACCCTCAAGCTTTCCCATGACTTCTCCTTTCGTATTGTCGGGCAGCGTCTCGAACTGCCTTCATAGTCCGTACAATTACGGAACAGTTGTTACGGATGTCGAACGGGGCGCATCGGATTCACGATTTTGAACTCTCATTCCAGGTGCTTCCATCGAGTGTCTCGATTTCGCCGAGCAGATTTGGCAACCTCGGAGAGCGACCGGCATCTACTCAGAAGTACCACGATACAAAAGCGGACAAGGAGGAAGAAATGTATGTTATTACCGGCGCGACAGGACACACGGGAAACGAAGTAGCGGAAAAGTTGCTCGCAAAAGGTGAACAGGTGCGTGTTGTAGGCCGCAGCGCAAAGCGGCTGGAACCACTCGTAAAGAAGGGCGCGGAGGCTTTCGTTGCGGACATTACTGACACGGCGGCGCTCACCAAGGCTTTTTCGGGTGCAAAGGGAGTGTACGCGATGATACCGCCGGACGTGAGCGCCCCGGATGTGCTGGCACACTATCAGCGCGTGGGCGACGCCTTGGCCGCTGCAATTGAGAAGAGCGGAGTAAAATACGCCGTCGTGCTGAGCAGCCTCGGCGCGGACAAGCCAGATAGAACAGGCTCCGTGGTAGGGCTGCACAATCTTGAAAAGAAGTTTGACGCGATTCCTGGATTGAACGCCCTCTACCTGCGACCCGGCTCCTTCATGGAAAACCTTTTGTCCCAGGTTGGCGTGATCAAGGCCTTCGGAACGATGGCGGGTCCCGAAAAAAGCGATCTGCCGATACCCATGATCGCAACGCGCGATATCGGCGACGCAGCCGCCGACGCCCTGTTGCAGCTCGATTTTCAAGGAAAGAGCACGCGCGAACTGCAAGGGCCTCGCGATGTCACGAACACAGAAGCCGCCAAAATAATCGGCGCCGCGATCGGCAAGCCCGACCTGACCTATAAGCAGATGCCCGCGGCACAGTTGAAGCCCGCTTTCGTGCAGATGGGGATGTCTTCGAATATGGCGGATTTGCTGCTCGAAATGGAGGATGCATTGAATTCAGGCTATATGAAGATGCTCGAGCCACGCTCCCCAAAGAACACCACCCCTACGACGCTGGAAAGCTTCGCCGCCGAAGTTTTCGCGCCGGCCTATCGGGGACAAAAAGCGGCCCACGCCTAGCGGCTTGCCGACATGGGCCCTCCCAGCGGGCCCATGTCCCAAGCGTTGATGTTCTTCGATCGTTCAAACGCATGCGTCTCGCGCATTCGTCGCGCCAATTCACGTCCGTCACGCTGATGTTCAAGTCCTCTGCCGCCAGCGACTGACCGCCATAAAAAGGAAAAACAAACTAATATGGAGAGCGGCGAGCAAAAGTATGAAAACAACGAACGGAAAAACAGGACGACCGATCGGCTTCGATAAGGACGCGGCTTTAGAAGCTGCGATGCTGCTTTTTTGGGAACGGGGCTTTGAAGGCACTTCGATGGCCGATCTTACCCGGGTGATGGGCCTCAACCCCTCAAGCATCTATGCGGCCTTCGGTGACAAGCACGCCTTGTTTTCACTTGCGGTGAAGCGCTATTTGGGCAGTCGGGCGCAGTACGCAACGGAGGCGTTGGAGGAACCGACTCTCGAAAAGGTTATCCGTGCGCTCTTCGACAATACAGTTGCGTTCCTCACCGCGCCAGGCCATCCGCCCACCTGTATGACGCTGGCGGGGGCTGTGGGCTGCAGCGTAGACGCTGCCCCGGCGAGAGATCTCATGACGGAAGTTCGGAGACACAACGAAGTCGCGATCAGGAAGCGCCTTCTCCAAGCTCGAAAACGCGGAGAGTTGTCGAAGGACATCAATGTCGGCGACTTCACCCGGTACCTGTCAGCGATTCTCGCCGGTCTATCCGTCCAGGCAGCGAACGGATCGACGAACGCGGAACTCAAACGGACCGTCCAGATGGCTCTGCAGCATCTGGGGTACTGAGCCTTGTTGTTGCCGCTGAGGCTCGTCGGCGCCCTCAAATAGAGCAGTCGGCGGAGCCGAGTGAAGACGGACACTAGGGTGAACACCGTATTGATGCATGGTTCGAGCGGATTGCATACTGTGAAGGCTGTGCCCGGAGGATTGAATGCCAGTGTCGACCCCACTTACCATCGTTGGCGAGGCGGATGTCCCGCTTGACCGGGACATTTTTCTCCGGAACTTGATCCGCGAACTCGCGGGAACTCTGGAGGAGGTTGTCGGAATTAAGGATGCTTCCGGCTATATCAGCGTCGTCGGTCGCAAAATCGGCGAACAAATGAATCGCGACTACAAAACGGCGCTGGCAACTCCGCAGTTAAGCCGCGAACAAGTGGCTAGCGTACTCGTCGACCTGAAACGAAGGATCCAGGGCGATTTTTATGTTATCGAAGAAAGTGAAGAAAAAATCGTATTGGGAAACCGTCGTTGCCCCTTCGCTGAAAAGGTGATCGGCCGCCCTTCGATGTGCATGATGACCTCCAACGTTTTCGGCGCCATCGCCGCGGACAATCTAGGTTACGCCAAAGTGATTCTGAACAAGACGATAGCGCAGGGCGACCCCTCCTGCGTCGTGACTGTTTATCTTCGCGAGACGGGCGAATCGCAAAATCTGCCCGGGCGGGAATATTTCAAGTAAATGGAAATGCCCGTCGGCGAATATGAACGCAGGCTGATCAATGTTCTTCCTGAGCCGACGCTTCTCCTTCAGCGGGATGGAAGGATCGTATCCGCGAACTACGCGGCGTTGGATTTGTTCAAGTCGACCGCGGACCAGGTTGTCGGGCGCGACATTGGCGAATTTCTAGGGGCTTCTGCGGAAGCTTTCCGCGTCTATCTCCAGGATTGCTCCCGCTCTTCGCAATTCCACATGGCCTTGTTTTCCTTTCAGGGCGCGACGCAGAAACAGGCTCCCTGCCGATGTGACGGAGCGCGGCTTGCCCGTGGTCATGATACGTTGCTCTTGGTAAGGCTCACTCCGCGCGTCCAATCGAGCACAGCATTTCACTCTCTCAACGAGCAGATCGAATTTCTAAATCGTGCGCGCCACGTACTGGAACACCAAGTCAGGGAGCGGACCCGCGATCTTGTGGAGACTCAGGAACGAATGAGGGAGCTATCCGCGCAGTTGATGCAGGCCCAGGACGAAGAACGGCGCAAGCTGGCACGCGACCTTCACGACAGTACGGGCCAGATTTTGACGGCGATTCAGCTCGATTTAAGCCTGTCGTTGCCACAGCTGCCGGAGGACTCGGACGTTGCCTCCCGCCTAACTCGGACCATCGATCTCACCAATCAAGTCATTGGGGAAATCCGTACGGTGTCGCACCTCCTCCATCCGCCGCTTCTCGACGAGGCGGGCCTGGCTCTCGCGCTGACGAATTTTGTGGAAGGCTTCGAGGAGCGCAGCCAAATTGCCGTCACGCTCGCCCTTCCATCCGTCGCAGACCGGTTGCCGCCAGAACTCGAAACGGCGCTCTTCCGAATTGTGCAGGAGTGCTTGACCAACATCCACCGGCACTCTGGCAGCACTGAGGCTTCGGTGCGGCTGACGGCCGAGAACGGGATGATCGGGCTTGAAGTGCGGGACAAGGGCTGCGGCTCTGACGAAGCAACTGCCCCAAACGGCTATAAAATGGGTGTGGGGATAAGAGGAATGCGCGAACGCGTCCGCCTGCTTAACGGCACGTTCGAAATTTCCGACGCCAATCCAGGCACTCTTGTCAGCGTCAAATTGCCCGTTCCGGGTACCGAGGCAAGCGAAAAGAACACCACAAGGGGAACGCTGGCCAATGTCAGCTAGGATCTTCGTCGCCGACGACCACGAGATCGTGCGCGAAGGAATTAAATCTCTCTTGAGAAGCAGGCCGGAGTGGACGATCTGCGGCGAAGCCGCCGATGGCACAAATGCCGTTAAGGGCATCCGAGAGACGGCTTGCGACGCGGTTGTTCTTGATATCAGCATGCCGGGCATGAGCGGGCTCGAGGTGGCCCGGCGGATCAGCATCGAAAAACCCGATGTCCGCATCCTCATCTTCACGATGCATGGCGGTAAGAGCCTTCTGAAAGCAGCTCGGGACGCCGGCGCACATGGGCTCGTCTTGAAGTCATTTGCCGCCCGCGATCTGATGCGCGCCCTGGAACGAATCATTAACGGCGATACGTTTTTTGAATCCGATGCCGCGCCCAAGGAAGAGCCAAGCCCGAATGCTGGAGAGATTTTCATGCGCATGACTCCGGCTCTCGCATGATGCGCTAAGCGGAAGTAGTTCCCTCGCGAAGGCCTCCTCGTCCGCATTGGCCAAAGTTCTGCTTGTAGTGGGCCTTCGCGCTCCGAATTTATCCCCCGCAGAGATTTCGATTCCAGATCGGGAATTTCCCGAAACGGGAATTCGGTACTAGCTAAATTGAACCTCGATTTTTAAGCACCGCCGTGCTTCCATACTAACAAGCCGAGCTACACGCCCGGCCCGGGAAGGACATTGAGAACATAGACGACCATCCGAGGAAACCATAAGCGAGCGACCAACCTGCAATCCCGGGGTCCCCAGCGCGCTCCCGCGCGAAGGGGTAATAGATCGCATCCTGCCCGAAGTTTCCTCCAACTATCTTCGCCTCCCAAATCCACGGAGATCAAACATGATTAGACGCTATCCGCCGCGCCCCACGCGCCGCCCGTATCAGGATTTCCATTCCTTCGCCGCATCCGACCCAATCGCCAATCTCGAATCCCAATTCGCTCGTCCGCCGCAACCTGTTCAAGCGCCACCCGAGCCGCCATCCGTTCCAGAGCCATCGCAACCAATTATCACAGCCGAAACCCCCGTCCAAATATACGATCCGCCCGCCGCGCCAACGCGAACAATCGTCAAATTATTCGGCCCGGCCGAGCGTGCTGCCGAGGCGGCCCTTGAAGCCGCGCAATTGCGCGAAACCAATCGTACCGCCCCCGCGGCGCGAGCCCGCAAACCGCGTTCGAAACCGCGCAAACGCAATCGCTCCTCTGCTCGTTTGGCAACTCCGCGCGCCAATCGCGCCAAACCGGTCCGCAGGGCGCTGCCGGTCACTGATACCCGCTCGGACCATGAACTCCGCTGCACCATCTGCTCGGATCCCGACCGCGCCGATATCGAAAACGAATTCATGCACTGGCACGCCGTCGGCAACATCGCCCACGACTACAACGTCAGCCGCTCCGCGATCTATCGCCATGCCCACGCCCTAGGTCTTTTCTCACGCCGCAATCGCAACCTGCGCTTCGCTCTCGGCCATCTCATCGAGCGCGTGGAAGATGTCGAGCCCACCGCCGATTCCATCGTTCGCGCCATTCACGCCTTCGCCCGCATCAGCGACGAAGGCGAGTGGGTCGAACCTCCCGCCCACGTGATCGTCTCCTCCGGCGGGATTCGTCGCGAAGCGGCCGCGCCTCCGGGCCGTCGTCCCATCGCCATTCCTCTCGATTCCCAAACAATTTCGAGCGTCATTGACGTTACTCCGGACCCGACGTTGCCAGCCGTGGCGCCTGGGGTCCCCAGCGCGCTCTTGCGCGATGGGGTGGCACCCGGAACAGGCAATCGGGTGAGCGCCGATGCAACTCCTTGAAAACATTAGTCGGAGGCCGTGCTCACCCGGAACGTCCCGGTGCACGCATTTCGCGCCTCAGACGTCCATTTTTACTTACGTTTTCCTCTGCTATAACATCACGTTTGTGAAGCCTTTGGAGTTGCTGGGGCAGGCACATTCTCGGGACGGCACCGTCCTAAAGCTGATCCGTCGCGGCGACGAGTACATCATCCTCGCCAACGGCAAGAGCCTTATGTCGAGCCGCATGCACGGCTCGGAGGAGGCGCTGGCGACGTTCGCCTGCCGGCGGGCGCGGATGCTGGAGCAGCCTAGCGTGCTGATCGGCGGCCTCGGGATGGGTTTCACTCTTCGTGCGACGCTCGACCTGCTGCCACCGGACGCGATCGTTGTGGTGGCCGAACTAGCGCCCGCGGTAGTGGAGTGGAATCGTGGCCCGCTCGGTCCGCTGGCCGGACAGCCGCTGAAGGATACGCGCGTGCGCGTCGAGATCGATGACGTCGCCGTCACACTCAGCTCACGCCCCGGCCAGTTCGATGCCGTGCTGCTTGACGTGGATAATGGCCCGGCCGCTTTTGCCGGTTCGAACAACGCCGGGATCTACGACGACAGCGGAATCGCCGCCGCCTTTGCAGCTCTCAAGATGGACGGCGTGCTGGCCGTCTGGTCGGCGCGAGAGGACCGGAAATTCGAGCAGCGCTTGCGCCATGGCAGGTTCGCCGTCGAAGTGGAACGCGTGCGGGGTCGGCTGAAAGAGGGCGGTCCCCGCCATACGATCTTTCTGGGTCACAAATCTCCGGGGCGATGAGAGCACTTGGACGAAGCCAACTCCCGATACACGGCGTTCCGGAAATCTAGGACGTGGTTCTTGGGCGGATGGTCGGCAAGGTGGGAGTAACAGCTCCAGAGAGCGCGCAAGGTGACGTGGCGAGCCGCGTTGCAATCGAGACGAGGCGCGCATAGTATCTCAGCCGAATGGCGGGCGCTTGGATGCGATCCCGCTCGCAAATCCGCCACAGAGGCCGGACTGGGTCCGTTTGAATTTTCTGGATCGTGACACAAGGAGTCAGAATTCAAACGGACCCAGAAAAGACGAGGAGACCCGCGATGCCCGATAGCAATATGAACTCGAACGCGAATTCCAATGCGAAGATGTCCGTGGAAGACCGGCTCGACATTATCGAGCTATTCGCGCGCTACGCCTGGGCCATCGATTCGGGCGACGCCGACGCGGTGCTGGAATGCTTCGCCGAAGACGCCTGCATGGATCATCTGTGGCAGGGCAAATTATATGGACACGAGAAAATCCGGCGCGCGTTCGAGGAGCTCTGGTACGACCGTCCAAGCTGGTGGATCGGGCGCCAGCATCTGGCCAATCATTTCCTGATCTCCCGCGAGGGTGAAGGCGCGCGGGTGAAGGCGTTTTTCTCCATCCTGCAATTCAACGTGGAGTACCGCACGAATTTCGTTTTCGGCATCGGCACGTGGGACAACCTCTGCGTGAAGCGCGATGGCAAATGGGTTTTCCAAGAGGAGAAAATAAACGCGTGGATGGACCGCAACACGGTGCTGTGGGAAGGCGCGGATCGCGCGAAGTCCATGGGCCCGCGCGTGGCGCGGCCGGTGCCGGGAATGCCGGCGCCCGGCGGGCGATAGGGATTGAACGTGGCGGCGCAAACGCAGCCGGCTGGCGGGACGCGATAGGGCGAGAGCGTAGAGACGCCCGCACCGCGGTGGGAAAAGCAACAGCAGATCCCTCACGCCATCCCCGACAGAAATCGTCGGGGATGGGTTCGGGATGACAGCCTGGACTGGAGCGCGCCGGGGAATCGAAGCGGAGCGACGAGCATCATCGCCCAGCCCCTGTCATCCCGAGCGAGGCCGCATTCTGGCCGACGAGGGATCTGCTTTTGCCTTTTGCCTTTTGCCTTTTGCCTTTTGCCTTTTGCCGCTGGGCTTCAGCGATCATTCCGGCATGCGGAGGACGGGCTTGATGGTTTTGCCCGCTTCGGAGTCCTCGAAGGCCTGGGCGATCTGCTCGAACGGATAATATTTGATGAGCTGGTCAAACGGGAATCGCCCCTGCCGGTAATAATCGATCAGCATGGGTATGAAGAGGCTGGGCGTGGTATCGCCGCCGAGAATTCCGCGCAGCGCGCGGCCTCCGCTGAGCAAATGGAACATATCCGGCGCCCACTCGCCGCGTGGCGGCGCCACGAACCCGGCCACGCCGCGCGGCGCAAGGCATTCAAGCGACTGCGTGTACGACGTCGGCGCGTTGGCGGTGTTGAACGAGTGGCTGACGCCGTAGCGGGTTAGCTCGCGAATCGTTTTCGCGGCGTTTCCGTCCGAGGCGTCGATCGCATCGGTCGCGCCGAGATCCTTCGCCAGAGCCAGGCGCGCCGGAACCAAATCCACGGCGATGATTCGCTCCGCGCCAACGATTCGCGCGGCCATCACCGCGCTCAGCCCCACCGAGCCGGTGCCGAATATCGCCACCGAGTCGCCCGCGCCCACGCGGAGCGAATGAACGATCGCGCCCGCGCCGGTTTGCACTCCGCAGCCGAGCGGCGCAAGAATTTCCAGCGGAATATCGTGCGGCACTTTGATCGCGCACCGCGCGTCCGCTAGGGAATACGTTGCGAACGACGACTGCCCGAAGAAGCGCGCGAAGATGCGGCTGCCGTCCTTCGATAAGGGGCTTGTGCCGTCCGGGCGCAAGCCGCTGAAATTGCGCGGCAGCACTTCGTAGCAATAGCTGTGGGCGTTGCGTTTGCAGCTGGGGCATTCGCCGCAGAAATTGACGCTCAGCACCACGCGATCGCCGGGAGCAAGCTGCGTGACGCCCGCTCCCACGCGCTCGACGATGCCCGCCCCTTCATGTCCCAGCACGAACGGCCGCGGCCCCGGCCGGCCGTTGACGCCGATATCGGTGTGGCAGACGCCGCTGGCCACGATGCGCACCAGAATTTCGCCCGCTCGCGGCTCTTCGATATTCAGCGTTTCGAGTTGCGGAAAACGCGCGCCTTCGCGCGACACAGCTGCCTGTATCTTCATCGGATTTATCCTTTGCCGAATGTCTGAACGCGGCACCCTAGCAGCATCCGCAGCCAGAAATCAACGCATTCGTTGCGCTCTCGGAGCACTGGCCCGCCACGGCACTCCATCCACCAGTATATTTGCGATGCGCTTGCTCATTTGTTAGGATGAGGCTGTTGATGGGCTGTATCCCGAATATCGGGAGCGGCACCGGAGGCCAAAATGAGCGTTGCACCTCATGCGGGCAGCGGCAAGATTACCGTGCCCGACATTCTCTCCCGCAAGCCGGAGTCTCTTTCCGGCTCCCTCGAACCAAAAGAACCAAAACAAAAGATTACTTGCCTGACGGCCTACGACTATCCCACGGCTCGGCTGCTCGACGATGCAGGCGTGGACATCGTGCTCGTGGGCGATTCACTCGGCATGGTTGTGCTCGGCTACGACAGCACGCTGCCGGTCACGATGGACGAAATGGTGCATCACATCCGAGCCGTGCGCCGCGGCACGCATCGCGCGCTATTGGTGGCCGACATGCCCTACGGCAGCTTCCACGTGTCGCTCGACGAGTCCGTGCGCAACGCCGTGCACCTGGTGAAAGAAGGCGGCGCGGAAGCCGTGAAAGTGGAAGGCGGCGAGCGGCGCATCGAACTTATCGCCCGGTTGGTGGAAGCCGAAATCCCGGTAATGGGTCACGTCGGACTCACACCACAATCAATCAATGCGCTCGGCGGGTTCCACGTCCGTGGAAAAACGCGCGATGCTGCGCGGCAAGTGGAACGCGACGCCCGCGCCGTGGAAGCGGCGGGCGCGTTCGCCGTGGTTTTGGAGTCCGTGCCGCGCGAAGTGGCGGCGCATGTGACGCAGCAGATCCGCATTCCCACCATCGGAATCGGCGCCGGTCCCGACTGCGATGGCCAGGTGCTTGTGTTCCACGATCTGGTGGGGCTCACCGACGGCCACGTTCCGAAATTTGTCCGGCAGTACGCGCAGTTATCCGCGGAGATTTCCAAGGCCGCTTCGGAATTCTGCGACGACGTGCGCAACGGGCGGTTCCCTTCGGACGCCGAGTCATATCATTCGGCCAGCGAGGTCCGCGAGAAGATTCCGGCTTCCACGTGGCCCTGATCGCCAGCATTCGCAGCTACACCGCGAATTGCGAACTGGCCGCGCCGCGTAAATTCAGGCGCGAAAAGGAGAGCAACCATGAATCTGGAAGATGTGCGCCAGCTGTACGACTTTAACGCGTGGGCGAACAAGCGCACGATCGACTCTTGCGCCGCGCTTTCGCCCGAACAATTCACGCGCGATTTGGGCTCCAGCTTCAAATCCGTGCGAGACACGCTGGCGCATATCCACGGCGCGCAATGGATCTGGCTGGAGCGCTGGCACGGACGCACTCCATCGGGACTTCCCTCCGCCGCCGATTTCCCGGATTTCGAGACGGTGCGGCAGCGCTTCGCGGAAATCGATCGCAATCTGGTGGACTACGCCGCTTCGCTCACCGCGGAGGACCTCCATCGCGTCATCTCATTGAAAACCAGCTCGGGAGGCGTTTACGCGCAGCCGCTTTGGCAGATGCTCCAGCACCTGGCCAATCACGGCACCTACCATCGCGGACAGATCGCGACCATGCTTCGTCAGCTCGGCTGCAAACCCACCAGCACGGATTTGATCGGCTTCTACCGCGAACGCATCGCGAAGGCCACCGTATGAACGGCATACTTCACGCGCAACCCGCAAATTCTCGCCAGGACCGCAGCTGACAAGCGCCGAATGGAGATCATCCGCACAATTTCATGGATGAAACAGGCCGCGCGCAACGTGCGCCGCCAGGAACGCTTTCTGGGCCTGGTTCCGACCATGGGCGCGCTGCACGAAGGCCATTTTTCGCTGATCCACGAAGCAAAAAAACAATGCTCGCCCGTGGTCGTCTCGATTTTCCTTAACCCGAAGCAGTTCGGCCCGGGCGAAGATCTTTCAAAATACCCACGCACGTTCGACGCGGACCGCAACGCGCTCAACAATCTTGGCGTAGACTACTTGTTCGCGCCGCCAGCGGAGGAGATGTACCCGCCGGGCTTCCGCACATCCGTGACTATCGAAGGCGTTAGTGAACGCCTGGAAGGAAAATCGCGCCCCGGGCATTTCCGCGGCGTCGCCACCATCGTGCTGAAGATCTTTGAAGTCGTGCAACCGAATCTCGCGTTTTTCGGACGCAAAGACGCGCAGCAGGCGCACATCCTGAGACAAATGGCAGCCGATCTGAATCTCGACACGCAGCTGGTTGTCCGCCCCATCGTTCGCGAGCCGGACGGATTAGCGCTTTCTTCGCGCAACGCGTACTTGAAAGGCGAAAACCGCCACGCCGCAACCGTCCTGTATCGCTCGCTCGACGCCGCGCGACTCGAAGTGGAAGCAGGGGAACGCGAGACGGCGCGACTGCTCGGCGTAATTCGCGGCGTGATACAGGCGCAGCCAGGCGCGGAATTGGACTACGCGGAAATTGTGGACGCGGATACCTTCGAGCCGGCTATGGCGCTGCGAAAAACGTGCTACGCACTGATCGCCGTCCGCGTGGGCGGCACTCGATTGATCGATAACGCGCTGATCGAGACGGCCGGCGAATCCGTCCGCGTCACACTGTAACTGACGGAGCCAACCGTGCACGGCATGCTGTGCTGCTATCCGTGCGCCGCTTCACGCGCAGGCTCGGCGACGCTTTTGATCGCCGCAAGAACTTCCGCTGCGTGGCCCTCCACCTTCACCTTGGGCCAGACTTTCCTTATTTTTCCATCCGGCCCGATCCAGAAGGTGCTGCGCACGATTCCCAGGAACGATTTGCCGTAGAAGCTTTTCATCCGCCGCGCGCCGTAGGCTTCGACCACCTTAAATTCCGTGTCCGCCAGCAGCGGGAAATTTAAGCTGTACTTCTGCTTGAATTTAGTCTGCGCCTCGACGGTGTCTCCGCTGCAGCCCACGATTTCCGCGTTCGCCGCGTGGAGTTTTTCCAATGCATCGCGAAATTGAATCGACTCGTGCGTGCACCCGGACGTGTTGGCCTTCGGGTAGAAATAGAGGATCAGGTTTTTGCCGCGATAATCGGCAAGGGAAATCGTGCGGCCATCGTCGGCCGTTGTGCGAAATTCAGGAGCTGCGTCGCCTTCTTTCAACACGTTGGTCTCTCCTAGTTTCGTCCAAATCAATGGACCTTGAAAATCTCATAATCCAGTACTTGAGTGTTCGTCTTTTGCCAAACGGCCCAGATCATCTCGAACGGGCTAGGTTGACCCGCAAGTTTCTTCGACACAGACTCGACGATGCTTTGAGCGTCACTGACGTCTCCCAGCCAGTAGTTAAATTCCACAAGCAACCAAGTCCGCTTCGTTGAGTAGTGTTTGGATAATTTCTTACGTATCGCCTCATGTAGACGTTTTCCATACTCGTCGTCCGGACTCGCAATTCCCCCGGAACTCCAAACGTGCTCGGCCAAAAAGGTCTTGAGGGCGCTGCTCCATACGAACTTCGCTTCGCTCGGGTTCAGGTAAATGCTCGTCACTTCCAGTCCGATCTCTTCTCGGTTCCCCAGTTCCGAAATGAGCAAATCAGGCTCGGGGGGCTGGCCGATGCGTGCGACGCCAATGGCCACCGGGAACGCTTTGTTGTATGCAGCCAAAAAGTTATCTGCCACCGCCTTCTCGTGGTTCACCCTTAGCTCTTCCCGAAGGGTGCGATTGACTCGCTCTGGATTTGCTCGGCCGCGTGTTTCTCGCATCACCTGCCCGACAAAGAAGTTGAAAAGGCCTTCGTCGCCAGCTCGATATTTCGCAAGATTCTCGGGGCTCCTCGCCGCCACCTCGCGCGCGATCCGCTCGATTGCGCCGGTATCGGAAATTTGCGCGAAACCCTCGGCGGCGATCACGTCCGAAGCGGATCGCCCGGTCTCAAACATTTTTGCGAACACTTTTTTGCCGCTGCCGGCCGTAATTTCGCCCTCTTCCACTTTGGCGATCAATTCCGCCAGCGCCTCGGGATTCAGCGGGCTTTCGGAAATGGACTTCCCCGCGTCATTTAACCACCGCAGCAGTTCGCCCGCGATCCAGTTCGAGGCCGGCTTCGCGGGAGCGCCCGCGCGCACCACTGCCTCGAAATAATCGGCCATCGCCCGCGTGGCGGTTAGCACGCCCGCATCGTACGGAGTGATGCCGTAGTCGCGCAGAAACCGGGCCGCTTTCGCTTCCGGCAATTCCGGCATCGCCACCCGCACGTTCTCAATCTCCGCTGCCGAAACCGTCACGGGAAGCAAATCTGGATCGGGAAAATAGCGATAATCATGCGCGAATTCCTTCGAACGCATCGGCTCCGTTCGTCCGGCGGCGACATTCCACAGCCGCGTTTCCTGCGCGATCGTTCCGCCCGCTTCGATCACGCCAATCTGCCGTTCGATCTCGTATTCCAACGCATGCGAAAGGTAGCGGAACGAATTCAAGTTCTTCACTTCGGCTTTCGTGCCGAATTTCGGCGCGCCGCGCAGCCGCACGCTCACGTTGGCGTCGCACCGCAGCGAGCCTTCCTCCATATTGCAGTCGCTTACTTCCGTGTATTCCAGGATTTGTTTCAGCGTATTGAGGTAGGCGTATGCCTCGGCGGGGGTGCGCAAATCCGGTTCGGAGACGATCTCGATGAGCGGCACGCCGCAGCGGTTAAAGTCGATGTAGCTCCAACGGTCGGAATCGGCGAAGCCTTCATGCAAGCTTTTGCCCGCGTCGTCTTCCATGTGCAGTCGCGTGATGCCGAAGCGCTTCTTTTCGCCTTCGACTTCAATTTCCAGCCAGCCGCCAAGCGCCAGCGGCAGCTCGTACATCGAAATCTGGTAGCCCTTGGGCAGGTCGGGATAGAAGTAGTTTTTGCGCGCAAAACGCGACCGCCCCTGAATCGTGCAGTTGATGGCCAGCGACGCGCGCATAGCCAGCTCCAGGGCGCGCTTGTTGAGGACCGGCAGCGCTCCGGGCAGCCCCAGGCACACCGGACAGGTATTCGAATTGGGCGCGTCACCGAAGTTCGTCGAGCACCCGCAGAACGACTTCGTCACCGTGTCCAGTTGCGCGTGGACTTCCAGCCCGATCACTGATACGTAGAGCTCCATCACTTCCGGCGTGACGCGCGACGTTTCTTGAATGGTTCGGCTCATGGCTAGGTTGCAGATTATAACATTCGTGGAGCGCCCGTTTGCGACAGGCGTTCGCCTCAACGGTCGCACCTATTTCCCCCGCCCTTCCGCCTCAGCTTCGTGCGCAGCGGAGCACCATTCCATGTTGGCCACTTACTCACCGTGGACAGGGCCTTTCGGAAAAATCGCGGACAGGTAATGGTCGGTTAGCCGACTTACCAGGACTTTGGTCGGATTGTGCCCCGCGAATGCTGACCATAACAACACCGACGTTAATTGGCTGGGTTGTAAAGTCGCTAATCATCGAGAACAATGAAGCCTATGAAGGCGGATTCAGGAAGCGAAGGTGCGCGGTTCGGCTGGCGAATGCCAGTGTGCGGAGTCTTGGCTGCGGTTCTGATCTTTGTGCCTTTGCTCATAAGTTCGAGCATGGAGGTTCTGTACTGGTTCTTAATCTTGCCTGGGCTGGCCTTTTTGGGCATATGCGTGTTGATCTATGCAGCTATGCACAAAGATCTGTGGGTTGCGGTGATGGTCCCGGCATTCTTTGCTGTGTCAGCGGTAATGTTTATTGGCAGCTTCGCAATACGCACTTCCACTAGGTGGCTTTTGTGGTCGGGGCAATACAAGAAGCAGGTGTTGACCGTACGTGCCCCGGTCAATGGAGACTTAAAGCACATCGAATGGGATGGTTCGGGATTTGCTGGCACAGACACCACGTTTTTTCTTGTTTTCGATCCCACGAACTCGCTTGCCGCAGCCGCCCACGATAATCAATTTGGCAAATTCAAAGGAATACCCTGCGATGTTTCTGAGGTAGATCGCATGGACTCACATTGGTATCTGGTCGAAATAGACTTCGGGAATTGGGATGGATGTAGGTTCGACGAGCCTCGCGCTCTGGACCGTCCCTGATCTGAAGTCCTGATAAACGGGCTTACCGGACACTTGGTGTCGGCTGCTCCCGCGAGACAGCATAGTGACGTGAGCTAGCCCAGCCGGATCCATCACTTACCTTCCGCGCAGTTGACCATGCAGCGCGCATGACATAGATTGGCGCAGCCGCGAATGCGTGCGGCGCTGCGTTCGACTTCGCTTCCGTTATGCGGGCCGATTGAGGGATGGACACGACCGTGG
>JBOGMX010000021.1:0-273683 GCA_050746725.1 Candidatus Acidiferrales bacterium | reverse complement strand
GGTCTGCTGGCGTTGGCTTTGTGCTCTGGCTTGTCGCTCGGCGCCTGCCAGAACACGAAGACGCAACAAGAAAACCAACAGCTAAAGACGCAGGTTGCCGATCTTCAAAAGCAACTGGGCGAGATGGGCAACCGTGTGGACGAAGCGACGACGGCCAAGAATGAGTTGACGAAAGAAAACGCCGAGCTAAAGCAGGAGAACGATCGCCTGAAGACGAGACACGGCAAAACGAAAAAGGCGAAATCGAAAAGGCGCCATCACCGGGCGGCGTGAGCGCTTGTCCGGCGCTGTTGAGAGCCGCATTGCGCAACAGTGTGGGCTAGGCTAGAGTGGCGCGCATGACCGCCGAGTACCCTCCGCTGCCGCGATTATTCCTGAATGCGGTGGACCGTTTCGCGAATCCGCGAGCGCAGATGTACCGGACTGCCGGGGGCTGGGAAGCATTTTCGGCGGGTGAAATGTTGCGGCGAGTGGGGGGGCTGGCTAAGGAGCTGGCCGCACTTGGCATCCAAAGCGGCGATCGCGTGGGAATTTTCGCGCCGAACTGTCCTGAATGGCACGTCGCGGATTTTGCAATTCAAGGACTGGGCGCGGTGGTTGTGCCGGTGTATTTCCGCGAATCCCTCGAGCGGCTGATCTACATTTTGAAGGATTCGGGCGCGCGCATCGCTTTCACGGCAGGAGAAGAACAGTCGCACAAGATCGCCGAATGCCGCCCGAATTTACCTGCGTTAGAGCACGTGATTTCCGTGGGCGCGCCGGTGGGCTCTGGTACGTTCGATGCGGCGCGGGGAAGCGCGCCGAGCTACAACACTCTTCGCTACCAGGATTTGATAGCGGCGGCGGGCGAGGTGGAAATTGCAGATTACCGACGACGCGCCGCGGAAGTAACCTCAGATCAGCTTGCGACGATCATTTACACCTCGGGCACGACGGGCGAGCCGAAGGGTGTGATGCTGACTCACGCCAACCTCAGCTCAAATTCGCGCGACTTCAGCGGAGATTTCGAGATGTCCCCGGCGGATGTAGCGCTGTCGCTGCTGCCGCTGGCGCACGTTTACGAGCGGACGATCGACTACGGAAATATTTTCGATGGCGTCTCAATCGCGTATGTGGAGCAGCCGGAGTCGGTAGCCCAGGCCCTGCTGGAGGTCCGGCCGACGACCATGGCGGCGGTGCCTCGTTTTTACGAAAAGACCTACGCGAATATCATCGAAAAAGGCCATCGAGAATCGGGATTGAAACGCAAGATCTTCGATGACGCGATGCGCGTGGCCGCGAGGGCCGTTCCGTGGCGAGCGCACGGCAAGAGCGTTCCCTGGACCGTCAAACTGCGGTGGTGGATGGCAGACAAGCTCGTGTATTCGAAAATTCATCAGGGTGTGGGCGGCCGGATTCGCATTCTCAGTTCCGGCGGCGCGCCGCTGGCGCCGGAGCTAGCCGAGTTCTTCTGGTCAATTGGCCTGCCGGTGTATCAGGGTTATGGACTGACGGAAACTTCGCCGGTGGTTACATTCAATTCGCCGAAGATGAATAAGGTGGGCACGGTCGGGCGTCCGATTCCCAACGTACAGTTGCGCATTGCCGACGACGGCGAAATCATGGTGAAAGGGCCGTGCGTGATGGAGGGCTACTACCACAAGCCCGAGGAAACGCGCGCCGTGCTCACGCCAGACGGCTGGTTTTCCACCGGAGACATTGGCCGGATCGATGCAGACGGCTTTCTGACCATTACCGATCGGAAGAAGGAGTTGCTGAAGACCGCGGGTGGGAAATTTGTGGCGCCGGCCCCGATCGAAAATCTTCTGAAGACTTCGCCGCTGATCTCAAACGCCATGGTGGTGGGCGACCGGCGGAAATTCGTCTCCGTGCTGGTGGTTGTGAACTTCGCGGGGATCGAAGAGGAAGCGCGCAAAGCGGGCAGGGAATTTTCAACCACGGCTCAAGCGATCGGCGATCTGTGGGTACGCGACTTGATGTCGCGCGAAATCGAGCGGCTTACTTCCACGCTGGCGGAATACGAGAAGCCGAAGCGCTTCGCGCTGCTGGAACAGGATTTCACGTACGCGAATGGCGAGTTGACCTACACGCTGAAGCTGAAACGGCGCGTGATCGAGCAACGTTACCAGGACACCATTGCGCGGCTCTATGCGGATGTGGAAGAGCCACACCCCCAACCGGCGGCAGGGTAGCCGTCCCTTCCATACCGCTAAACTACGGCGGGCGGAGTAGAATATCAGCGGAGTGAGACATGACTGACCAACTGGTGATTGCCGGTCGGGCGTTTAGATCGCGACTGATCGTGGGAACCGGGAAATACCGCAGCTTTCACGAGATGGCGCGGGCGCATGCGGCATCTGGCGCGGAAATGGTGACCGTGGCGGTGCGCCGGGTGAATTTGACCGACCGCACCAAGGAATCTCTGCTCGATTACATCGACCGCGAAAAGATGTTCATTTTGCCGAATACGGCCGGATGCTACTCGGCGGACGAGGCGGTGCGCACGGCGCGGTTGGCACGGGAAGTGGGTCTTTCGGAATGGGTGAAGCTGGAAGTGATCGGCGACGAGAAGACTCTGTTTCCTGACACCGAGCAACTGATCGAAGCTACGCGCACGTTGGCGAAAGAAGGCTTCGTGGTGCTGCCTTACACGAACGATGATCTGATTGCGGCTCGCAAGCTCGTTGATGCGGGCGCGGCGGCGGTGATGCCGCTCGGCGCGCCGATCGGTTCGGGGATGGGCATTCAAAATCTGGCCAACCTGCGCATCCTGCGCGAGCGGATCACGGAGGTGCCGCTAATCGTGGACGCAGGCGTGGGGACGGCATCGGACGCGGCCATCGCGTTGGAACTAGGCGCGGATGGCGTGCTGATGAACACCGCCATTGCCGGGGCGCAAGATGCGGTGCTGATGGCCGAAGCGATGTGCGGGGCAATCGAGGCTGGACGCAAGGCGTATCTGGCGGGCCGGATTGAGAAGAAGTTGTACGCCACGGCATCGAGTCCGCTGGCGGGCGTGGTACGGTGAAACTCGCCAGGGCTCCCGATGGTTCAGTGGATTATGAGAGCGAACGAGTCTCAGCGGAACAAGAGATGCCAGGAGATGTCCACGAGCGCGTGCATGAGGACGCCAGGGACGAGCGAGCGGGTGCGCATCCAGGCGAGGCCGTAGAAGACACCCGCAATCGAAGCGAGCGCGACGTATTTCCAGTTGGGGTAAGGCGCGTGGAGGATATGCGACAGGCCGAAAATCGCAGCAGCGACGAACAGGCCGAGCCAAGAGTTTTTTAGCGTTTTCGAGAGCAGATTCTGCAGCAACCCACGAAATAGAAATTCCTCAGGCCACGCGGTGAAGAAAAGAATCCCGATGATCGATAGCGGTAGCGCGCGCAGGCGCCCAATCGAAGGGGCCCAGACGAGAAAATGCATTTTCATCCCCACCGGAATGGCGATGGCGGCGAAAATCACGAACAACAGAGCGAAATTGGTGAAGTAGCCGCGGCGCCAGTCGAGCAGGTAGCCGATTTCACCGAGGCGGCGCAGCAGGATGAAGGCGGCAACGCCCGCGCCGAGCGCCAGAAGAATCGTCAACGTGTGCGTGAGCGGCGCGGGGTACGGAAAAACGCGATACATCCAGCGGAACTCGATTGGCAGCCAGACGACGGCGACAGCGACGTAGTCCTCCCAGGTGCCGGGAGCTTCGCCGGAGCTGCTAGACAAAATCAATGCGGGGGCGATTACATACGCCGCGCCGGCGACGGTCAACCAAGGGCTATGACTGAGGCTGGCGGAGTACGTAGAGTAGAGAAGGAATAGTCCTAGCGGCACTAGCGGAGCGAGGAAGCCCAGATGCACGACGAAGCGGCGTTGCAGCTTCACCTGTACGCCCGGCACGGCAATAAAGAACTCAAATGCAAAGAGGGCGGCCGCGACCCCCAGCGCCAACGCAAAACGGGGTCCCCCGAAGCCAAGCCACATTCCGTAAATTGCCGCGAGAGTGACCACGATCACCCAGATCGTGATTGCCGCGGAGGCAGGCATCTGGCCCGAGCTGGAATTGGCCGTCACGCGCAAGGATTCTAGCCGACCACAGAGGCCGCACCGATAAAAACTTGATTTGGCTGCGGCGCTCGGCGATTCTGAAATAACGAGTTCGAGTGGTCGAGGAGAGAATGGGAACTGGGGCCCACAGGCTCGGTTACATCGATTGGCTGCGCGGTTTCGCTTGCCTCGGAATGTTCGAGGTGCACGCCTATGACGCGTGGCTAGGCGGAACGGCGCGGCAGGGCAGCTTCTTCCGTTGGTCGCAGTTCAGCGGGACGCTTCCGGCGCCGCTATTCGTGTTTTTGTCGGGCGTGGCCTGCGCGTTGGTTACGGACCGGATGCGCCGGAAGGGAATCGCGGACAAGAAGATCGCCTTGCGCATGATCCGGCGAGGTTTCGAGATTCTCGCGCTGGGGCTACTCTTTCGACTGCAGGAGTTTTTGCTGGCATGGCCCAACGCGCCGTGGACGGACCTGGCGCGCGTGGACGTGCTCAACATGATTGGCCTTTCGATCGTGGGCATGGGAGCGCTTTGCTGGATCACCCGAAAGCGTGCGGCAAACGCAGCGCTGGCCGCGCTGGCGGCCACGGGGATCGCGATGGCGACACCGCCGCTCTGGACCACGTGGAGTCCGAATTGGCTGCCGTGGTGGCTCGAATCTTATATCAACGGAGTTCACACGTTCGGCACGCCGCAGCCGTGGCTATTTCCAATGTTTCCGTGGTCGGCGTTCGCTTTCGCCGGCTTGGCTATCGGCCTGGTTTTATTTGCGGACTGGCCGGCCAAGCATCCGGCGAAAGCGGTCGGAATGCTCGGCGCGGGCGGAGTGGGGCTTTTCTTTCTCTCGCGGGCCATGGACGCGAACTCGATCCACCTATATGCCTCGTACGATTATTGGCACACCAGCCCGAATTTCTTTCTGGCACGCCTGGCCGTTCTGCTGGTGCTGATGTTCGCCGGATTCGCGTACTGCCAATGGGGGCCCGGGAAGCTGAGGTTCAGCCCGCTGATGCAATTGGGGCAAACGTCACTGCTGGTCTATTGGGTGCACATCGAGTTCGTGTACGGGAAATTTTCGATCCTGCCGAAGATGGCGGAATCGATCCCGATGGCGTCGCTGGGGCTAGCAATCATCTTCGTAGCCATGCTGCTGCTTTCGGTCGCACGGACGCGCAGCAAAGGACGGGGCCGCGAAGCATGGGCCTGGGTGAAGCGGCGCGCGGGGCAGTTGCTGGGTTCGGAAGGAACGGTTACGGAAGGCTAAGGCTATTTTGCCGGGCCGTTCGGTTGATCTTTCGATTGATCTTTTGACGGATCTGGCACAACTGAGCCGGAGCTGCTCCGATTCTTCGGCGGAATTTTGAAGATATATTCGCCGGGGCGGGCCAAGCCCATTTGCTCGCGGGCAATGCGCTCGACGGCTTCCGGGTCCGTCTTCAGCGAATTTACGCGGCCCTGCAATTCCACATTCTGCTGGTTAATGCGGTCGATTTCTACTTGTTCGCGGATAGCTTCGTGCTGAGCGCGGCGCATGGCCAACACGCCATGCATTCCAAAAACATCCTGAAGGACCAGCAGTCCGAGACCGGCCAGCAAAATCCACATCACGTTACGCCGCCAATATTGGCGCAGTTGTTCCACGAAGCTTTCTACTCGCCCATTCGCGGGCTCCGGTTTTGTCTGCCGCATATTGATGGGGCGCATATTCATTCTTTAACCCAGGCTTGCGCGTCAGCCGCCAGCTTTTGCGATTCCGCCGGACCGGCCGCTTCCGCATAGATCCGAACGACTGGCTCGGTGCCGGAGGCGCGCATCAAAAGCCAGTCGCCATTCTCAAAGATCAACTTCAAGCCGTCAATGCGATTCGTGCGGATCACGCGCCTGCCAGTAAACTCCTTGAACTCGGCGCGTAGGCGTTCCGGCAATTTGGCCTGCACGTCGGCTGGCAAATGCAGGTTCAGCCGGACGGGCCAAAATTCACGGCCCACGCGCTTGAAAAGATCGCGAAGCTGTTCGGCGAGAGACGCATGGCGTGCCGCGATCATTTCCGCGACCAGCAGGCACGCCAGAATCCCGTCTTTTTCCGGTAGGTGGCCGCGAACGGTCATGCCAGCGCTTTCTTCGCCGCCGAGCGCGATTTTATCCTCGCCCAGCAGCGGGCCCACGTATTTGAAGCCCACCGGCGTCTCGTAAACCTGCGTTCCGTGCAGCTTCGCGACAGCGTCGAGCAGGTGCGTGGTAGCCACGCTGCGCGACGCGCCGAGCTTATAGCCGCGTGTCTGCAATAGGTAGTCGAAAACCAATGCGAGAATGTGATTGGGCGAGACGAATGAGCCATCGCTATCGACGATGCCGAAGCGGTCGGCATCGCCGTCCGTGGCGAGGCCCGCAAGCGCGTGCTTTTCCACCACGTCTTTTCTCAGCATCGCGATGTTGTCTTCGGAGGGATCGGGACCCGTGCCGTCAAAAAGCACATCGCGCCCGGTGCGGATCGGCGCCACGGAGACTCCGGCTTCCGCGAGGATGCGGTCGAGCCATCCGGCGCCGCATCCGTGCAGAGCGTCGTAGGCGAAAGAACCCCTGGCCTTTGCGAGCACATCGAAGCGGATCATTTTGCGGAGCTGTTCGAAATACGGGCCGCGCGGATCGATGGACTCGAAGTCGGCGGCCGTCTCGTTTTGTGCTGGAGAAGCGAATTCGTCCTTCAAGGCAGCGGCGCGCTGTTCGATATCCTTCGTGACTTCCGGCAGCGCCGGTCCGCCGTCCGGCCCGGAAAATTTCAGGCCGTTGTACGCGGCGGGATTGTGGCTGGCGGTGATGTTCACCGCGCCATCGAGTTTTCCGTGCAACACGGCGTGCGCGATTGCAGGGGTGGGCGTAGCTTCGCCGCACATCAGCACGCGGCAGCCGTGCGCTCGCAGCGCGGACGCCGCGGCGCGCGCAAACTCCTCGGAAAAAAAGCGCGTGTCATATCCGACGATGATTACCGGCGATTTTTTCGCCGCGCAGACGTGCCCGGCAATCGCTGCCGACGCGCGACGAACTCCCGGGAACGTGAAATCATCGGCTATGATGCCGCGCCAACCGGAAGTTCCGAAATGGATCGCGTTGCTCATAAAGGGGAAACATTGTATCGTGTCGCGCAAGCGGCGTGAATCGGAGAATCGCCCGCTGGACAAATTCGAAAGCAAATACTGTACGGGGCGGCGGAGTAGCAGCCGTTCCGCAGATTGGAAAATGAGCGACAAAATCATCGTGCTGGTGACATGCGGATCGCCGAAAGAGGCGCGGCGGATTGCCCGATCCGTGGTTGAGGCGCGGCTGGCCGCGTGCGTGAACGTGCTGCGCGCGCCGGTGGAGTCGATTTATCGCTGGAACGGAAAAGTCGAGATCGCGCGCGAATTTTTGTTGGTGATCAAGGCCACGCGCAAAAGATTCGCGGCGCTCGATGCAGAGGTACGCCGACTACACAGCTACGACGTGCCGGAAATTCTCGCCCTGCCAATCGAGCGTGGCTCGAAGGCCTATCTCGCGTGGATTGATGAGTCTACGAAGAGATCCGAGCGCCGCTAATTAGCAAAGGCCCGAAGATTACGCCCGTTGAATGTGCTTGTTTACGCGAGAGCCAGGCCCTGGTCGAGATCGGCGATCAAATCTTCCACGTCTTCAATTCCCACAGAAAGGCGAATCAGTCCATCGGTGATGCCAAACTCGCGGCGGATTTCGGGCGCCATCGAGGAATGCGTCATCGATGCGGGATGGCAGATCAGCGTCTCGACGCCGCCGAGGCTCTCGCCGAGGGCGCAGATGCCCAGCGCGTTCAGCGTCTTGCGCGCGGCAGCCTCCGAACCCACGTCGAACGACATCATCGCTCCAAATCCGCGCTGCTGCCTCTTGGCGAGTTCGTGCTGCGGGTGCGAAGGCAATCCCGGATAGTTCACATGCTTCACCTTGGGATGTTTTTCGAGATGCTTGGCGATGGCTATGCCGTTGGAATTGTGGCGCTCCATGCGCACAGCGAGGGTCTTCACTCCGCGCGAGACCAAAAAGCAATCCATCGGCGCGAGGCCGGCGCCTGCGGCGCGTTGGATGAACTGAATCCGGTCGGCGTCCTGCGGCCGGGAGAGAATCACCGCGCCGGCGGTGCAATCGCTGTGGCCGTTCAGATATTTAGTGGCCGAATGAAGCACCACGTCCGCGCCGAGCGCCAGCGGATTTTGGAAATAAGGGCTGAGGAATGTGTTGTCCACTACAAACGTCAGACTCTTCGCGCGGGCTAGCGAGGAGACCGCCGCGATGTCCGTGACTACCAGGGTAGGATTCGTAGGCGTATCGACGTAGATCATTCGCGTGTTGGGCTTGGTGGCCCGTTCGATCTGATCGAGGCGCGTGGTGTCCACGAACGTGAACTCTAAACCGAATTCCACCAGCAACTTGGTCATCAGCCGGTGAGCGCCGCCGTAAATCCCTTTGGTGATAATCGCGTGGTCGCCGGGTCGAAGCAGACGCAGCAGCGCGTCGATCGCGGCCATGCCCGAGCTAAAGACGAACGCGCCGACGCCTCCTTCGAGTTTTGCTAGCGTCCGCTCCAGCGCTTTACGGTTGGGATGATTGGTGCGCGCGTAATCGTAGCCCTTACTCTTGCCCACCTCCTCCAGCGCGTAGGTGGAAGTCTGATAGATTGGCGCGACCACCGCGCCGGTCAGAGGATCTGGTTCTTGACCTACGTGGATCGCATCCGTCGAAAATCCCATGCAATGCCTCCTGTTTGCGGTTGAGTTGCAGTCGCGCGGAAGGGAACAAGCGCTTTACGGCGAACCCATTTCCATCCGGCGGAAACTTGCGAACAGACATGATACTCCGAGACCGGATTTTCTTGGGCGAGCTCGCGATCGCCAGGGTTGAGACGCAGCCCATTTTGGAGTAAAACGATATCAATATGAGTCTGCGCAAATCCTGGCGACGATCCACAGACGCATTTTGTCTGGCGGCACTCTTGGCACTCGCAGCTTTCTGCGTAGCGTGCTTCTTTGCGCCGCGAACTACTGCGGCTGCACCGGTACGATCAAACGTTGCAGCGCCGAATGATCTGGAGCCCCCCACTGGACCCATAACCAAACTCAAGCTTCGAGTTTTAGATGATGACGGTAAGCCGGTGGGCAACGCCAGCGTCTATGTCCGCTTTTACACGGAAGGCGGCGGCTTACTGCATCATCACGACAAGCTGGCCGAGTTGGACTTGAAGACCAACCAAGACGGTTCGGTCAGAGTACCACCGGTTCCTCGAGGCAAGATTTTGATTCAGGTGATCGCGAAAGGCTGGCACACGTTCGGAAAGTGGTACGACGTGGAGAAAGTTCAGCAATCGATCACGATTAAGCTCGAAGCTCCTCCTGGCTGGTACTGAATTGGTACTAAATTCCCCCGACTCCGGAAAGTTTTGACACGGAGGTGCGTTTCCGCCTTCGTTTTTCCCACCAAACTCATTGGGCGGCAAGCAATCGCGCTTGCAAAAATGTTTCGTTCGCGGTGATCTGCACGGAATCAGTGCAAAGAGCAGGAAGCACCTGTTGGCCAGCGATTTCGAATCTTGCGGAGGCCTTTTCCACATGGTTTTCAACAGAACTGTTGAAAACTTTTACAGAACATCTATCGGCGGGTTCGCGCGCTGAAAGAACTATGGTTCGTGAATTGCTCAAGACGCGGCGCTCGTCTTCCGGGCGTCATGTCCCTCGTGGCCAGTCAGTCTCCGCTATCTCCGCGCGGAAATCGCACGCGATCTCCGCCGTGCTATGATTTCGCTCTGCTGTGTCGCTTTCCCTCAATGAAATGAAAGAACTGATCCTAAATGCTGACGACTTTGGCCTTACACGCGGTGTAAACGAAGGCATCGTTCGGGCCCATCGAGAGGGAATCCTTACCAGCGCCACTCTGATGGCTAGCAGCCGTGCGTTTGACGACGCAGTGGCTTGCACGAAAGCTACCCCAGCTCTTGGAGTTGGCTGCCATCTGGTACTCGTTGGGGGTACGGCAGTTTCACCGTCAGGCGAAATTCCTTCCTTGGTGGACGCTGACGGCAAATTCCCGCACACGCTGCCTCAACTTGTGGCGAAATTGAGTTCCGGATCGGTGCGGTCGCGCGATATCGAAACGGAACTGCGGGCTCAAATAGAGAAAATCCGAAGCGCCGGAATCGAGCCGACGCACGTAGATACTCACAAGCACACGCACGTCCACCCGTTGGTGATGAACGCGCTCGGTAAAGTGGCGCGCGAACTGGGAATTACCCGCGTACGCAAGCCATCTGAGAAGCTCGCGGATTCCTGGGAGACGCAAGCCGCTGGCGAGCGCTCTTGGACCAGACTGGCATCGGCTGCCGCGGTGCGCGCGGTGTCTCCATGGTTCCAGACGCTGGCGCGAAAATATGGGCTTCGCTCGCCTGACCATTTCCTCGGACTGGCTATGACCGGCCGGCTTAGCGCGGCCGCCCTGTGCCAGTTGATTGACCATCTGCCCGCGGGAAGGACGGAAATCATGCTGCATCCCGGCGTGTGCGATGCGGATTTGGCAAGCACAGGGTCGCGCTTGCAACAGCAGCGCCAACTCGAACTCGAAGCGTTGCTCGCGCCGGAAGCTCGGCGCGCCGTCGAGCGGCAGGGAGCGCGGCTTATTTCCTACCGCGATCTCTGATCGCACCGTCTGCGCGAAGTTCCCGCGCTCGTTCTCCCTCTCTTGCTTCGCGCAACGGGCCGATTCCCTCTGGTTAGGATACAATGGCCGCAAAGTCCGGCGCCGAGGCCGGAGGAATCGTTCGTCTGAGGAGAGACCACCATGAAAGCATTTAAGCCCGCCGCTATCGTTGGGCTGTTTCTGCTATCCACTTTGCCCGCCGTCGCCCAAATGGGACTGGGGCGTGAGAGTATTCCCAGCGGAATCTTCAATCCAGTGGTTGGAGGTGGCGCGGTATATGAGTCCGACCTGGGTAACGGCCGGAAAACCACTCTGGAGATGGCGATTGTTGGCAAGCAGGCCGTTAATGGGAAGGACGGTTATTGGATCGAGGTGACGATGTCCGGCACGCCGATGGGCGATCTTGTGGTGAAGACGTTGGCGGTCGTAACGGATGGCAATCTGGTGACTTCGAAGACCATCATGCAACTGCCGGGCCGCCCTCCAATGGAGATGCCCGCGCAGATGCAAGCGGCGAATGGCCAGGTAAATTTGGCGGACATTCGCACCAAATCCGACGATCTCGGCACGGAATCGGTCACCACTCCCGCCGGAACGTTTACGTGCCACCACTATCGGATGAAGGATGGTTCGGGCGACTCGTGGGTGAGCGAATCGGTGCGGCCGTTTGGCCTGGTAAAGAATGAAGACAAGGGTTCTTCCATGGTGCTGATGAAAACACTAACGGATGTGAAAGACAAGGTCACTGGCACGCCGCAACCGTTCAACCCGATGATGATGATGCCGCAGCAACCGTCTCATTAGAGCTGCAAGACGCGCCGCGCGTCTGACGGCGCGCGCTGGCGGCGAAAACTTTTCTACTGGAGATCGGGCGGCGTGACCTTCGCGATCCACGCGTCGTAGTCGCCACGGTACCCGGCGCGCTGCTGCAGGGCGCGAATGCGCTCGTCGATCATCGCCACTTGCTTTGGCGAGAGCGGCGGCCATGCCTCGATGCGATCGACCACGGCTTCCGCTCTTTCGGCGGCGCTCTCCTCGGCTGAACTGCTGATGGAGGCCAGGTTTTCCGTGTCCGTTCCCACACGCGCGTATTCATCGACCAGCCGCTTTGTCACGCCCTGGCTGTGCACTAGGGACACGCGAATGTTTCCCTGGCCGGTGACTACGTTTCCGACTCCGAATACGTGGCGATGCTCGGTATGCCGCGGAGTCGGCCCGTCGGCGAACGCGTAATATTCGCCCTTCATCGAAATGCCGGGCAAAATTTCCGGCACGGAGCCGATCGACGAAATTACCAGCGATGCGCGAATTTCCTCCTCGGTAGCAGGCACTGGTTCGGCGCGGCGCCCGTCGATCTTGGTCTCCGCTACCTTCAGGCCGGCCAATCTCCCGTTTTCGGCAATCAAGCCCGTTGCCAGTCGCCGGTCCTGAAAACGAAAGAGATATTTGTCGCGGGCCAGACGCAGCATCTTGCGGCGCACATCTTCCGTCTTGGCGATTTGCTCCGGAGTGGCGTTCTCGGGCGGCTGCGCCAACGGCATGTCCTGTTCGCGCCGCCGGTAAATCAGCAGGCAGCCTTTCACGCCCAAATCTTCCGGCCGCACGCCACGTTCCTTGCAAAACGCGGGTATGCCTTTTTCAAGTTCCAGGACGCTGGCTTCGAAGCCGCGGGTTTTCAGGGCGCGTTCGTAATTCTCGAGCTGCAATACCTTCACCACGTCGACGGAAGCCAAGCCGCCGCCAACAACGACCGCACCATCCGGCGTTTCGTATCGTGGTCCGGTGTAGCCGCGCTCGTTCTTGTGGTTGTACCAGTAGATGAACGGATTCTGGTACAGGAGCCCTTTACCAATGTATTGGTTTGCTCCCGGCAGGCCTAGGTCCCGGTCGCGCCAGGCGCCATTGGCCAGAATCACGGCCGAGAAACCCCACTTCTTGGCCAGATCGTCGAAATCGACGTCTCGGCCGAGCTTCGTGCACGGAATGAAATAGACGCCCGGTTTGCGCAGCCGTGCGTCGATGCGCGCGTATTCCTGCTTGCGTTGTTCCACGTGCCAGAGGGGCAGGCCGTCTTCAATTTTCCCGTAGGGCCGGGCGTTCTGCTCGAACACGGCCACTCGAATGCCGCGATCGGCCAAAATTTCCGCGGCCACCGATCCGGAAATCGCTCCGCCGATCACTGCGACAAAATGTTCCCGTGCGTTAGGCACCGTTTGTGGACAACTCCACCTTTTTAGACGCGAAGCACCGGAATTGTACACCGCCCGCTGAGTTTTGCCCCGGTCGCAGATGGGGTGTGTTCTCCCAAGCACGTACTGAAGGCATGGCCGCCGCAGAGAACCGGCATTCCACTACCGAAGCCGACGCGGATGAGTTTTTGCTCCTCCGATTATTGATTGGCAAGAAGTACTCGAAGTCTGGCCGAATCAGCCGGCCTTACCCCACGCTGGCTCAAAAACAGCTCCAAAAGCCGCGAGCTTGACGCCGAAATGACGCCGGTTTTGTGACAGCCGTCACGGGCCGAACGTCCTGCTAGCTAATCGTCCGGCTGTCTCTCGGGGATGGGATGTGAACGAGCAGTAGAATCATTCGTAGCGCAGGGCCACCATGGGATCGACGCGCATGGCGCGGCGCGCGGGCAGGTAGCAGGCTGCCAGAGCGACGATGATAAGCACCGAGGCGACGGCGATGAACGTGAGCGGATCGTAGACACTGACGCCGAAAAGCATTTTGGATATTAGGCGGGTGAGCGCGAGCGAAGCGGCCAGTCCGACGGCCACTCCGATGAGCGCCATTTTCGCGGCTTGTCCAAGGATGAGCCGCATCACTTGCGAAGGCTGCGCGCCTAGCGCCATGCGCACGCCGATTTCATGCGTACGCTGTCCGGCAAGATACGAAATCACACCGTAGATGCCGATGCAGGATAGCAACAGCGCGAGCGCGGCGAACACTCCCAGCAGGATCATCGAAAAACGGCGCGCGGCGAGAGACCGAGAAATGGTGCTGTTCATGGTCTGCACTTCGTAGACGACGATCTGGCTGTTGACGGTGCGGAGGGCGTCGCGAATGGTTTTCATTTCGGCATCCGGCGAGCCTTGCGTGCGCACAACGAATTCCCCGCCCCGCGCCAGCAGCGGGAAAAACTGATCGGGAACCTGCGAGATTGGAAAATAAAATTGCGCGCGGATGGGCGGGCCGGAGCTTTCGTCGAGGCCCCATTGCTTCACGTGGCCAACGATGCCGATGACTTGTCCGGACTCATGAAGGAGCCCGAAATTCACGCGGCGCCCGATGGGATCCTGGCCGGGGAAATATTGCTTGGCGAAGTCTTCGTCGATATCGATGACGAAGGGCGAGTGCTCGTTGTCCTGCGCGTTGATGAAGCGGCCGCGAATCAGCGGAATGCCCATCGCCTTGAGGTAGTTGGGCTGTACGGTGTAAAACAGCGCGACTTTCATTTGGGACATGGTGGCGGGCTCGGGTTCGTTATCGAGCCAGAGAGCTAGTTCGGAATCGCCCATCATGGGCATGCTGCCGACGTTGAGCGACGCGGCGACCACGCCTGGCGCTTTTTCGACGGCGCTCTCAACCTGGCGCATGGAGGCGCGAATCGCGTCGGGAGTTCCGCCAAGAGTGGTGGGATAGGAAAAGCCGAAACTGACCAGGTGGCGCGGATTGAAGCCGGGATTCACGTCCCAAAGGTTGGCGAGGCTGCGGATCATCAGGCTCGCGCCGATCAGCAGCACCAGCGCGAGCGCCATTTCCACGACCACGAATAGGCCCTGCAATCGGTGACGCGCGCCGCTCGCTCCGCGGCCGCCTTCTTTCAGCGTTTCGTGCAGATCGCCTCGTGAAGTTTTAATCGCGGGCGCGAGTCCGAAGAAAATTCCCGCAAGCATGGTGACGGCGAAAGTGAAAAGCAGCACACGCCAATCGACGTGTACGGATTGCGCGCGCGGCAGCGCTTCTGGCAAGACTTTGATCGCGGCTTGCGTCCCCCACGCAGCTAGCAAAAGGCCCAAAGCGCCGCCGACGCACGAAAGGACCATGCTTTCCGTGAGCAACTGGCGAATCACTCGCTGGGGGCTGGCGCCGAGCGCGGCGCGAATGGCGAATTCACGCGTGCGCCCGGTGGAGCGGGCGAGAAGCAGATTCGCGACGTTGACGCAGGCGATCAGCAGAACAAACGCAACGGCGGCGAGAAGAACGAGAAGAAAGGGACGAATGTGGCCGACGACGTCCTGCTTCAGCTGAAATAATGCAATGCCGGAGCCTCGGTCGGCGGCTGGGAATGCTTCGGAGAGATGCTGCGCGATGGCGTTCATATTTTCCTGCGCCTGCTGCAGAGTGACGCCGGGCCTGAGGCGGCCGACGGCGTCCAGGCCCATGGCCGCGTCGCGCCTGCGAAACGTAGAATCGTTCCACTGGCCGATGGGCACGAAGATGTTGGGGTTGTTCTGGAAATTTCCGCTGTCGTAGCGGAAGCTCGCTGGAACCACGCCGACGACGGTGTAGCCGACGCCGTTGAGGTTGAGAGTTTTGCCGACAGCGGTGGGCGAAGAGCCAAACTCGCGTTTCCAAAAACCGCCGCTGATGATTGCGACTGGCTGCGCGCCGACTTGGTCTTCTTCATGACGAAACAGGCGACCCGCGACAGGCTTGATCCCAAGCAGCGAGAAGAAACTGGCGGAAACCATCTCCGCGCTGACGCGCTGCGGCTGGCCCATGCCGACGAGGTTGTAATCGTTGGGGCGAAACGCGGCGAGCGAGGAGAAGGAGCGCTGGTCGCGCACCCAATCGAGAAAATTGGGATAGGAGATTGACGAGCGCGTGAACTGTTTGCTCTTCGCGTAAACGGCCACCAGGCGATCCGGTCGCGCGTACGGGAGCGGATTGAGCAGCACGCCATTGACCACGGAAAATACGGCGGTATTCGCTCCGATGCCGAGCGCGAGAGTGAGGATCGCGATCGCCGCGAAGCCGGGCGATTTGGCAATCAAGCGAAGGCCGAAGCGAATATCTTGCAGGAAGGTTCCCATGCCGCCTCCCGATGCGCGTCGCCGATTTCAGGAAAGTCCACGGGCGTCAGACCACATCGTGCTTGTTTCGCAATATGGTACGCAGCGAGGCGTTGGAAAGTTCCGAGCGGCTGGAGCGATGAGGCTTTAGGAGCCGCGGCCGAGGTCGATTTTCGCCACTTCAGGGTGGGCAAATTCCCGATAAATGGGTTATCGTTACGCCGCGCGGATCATCTGAAATTTGATTTCGCAGCCCCAAGCCACCCGCTCTCGCGTCCTGTTTCAAGGGAAGATTCGCTTTATCGAGTTTGGAGGCCTTCCAGAATACCCTGGTGAAGAGTCGCAAGCGCTCAGGAGCGATCAAGGTTCGATCGACGGCTTTCAGATCCCAGATGGCCACCGCGCAAGCTGTAGCAGCGCTCTGAGCGGCGTTTCGCGCCTCTTTCCTCTCGCTTCTCTGCTCCTTTGCTGCCTATTGACGAAACTGGCTCGCCGGATGTTCAATTTTGGTATAGTGCGCCGTTAGACGGCGCTATTTCGGGAGCTGACTGCCAGCTAGGGTGGATGGCCAGACCGAGATGAACTGACAGGGACGGGCTGACATAGGAGGTGGGCTCTATGCACGTTGGATACGGAACCGGTTTTCAACACCTAAGCGATTATCCGGATGCGCTTTTCATGAAGCGCGAACTGGGATTGTGCGTGATGGCCGAAGAGTTGGGCATGGATTCGGTTTGGGCGACGGAGCATCACTTCGACAATTATTCGATCAGCCCGGACGTTCTCCAGTTGATGTCGTACATCGCGGGCCGCACCAAGCGCGTGAAGCTGGGCTCTATGGTGATCGTGGTGCCGTGGCACGATCCGATCCGGCTGGCCGAGCAGATCGTACTGCTCGATCATCTCTCCGGCGGACGCTTTATCCTGGGCGTGGGGCGCGGGCTGGCGCGGCGTGAATTCCAAGGCTTGCGGATCGATCAAAACGAAGGCCGTCGGCGCTTCGACGAATTCACCGAGCTGATTTTGAATGCGCTAGAAACCGGGTACATGGAAGGAGGGGCCACCGTAAAGCAGCCGCGCCGAGAGATTCGTCCGCGCCCGTTTAAGTCGTTCAGGGGCCGTTCGTTTGCGGCCGCGGCATCGGCGGATTCCGTACCGGTGGTGGCGCGCCTGGGGCTCGGCATGCTGGTGATCTTGCAGAAAGCGTGGAAGCAGGTGACTGCGGATTTCGAGCTCTACCACAAATGCTGGCAAGAGCATCATCCTGGCACCGAGCCGCCCAAGCCGTTCTGCTCCGGCTTCTGCGTCGTGGACGAAAGCGCCGACCGCGCCGAAGAAGTCGCCCGCAAATATCTTTCGGCGAATTACCGCGCAGCCCTCGATCACTACGAAATCATGGGAAAGCATTTCGACACCACCAAGGGTTACGAGCGATACGCCGACTTGAGCAAATACGTGAACTCGATCGGCGCGGATCAAGCCGTCGAAGATTACATCCAGCTGATGCCCTGGGGCACGCCGAAGCAGGTCCTGGACAAATTCGCGGCGATGAAGGAACTGACCGACATGCAGGGCGTGATGCCGAATTTCCACTTCGGCGGCATGCCGTATGACGAAGCCGAGCGCAACGTGAAGTGTTTCGTCAAGCACTGCATGCCGGAGCTGAAGAGCTGGCCGGCTGCGTCGCTAGAAGAGCCGAAAGAATTGGAACTGACGGCGGCGTAAGCTCAATTCAGTCTGGCAGTGGAGGTTTTTGCATGGGATGGCGGAAAAGCCGCCCCTTTCTTGCGCGGGTTCGCGGTCGGGTGGCGTCAGCCGCGCTGCGGCTTGAAATACAAGACGGCCAGCGGAGGCAGCTGCAGCTTGATTGAGTAAGGCCTGTCGTTCCACGGAATTGGCTCGGCCATGACGCCTCCGGCATTGCCAATATCCGTCCCTTCATAGAAGTTCGAGTCGGTATTCAGAATTTCGCGATAATAGCCTGCGCGCGGCACTCCCACGCGGTATTCACGCACCACCGGCGTGAAGTTGCTGACGACCACCATGAAATCATCGCGGTTCTTGGCGTGGCGCAGGAACGATAGCACGCTGGCCGCGGAGTCGTTCACTTCGATCCATTCGAATCCGGACCACTCGAAATCGATTTCGTGCAGCGCCTTTTCCTTAGAGTGTAGTTGGTTCAGGTACGCCACGAGCCGCTGGATGCCAAGATGCGGCGGCGAGTTCTCCAGCGTCCATTCCACCTGCGCCTCGTGCCAGAATTCGCTCCTCTGCGCCAGTTCGCTACCCATGAACAGCAGCTTCTTGCCCGGATGCGCGTACATGTACGCGAGGAGCAGCCGCAAGTTCGCGAACTTCTGCCAGTCGTCGCCCGGCATTTTTTCGAGAAGCGCGCGCTTGCCGTGCACCGTTTCGTCATGCGAGAAGGGCAGCACGAAATTTTCGTGGAAGGCGTAGAGCATCGAAAACGTCAGATCGCTGTGGTGAAATTGCCGGTGAATGGGATCGTGCGCGAAATACCGGAGCGTGTCGTTCATCCAGCCCATGTTCCACTTCAGATCAAAGCCCAGCCCGCCCACGTAAGTGGGCCGTGAAACGGCCGGCCAGGACGTAGATTCCTCGGCGATCATCAGCGCGCCGGGATTTCGCTCGTGTAGTACCTCGTTCAGCCGCTTCAAGAACGCGATCGCCTCCAGGTTCTCGCGCCCGCCATGAACGTTTGGAATCCATTCCCCGGGGCGCCGCGAATAATCGAGATACAGCATCGACGCGACCGCATCCACTCTCAATCCATCCACGTGGTATTGCTCGATCCAGAAGAGCGCATTGGCCATCAGGAAGTTTCGCACTTCGTTGCGACCGTAGTTAAAAACCAACGTACCCCAGTCCGGATGCGCTCCCAGGCGCGGATCTTCGTGTTCGTATAAATGTGTGCCATCGAAGAACGCCAGGCCGTGCCCGTCGCGCGGGAAATGAGCGGGCGTCCAGTCCAGCAAAACGCCGAGACCCTCTTGATGGCAGCGGTCGACGAAATATTTGAAATCGTCCGGAGTTCCAAAGCGGCTGGTCACCGCAAAATAGCCAAGCGTCTGATAGCCCCACGAGGCGTCCAGCGGATGCTCCATGATGGGCATGAACTCGATGTGCGTAAATCCCATTTTCTTTGCGTACGGGATTAGTTCGCCGGCCATTTCCCGGTACGTCAGCCAGCGGTTGCCCTCGTCGTCTTTGCGTTTCCAGGAGCCGGCATGCACTTCATAAATAGTGAGCGGCGAATGCAGCCAATCCTGCGCGGCGCGCGCCTCAAGCCACGTGGAATCGTTCCATGCGTACCGATGAATATTCCAGACCATCGAGGCGCTCTTCGGCCGCAGCTCGGCGGCAAATCCGTACGGATCGGCTTTCTGCGCCAAATGCTGGCCGAAGCGAGAGCGAATCTCGAACTTATAAAGCGTGCCTTCCTTGAGTTCGGGAGTAAAAAGTTCCCAGATGCCGCTGTCGCCGAGACTACGCATCGCGTGAGCGCTTCCGCCCCACGAATTGAAATCGCCAATCACGCTGGCGCTCAACGCGTTCGGCGCCCACACTGCAAAATGCACGCCTTGCACGCCCGCGACTTCGCGCAAATGCGCGCCGAGCTTTTCGTATTTCAGCAGGTCGGTGCCTTCGCCGGAAAGATGCAGATCGTAATCGGTTAGTACCGGCGAAAATGCGTAAGGGTCGTAAGTCTCAACCTCAGCGCCGTCAGCGAAGCGGAATCGCCAACGATACGAATCCGGCGATACGCGGTCGCCTTCGCGCAGCCCGGAGGAATCCGCGGGCACGAGCGCTTCGAAAGCACCCTCGGGATGGATCAGGTCCGCTGAATATTCAGCGGCGTTCGATTTCCAGATGACTGTTGCGTCTGTCGCGCCACGACGAAACGCGCGAACCGCAAGCCAATTCTTGCCGTCGCGCTGGATCCGGTGCGGACCCAACACCTGGAACGGATCTTCCGATTGCCCACGCGCTACCGCATCGATTTGAACTTCGAAGGTATCGTGAACCTTGGGAATGTTGCCCGGCGCTTGTTCGACCCTGGACATTTCTCCGGGAAAGCTTGCCAACGCTTTCCATATCTATCTTACCGGACGAAGCCTCCGGCGCAAGCCTTTCGCGAAGTTTCGAGCGGCGAATTTTGGTACGGACGTACCATTGCAAGGCGACGCACTGGCCGGTTATATATGTTCTTCGCGGGCTGAGGCATGTACGCCGGCCTAACCGCTTATCCCAGTTAAGTTTGGACTAATGCCGACTCGAAAACTTGTGGGCAACCGGAAGGGGAAGCTCGCCTCACGCGCTCCAAAGCATGCTCGATCAGGCGCCGAGCCCAAATCCCGGCCCGATCTTAGGTCTGCCTTGAGCGCAGCGAGTTCCCGCGTGAGAGATGCCAGCTTCGAACTCCTATTTTCTCGCAATCCGCACCCGATGTATGTCTGTGATAATAAAACTCTTGCTTTCCTGGAAGTAAATGCCGCAGCCGTTGCCGCCTACGGCTATTCGCGCGAAGAGTTCCTCAGAATGCACATTACGGATATCCGCCCGGCCGAAGAAATCCCCCGGCTAATGAAGGTAGTTCGCAAACCGGAAAAACCCGTGGAATGCCTGGGTTACTGGAAGCACCGCCGGAAGAATGGCGAGCTTTTCGACGTCGAAGTAACCTCTCAAGGGATTTCATTCGGCGGCAAAGATGCCGCTCTGGTAGTGATGCAGGACGTGACCGCCCGGCTTTCGGCGGAACGAAAGGTCGCCGAACACACCGCCTATCTGCACGCGTTGACGGAAAACAATCCCTCCGCAATCGTGGCCATCGACATGGAGCGCCGGGTGCAGATGTGCAACCCCGCATTCGAACGCCTCTTCGGTTACCGCTTGGAGGAAGTTCGCGGGCAGGCGCTGGAATCGTTTGTGGCGCTTCCCGGCCGGGAAAGCGAAACCTTAAAGCTCCTCCAGCACATCGAGCGCCAGGGAAGCATCTGCACCACTGGCCAAAGGCGCCGCAGGGATGGCTCCGTGATTGATGTTCGGATTACCGGCGTTCCCCTGATCGTCAATCGCGAGCAGCAGGGCTGCTTCGGGATCTACGAAAACATCACGGAGCGGAGCCGCGCCGAATCCGCGCAACACCGCGCCGAGGAGCGTTACCAGCGCATTTTCGAAAACGCCATCGAAGGTTTTTTTGAATCGACTCCCGCCGGGAAGTTTCTGACCGTTAACCCTGCCATGGCGCGCATCGCCGGGTTCTCCTCACCCGCGGAAATGATCGCCGAGATTCACGACATCGGCAAACAGCTCTACGTCTACCCTTCCATTCGTGACGAGGTCAAGCGGCGGCTCGAAGAAGATGGAGAGCTGAACGGGTTCGAGTGCCAGATGCCGCGGAAAGATGGAAGCGTCATCTGGATTTCCATGAACGTTCGTGCTCTGCGCGACGCGAGCGGGAAAATCGTCAGCCACGACGGCACCGCCGAGGACATTACAGACCGCAAAACTGCCGAGCTCCGCCGCCAGGTGAGCACCGAGATCATTCATGCCGTCGGCGCCACGGAAAACCTGGACGATTTGCTTGTCGAGATCCATAGCGCGATCAATAAGGCTCTCGACGCAGGGAACTGTTTTGTCGCGCTGCACGATCCCGCGTCTGGGACGTTTCATTTCCCGCTGTTCCGGGATAAGTTCGATCCGCCGCCGGTCCCGCAACAACTCGGCCGCGGTTGCGCTGCCTACGTGTTTCGTAGCGGCCAATCCCAATTGATTTCTCCCCAACGGCTCAGCGAACTTGTGGCGGAAGGCGAAGTTGAGCTCGAAGGAACTCCTTCGCGGTCGTGGCTCGGCGTGCCGTTGCGGAGTCCGTCCGAGGCGATTGGCGTGCTCGTGGTTCAGAGTTACGAACGCGAAAACGCCTATACGGAGCACGATCTGGAATTCTTGTCTTCGGTGGGAGGCCAGATTGCCTTTGCGATCGACCGGAAACGCGCGGAGGCCCGCGTACGCGAAAGCGAAGCGCGCTTGCGGGTGCTGATCGAGCAATTGCCCGCCGTCGTTTGGACTGTGGATACCGACCTTCGTTTCACGTCGGCTCTGGGCGCCGGCCTCGCGCGGCTTGGCCTCAAGCCCGATGAAGTTGTCGGAATGTTGTTATCGGACTATTTTGAAACCACCGATCGCACCTTTCTGCCCATCGCCGCGCATCGCCGCGCCGTGGCTGGAGAGCCGGTTACGTTCCAAGTGGATTGGAAAGACGGCTCGTACGCTTGCCATGTGGAACCCCTCCGCGACGTCTTGGGCAACGCTCAGGGGGCGATCTGCATGGCGCTCGACGTCACCGACCGCAAGCGCCTCGAGGAACAATTCCGCCAATCGCAAAAAATGGAAGCTGTTGGCCGACTGGCCGGCGGCATCGCCCACGATTTCAACAACCTGCTGATGGTGATTCAAGGCTATGCCGATCTGATGGCCGATCGCCTTCCGGAGGGAGATTCTCTGCGGCGCAGCGTCGAGCAAATCCAGACGGCAGCGCGGCGAGCCACCTCCCTGACGCAGCAATTGCTGGCTTTCAGCCGCAAACAGATGCTCGCGCCGAAAATCCTCAACATTCACAGCGTCGCGGGCGACATGGAGAAAATTCTCCGCCGCTTGATTGGCGAAGATATCGAGCTGCAAACCTCCACGGAAGCCGACCTCTGGCTGGTAAAGGCCGACCGCAGCCAGATCGAACAAGTGGTGATGAATTTGGCCGTCAATGCTCGAGACGCCATGCCTCGCGGCGGACGGCTAATGATTGAAACGGCTAATGTGGAACTCGGCGAATCCTGTGCCCAGCCCCCGAACGTTCTGAATGCTGGGAAATACGTGATGCTTGCAGTGACCGACAATGGCCTCGGCATGGATGCTGCTACTCAGGCGCATATCTTCGAGCCTTTCTTCACCACCAAGGAAAAAGGAAAGGGAACGGGCCTCGGGCTCGCTACCGTCTACGGCATCGTCAAACAGAGCGGCGGCTATATTTGGGTCTATAGCGAAGCGGGCCGCGGCACCACCTTCAAAATTTATCTCCCGAAGATCGAAGAAGAAACTTCCGAAGAGCTTTTCGATCACCGCGCCGATTCCTCGCAAATGTCGCGCGGCTCGGAGGTGGTTCTCCTCGTGGAAGACGAAAAGGGAGTCCGCGAGCTAGCCCGCCAATACTTGGAAATGAATGGTTACACCGTGCTCGAGGCGGAAGATGGTCACACCGCGCTCGAACTTTCCGCCATGCATGCCGGCCCGATTCACTTGCTCCTGACCGACGTGGTGATGCCCGGCATCAGTGGCAGGGAACTCGCCGATCGCATTTCCCGATCGCGCAGCGGAATTAAAATACTGTACATGTCCGGCTATGCGGATCAGGCCATAGTGCACCACGGGATTCTAGAAAGCGACGCAGTCCTGCTGCAAAAGCCGTTCAATATGGCATCACTGGCGTCGAAGCTCCGCGAAATACTCACCGCCCAAACGGTCCAATAAATCCGATACATATCAGGTCCTCCAAGCGCGCTTCCTTCAGATGGTTCCAACTGAAACACGTGCCTCTACCCGAACCATCGTAATGCTGGTATGTGCCGTTACTCGCCTTGCCTCTTTGGCCTTAGCAGGCGCGTAACTTCTTTCGCTGCATAGCCCCAACGCTTCATAACAGCAAATGGCTGCAATTGCGGCTGGTTGGCGTCCAGCGTGCATTCTGCTTATGCGTACGAGGCAAAAAAGCGCAGTGGGTTGCGCCGAAGCGAGGGGGAGATCAAATGCTAGAAAACGTGGCCACTAGAACCGAAGGAAGTCCTACGGAAGATTGTATCGGAGAGCGTCGCCTTTGGATCGCCGTGCTGGTGGCGGCTGTGGAAGAATGGCGCAATGGGAATTTGCGGGAGCGCCGCGAAGCGCAAAAATTCTTGTTCGAAGATCACGCGGATTTCGATCGCGTATGCGAGTCCGCGGGCGTGGACCCAAGCGGGTTTCGGTCCAGCCTTCTGCGCATCGGGAAGAAAATCGATATGGAAGGCGCATGGCACCACAAAATGGCCGCGTAAGCCGTTTCGAGTGATCGCAACCTGTGCGCGCTCGCGGCAGCCTTCCTTGGTGCCGCCGCGGTAACCGACTCGACGGAGACGCTATCAGCTGAGGGCAAATAGCGTAAGATTCTTTGCGCCGGCCTCTCCGGCATTTCATGACCCCTTCGTCGCATGACGGCGCCTGCCCTGAAAAACAGCTTCTCGTTTGCTGTTCCCGCACGCGTATTGATCCCCCGATAGCCAACGAAATTCGCCGGCTACTGGCGCTGCCTCTCGATTGGGACTTTCTTTTCGCCCAGGCCGCCGAACATTCCGTCGCGCCGCTCCTGAGCCGCCAATTATCTGCCGTCGCTCTGGACGCAGTGCCGTCCGCACAGCTAGCGCGCCTGAAAAATATGGTCCGAGCTGGCTCGGTTCGCAGCCTCATCCTTGCCGCCGAGTTGATTCGCATCCTGGAATCGTTTGCGGCTCCCGTAATCGAAGCATTTCCTTACAAAGGCTCGGTGCTAGCGATGCAGGCTTACGGAGATGTTGCCCTCCGCGAATATGCGGATATCGATCTCGTTCTTCGCCAGCGCGACGTGTCCGCCGCCAATCGAGCGCTCGTAGCCTTCGGTTTCTCGCCGCAATTTCCGCCGATTTTCGCGCCGGATGCGCCGTCACCGCTCATCCCTGGCGAATACGATTACCGCGACGTGGAACGCCATCTCACCGTCGAGCTTCACACCGAACGTACGCTCCGCCATTTTCCCGTTCCGCCCGATCTAGACGATCTGGGCCGCCGTGCCGCGCCAGTCTCGATCGGCGGCCACCAGATCCGCACCTTCAGCCCGGAAGACACACTCGTATTTCTCTGCGTTCATGGCTCGAAGGATTTTTGGGTGCGCTTATTGTGGACTGCGGACTTGGCCGAATTCGTCGCTTCTTACCCGCAGCTAGATTGGGAGCGCGTTTATAGATTCGCCGATTCAGTCCGTGCGCGGCGCATGTTGCACCTGGGACTTGCGCTCGCTGTTCGGGTATTTGCGATCTCGCTCCCGGATTCGGTCCGCTCGCGCGTCCGCTCGGATCGTGTCGCGAATTCAATCGCGTCGCAAATGGAGCGCCGATTGCTGAGCCGGACGATTCCGCCGCTTGGTTCCCGCGCTACGTTCCGCTACCGCCGCTCAATGGTTCCTGGCGTTGTCGCCGAATTGCGCTACGCGCTTCGGCTCGCCACCGTTCCTGCCGCCGAAGATTGGCAGGCGATTCGTCTGCCGCGCCCGCTCGCTCCGCTGTATGCTGCGCTTCGCCCGTTTCGGTTGCTGCGGAAATATGGCGCGTCGCAGCGCACTCCCGCGCGCCCGCCATCCTGAGGAAATACTTGTCCCACGTGCGACTTGTCGTCGAGTGACCCGTTAGTCGCGAATCACGGCCTGACGATCATCACTTCCGTCGATTTCACCAGCGCTGCGGCCGTCTCGCCTACCTTCAGCCGCATCTCGCGTACGGCATCCGCCGTGATGATCGACGTGATCCGCTGGCCACCAATCGAAAGCGTCACCTGAGCCATCAGCCCGCTGATCTGGATGTCCGTCACGCGCCCCACCAGCTGGTTGCGTCCGCTGATTCGCCGAAAATTCGTTCGCCGCTCGGCGACCTCGCCCTGCTCTGATGCGCGGTAGAGAAACCGATCCACTTCCTTTTCCGGAATGCGATGATGCCCGCCGGCCGTCTTCACCGTATGAATCTTGCCCTTATAAATCCATTGCTTCAGCGTGGGGTAGCTGATCCCCATCACTTGCGCCGCTTCGCGCGGCGTGAATAGCTTCATGTCGTTTCCGATAGCCATGGAAGTCGCGCGCCAGCTTGTCATTCCGCGCGAAATTTGTAAAGCAGGCAGCGCGCTCAAAGTCGGCGTTCATCTGGCTGAGTCTCGCGCCGCCCTCGCACATCCAATCGTGCTAGCTTAGCGGCTCGTCAGTCTCAGAGGAGGCGTTCGCATGGAACTCGGTCTCAAAGGCAAAGTCGCGCTGGTCACCGGCTCGAGCAAAGGCATCGGTTTCGCAATCGCGCAGGCTCTGGCTCGCGAAGGCTGCAAAGTCGTAATCAATGGACGCAATGCCAGCGATCTTGACTCCGCCGCCGCGCAAATTCGGGACGCAAAATCCGCCTCCGGCGCAGCCGCCACGGTTCACACGGTCGCCTCTGACGTTGCCGCGCCGGGAGGCGCTGAACGCGCCGTCGCGGAAACTGTCGCCCATTTCGGGGCGATTCATATCCTGGTCAACAACGCCGGCGGCATCGGCCGCTTTGGAGCTTTCGCCGAGCTTACCGACGACGAATGGCTCCAAATATTTCAGCTCAACGTGATGTCCGCCGTGCGCGCCTCACGCGCCGCACTGCCGCACATGCAGCGCCAGAAATGGGGTCGCATCGTTAATATCTCCTCCGAATCCGGCACGCAGCCAGACGCCTTGATGCCGCACTACAACGCCTCCAAATCCGCGCTCAACTCGCTCACCAAAAGCCTCTCGAAAGCCTATGGCCCGGACGGCATCCTAGTGAACGCTGTCTCTCCGGCATTCATCCGCACTCCGCTGGTTGAGGAAACGCTCGCGAACCAGGCCAAATCCCGCGGAATTTCTGTCGATGAAGCGGAGCGCGTCTTCGTCCGCGAATTTCGCCCCAATATCGTTTTCGGCCGCGCCGGGCGTCCGGACGAAACCGCCGGCGTCGTCGTTTTCCTCGCCTCCGAGCAAGCTTCCTTCATCACCGGCTCGAACTATCGCGTCGACGGCGGCTCCGTCGCCAGTCTGTAAGTGCAATGAATCGCCGCGGCCAACGCGCGAAGTTCCTCCTCGCCCGCTCCGCCGCGCTGCGGTAAAATGCCGTTCGGACGATAAGCTTGTTAAGTGCCTATCGCAGCCACCGCGCTGTTCGTGGAACGGTGCCGCGTTTCGCAGGCCTTGCCGCCGCTCGCGTGATGCAGCTGCGGCTCAACTCGCGTTCTGCTTCTCTCGCGGAGCGCAGTGCATCCAATCAAGTAGGGCATTCGACCCAAAAGTTTTCGCACCTAAAAAGGGGGACATCATGAGCACCGCCAAGCCAACCGGCAGCGCCTCTACAGGCACGCAGACCCAAAATCCGCTTCAGGCCCTGCTGAGTTTCGGCCAGTCCGTCTGGCTGGACTACATTCGCCGCAGCTTGATCGACACAGGCGAGCTCGCGCGCCTGATCCGCGAAGACGGCCTGCGCGGCATGACCTCCAATCCCTCCATTTTTGAGAAGGCCATCGCTGGGAGCACAGATTATTCGCAGTTACTCTCTGAACTCGCCGCGCGCGGCAATCTGGACGCCACCGGCATCTACGAGCACCTGGCGATTCGCGATGTGCAGGATGCCGCCGACGCGTTCCGCGGCGTCTACGACGAATCGAAGCGGCGCGACGGCTACGTCAGCCTGGAGGTCTCGCCGTATCTCGCGCACAAAACCAACGAAACCGTTGCCGAGGCACGCCGACTGTGGAAAGCCGTAAGCCGCCCGAACATCATGATCAAAGTTCCAGGCACCCCCGAAGGCATTCCCGCGTTTCGCCAACTGATCGGCGAAGGCATCAACGTCAACGTCACGCTGCTCTTCGCCCAGGAAGTATACGAACGCGTTGCCGAAGCCTATGTGGACGGGCTAGAAACTTTCGTGAAGAGCGGCGGGGATGCCAGCCAAATGGCCAGCGTCGCCAGCTTTTTCGTCAGCCGTATCGACACGCTGGTCGATGGCCAGCTCGCCGCAGTGGCGAAATCCGGCAAACCGGAAGCCGCACCTGCGAAGAGCCTGCAAGGCAAAGTCGCCATCGCCAATGCCAAGCTCGCCTATCAAATCTACAAGCGCATCTTTAGCGGCCCGCGCTGGCAGGCGCTTGCGGGACGCGGTGGACAAACACAGCGCGTCCTGTGGGCCAGCACCAGCACGAAAAATCCCGCCTATAGCGACATTCTCTACGTCGACGAACTGATCGGACCGGACACCGTGAACACGATTCCGCCTGCGACCTTAGACGCCTTCCGCGATCACGGCGTCCCGCGCGCTAGCCTCGAAGAGGACGTCGATGACGCGAAGAAAACTATGCAGGACCTCGCAGGCGTCGGCATCTCCATGAAAGCTGCCACCGATCAGCTCACCGAAGACGGCGTCAAACTTTTTGCCGAAGCGTTCGACAAGCTTCTCGCCGCCGTTGAAAAGAGCACCAAGAAATCCGCGCCAGCGTCGGCTTCTCCTGCATTGAGCCGCTTCGCGTACAAAATGCCTAAGGATTTGCAGCAAGCGGTTCAAGCGACCATCGACGATTGGAAAGCGAACAACAACAGCAAAGTAAAGCGCCTGTGGGCCCGCGATGCCTCTCTCTGGACCAACTCCGATGAAAGCAAATGGCTCGCCTGGCTCGGTGTCACGGAAGACCAAATCTCCAATCGCCAGCGATTCACCCGGCTCGTGGACGACATTCGCTCCGGCGGTTTCACCCACGCAGCGCTTCTTGGCATGGGTGGTTCGAGCCTGTGCGTGGAAGTTCTCAGTCTCACCTTCGGTAAAATCTCCGGCCATCCGGAAATGTTCGTGCTCGATTCCACCGATCCCGCGCAGATCGTCGCTCTGGAAGAGAAACTCGATCTGGCCAAGACCATCTTCATCGTATCCAGCAAATCGGGCAGCACGCTCGAACCCAACATCTTTAAGCAATATTTCTTCGAGCGCGTAAAGCAGTCCGTCGGTCCCGCCGAAGCGGGGAAGCGCTTCATCGCCATCACCGATCCCGGCTCGCACCTGCAAAAGGCCGGGGAAACTGATGGCTTCCGCCATATTTTCTTCGGCGTTCCCGGCATCGGCGGACGCTATTCCGCGCTCTCTAATTTCGGCATGATTCCTGGCGCCATTCAAGGCGTCGATATCGGCAAAGTGCTCGACCGCGCCGAGGAAATGGTCCACGCCTGCGCCTCGGTAGTTCCGGCGGACCAGAATCCAGGCGTAGTTCTCGGCGCCATTCTTGGAACGCTTCAGAGGAACGGGCGCGACAAGGTCACTATCATCGCCTCGCCTTCTATCTTTGATCTCGGCGCGTGGCTCGAACAGTTGCTCGCCGAATCCACCGGCAAGCAGGGCAAGGGACTCATTCCCGTCGACCGCGAACAGCTCGGCGCGCCCGACGTGTACGGCAAGGACCGCGTTTTCGCCTACGTGCGATTGGGGTCCGATCCCGATTCGCGCCAGGACGCCGCCGTCGACGCGCTCGAAAAAAGCGGACAACCGGTGGTGCGCATTTCCGTTCGCGATATCTATGATGTAGCCCAGGAATTCTTCCGCTGGGAAATTGCCACGGCCGTCGCCGGTTCCGTGATTGGCATCAACGCCTTCAATCAGCCCGATGTGGAAGCCAGCAAGATTGAAACGCGCAAGCTAACCGACGCCTACGAAAAATCCGGCTCGCTCCCCCCCGAATCGCCGATTTTGAAGGATGGCGATCTGCGTCTCTTCACCGATCCTAAAAATGCCGGCGACCTAGCCAAAGCGGCGGGAGCCGACAAATCGCTGGTCGGCCATCTTCGCGCGCACCTACGCCGGTTGCAGCCGGGAGATTATTTCGCCCTACTCGGCTATTTGAACCGCGACGCTTCAAACGAATCGAAGCTTCAATCCATGCGCCATTTGGTGCGCGACAAGTGCAAGGTGGCCACTTGCCTTGGCTTCGGCCCGCGCTTCCTCCACTCCACCGGACAAGCCTACAAGGGAGGACCCAACTCCGGAGTGTTTCTGCAAATCACCTGCGACGATGCTGTCGATCTACCCGTGCCAGGACAGAAATACACCTTTGGCGTGGTGAAAGCGGCGGAAGCTCGCGGCGATTTTCAGGTGCTCACTGAACGCAACCGCCGAGCACTGCGCGTCCATCTTGGTAAGGACGTCGCTGCCGGCCTCGCCCGCCTCGACGCCGCCATCCGCGAAGCCCTGGCCTAACGCCGCGCGCGTGGCTCCGCCGCATTCCGAGGCAACGGCTCCACGTGATGCGACTGGGTCTCGCGTCACCTGGGAGCGCGAATCTCGAGATTGGCGTTTTTTTCGCAGTGAGGGTTTTGGAGGGTCAGCGCTCGATGCGGAGAAGCGCGCAGCCATGTGGCGCAAGGGTCAGATCCAGAGCCTTCGCCCGGGTTACCTTCTTGTGCGCCCATACGTCATAGAATGAGCGGCTTCCCGCGCTCCCTAGCACGGTCAACCATGCAAGCTCCGTGCGCGCCGGCGCATTCTTAAGGTTGAAGACGGCAAGATAGCGTGCTGTCCGCCGCCCGCCTGTCTCCGCAGTCCATACGCGGAGCTGGGGTTGGGATGCCAGCGGCACTTCATGACTTGCAATAGCCGTCTGGTTCACGGCGATCAGCTTTCGGTTGGTGACCAGCGAGCGAGTAAAGCTGTCGAGCCGGGTGAGGTTGGCGCCCAGAATCAGCGGCGAGCGTGCGATGCACCATAGCGTGAACTGGGTACGCTGTTCATCGCGTGTCAGCCGGGTTTGGCGCGGCGGTCCCCAGCCGGGATGAGGCGTGAGCGAGCCCCACGGAAGCATGTCCGCATCCGGCCAGTGGCCGGGCTTGGCGTACTTCGACCATTTCGCAAGATTGCCGAAAGCCGAGAGCAGACCGTTCGGCCATTGCTGGCCGGGAAAATCCCACCCATCCCAGAGATCGTCGGCGATGCGCCACATCTGCGCGTATCGGGACACCTCGGCCGCATGGCTTAGGCTCGTAGGGCCGGGAGACAGACTGAGAACGATAGGCCGGCCCGATTTGCGGATGGCGGCAGCAATCATTCGTATCTCGTCCCCTTTGTAAGGATGGCTGGCGATGCAATCTACTTTCAGGAAGTCCACTCCCCACTTCGCATAGAGGCCGATGATGGAATCGTAATACGCTTGGCCAGCGGCGTTGTCCCGCACTCCGTAGTTGCCTTCATCCCAGGGACAGACATCGCTGGTGTCGGCTGCATCGGCTGCGTGATAGGCGCTGTTGGCTATCGGAAGATTCTTGCGAACCGCGTCTCGCGGAATCCCACGTACTATGTGGATGCCGAACTTAAGGCCCTGCGCATGGACCCAATCGGCTAGCGGTTTGAAGCCTGCGCCGTCGGCCGCCGAAGGGTATCGAACTGGATCGGGAACCAGCCGCCCGTCAGCATCGTAATCGTAAACACGTGCTTTCGGCTGCGCGAGCGGCTCTTTCAAGTACCAGCCTTCATCGATCACCGCTACCTTCCAGCCGTATTTGCTCAGGCCGCGCAACACTTCCACGTTGGCTCTGTATTCCTTCTCGTCGATGGTCATGCCGTAGGCATCCCAGCTGTTCCAGCCCATCGGCGGAGTGGCAGCGATGCTTTGAGCGTGGGCGGCGGGGAGGGTCAGAGCGGCTAAGAGCAATGCGATGGGCGCGTAGAAGCGCATGAAAAGACGTATAACACGAAATCGTTCTCCAGGCTTATCAAGGTGTGCGAATGTGGGTTAGAGGCTCGGTCTACGCGGCAGATTCCTCACGGCTACGGCTTCAACGCCGCAGACGATCTAGATAGGACAAATTTCGATCCCCTCCCCGCTCGTCGCGATCACCTCACGAGCCCCAGCCGGAGGCTCACATCAGTGAGCGCTTGCCTGTGCGCGCCGAACCGCTTCGCGGCCGTAGCTATTCGAGTAATCCATGTTGCGCCCGGACACAATCAATCCGTCCCCGCTCTTGACGTCAATCACGAAGTAAATCAGCCCAAACCGTTCCGGCAAAGGTTCTCCCTTGGGAGTCAGGCTGCCTACCGCCTTCCACCACATGTCCGCGCCAACCAATTGGCTGTCGAGTTCTCGCAATTCCAGCCGCTGTATCGACGCGATCGCCTTCGATTGCACGGTCGCAAACGGGAACTTATGCATCTCGGCAATCGCCTGCCGTCCCTTGGCCATTTCACCAAGAACATTCACGAAGTCCCCATCTTCCTTGAAACAGGCAGAAAATGCTTCGATGTCCTTGGCATTCCAGGTTTTTAGAAATCGATCGACCACGGTTCTCGCAATCTGTTCGTTCATCGCATCGTCCTTCATACCTCAGATACTAAAGCCGATATAACGCCGGCTTCCAGGTGGCTTGGCTCAATGTTCTTCACAAATTCGCACGCAGCGCAGAAAGGAAGCTTGCCGCGGCAGGAAATTCGTTGTGAAGGCAGCGGGGCGGCTCGCTTTAAGCCGCCCGCGCCCCGTGCGTCGCACGCGACTATGCTGCGTGCGTGCGCTTCCACTCTTCTACTTGTTTTTGGGCCGCTTCCCGCGTGATGCCGTACCGCTCTTGGATCTTGCCGATCAGCTGATCGCGGTTTCCCTCGATCACCTTCACGTCATCGTCGGTGAGCTTGCCCCACTGTTCCTTCAAAGCGCCCTTTGCCTGTTTCAATTTTCCTGCGACTTGGTCGGAATTCATGATCGCTCCCTTTTAAATTTGTTGGCTGGTGGCGCACCAGTGCGCGCTATCACGATTCTGGGAGGCAGCGCTTGGAACTGCTATTGGGTAAAGGTTGTAATTGGACTTCAGAAATTAGTGGCATTAAGCAGGTTGGTTTCTCAGGTGATTGCCTGAAAACGCGGACGCAGCGTCCTCGTTCAATTGCTGGATGTTGCTTGCGTGAGCCGCAAGTCCGCCTTCATTAGCGGCAGAAACTCGCTCGGGTGCGTCCATATTACGAAGTGTCCCGCATCGGGCACCTCGTCAATTCGTTTCACCGGCGCTTGTAGCTTCTGCTCGTAATCGGTCACAAGGCTGCTAGGCGTCACGTTGTCATTCGCGCCCTGTATGAAAAACACCGGCACGGAAAATCTCGTGTCCGTGTCGCGCAGGTCCTTCATGTTCATCGTCATGGTGTCCAGTTTCACTTCGTCTGTCCGAAGCGCTTTGTACCACCCGTATGCTTCAGGAATCGTCATACTGGGCGAGAACACCAGCAAGGCTTGGAGGCGTTTGATTCCGGCAACGTCGTCGGGTGGCCAGAATGGATTCCGGCAGCAGTTCTGAAACTGGCCGTAGCGTTCTAGTGTGCGGTATGGCGGTGGGCCCACTTGCTTCAGAGCGGATAGCATTTTTTCGTCGCGGCTCGCCGTCGAGTGGCTCAAAGCGTATTGATATTGCCAACGCTGTCCGGCCATCATACCGACGATCTGTCCTGTGCCAATGAAAGCGGAGAAAAGGTCCGGCCTCTTCTCGATCATGCGTATTCCGAGCATCCCTCCCCAGTCCTGTCCGACCAGAATAATCCTTGGCGCGTGTAGTTCGTTCTTCAGATATTCGGCGACGGCGATCCCGTCATCCGCCATTCCGTCCAGAGTGAGCTTCGGTTGATGATTGCCCGCTTTGATGTAGGTCATCCCCGCGCCTGGCTGGTCCACTGTGCGAATACGTAGTCCTTCTCGTAAGTCAGGTAGAGCTCCGCAAATTCCGAGTTGGCTTCCGCCGGACCGCCGTGCAGGAACAAGGCGACGGGATTATTCCGGTTTCGCCCCCGAATTGTGATCCACTCCTGCGCGCCGTTGACGTTGATGTATTTCGCTTCGTCGATACCGTTGGGCGAAGTAATCCTCAACTCTTTGGCGATCCGGTGCTGCCAATAGGCTCGGTAGCCCAGCGCTGCAATCACCGCTAATACGACGAATCCAGCCAGCACAATTGCCGCCCAGCGTATGACTCTCATGTCCCCCTCGGTACCTGAGTTTTCGCGCCATAAATGTATCAGACGTCTTTATGCCTATACGCGCAAAGAGCCGAAAAAGTTCGCACTCGCGCCACATCGTCAAATCTCGAAAATCCGCTTCCCGCGGGCGCGAATTTTCCAAGTCGCGCACAGCGGTTGCATTTGACCAAACTTATCGATGTGTCTTCTGCTGCAAGTCTCGCGTCGTGTGATAGTGTGGAAGTAGGCCGATGTATCGATAGGAAAGGGGAGGGCCATACTGAGCATGGAGACGGCGGTAAGACGGAAACGGACGGAACCTGCGGTCTTCGTGTGCGTGCCTTCTCTGTCGTTCGCTGATAGAATCCATCATCAGCCGATGTGCTTTCTGCCTGGAGGCCCCGCCGCGCTCCAGTTTACGGTGAGCCGCGCCGCGCACCATGATCTTTTTCCACCCGGAACGGTCAACCGAGTAGAAACACGCGTAACTCATAGAAAACAAACGACCGCGCACCCGTCTACCCGGAACGTCTCGGAACGCCCCGTGCACACACTTGTAGGAGGATTCGCCGATGGCCTCGCCTGACGGAGCCGGAGCTTTACGGCGGGCCCACGCGGCTCGCCCCGACCCCTGCACGATGATTTTGTTTGGCGCGGGTGGCGATCTTACTAAGCGGAAACTCATGCCCGCGATCTACAATCTCGCGGCCAGCAAACTGCTTCCCGAAGAATTCGCCATCGTGGGCGTCTCCATCGAGTCCTTCTCGAATGAAGAATTTCGCAAGCAAATGACGCAAGATATTCGCGAATATTCCGCCGATCACGTGGACATGTCCTCTTGGGACGAGTTCGTCAAACGCCTTTACTACACTTCCGGGAACTTCGAAGACCCGGAGCTCTACCGGAAGCTAAAGGCAACGCTGGACCAAGCCGAAAAAGAACAGAAAACGCAGGGCAACCGGCTTTTTTATCTCGCCACCAGCCCCAACTTTTTCCCGACGGTCGTTCATCAGCTGGGCGCCGCGGACCTGACCAAGCCGGAAAGCCACCGTTGGCGCCGCGTGGTAATCGAAAAGCCTTTCGGCCACGATCTTGCCTCGGCGGTGGCCCTCAATCACGCCGTCGGGGAAGTTCTGGAAGAAAAGCAGATCTACCGCATCGATCATTATCTAGGCAAGGAAACCGTTCAAAATATTCTCGCCTTCCGCTTCGCCAACGGGATTTTTGAGCCGATCTGGAATCGCCGCTACGTCGACCACGTGCAGATCACGGCCGCCGAGGAGTTGGGAGTCGAGCTGCGTGGCGGATACTATGAATCCGCCGGCGCGCTACGCGACATGGTCCCGAACCACATCTGCCAATTGATCACCCTCACGGCGATGGAGCCGCCGATCTCGTTCGATGCAGACGCCGTTCACGACGAGCAGACCAAAGTCCTGCGCGCCATCCAATCGCTCAGTCCGGAACACGTGCTCGATCGCGCGGTGCGCGGCCAGTACAGCGACGGAGCGATCGACGGCAAGCATGTTCCTGCATATCGAAACGAACCGCACGTTGCACCCGATTCGAATACTCCAACGTACGTCGCGGCTGCGCTGAATATCGACAACTGGCGCTGGGCGGGAGTGCCGTTCTACATTCGCACCGGGAAGCGCATGGCTCAGCGCGTCACCGAAATCGTGATTCGCTTCCGCCGGCCGCCGTTTGTTCTGTTCCGCGACACTTCCGTCGATCAAATTCCATCGAACGAGCTGGTGATCAGCATTCAGCCGAACGAGGGGATATCGTTGCGCTTTGAGGCCAAGGTTCCTGGCCCGGTGGTTAGTCTCGGCGCCGTCAATATGGATTTTGAATATTCCGATTATTTCGGCAGCACTCCTTCGACGGGCTACGAAACCTTGCTCTACGACTGCATGATGGGCGATCCCACGCTCTTTCAACGCGCCGATATGGTCGAGGCCGGTTGGGCCGTGGTGCAGCCGATTCTCGACGTGTGGAACGCGCTTCCGCCGCGCGATTTTCCCAACTACACAGCGGGATCGTGGGGCCCGGCGCTCGCCGATGAGCTCCTGCGCCGCGAAGGCCGCGAATGGCGCAACACCGACCCTTTGGACGCCCGCCGGCGCGCCAGCGCGCGTGCGCCGCAGCAACCAGCGCCGGCAGCCAAATCCTGAGCCGCCGAAATTGAGATTTTGAGTGCTCCGGAATCGGCAGGTTTCCTCGCATCTTTCCTACTTGCGTCCCCTAACGACTTTCTTTTGCAATGATTTACAGTTTACTTTTGCTACAATCCGGGGCACGGGCGAATGGACTTCGATCACCTCATAACTTTCCTGGAAATCGCGAAGCAAGGCAGCTTTTCGCGCGCAGGGCAGAAGCTGTACCGCTCGCAACCGGCTGTTAGCGCGCAAATTCGCCAGCTCGAGCAGGAGTACGGGCAGAAGCTTTTCGATCGCGTCGGCAAATCCGTGCGTCTCACGGTTGCCGGCGAGACTCTTCTCGAATACGCGAATCGCCTGCTCACGCTGCGTAACGAATCGCTGCGCGCTGTCGCCGATCAGTCGACTACGCCGCGCGGCACTCTCGCTATCGGCGCCAACGAAGCCACTTGCCTCTACGTCCTGCCGGAAATCTTCGCCGAGTATAGCCGGCGCTATCCCTCCGTGCAGATCAGCATCTATCGCAATTTCAGCCACAAAGTTCTCGAAAAGGTCGAGGACGGCACGGTGGACGTCGGCATCGTCACCATGCCGGTAAAATCGCCCAGCCTGCGCGTTCATCCAATTTTCCGCGACCGGCTGATGCTGATGGTCAGTCCCGGAAATCCGCTCGCCTCGTACAAAAGCGTGCGCACCAGCGATATAGCCGGGCAGCCGCTGATTTTTCCGAAGACCGGCTTCACGCGCCAGGTCCTCGATAAGCAGTTCCGCCCCTATCGCTCCCAGCTTCGGATCGCCATGGAACTCGCGAGCGTCGGCATGATCAAGAAATTCGTGGCCGCCGGGCTCGGCGTTTCGTTGATCAGCGAAAGCTTCGCTCAGGATGAACTAAAAGCAGGGCAAGTGAAGCTGATCCCGGTATCGGACATGGAAATTTCGCGCGAGCTGGGAATCGTTTATCGCCGCGACCGCTCCCTGCCGCGCTCTGCCGCCGCATTCGTCACGCTGGTCCGCCACGGAGCTGGAGCTGAGCCCGCGGAACCACGTGGCGCCCACAAGCGCTGACCCCCGGCCGCAAATCCGGCATGGAGATTCACAATCCCGCTCCACGTTCTGCGAATGGAGTTAAGATCAAGTGGGTCGCGCGAAGGCGATAGCCCGCTTGGGAGGTGACGCATGGCGCAGACGATTGAGAGCAGCCAAAGCACTCTGCAGCGCTCGCTGCTGACGGTGCTCGATCCACTGGGCGCTCCGGTGGACACGAAAAAATACATGTCGATGGCCCCGCGCCTCGACACGCTGCAAGGAAAAACCGTCTATCTGGTGGACGTGGGTTTCGCCGGAGGCTACGAATTCCTCGAGCAGTTGCGCGACTGGCTTGCCCAGCACATGCCGGAAACGCGCACGGTGCTGAAGCACAAGCCCGGCAACATGTTCATGGACTCGCCCGATTTGTGGGCGGAAATTAAACGGGAAGGCCACGCCGTGATCTTCGGCGTCGGCGGTTGAGACGGCTGCTCCTCGGCGGTCGCCGAGCATTGCCGAAAGCTTGAAAACGATTCCGGAATTCCCACCGCGCCGATCACCACCGCTCGATTTTCCGATTACATTCGACGCGATTTGCAGGCTCACGGAATGCCGCTGCGCTTCAGCTTCACTCCGTATCCGGTGGTTGGCATGCCCGCCGCGCGGCTGCGGGAATATGTGGAAGGGAAAGATCCCGTTTCCGGCGCGCCATTCGTTCGCGAGTTGATTGACGCGCTCACCAAGCCGCTGACTAGCGACGAGGAAAAGCCGGTCGCGCGCCCCGTTCCGCCGCCGCGCTCGCGCCTGCTGGAAGAAGATACCGAACAAAATTTGCAGCGCCTTTTTGTCGAGAATGGCTGGACGGATGGCCTGCCCATCGTGCTCCCGACCGAAGAGCGCGTCGCGGAAATGCTGGAAGGCACCAGCCACGCTCCCGGCGAGGTCGTCGGGCAGATGTCCGTGGCGCATCGCGGCGAATACACATCCTACACGGTTGAAAAAGTTGCCATAAATGCGGTGATGGCCGGCGCGCGGCCGGAGCATTTCCCGGTAATTCTGGCGATTGCTTCCACCGGACATCCGGCGTTTCCCAGTTCCACCACTTCGTTTGCGGGAATGGTGATGATCAACGGCCCGATTCGCGGCGAAATCGCGATGAACGGGGGACTCGGCGCGTTGAGTCCGTTCAATTTTGCGAATTCCGTGATCGGCCGCGCGTGGACGCTGATGACCATTAACCTCGGGAACGCGCGGCTTGGCGATACGCTGCTCGCATCCACCGGCCACAACTTGAATTACAACAACATGTGCTGCGCGGAAAATGAGGAGAGCAGCGTTTGGGAGCCCTTTCACGTCGAAAAAGGTTTTAAGCGCGATGAAAGCGTGGTCAGCGTGTTTCGCGGATGGAGCGTGATCAATAGCATGGGCGCGGCGAATTCGATTCGTCCCGCGAACGAAGAGACCGCGATCATGCTGAAGGCGTTTCCGGCGCTGCATTCGGTGGCGCTGCTGGTGATGGACCCGCTTGTAGCGAAGGGATTGAAGGAGCAGGGATTTCAGACCAAGCAGGACGTGGCTCGCTGGCTTTCGGAAAACACAAAAATTCCAGCCGGCCAATACTGGGGCGCGGACGTGATCTACGCGTTCAATGCGTCGCTTGCGCGCGCGGGCGTCGAGCCGTTTGCAACGTGGTCTAAGTTGCCGAAAGACGAGTTAATTGCGCCGTATAACGATCCGAAAGGGATCAATATCGTTGTCGTTGGCGGGGAATCGAATCCGTTGTGGCTGACCACGGATTTTCGTCACGTGACATCTGCTGCAGTCGATAAGTGGCGGCCGAAAGGCGGCTTGAAGCGCGATGCGCACCCGATCCGCATGCCAGCGGGAGTGGCGTGCAGCGACGGCCTTTGCGGAATTCCCGGTTAGCTTTGGGATTAGCGAAATCGGTGGTTAATGGTACTGAAGCGCGGCGGAATCTTTCAACGGGGTTTTTGCAGCTGCTTGTAAATTTCGTTGGCGGCGCGAAATTCCGGCTCGAGTTCCTTGCTTGCAAGCCGCGTGCGCAAATAATCGACTGTCTGCGCCAGCCGGTCGAGCGCCCGCGAAACGTTTTCCGTATTGGTCAGTAGAATGTCGCGCCACACTCCGTACGGGCTGCCCGAGAGGCGCAGCATATCCTGCAATCCTTGACCGGCAAGCGAAAGCGGTAATCCACTCTCGTCCGTTTCATCCTGCACCACGCGCCCGAGCGCAATCGACACGAGCTGAGGCAAATGCGAAACGATGCCCACGGCCCAATCGTGCGTTTCCGCGTCGCACCACGTGGGTTGCGCGCCAATCACGGCGATAATTTCGGCGAAAGTTTTTGCCTGGGCATGCTCCGCTTCCGCCGGGCCGATTAACGCGTAGGGCGCGCCACGAAATAATTCGGCGTCCGCCTGTTCGATCCCAGACTGTTCTTTTCCAGCCATGGGATGCCCGCCGAGAAATTGCTCGCCGGCGCGAAAATGTTCCCGAGCCGCTCGGCAAATCACGGCTTTGGTGCTGCACGCATCGGTGACCAGCGCACCGGGATCAGCGTGCTTGGCGATTGCCGGCAGGATTTCGAGCGTGGGCACGATCGGCAGAGCGAGATAGACGAGGTTGGCGCCACGTACAGCGCCGGCCAAGTCGGAGGCCGTTTCCTGGATTGCGCCGCGCGCGACGGCTCGTTGCAGCACGTCCGGGCGGTCGAATCCGACGATCGATACTTCCGGGAAATGCTTTCGCAGCGCGAGCGCGAACGATCCGCCGATCAGCCCCGTGCCGATCACCGCGATGCGGCTAAAGGGAAGTGTGCCCGCCATGATGAGTCCGCGCCGGCCCTCTACCTACCGAGACCGGTCGGCGGATGGCGAGCACACACACCCGAAAAGCATGGAACGTTTCGGACGGCTCAACGTCACTTCTTGCCCCGCGCCGCCACGGTCGCTTCGGGCTTGAGCCACGACATCTGCTTGCGCAACTCCTGCCCGACTTTTTCGATGGGATGGTTGCGGTCGCGTTCGAGAAGCTTCGCGTACTGCGGGCGTCCGGCCTGATTTTCCAGCACCCACTCGCGCGCGAACTGACCGGTCTGGATTTCGTCGAGGATCTTCTTCATGTTTTCGCGAACGTGCTCGTCGATCACGCGATTTCCGCGCGTCAGGTCGCCGTACTTCGCGGTCTCGCTGACGAACTTGTGCATTTCCGCGATGCCGCCTTCGTAGATCAGATCGACGATCAGTTTCAGTTCATGCAGGCATTCGAAGTATGCCGATTCCGGCTGATATCCAGCCTGCACCAGCGTTTCCCAGCCAGCCTGAATTAGCGCGCGCGCGCCGCCGCAGAGGACGGCCTGTTCGCCGAAAAGATCGGTTTCCGTTTCTTCCGCGAACGTGGTCTGAATCACGCCGGGACGCGTGCCACCGATGGCGTGCGCGTAGGACAGCGTGCGGTCAAACGCGTGCCCGGAAGCGTCCTGATGGACGGCCAGCAAGCAGGGAACTCCACGGCCCGCTTCGTACTGGCGGCGAACCAAATTGCCGGGGCCCTTGGGCGCGACCATGGTCACGTCGATATTCGCGGGCGGCGTGATCTGGCCGTAATGAATATTGAAGCCGTGCGAGAACAGCACCATGACGCCAGCTTTCAAATTCGGCAAAAGCTCGTTCTTGTAAATCGAGGGCTGCGCCATATCAGGAGCGAGCATCACGATCACGTCCGCGCCCTTAGCGGCTTCGGCGGGCGAGACGAGCTTCCAGCCATCCTGCTCGGCCTGCTTCCACGAGCCGCCCTGGCGCAAGCCGACCACCACATCGAGCTTGCTATCGCGCAGGTTCAGCGCATGGGCGCGTCCCTGGCTGCCGTATCCGATCACCGCGATGCGCTTGCCTTCCAGTGCCCGCGGGTTTGCATCTTGTTCCCAAAACATCTTCGCCATCGGTTTTTCTCCTTAGGATTTTCAGAAATTTACGACGCGCTGGTGACGGCGCCCTCGGACGCCGAGCGAACCAGCTTTGCGTATTTCGCCATCACTCCCGTGGTGTAGCGCGGGGCCGGCGCTTTCCACTGCGCGCGACGCTCGTCGAGATTCGCTTCGACGTCGAGCCGCTTTTTGGCAACGTCTATGGTGATGATGTCGCCATCGCGTACCAGCGCGATTGGGCCGCCTACGGCTGCTTCTGGCGCGACGTGCGCAAGCATCAGGCCGTGCGTGGCGCCGCTAAAGCGGCCGTCGGTTACGAGCCCCACGGAATCGCCCAGCCCCTGGCCGACGATCGCGCCCGTCACGCCGAGCATCTCGCGCATTCCAGGACCGCCCTTCGGCCCTTCGTAGCGGATCACCACCACGTCGCCCGCCTTGATCTTCTGTTGCTGCACGGCTTCGAACGCAGCTTCTTCCGAATCGAAGACTTTCGCCGGGCCGCGTTGGTAGATGCGCTCGTGTCCCGCGAGCTTGATCACGCAGCCATCGGGCGCCAGCGAGCCGCGCAGAATCGCCAGGCCACCGTCCTTTTTGATCGGGTTGGTCAGCGGGCGGATCACCTCCTGGCTAGGAGTTTCTTTCGCGGTGGCCAGCTCTTCGAAAAGCATTTTGCCGGAGGCGGTCAGCGCGTCTGTGAGCAGGCCCGCCTCTTGCAGACGCTTGCCTAGCAGGCGCATTCCGCCAGCCTGAAACATATCGACGGCATTGAAGCGGCCGCCGGGTTTCAGATCGGCGAGCAGCGGAGTGCTGGCAAAAAGTTTGCCGAACTCGTCGATGGCAAGCGGAACGTCCGCATCGCGCGCGATGGCAAGCAGGTGCAGGACGGCATTCGTTGAGCCACCGGTCGCCGCAACCGAGACGATTGCGTTGCGCAACGATGCGGCGGTGATGATTTGCCGCGCGCGCGTATCCTCTTTCAAAAGAGCCATCGCGAGTTGACCGCAGTCGAACGCCACTTGTGATTTCCGCGGATCGACGGCGGGAACCTCGTTAAAGCCCATGGGCGAAATGCCCAGGAACGTGAGCGCAGTCGCCATCGTGTTGGCGGTGAACTGTCCGCCGCACGCGCCCGCGCCGGGGCACGCTTTGCCTTCCAGATCGCGCAGCTCGGCTTCCGTCATTTTGCCGGCCTGGCACGCGCCAACGGCTTCGAACACGTCCTGAATGGTCACATCATGGCCATGAAAATGTCCCGGCATGATCGAGCCGCCGTAGAGCGAAAGGGAAGGCACGTTCAAGCGCGCCAGAGCCATCACCGTGCCGGGGATGGTCTTGTCGCAGCCACAGATTGCCACAACCGCGTCGAAGGAGTGGCCAAAGACGATCAGCTCAATCGAATCGGCGATCACTTCGCGCGACACGAGAGAAGCTTTCATGCCCTCGGTCTTCATGGTGATACCGTCGGAAATCGCGATGGTGTTGAATTCGATCGGAACGCCGCCCGCGGCGCGGACGCCTTCCTTCACCTTCTCCGCCAGCGCGCGCAGGTGATAATTGCACGGCATCACTTCGGTCCAGGTATTGGCGACGGCCACCAGCGGCTTTTCCAAATCGGCGTCGGTCAAGCCGGTCGCTTTCAGCATGGCCCGGGCCGGAGCCCGCGCGATTCCTTTTTTGATTGCGTCACTCTGCATTTCGAAAGAATTCCTTTCGTTCATCGATTGGCCGGATGGGCGATTGCCCGGATCGGCCAGCAGCTTGTCGCTGCAAAATTGCGGCTGCAAAATAAAAAGCCCCGCTGCCTGGTGTCAGGTGCGGGGCGCGACGCTGGAAGCGCCGGGGAAGACCAGCCGGAATCGGCTCAGTCTGGCCCCCACCTGCTGGCTACATATACGGGAATAAGAATTTGCCGAGTCATAGAGTATCGTCTCACGTGCCGATGGACAATCGCTTTCCTTGGCCAGCCTGTGCCGTGGCGTTTCGTCGCGGGCTCGCTTCGTGTTCACAATTAGTGAGCCCTATGACGAACGATTAGTCAAATTGCGAATATTAGCTGAAGTTAGAAGCCAAAGTTATTGATGAAAATCGGCACGTCATCCGATCTCAGCGGGGGATCGATGTGCGGAGTCTTTGGTACGATTCATGTTTTGCGGCTCTAACAGCTAGAAGTCGATTGAATTTGATGGTTGAACCTGGTAATCAAGGACCGCGATGCCCTGTTGGTCAGAGCTGTGGCACAATGTGACAGAGTCCGGTTGGCTTTTTGAGCTGGCCGGTATATTTTCGTTAATCGCGCTGTCGCTCTGGGCTCCGGGTCTGAAATGGCGATGGCTGCGAATTGCGTTCCGTGTCGCCGGTGGCGTGGCTCTTCTGTATGTGCTCGCAATTGTCGCCATTGGAATGCTGCTCTCTTCAGGTGATCCTAAGCCGCAGTATCGAACTATCATTTCGCCGAACGGAATGTACCAAGCCACACTAACCTATCAGGCGGGATTCCTGGGTCGAGACAACTCTCGCGTCGAGCTAACAAAAACGGGTCGCTGCCGACATTTCGCCGTGTACGACTATGAGGGCCCGAGCAGCCTGGCCGGGACCACCATGAGGTGGCTGGACAATTCGCACCTTGAGGTCGAATACCGGGCCGACCCCAATAGATACCAAGAATGCGCATCTAAGGCGTCGGGCGTCAGGATAGTGTGTGTGCCCATGACCGCGGAGAAATAGCGATCTGGCTTGAACCTGCCCAGAGAAGTGCTTGACGATGCACCTCTGGTTTTGTATGCTTTACGCGGAATTGGCAGTTTAGGCCTGCTGGAAGGATATTCAGAACCGCGCCATGCGCAGCTATCAGAGCTGTTTCGCCTTTACGTACCGCTTCCCTTGGTGGGGGAAGCGGCCAGGCGAGACGCGCGCGGATAAAGCCAGCAAGTAAAAGCCGCACAAAGTTTCGAACACCGGCCGCGAACCTCCCGACGAGGACGCGGCTTTTTTTATGCCCGTCCAAAGCGAAAAAAGGGAGGATCGAGGAGCAAATGAAAATCGATGATTGGCGTAAGAAAATCGACGCGATTGACACAGCCCTGTTGCACCTTTTGAATTTGCGCACGGAATTGGCGCTGGAGGTAGGCCGGTTGAAGAACGAAAGCGGAACGGCGCTGCGGGCTCCGATGCGCGAGCAGGAGATTCTCTCGCGCATGAAGGCGTTGAATCCCGGCCCGCTCGATAGCGAAGCGATCAGCAACATTTATCAGTTGCTGCTCAACGAGTCGATCCGCACGCAGGAGCGGCACGGTTGCGCCAAGCCCAATTCGAAGGGCAATCGCGCGCGAGGACTGGCGCGAAGCTAGGAGCGGGTTTCGCCGATGAGGGTGAAGGACAATTCGCGCGTTGCGTTTCAGGGAGAGCGCGGAGCTTTCAGCGAAGAGGCAGCGGTGAAACTGCTGGGCGAGAAAATCGAATTGGTGCCGCGGCCCACGTTCGAGGCGGCGTTCGCGGCCATTGATGAAGGGCGTGCCGATTACCTGTTGGCACCGATTGAAAACAGCCTGGCCGGTTCCGTGCATAGATCGTTCGATTTGTTGGTGGAAAGCGACTTGAGCATTCTGGCGGAGGAGATCATTCCCATCGCGCACAACCTGATCGGCGTGCCGGGCGCGAGGTTCGAGGATATCGCGGTGGTGGAGTCGCATCCCGTGGCGCTAGCGCAATGCGAGAAATTTTTCAGCGAGCTTCCGAAGCTGAAGAGGATTGCGACGGAAGACACTGCCGGGAGCGTTCGCGAAGTGATGCGTGCGGGAGATAAATCGCGAGCGGCGATTGCCGGAAAGCTGGCGGCGAAAATCTATGGCGGCGCGATTTTGCGCGAGCATCTCGAAGATAATCGCGAAAATTACACGCGTTTTCTGCTGCTGGCGCGCTCGCCCGATGGCGCGCAGACGGCGCCGGAAGATGCGAACAAGCTTTCGCTGGTATTTCAGCTCGATCATCGTCCGGGAGCGCTCTTTCACGCGCTGGAGCCTTTCGCGCGGCGGAACCTGAACTTGATGAAGATCGAGAGCCGCCCGGTTCACGGGCAGCCCTGGCAGTACCGTTTTTATCTGGATTTGCAGGCGTCGCGGCGCGAACCGGAAGTTAGCGCGGCGCTGACGGAACTCGAAAAGCTCGTTGTGGGACTGCGGATTTTGGGCTCGTATCCGGCTGCGGCTCGCGCGAGCGGCACGCACTCTTAGAATTGCGAGGAGCGAGAAATGCTTTTCAATATGAACAGCGAAGCGACGGAAGAACAAATCAATCACATTGTGGCGCGAATCAAGGAGTGCGGCTACGAAGCACACTTGATCCGCGGCAAGGAGCGTACCGTGATCGGCGTGGTGGGGAATAGCGGGCGTCATCGGAGTGAACTAGAAGCGCTTTCTTCGGCGCCGGGAGTGGAAGATATCGTCAAAATTTCGCATCCGTTCAAGTTATCCGCGCGCAGCATGCGTCCGGAAGGCTCGCTGATCGATTTGGGCAAAGGCGTGATCGTCGGCGGCAAGGAAGTGGTGGTGGCCGGGGGGCCGTGCGCCGTGGAATCGCGCGAGCAGATTTTAGACGTTGCCGCGCGCGTGTCCAAAGCCGGAGCGAAGCTGCTGCGCGGGGGCGCGTTCAAGCCGCGGAGTTCGCCCTATAGCTTCCAGGGCATGGGAGAAGAAGGTTTGAAGCTGCTGCGGGAAGCGGCGGATAAGAACGACCTGCTGGTGGTCAGCGAGGTAATGGACCCGTCGCAGATCGAAGTGATGCTGCCGTATGTGGATGTGATGCAGGTCGGCGCGCGCAACATGCAGAACTACCATTTGCTGCGAGCTCTGGGCGAAGTCGATAAAGCCGTGCTGCTCAAGCGAGGAATGTCCGCTACCCTCGAAGAGCTTTTGCTTAGCGCCGAATACATCATGGCTGGCGGCAACTACAAAGTGATCCTGTGTGAACGTGGCATCCGCACGTTCGATACCTACCTGCGCAACACCCTCGATATTGCCGCCATTCCGGTGATCAAGAGCCTTTCGCATCTGCCGATCTTTGCCGATCCGTCGCACGGCACCGGCAGACGAGACAAAGTGGCGCCGATGGCTCGCGCAGCCGTGGCGGCGGGAGCGGACGGGCTGATCATTGAGGTGCACCCCGATCCGGAACGCGCCCTTTCAGATGGCGTGCAGTCTCTTTACCCGGACCAGTTCGCCCATTTGATGGACGAAATTCGCGCCATCGCTCCGGCCGTGGGCAGAAGCATCGCACAACCGACGTACGCGTAAGCGGCTGATTCCATTGAGGGAAGCCTTCCCGCTAGCGCACGAAAGTGCCCGCGGAAATCACGCGATTGACACCGAGGGCTAGTTCATTTAGTCTCTTAAGTGAGGCGAAATGAACCGATTGCCCCTACGCCCTTGTAGCGCTTGTTGTAACAGCACATACGTGTGCTACGCCGGGGCGCCGGACTTCATGATCTAGCTTAAAAGCCAAACTAGGCCTGAACGCAACCCGCCCTTGGAGTAAGTCCAAGCGGCGGGTTTTTGTTTTCCAGGCGATTTGAATAGGTGGGTAAATATATGGGAACTGTGGGGGTCGAGCCGGTTTCGATGTTGGAGCAGAGCCGGCTAGAGCATTTGAAGGTGCTCGAAGCTGAGAGTTTGTACATCCTGCGCGAAGCCGCCGCGGAATTCGCGCACCCGGTGATGCTGTATTCCATCGGTAAGGATTCGTCCGTGATGCTGCGCCTGGCGCAGAAAGCCTTTTATCCAGGGAAGATTCCGTTTCCTCTGCTGCATATAGACACCAGCTACAAATTCCCGGAGATGATCGAGTTTCGCGACTGGTACGCGCGCCATGTGGGCGTGGATCTGATCGTTCATAAGAATCAGAAAGCGCTTGATGACGGCGCGAGCCCGTACAAACTGGGCACCCAAAAGTGCTGCGGATTTCTGAAGACGCGGTCGCTGCTGGATGGCCTGGCCGAAGGCGGATTCGACGCGGCCTTCGGCGGTGCGCGGCGCGACGAGGAAAAATCCCGCGCCAAGGAGCGCGTCTATTCGTTCCGCGACTCGCTGGGACAATGGGACCCGAAAAATCAGCGCCCGGAACTTTGGAATTTGTTCAACGGCCGGCATCACAAGGGCGAAAGCATTCGCGTCTTTCCGCTCTCTAATTGGACGGAGTTGGACGTTTGGCTCTACATCCACGCGGAAAAGATTCCCATCGTGCCGCTCTATTTCGCGAAAGAACGCGAAGCGATCGTGCGCGGCAATTCCATTCTGCTTTTGCAGACCGGCGTGCACCTGATGCCGGGAGAAAAGACGCAAATGATCAAGTGTCGTATGCGCTCGCTCGGCTGCGTTCCTTGCACCGGGGCGATTCGCTCCGATGCTGATACCGTGCCGCAGATCATCGAGGAAATGGTTTCTTTCCGCCGCTCGGAGCGTGAGAACCGCGCGATCGATCACGACGAAGAAGGCTCGATGGAACTCAAAAAGCGCGAGGGCTACTTCTAATGGCCACTACTCCAGCAGAGCCCACGGGCGACACTCTCTCTTCATCTTCGTCGTCTTCGGCGCTCAATACGGCCTCAACTGTGTCGCCCGCTCGCGCGTTGCTGCGATTCAGCACTGCGGGAAGCGTGGACGACGGCAAGTCCACGCTCATCGGCCGCTTGCTCTACGATAGCCAGGCGGTTCTGGAAGATCAGCTCGCCTCCGTGAAAAAGAGCAAGATCAACCGTGCCGCCGGCCCCATCGATTTTTCGCTGCTCACCGACGGCCTGCGCGCCGAGCGCGAGCAGGGAATCACAATCGACGTTGCTTACCGGTATTTTTCGACGCCTCGCCGCAAATTCATCATCGCCGATACTCCGGGTCACGAGCAGTACACCCGCAACATGGCCACCGGTTCATCCACTGCGGACGCGTCAGTTGTGCTTGTGGACGCTACGAAGGGCGTGTTGCGCCAGTCGCGTCGCCATGCGTACATCGCCCATTTGCTGGGCGTGCAGCACATTATCGCCGCCGTCAACAAAATGGACTTGGTCGGGTTTTCGCAGGACGTGTTCGAACGCATCGTGGCGGAGTTTCGGGATTTCGCGAATCAATTGGGTATTCGCAACGTGTACGCCGTGCCGGTCAGCGCGCTCGAAGGCGACAACGTCGTGCGTAGCAGCAAGCGCATGCCTTGGTTCGAGGGGCCGGCGCTTCTGGAATTTCTCGAAAATATTCCGGCGAACGATGCATCCGTTGCCGCGCCGATGCGCTTTCCAGTGCAGTACGTGATCCGTCCGGACGCGAGCTTTCGCGGGTTTGCCGGCCAGGTTGCATCAGGAACTTTGCGCGCGGGCGCAACGGTGGTCGCGCTGCCATCGAAAGTGAAGACGCGCGTGCGTTCGATCGTCGCGTTTGAAAGCGAGCCGCAGGCGGCTGCCGCGGGCGACTCCGTCACCGTCACGCTGGAAGACGAAATCGACATCAGCCGCGGCGACATGCTGGTTGGTGAGGACGAACTTCCTTCCGTCGGCGCCGGATTCCAAGCGATGCTCGTCTGGATGCATTCCGAGCCGCTCGATCCGAACAAAATTTATCTCCTGAAGCACACCGTGCGGACGGTTCGCGCGCGCATCCATCAGATTCGCTATCGCGTGGACATCAATACGCTCGAGCGCGTCCCGGCCAAAAAGCTCGACATGAACGACATCGCCGCCGTGGATGTGAAAACCACGCTGCCTCTATTTTTCGATCCCTACCGCGCCAACCACACTACGGGCAGCTTCATCGTGATCGATCCTTTAACGAACGCTACGGTAGGCGCCGGAATCATCGAGAAGGCCATCGAAGCGTCGCCCCATTCTTCGCAGCGCCGGCATAGCACCAAGGAAGAGCGCATCCTGCGCTTCGGCCATCCAGCTGGCGCAGTTTGGCTCAGGGGACGGCCGCACGTCGCCGAGCTTTTGGAACGCCGGCTATTCGACGAAGGCTGGCACGTGCAATTTGCCGGTCCTAACGATTTCCTGGCACACGAGCTGGTTACCGTCGCAAAAGCCTATCAACTCTCCGGCCACATCACCATCTTTTCTCCTCTCGACGACGGAACGGACCAGAAGCGGGTTGTCCGCGCCATCTACGGTCCGGACGCGTTTTTTGCCGTGAACATTAACGACGACACGGACGAGGAAGCGACCGAGCGTGTCATGAAAGTGCTGCGCAAATGGCGGGACAAACAGTCCGACTCGGAGAAAGGGAATTCATGAGTCAGCCGGCTCTTGCCGAAGAGTTCGAATCGCTTTCCGCTGATGGTACGATCGAGCGCGTGCTCGGAGAAAACTCCGCCGCGAAGCAGGGCTCGATCTGCATCACTTGCAGCTTTCAGGCCGAGGACATGATCGTCCTCGATTTGCTGCGCAAGCGGCTGCCGTCGATTCCGGTGCTGTTTCTCGACACCGGCTATCACTTTGCGGAAACGTACGCCTACCGCGACCGAATGGCCGCCGCTTGGAACTTGAACGTTCGGAATCTCACCGCAAAGAAATCCGTCGCCGCGCAGGAAGCGGAATTCGGAATTCTGAATCGCACCGATCCCAGCCGCTGCTGCCACCTGCGAAAAGTCGAGCCGCTTTTCGAAGCGCTGCAAGGTTTCGACGTCTGGTTCACCGGCTTGCGCCGCGAGCAATCGCCCACGCGCAAAAACCTGAAAGTCGTCGAACATCACGTTCTGCCCAGCGGGAAGGTGCTCCTGAAAGTCAGCCCGCTTGCCGCCTGGACCTGGGGACAGGTCTGGGAACACACCGCCCGCCAAAAAATAGACTATCTGCCGCTATACGACGCCGGTTACCGCAGCATCGGCTGCGAACCGTGCACCGCGATTCCCGCGAAGGGCGCCGACCCGCGCTCCGGACGCTGGGGCGGGAACAAACTCGAATGCGGCATCCACACCGAGTCCAAACAGGCTGATTGATGCAAATCTTAATCGGCTTTTTCGTGGCGTTGGCCATGGGGCTGACGGGCATCGGCGGTGGAAGCTTCACCGTTCCCGCGCTGATGCTGCTGGTGGGTTTGCCCGCTAGCATGGCGGTGGGAACGGCTTTCGTTTACGCCGGAGTGATGCGGCTGATTGCCGCGCCGTTCTATCTGGCGGGCAAGCAGTTTCACGCCAAATATTTTTGGCTCTTGCTGCGCGGCGCGATTCCCGGGCTGCTGATTGGGACGTTTCTGCTGCGCCTGCTGAGCGGGGATGCGAGCGCTCCCATCGTCGTCATTCTGCTGGGCCTGCTGCTCGCGGGGTCTTCCAGCGTGACGTTCGCTCCGCGCGTGCAGTATCCTGGATTCGCGCAGCGAAATTCGAAGTGGTTGCCGTGGCTCGCGTTGCCGATTGGCATCGAAGCCGGATTCTCTTCGGCGGGAGCCGGCGCGCTCGGCACGGTGCTACTGCTCAACTACTCCGAGATGACCCCGCCGCAAGTAGTGGGCACGGATTTGCTGTTTGGGCTGGTGCTCGCCGTGATCGGCAGCGCGTTTCATTGGGAGTTCGGCTCGATCGGTGGGGCGGTGCTGATTCATTTGCTCGAAGGCGGCGTGCCGGGCGTGGTGCTCGGATGCATTTTGGCCCGTTGGGTGCCCGCTAAGAAGCTGAAGGTGGCCATCGCGATGATCGCGATCTTTGCCGGGCTGCAACTCGTATGGACTGGATCGCGCAAGCTGATGGGATACCACGCCATGGCGGCTGCGGCGTCGCCCCGCAGCGTCGTTCCTTCTAAGAGCAAGTGACCGGCGGAAACCTCCGAAACTGGTCCATTGAAATCGGCCCATCGCATATAATTTCTCTGGGACGTCCAGTTGTAGTGCCGGAGCCAAGCATGTTCCCTCAACTGACCCGCCTTGCTGATTTCGGCATCCTACTTTTGCGCCTGATGGTCGGAGTGGTTTTTGTTACCAGCGGTTGGAACGATGTTCAAAAGCCCGAAGCGCGCAGCCAGAGCCTTGGCATGAGCAAGGGCTCGACGTTATTTCTGGGCATCGCCGAAATCGCGGGCAGCCTGGGAGTCATGTTCGGCGTGCTCACGCAACTCGCCGCGATGGGACTGATATTGATCATGCTAGGGGCGATCGACAGAAAAATTCGCGTGTGGAAGACGGGCTTCTGGGGAGAAAAATCGTCGGGCTGGCACTACGACTTGATCTTTGTGGTGATGAATTTAGCGATTATTTTCACGGATGGCGGTCGATACGTGCTTGTTCGGTAACTCTTTTAGAGACGTTACGGGGTGTACCGGCAACCGGGCGGCTTGCTGGTGTCTCAGCCGCTTCGCCAGCGTGCCGTGTGAAGCTTCACAAGGCTTCAGGCTGGCCGCAAACGAACGCGCTAGGGGTAGACACCAGTAAGCCTTGCGCTGATCGCTTCCTAGCGGCGCTAATCGCGTTTCGTTAAGTCCGTTCGAAAGCAAACTTGCAGGAAATCAGGCTACAGGTCGAAGCCGAGCTGCAAACGGGCCGCTTCGGACATGAGCGCTGGCCCCCACGGCGGCTCGAAGACGATCTCGACGTTCACTTGCTTGACGGTCGGCAGGCTATTGAGTTTGCTTTCGACGTCCGCTTTCAGCACGTTGCCCATGCCGCAGCCGGGCGCGGTCATCGACATTTTGATGTCGATGCGATGATCGCCGCTATCGATCGGCGTGATGTCGCAGGCATAGATCAAGCCGAGGTCGGCGATGTTGACGGGAATCTCTGGATCGAACACGGTCTTGAGCTGATCCCACACCAGCTTTTCGCTGAATTCCTGCTTGGACTGATCTTCGCTTCCGGTCGCAGGTGCGGAAGGCGTGAGTCCGATGGCGTCGGCATCCTTCACGTCTATGCGAAACATTCCGTAATCGGAAGCGATGGTGTAGCTGCTGCCGAGGAATTGCAGCACGCGCACTTCGGCTCCGGCCGGAAGTTTCGAGTGCGTTCCGCTGGGAATCTCGATCACTTCGCATTCGCGGCTTAATTTGACTGGCGTGTTCGTTGTGCTCATGGGAAAACCCCCGAAATTAATCCTCGTCGGGCAGCGTCGCTTCGGCCTGCCCTTCAAGAGCGGCCTGCAGCGTGTGCCAGGCAAGCGTGGCGCACTTCACTCGCGCGGGATATTCGGATACTCCTGAAAAAACCGCCAACTTCCCTAGATCCTCGCCGTTCTTGGCAGGCTCCTGGCCGGTGACCATCGCGTGAAAGCGCTGGAAAAGTTTTTCAGCGTCGGCGCGGGATTTGCCTTTCACGATTTGCGTCATCATCGACGCGGAGGCTTTCGAAATGGCGCAGCCCGCGCCCTGAAAACTGATGTCGCGGATCGCGTCACCATCCATGTGGAGGTAGACGGTGAACTGATCGCCGCACAGCGGATTGAAGCCCTCCGCTTTGTGACTCGCACCGGCGAGATCGTGAAAATTGCGCGGAGCTTTACTGTGATCGAGGATCACTTCCTGGTAGAGATCGCGCAGGTCGGACATCAGCCGAATACCTCCCGCACCTTTTCGATGCCGCGGACCAGAGCGTCGACTTCCTCTCGCGTGTTGTAGAGCGCGAACGAAGCGCGCGCCGTGGCGGGAATATTGAAGCGCTGCATCACGGGCTGCGAGCAGTGATGGCCGGTGCGGATGGCAACGCCCTCGCGATCGAGGATCGTGCCGATATCGTGCGGGTGGACGTCTTCGAAAAGGAACGAAAGAACTCCCGCCTTTTCGCCTGCCGTGCCGATGATGCGAATGCCCGGAATGGCGGACACCGCGTGAGTGGCATATTCCAGAAGATCGTGCTCGTGCGCCGCGATGCGGTCGATACCGATGTCGGATACGTAGCGAAGCGCCGCACCCAGGCCAATGGCGCCGGCGATATCGGGAGTGCCGGCCTCGAATTTGAAGGGCACTTTGTTGTAGGTCGACTTTTCGAAGGTCACGGACGCGATCATGTCTCCGCCGCCCTGATAGGGAGGCATGGCGTTGAGCAGCGCCGATTTCCCGTAGAGAACTCCGATTCCCGTGGGGCCGTAGACCTTGTGCCCCGAAAACGCGTAGAAATCACAATCCAGGTCCTGCACGTCCACTTTGATGTGCGGTATGGCCTGCGCGCCATCCACGAGCACTGGAATATTTCGCCGGTGCGCCAGCGCGATAATTTCGCGCACGGGATTGACGCTGCCCAGCGCGTTCGAAACGTGCGTGACGGCGACGAGTTTGGTGCGCGAGCTAATCAGGCCAGCGAATTCATCCATCAGGAGTTCGCCATTGTCGTTGATCGGCCCGACGCACAACTTGGCGCCCTTTTCGGTGCAGAGAAGCTGCCAAGGGACGATGTCCGAATGGTGCTCCATGCCGGTGATGAGCACTTCATCGCCGGAGCCGACGTGGACGCGCCCGTAAGTTTGCGCGACGAGATTGATCGCTTCGGTGGCCCCGCGGACAAATACAATTTCGTTGGCCGAATGAGCGTTCAGAAACTTTTGCACCGTGCGGCGAGCCGCATCGTGCTGCTCGGTGGCGCGCTCGGAGAGAAAATGGACGCCGCGATGGATATTGGCGTTGGTAGTTTCGTAATAACGCACAATCGCGTCGATCACCGCGCGCGGTTTCTGCGAAGTGGCGGCGTTGTCTAAATAGACCAGCGGTTTGCCGTGGACCTTTTGCTGCAGGATCGGGAAATCAGCGCGAATTTTCTCCATGTCCAGCGGAGCGGGCGATGCGTTGGCGTCCGCGCGCACGGTTCCAAGATGTCTGGCGGCGGTGGTCATTTGACTTCTCCCTCGATGGCCGGCGCCGCCTGATTCGCGGCAGAGCCGGTAACCGAGGCGACGTAATTCTGGATCAGCGAATTCACGTGCGTGCGCGCCGGACCTTCTTTCATTCTGTCGAGGCATTCATTGGCGAAGGCCATTAACAGCAGCCTGCGGGCTGAGGCTTCGTCGATGCCGCGCGATCGAAGATAGAAGAGCGCGTCTTCCTCGATCTGCCCGATGGTTGCACCGTGGGTGCATTTCACGTCGTCGGCATAAATTTCAAGCTGCGGTTTGGTGTCGATCTGAGCGGTATCGGAAAGCAGCAGGTTGCGATTGGTCTGCTTGGCATCGGTCTTTTGCGCGTCTTTGTGCACGATGATGCGGCCATGAAACACGCCGTGCGCGTGGCCGGTTAGAATGCCGTTGTAAAACTGGCGGCTGCCGCAATGCGGGCTGGCGTGCTCGACCAGCATGTAGTTATCAAGATGCTGGCGCTCGCCGCCGACAAACAGTCCGTTGATCAGGCACTCCCCGCCTTCGCCGGCGAGCACCGGGTGCACGTTGTTGCGAACCAGTGCGGCGCCCATCAAAACGGAGTGAGAAGAAACGTCCGCGGCGCGGCCCTGCTGGATGCGAAGCGTCGAGACGTTGAAGGCCTGCACGTCTTCGCGCTCGATCATGTAGTGCGAAACGACGCTGTGATCGGCGGCGACCAGCTCGGTGACGGTGTTGCAGAGGGCCTTGCCCCCAAGCGAGACGTAATCCTCGACAATCGTGGCCTGGCTATTTTCTTCGGCGACGATCAGGTTGCGCGGATGGCTGACCGCTGGAAAGTCGTGCGACGTGGCGACGTACAGCAAATGAATCGGCGCTTCAGCGACGACGCTCTTCGCGATGTGGATGAAAGCGCCGTCTTCGATAAAGGCGGTGTTGAGCGCGGAGAATGGGTCGCGTTGAATATTCAGATAGCGGCCGAGGTGCGGTTCGACCGCGCCGGGATTTTTCGCGAGTTCGGATGCGAGGCTTGCGACCGTAAGTCCACGGGGCAGCTTGTCGAGCGATGAAAGGCCGGGAGCGAAGCGGCCGTCGACGAAAACGAGTGTACACGCGGCGCCAGCCATGCGAAACGGTTCGAGTTGCTTTGCCACGGGGAGTGCATGCCCGTTGCGAGCGAGGCGAAACGGCGTCTGCGCGATGGCGGAAAGATTGGTAAAGCGCCAGTCTTCGTCGCGCACGGTAGGGAAGCCGACGGCGTTGAAGCGGTCGAAGCCTTCTTGGCGGAGCTTTCGCAGCCAGGGTAGTTCGCGGCCCACGGTCTCTTTTTCGAGAGCGCTGAATCCTTCGGCGTAGGTTTCGAGCGATTGCGTTGATTGAATTGCGCTGGCCACTTTGCTGGCTCCCATTTTCTTACGCGGCGCCCGCGGCCGATCCGACGGTGGCGTAGCCGGTCTCCTCGAGCTGCAGGGCGAGTTCAGGTCCGCCGGAACGAACGATACGGCCATCGACGAGGACGTGGACGCGATCCGGAACGATGTAGTGGAGCAGGCGCTGATAATGTGTCACGACGAGGAACGCGCGCTCTGGGCTGCGCATGGAGTTGACGCCGTTGGCAACGATCCTCAAAGCGTCGATATCCAGGCCGGAGTCGGTCTCGTCCAGAATGCCGAGCTTGGGTTCGAGCACGGCCATCTGCAGAATTTCGTTGCGCTTTTTTTCGCCGCCGGAAAAAGCCTCGTTGACGGAGCGATTCAGGAGTTTTTCATCCATTTCCAGCAGCTTCATTTTCTCGCGCAGCTTGGGAAGAAAATCCATCGCGTCCATTTCGTCCTGGCCGTGGTATTTGCGGACGGCGTTGAGCGCCGAGCGCAGGAAATAGGCGTTACTGACACCGGGAATTTCGACTGGATATTGGAAGGCGAGGAACAGCCCTTCGCAGGCGGCCTCTTCGGCCTTCATGGCCAGGAGGTCCTTGCCATTGAAAAGGACTTCGCCCTGGGTGACGTCGTAGCTTTCGCGCCGAGCGAGAACCTGGGCGAGCGTGCTTTTGCCGGAGCCGTTGGGTCCCATGATGGAGTGGACTTCGCCGGCGTCCAAGCTCAAATTGACGCCTTTGAGGATTTCGTTGCCGCCCACCTTGACGTGCAGATTTTTGATCTCGAGAAGGCTCATTCGACCGTTTCCCCACGTTCCGGGTAGAACGACACCCGGTCGTTTGTTTTCAATAGTTTAGATGCGTTTCTACTCGAATGACCGTTCCGGGTGGCACCGCACGGAAAATGTGGTGAATCCACACAGGAATTAGCCTGCGAAAGGTCATCCGACGCTTCCTTCCAGGCTGACGCTCAGGAGCTTTTGCGCCTCGACGGCGAACTCCATGGGCAGCTCGCGGAACACCCGCTTGCAGAAGCCGTTGACGATAATGGATACGGCGTCTTCGGTCTTCAGGCCGCGCTGGCGAAGATAAAAGAGCTGATCTTCGCCGATTTTTGAAGTAGAGGCTTCGTGCTCCATGCGCGCTGTGGAATTCTTCACTTCGATGTACGGGAACGTGTGCGCGCCGCACCGATCGCCAATCAGAAGGGAATCGCACTGGGTGTAATTGCGCGCGCCGGTGGCGCCCTTCAGGATGCGAACCATGCCGCGATAGGTGTTCTCGCCGTGGCCGGCGGAAATGCCCTTCGACACGATGGTGCTGCGGGTGTTCTTGCCGATATGGATCATCTTCGTGCCGGTGTCGGCTTGCTGATAGTTGTTGGTCAGTGCGACCGAGTAAAATTCACCGACGGAGTTGTCTCCCTGCAAGATGCAGCTGGGATATTTCCAGGTGATGGCGGAGCCGGTCTCAACCTGCGTCCAGGAAATTTTCGAATTGCGGCCGAGGCATTTGCCCCGCTTGGTGACGAAATTGTAGATACCGCCCTTGCCGTTCTTGTCGCCGGGATACCAATTTTGAACGGTCGAATACTTGATCTGCGCGTCATCGAGTGCCACCAGTTCGACCACCGCGGCGTGGAGCTGATTCGTGTCGCGGATCGGAGCGGTGCAGCCTTCGAGATAGCTGACTGACGCGCCCTCCTCGGCGACGATCAACGTACGCTCAAACTGGCCGGTTTCCGCTGCGTTGATGCGGAAGTAAGTGGAAAGCTCCATGGGGCACTTAACGCCCTTGGGCACGAAGCAGAACGAGCCGTCGGTGAAAACAGCGGCGTTGAGAGCCGCGAAGAAATTGTCCGTGTAGGGAACCACCGAGCCGAGATATTTTTTCACCAGATCGGGATGCTCGCGCACAGCTTCGGAGAACGAACAGAAGATCACGCCCGCTTCGGCGAGCTTGGCCTTGAAGGTGGTGGCGACGGAAACGCTATCAAAAACGGCGTCCACGGCCACGCCCGCCATCATCTGCTGTTCGGCCAGCGGAATGCCGAGCTTTTCGTAGGTGCTGCGGATTTCAGGATCGAGCTCGTCGAGGCTGTTGAGGCTGGGCTTCTGCTTAGGCGCCGAGTAATAGATGATGTCCTGATAATCGATGGGATCGTAATGGATATGCGCCCACTTGGGCTCAGCCTGCGACTTTTCGAGCGCGGCCCAGTGGCGATAGGCGCGCAAGCGCCATTCGAGCATGAACTCCGGCTCGTGCTTCTTCGCGGAGATGAAGCGAATGATGTCTTCGTTCAAGCCCTTGGGAGCGCTATCGTGCTCGATATTGGTGACGAAGCCCCACTTGTATTCCTGCTGAGCTAATTCGCGAATCGTGTCGGTATTGGAACTCATTATTGGATACTCCTGGAGGCGATCATCGGCACGATTCGGCCGCGCGCGTCCCTGATATTCGTTAGTTGCATGGGGTTTGCGAGGTCAGACAACGTGACCTTGTCCAGCACCCCTCGCACCGCTTGATTGATGATCTGCTGGTTGGTCTTGATCGGGCAGCAGGGCTCGATATGGCACAGGCCCGTTACGTCCGTGCTGCATTCGGTGAGCGCCATCGGGCCTTCGACAGCGGCGATCACTTCCAGCACCGAGATTTCGTGCGGGTCGCGGGCCAGAGTGTAGCCGCCCCTGATGCCACGTTGGGAGATCAGGAGTCCGCTTTGCAGCAGGCCCTTTAGGAGCTTGCTGACGGTGGAAAGCGGGAGCTTCGATTCCAAGGCCAGATCCCGGGCGGTGCGCAGAGAAGCGCCATGACTGCGTGCCATGCACGTGAGCAACACCAGCCCGTAGTCCGTTAACTTTCCAAGCCTTACCATACCTCATTGCCCCCAAAGCCAAATAGGACTAAATCAGTCCACATTCAGTGTAACAGCGAGCGGCAGACGATTCAAGGGGTGGGGCGGGGAATCTTTGAAGAAGTTCGTCCGGTAACGTCACAGACACTCCCCGCCGAGTCCCCGCGCTCGAAAATTGTCAGAAGTGAAGGTGGGCCGCCCAGAAATGGAGGATCTGGCGAAGTGGTAGCGGGCGAACTTAACAGGCCTAAGCGAGCAAATCTCCGGTGTAGTCGCGTTCATCGGCCAGTCGCGGCTGATATGGACCTGGAAAACGAGACAATCTTGTGATAAATGCAGGCGCACCCGGCGTCGGAAAGGAATCCTCGTGAGCGGCAGCCTATCGCATTCGCTGGCGACCATGGTTCTCCTGGCAATTCCCAGGCCAGTGGTTTGGGCGTACGTTGCTTTTGGATTCGTTCTGGTAATCGGGCTGGCCACGATTTTACTTCGCGGCGATTGGCAAAAGGCGCGAGGATTCGACAAGCTGATCCTGTTCGGGCCGCTTTTCTACGCGGCGCCGCTGGCGGCTTTCGGCACCGAGCATTTCACTCTGACGAAGGACATCGCATCGATCGTGCCGCCGTGGATTCCGTGGCATCTGTTTTGGGCGTACTTCGTGGGCGTTTGCTTTATTGCCGCCGCGCTGAGCATGGTGACGAGGATTCAGGCGCGTCTCTCGGCGAGCTTGCTGGCCTTGACGTTTTTCCTTTTTGTAGCGCTGATGGACGCCCCGGCTTGGGCGCAAAATCCGCGAGACCGATTTGCGCTGGCGTTGGCGCTGCGGGAGCTATCCTTCAGCGGCGGCGCATTGGCGCTGGCAGCCAGTCTTAACGAGCGGTGGCGCGAGCGCGGCAGGCACACGTTTGCGACGATCGCGCGTTACTTTATTGCAGTTCCCGTGTTGTTTTACAGCTTCGAGCAATTCAGGCACGGCAATTACGTGGCCGGTATTCCGCTGGACCGATTGACGCCCACGTGGATCGACGGGCACGCTGTTTGGACTTACGTGGCTGCCGCGGCTTACGCGGTCGCGGGCATCTTGTTGCTTATTGGCAAGAAAACCCGTGCGGCAGCGGCGTGGCTGGGCTTGACCGTGCTCTTCGTGGAGTTGGTCGTCTACGTGCCGATTGCGGTCGTGGGCCTCACCAGCCTGGACAACGGGCTTAATTACATGGCGGATACGCTTATGTATTGTGGCGCCGTTCTTCTGCTAGCGGGCGCCATGCCGCGGGAAGCGTCGCGGCGGGAATTATCGGCTGATCAGCACCGGCGCGAAAGGGTCGTCCCAAAGGTAGCGGGCTGATGTATTCGTGGTGGCTTCCGCAACAACGTCTGGCCTACCACTTTGGGAGGCCGCAGGTGAAGCTGGCCGCGTCGAACGGATCGCCCTTACCTTTGTAGATTGCGGCTTGCGGATAGGGGCAGATCGGATGCGTGCGGTTGACGACGCCCTTGACGCGGTTTGAAACGATAATTTTCTTCGGAGCTATACCCGTTTCGCGCCATTTTTCGATCACATTGAGGGCGTTCCACGCGCCTTGGTAGCTGCCCACTGAAAAGCCGGAGCACATACCCTCGCCCGGCACCATGAAAAGGCGCGCGAAGGATTGCGTCTTTTTCGCGCCACCCATGGCAGCCACGACGCTCTTGTAGTAATTCACCAAGCCGGCCGGCGGAATCGCAGCCTCCTGCCAGGATTGGTACATGAGGAGTTTCCCGCCATGCTGTTCGAATGGGCGCAAGTTCGGATTCGTGAAATTCACCATGGCGCCGATTTCTTTGTCTGCAAGGCGCGTGTCGCGCGACACATCAAATGTGCGCCAGTCCCAATTGGGATTCTGGAACACGAGCATCGCGAAAAAATCCTTGTTGATGGCCATCGGATCGGGACCGGAGAGCATCCAGTGCCAGTCCAATTCGCTGCCAGGTTCGAGGCCGGGATAAATCTGCTTGCCGTCGGCGAATTTCGCTCCGGCATAAACGGTGCGGACGGTCTGCACCTGCGCGGGCGTGAGGCACGAGCCGTTGTCCTCCTTGGGCGGGCACTGGATGGTGGCCGGATTGAAATGGCAGAGCATGGGATTCTCGATGATGCCGTCGCGCACGCCATCGAGCGCGTCGCACGCATCGAGCACGGCGCGATGGATCATCGGAAACTTGCTTGGCGGGATGTAGGCGGGCGCTTTCAGACCATCTTTCAATGCCACCCACGAGAGGTAGACACTGACGGCCTGCAGATGCGTGATGTCGTAGGCCGGATCGCCCGCGGCGATTCCATCAAAGTCGGTTGGATATTTTTGCGCTTCGGTGAGCGCCTGGTTGCCGCCTTCGTGGCAACTGCTCCAGAACGAATACTTCGGAGGCTTGCCGTAGTAGGCGCGAATGATGCGCTTCGCGGCGACCGTGGTTTCATGGACGGCGCGGTAACCCCAATCAGCTACTTTTTCCGGATGGCCGATCGCCCATGGCGGCAGCGCTCCGGTGGCCTCTTTGTCGGCGTGGCCTGTGTCCGTGGAAGCAGTTGCGTAGCCGAGTTCAAGTTCGCGCGCCATGCCGCCGTAGCTGATGGATCCGACGAAGCCGGGATTGCCTTCTCCCAGGTACAAGCCATTCCATTTCGCGGCCGGAGGCAGCCAAACCTCGAACGCAATATGCGAGTCACTGGTGGGCGCGGAGAATCCTGCAACGCGGCAAAATCGTAACGAAACGGTCTGGCCCGCCGGCGTGCCGTATCTTCCGGGCAAGCTGGGTACTTCGAAAGCCGGCGGCGGATTGATGGACTTCGCCACCGTGATCGTGACCGTTGGAATCTTCAGTGACGCGAGACTTTCACACGACCGCTGCGCGGATGCGGGCGTTGCGGCGAGCGCCAAGCCCGCCAAAAGAATCAGAAACAAATGCCGAAACGAAAGACGCTTCACGTGACCCCTCCCGCCGCGCAGCCGGTGATAATCCTTGCCTGCCGGTCTTCGAGTCGTGGTTCTCCGCCATGCTCTATATACCGAGGAGGGGTCGCACGTCACATGTTTTTTGTAGCTGCTTATTTGCTGACGGGACTCAGGTATGCCGGGATGGACGGATGTGGAGATTGGCGCTTCCGGAAAGGCGAGAAAAGGCGCATGACGTTCGGCCCTAACGGACAGTGAAATCGCACTTAAACTGTCCGAAGAGGGCCGTCAGCCGGGCAGTACCTCGGTCATCGCGCCTTAGCCGTCAAATGGAAACTGGCAGATCGGGGCCCACTGAGTGTTCAGGCGTCACCCGACATTTCCTACTGGCTGGGAACCGTGAACCACTTCATGGATCGCTTCCAAACACAATGCAGCCTCAGCCCACGTTTTGTGCGCTTCATCAGGGACAACATTCTTTAGAGCGCCCGAGCCGAGCTGTCGTACCTGATCGCAAACAGCAGTGAGCCGAGTCCAGTACTCGGGCTGTATCGGACTGTTTGGTTGCTTTTTTTCTATGTATTTGGCTCTGCTTAATAGCTCGTCGATCTCTTCAACAAGGATCTGCATTCGTATCCTCCCTCATAGACTGCGGATCAGTCCCTTCGTCCGGCGCCCGCTCGGAACCGGATCGCCAAAACGAGCCTAAAGAATTGCGCTGCCAGGGTAGTTCGCGCGTTCGTTTCAGACAATGGAACGAAGGTACTTCCCGGCTTCATCGAGCGCCGCAGAATCCGGAGGGTCGTGAATGGCATGAAGCATACATTCGACTCCGCTGCCATCCGAGCCAGCCGGGACAAATCAGGAGTTGCTTGAGAAGCGGCGACGAGCATAACCTTGCGCTTCGCTTCAGACTGAAAGGCTGCTTGCGTCAATGCTCGTTCCGACCTGGATCGAAGCGGTTTTTGTCCTGGCTTTCTGTGTAGTTGTCCTCGCTATAGCTGCGGTGATCGGCCGCGCCGCGTGGCTAAGGAAGCCGAAGAACTGGGACCGATCAACGTATTGGACTGTTTTCGTAGTGTCCGTGATGCTGTCTGGGTTTCTCATGGTCTGCTCGCAACGGATGCGGGCCGATGTAAGGACTTGGACATACGGCCTGCAGGTGGCCCTGTTCTTTTTGGGAGTGCTCTTGCTTGGAGTTGCGGGTGGGTGCTTCGTCGGCATTTTTACCTATGGGCGTGGGCGAGGTCCAGTTTACCGAGCGGCGACCCCTCGCGCTGAGGAACATTCGACGGACAGCGCGGATCGCGACCAAACTTCAGGCGGGTAGAAGAAAATTCGGCGATTCGACCTAGTTGATTATCTTTAGGAGGATTTGATGAAATCGATGGTGCGATGGGCACTGGCTGTCGGTTTTGCGGTTGCGTTGGCGCTTGTGTGGGCGCCGTCGTTTTTGCGCCGCGTGGTGCAGGCGCAATCGCGGAAGCCTTATTCCATGCAGTTGCTTTACAGCGGCCCGGACGGCCTCGCGTACGTGAAGGAGATACAGGTCGCTGCGGGGACGTACGGGGTGGCGAACTTGTTGCCGGTGGCCGGCGAGGAGGTCCACCGCACGCCAGCAGGCTTCTCCATCGGGTGGCACGTGGAGAAACGGCGCCAGTACCTGATTACGTTGAGTGGCCGCGGCGAAATCGACATCGCGGGCGGTAAAAAGATTATCCTCACGCCGGGAAGCATCCTGCTGGTCGAGAATACGACCGGCAAAGGGCACGAGACTCGAACGCTTGGCAATAAGCCGTGGGTGTCTCTGTGGATGCCTTTGAAGGACCAAAAGCCCTGAGAAGTGCGGATTACGCCGCGATGGAGAGGACGTGGCGCCGGCTCGCCCAGTTTTGTCGTTGCTTATGTAGCGCCGCCCTTTAAGGGCGGCATGCGACCGAACCTAATAATCGAAGCCGAGACCACGATCGTCGCTAGATGCTGCTTCAATGGTCCGGCACGATGAAAATGACACCGTCACCATTCAGGCGACGGAGGAAGCGCGTCCCGCCGGCTCTTCGCATGGCATAACTGATCCAAATAGCCGCAACAGTTTTTGTGCGCTACTCCGGAGTAAAGCGCCAGTTGTGCGTCTCGCGCTCGATCCAGCCGACGGGGTCGTTGAAATGAATCGCGATCAGGCGTGCGGCTCGATTTCCGTATTTAGAAAGAAGCTCACGCCGAGTCTTGCGCGACATTTCCTTATCCACGCAGAACATCGAAGCGATCTCCGGCTCGGCGATCTGGATCGGGTTGTGAAACACATCGCCGGTGACGATTGCATCCTGTCCACGCGACGAGATGTGGAGGCTGACGTGTCCCGGCGTGTGGCCGTGCGTTGGCTCAAGCCACATTTCGTCGGAAAGGCGATGATTCGTTTCCACCAGGTCGGCCAGGCCCGCATCGAGTATCGGCTGAACGGAATCGAGAAGATGGCGGACGTCGAGGGTATCCTGTTTCAGTAGTTGTTGGCAGTATTCCCACTCGCGACGCGCGAACAAGTATCGCGCTTTAGGGAATGTCGGCGCCCAACGTCCATTCACCAGGCGCGTGTTCCAACCGACGTGGTCGAAATGCAGGTGCGTGCACAGGACGGTATCGATGGTGTCAGGCGGAAAACCGGCGGAGGCCATGTCCTCCAGAAAAGCGGTCTGCATATCGGTGCAGTGGGGAATCTCCCGCGATTTGTCGTTGCCGACGCAGGTGTCTACCACAATGCGGCGGCCGTTCGCTTCCAGCACAAACGCCTGGACGGCCAGGATGATTTGCCCCTCGGGCGTGACGAAACGCGGCACCAGCCAATCGTATTTCTTGTAGTGATCGGCGGTGTCTTCCGGATATTGGGGCGACCAGGATATCGGCTCGGCCGACTCCATGATGCTGGTGATCTTGACGTCACCCACACTCCAACGGCGAATCCGCGATTCGCCCTTTCGATAATCATCAGCAGCATCAACCGCAGCCGCCTTCGCAGCCTGACCCGCGGCCGCTCCGGACGCATCCGGGTGCCCTGGGGCCGCTTCGGACGCGTGCGCGTGCGTCGCTGCCGTTCCGGTCGCGTCAGCGTGCCTTGCGGCCGTCTCGGACGCCTCAACATGCGTCGCCGCGGCTTTGGACGCGTCAGCGTCCCTTGCTGCTTGCCTTGAAGAACTCATGGGCCCTCCGGTTCGCACGAGATTGAAGAGTCTGTGTGACAACGCTGGTTTTTCGTCAGGGCACGGTTTCAACCGTGCCGTAACTGCCGCAATATCAGCGCGGCTTCAGCCGCTGAGGTGGATTTTCTGTAGTCGTCACACAGACTCCGAACGCCCTCCGTGTATCACGCTCCGTGCAGCCGATGCAAGCAGCATGCGTGAAAACCCCCACGCTCAAAAAACTAGTCTGGGCAGCCGGCGTCCTCCCGGGGCGTGGTGCCCGTCGAGCGAATGGAGAAGGACCGCGTGACTCATCAGAGCTAAAGCCACTATATTAGGAAAGTGAGGCTTCCCTGGAAGACGTGTTGCCGTTGCCAATAGACTTGCTCCCTCACAGGAAGGCACTGCTAGTCATGCTTAGCGTGTACTTGGATAAGGGAGAGAAATCCGATACGAAGCTCCAAGATGGAGATGCCGTGCTCTGTGTCGCCGCAACGATATATAAGGCCGTGCCGTACAAGCAGTTTGTTCGACCTTGGAACCAAATGCTGCGCAAATGGGAAGCCAAAGCGTTTCACGCCACTGATTTTTACAACGGATGCGGAGAATTTGAACGCAGGAGGTCTGGCCGCGAGTCTTTATTTCAAAAGGATTCTCGGCGTATCCCCGCATTAATTGGGCGGCATGTCCATCGAGTAGTAGTTACTGCTTTCCGGCCAAAGGAATTTGCTGAAAGGGCATCCCCCTACTGGAGGAAGAATTTCGGAATCGAAACACACTCAATAGCGGTTCAGCTTTTGCTTTTTAATCTAGGCTTTTGGCGTCGGAGAGAGTGCCCCTCACAAGAATTTAAATGCTTCTATGAAAGCGGAGATATAGGTGAGGCCGATGTGGCTATGGCCGTTAGACGGCTGAAAGCGATGCCGGCAATAGCAGACATTTTGAGAGTGACTTCTTTTGATCCTATAGACAAGGGAAGGGCCAGAGGTCTCGAAGCATCTGATTTCGTAGCGTGGCATTGGAATAAGCACTTCCTTGATCGCGTCAAGTTGGGAGACAAAACGCTGCGCAAGGACTTCGCGGCTTTCATTAAATCCACAGAAAACCGAGTGACTCACGGACTCGTGAGTGGTGAAAAACTGACAGAATTCTTCCGAACTTGCGAGCCACTGTGGAAAGACATTGGAGTGAGCGTCCACGCCAATCGCCGGAGGCAGCTCCCCTGAGCGTCCGTGCCGTTTCGCCGCGCGTCACTCTGATCCGTCCGCTTCCTCGCTCTCCTCGTACTCCCGATTCTGGCGCATCACCTCGAACCAGAACGGCAACGCGTCGCCTCGACGCACCTTTCGGCAAATCCGCGTCAGCGAATCCAGCTCGCGGCTTTCCAGCACGTCCATCAGCGACTTGATCACCGTCTCCTGTTTCGGCAGCACTTTCCCGATCAGTCTCTGACCTTCGGGCGTCAGACTGATCAGCCGCACCCGCCGTCCGCGCCTCGGCTTGCCACGCTCGTCCTTCGGCAACCGGCTCTCCCTCACCTCCGCAGGAGGAAGCTCCCGATCCCCAAGGCTGACCCAGCCGAACTCCTCCGCGTTCCTCACCGTCTCGTGCAACCCGCGCCGGATGCGCCCCAGCTTCTCCATTGTCTCGCGGAACGTGAGCGGCCCGTGCCGGTACAGCACCACCAGCAGACGGAACTCTGCCCGTGTCAGCCCCCACACAGCCAACGGCACCGCGAGCTTCTCTTCCACCCAATTCGCCGCTTCCGTCAGTTCCAGGTACGCTCCCCAGGCCCTCTGAATCTTCTCGTTCGTCCGCCGTGAGTGTTCCAAAGGCCGCCTCCCAAACAATCTAGCGCGGCAAATCGGTCCAAATGTTGGCGCTATAAGGCCCGCGAAGCGCGCTTTTTCCACACTGCACATCACACATTCTGCTGTAGGTTCTCTTCGTCCCCTCTTCGCCTTTTCAAAATGCTTGTAATCCTGAGCGACTTCGCCGAACGCAAGCGACGAGGAATCTGCTCTTGAAGTCAACTCTCGCGCGGTCCTGCTGCGTCCGGGAAACCAGAAAAAACCGTGTAAAAATGTTGTCATCCCGAACCCCGGTCCCTACGATGTCAGTCGGGAGCGGCGGTGAGGGATCTGCTTTTGCTTCTGCCTTTTTGGGCTTGCCGCGCCGTAGCCCAAGGGGCGAAGGCGGATGCGGTGTTAAACGCAGCGGAGCTATTGATGCGCAGCGGAGGATTTCGAGGTGTCACTAAGGCGGCGGAAGTAGTCGGCGACGGCGTCTTGGTAGCCAGCGGGAACGGTCATGGGAGCGCTGGAGTGGATTTGCGACTGATCGTCGGATTTGCGCCGAAGCTGCAGTTCCAGGTTATCGACTTCCGATAGAACCTGGCCGTGGAGCTGTTCGAGGAGCGCTGGATTACCGGGGAAGCGGCGGGGATCGAGGCGCTGCATCTGGCGCTCGAGATCCTTCACTTCGCGAGCGATTTCGGGATCGCTCTGCACATTTTGGTTCAGCTGATTGAGCGTGTTGACGGTCTGCTCGAAGTCGCGTTCGGGATCGGTGGTGGTTATGGTTGTATCCGGATGGACGGCGGGGCCGGGTGCGTTGGAATTATTGCCGGTGTCGATATACCAATTGTTGTTGTTGCCGCCGCGCCAGGCGCCTGGATTGTAGCCCTGGCGATAGCCATCATTGACGATGCCGTTACGTCCGCCGACGCGTCCACCTTGGCGATCCGCTTGGCCCGGGCCGAATTGGCCCGAGCGGCCGAGTTGCGCGGATTGCGGGCCTTGGCCCGGCTGGCCATTGGCGTTGCCATTTGGATTCTGTCCGGAATTTCCGCTGCGGTTCCCGTTCTGATTTCCATTTTGATTTCCGGCGCGAGCGCCAAGAGCGCGCGTGAGCGACTGCATTTGGTCGCGCAAGCGCTCTACATTGTCAATGGCGGTCTGCGAGCCTTGGCCAGGGGCTTGTTCGGGGCCGAGAGCTTGCTGGGCGGCGTGGAGATTATCAGCGAGTTGGCGGAGATCGGTGGAGATTTCCGGCTCCGCGTTGGGATCGGGAGCGTAGCCCCGGCGCAACCAATCAGCGGTGCGCTGAAGGCGCGTCTCAAGATCGGCCTGGTCGAGATTGCCGAGCGCGTCGCGAAGCTTGGAAGCGGCGGCGTGCTGCGTGGATGCCATTTGGCGGGCGGCGCTGCGCATTTGCTGTTCGAGCTGCCCGACGCCGTCGGCGAGCTTTTGGCGATCCTGCGCAAGCTGCTGGGCTTGCTGCCAGAGACTCTGCTCACCATCCTCAGACTGGCCGCGGCCTGCGCCTCCTTGCTGCAAAATACGGCGGAGTTGGTCGGCCTGTTTCTGTTGCTCTTGCGCGAGCTGGTTAGCCTGGTTGGCCATCTGGCCGATGCGGCCGGAATCCTGCTGGCTCTGCATGGCGCCGAGCGCGTTGGTGGCATCGCGGAGGCGATCGGCGGCGCGGCGGGCGTCGGCGGCGCTTTGCTGCTGCGAGGCGCGGCTAAGTGCGTCGGTGGCTTGGCGCAACGAATCGATGGCGCGCTGGATGCGAGGGTCGGCGGAATTTTGGGATCGGCCCTGCGAAGATTGGCTTTGCGATTGTCCCTGCGCGGATTGACCGGACTGCCCGGCCTGGCCTGAAGGCGAGCCGCCCTGCTGCTGGCTCTGGGCGAGTTGCTGAAGCTGCTGCTGGAGTTGCTGCGCGTTGCGGCGGAGCATTTCTTCCTGCCACCGCTGCTCAAATGATTGGCCATTGGTACGCTGCTGATTAACAATATCCTGTTGGCGGCGGGCGAGCGCGTCGAGCTTGCGGAGAGCCTCATCGATGGCCTGCTGGCGCTGGCTGGAGGAAGAACCGGCGGTTTGCTCTGTCTCGTACTGATTTTTCTGCGTATCGAGCTCGAGATCGAAAAGGCTGGCTAGATCGCGGCTGGCGCCGCCTCCGCCCGCGCCTCCGGCATTTCCGAAGGCGACTTGAATCTGGCGGAAAGTAGCTTCAGCCTGGAGCAGATGCTCGAGCGCTTTTTGCTCGTTCGGGAGCGCTTCCTTCCACTTTCTCTTGCGGAGACTTTCCGCCGCTGGATTCATGGACTGCGCAGCGGCCGACATATCGCTCTGGAAATTGCCAAATGTTTGGTTCTGCTGGTTCAGATCGCGGAGGCCGAGGCGGCCGGCAAGAGCAATGGCTTGGTCGCGCAGCTTGGATTGGACTTCGGAGAGGAATTTGCCGGTTTCGGCAGCGGATTGCGCGGACGGATTGTTCTCGCCTGCCTGCTTCCAAGTCTCGGCGATGATTTCCTTCTCGCGGCGGGAGATGTCGTTCTGATTGCCCTTACCTCCGCCCGCGCCACCTCCGGATTGCTGCGATTGCGAGAATTCGCGTTCGAAGGGATCGACCTGGACGAAATAGATGTCCGTGTGCGCGTCCGTGCGCGCATCTTTCGCAGAGGCGTAGTAGCTGATGATATCGCCGGGAACGAGTTTGAGATTTTCGAGCGCGATGGTGGTGGAACCGTCGGCTTGTTTCACGCCTTTTTGCTTGAGCAGATCGATGGCCTGTTCGGCACCGCCGTTGACGGAGTAGTGCAGCGCCAAATTATCGACGCCGAATCGATCATTCGCGCGGACGCCGATGGTAACTTCCTCGATCGGGCTGGCGCGGTAATCGTGCTGCGGCCGGACGATGGCCACTTCGGGCGGATTCGCCTTGTTGGCCTCGATGAAAAAATCTTCCGAGAGGCGCACGGGCCGACCCTGGTCAAGGGAGGCGACATGGTAAGCGCCGTCTTTCTGCATGGTAATCGCGCCGCGATAGAGATTCCCCTGGCCGCCCGTAAGCTGGACTTGCTGGCCGTTGTCGAGGATCAGCACGCCATTTCGCAGTGGGCGGTCGGTGCGGACTTCGAGTTCCGCGGTGGTGCCTTGGATCGCGCGGAGATCGCCGCCGTGAGGATCAACGACCGGCTTCATGCCTGTCCACGAAGGGTACTTGTAGGTGACGCGAATTCCTTTGACCGCGGGCAGATCGACCACGCGAATTTTGAAACGACGCGAATGGACGGAGCCTGCGTCGACGTAATATTCGACGCCCTCGGGAAGGCCGGCAAAGAGAAATTGGAAGCCCGAGCCGCCGGGCTGAGGCAACATCGGCAACTCGTTCCATTTTGAGGCGCTATCGTAGCGGGCGAAGAGGTGTACTTGCGCTGGCGCAAAACCGACCGTTTGCGCGGTGACGAGCTCGTCGGTATTGCGGCGGACGGAGGCATCGCCGGGGCTGACTTTAATGCTGTAGAAGGGCACCAGGTTCGCGCCGGAGCCCTGCCAGAGTAACGCTGCGCCATAACCCATGTATCCAGGGGCAGCGGCGATCAGCCAGGCCAGTACGCCGAGAGCGGCGAGACCGAAACCGCATGAGGCGAACAAGCCGCGATTGGTGACCATGCGCTTCGGTTCAGAAGAGCGGGCCAGATCAAGAGTGTCAGCGGCCAGAAGTTCGAGAAACGGCTCGCGGGAGGCGTCGCGTTCGGCGAACGTGATGAGGCGCTGCTTGAAATTCGGAAATGCTGTCTCTGCCTTGGCAGCAGCGAGGCGCCGGTTCAATCGAAGAAGAGGAAGCGCCAAGCCGAAGCTTGCGGCGTAGATCAGCGCGGCAAACAAAATGAATCGCGCACTGATGATGCTCCAGGACACGAATGCGAAAGCATTGGCGATCAGGACGAGAACGACGGTGGCTGCCAGAGCGGCGGAGGCGAGAATGGCAGCGCCACGAATGGCGGCGCCGATGCGCAGACGGCGTTCGATTTGCCCGATATAGGAGTTGAGCTGGTCGCGCGCGCTCATCATTCCTCCCGCCGGACTCCCAGGTGAAGGTTAGCGACCCAGGATTCGACGACCGCCGTCAACAGCACCAACAGCATAACGTACCACCAAAGCGAACTGGGGCTAAATTTTTTGGGCTCCGAAGCGGAAGCTGTGGCGACTACTTGCGCCGATGGCGACGCGTTGACTCCGTTCGGTTTACCGGCCCAGAGCGAGAGAGCGTCCGGTGACATGACGGCGAGATTGGATTCGCGGCGGTCGGAGTTTACGCCGACGACATCCTGGCGGCCATTTGCCAAGCGAAGCTCGTAGAATCCGGCGTCATTCAATTGATAGGTCTGCGCGGTGGTGGCTTCTTGAAGCGAGAGCGGACGGCGGCCCTCGGGATCAACCACTTCGACACTGACGGCGCGTTCCTTGACAGTACGCAATTGCAGATACGAGCCGACTACACGCGAGCCGCCGGGACGCTCCGAGCCAGAGAGATAAAACGCGGTTTGCTCCACGAACGGGACGAAATCGGGATGCAGCGGAAAATCGTTGGTAAGGTTGTCGAGGCCAGAAGCGAGCAGCAGCACGCGACCCTCGCCGATTTTTTTGTCGAGAAGCAGGGGGGTGCCATCGGTAAGCCGCGCGGCTACCTGAGAGCCGGCATCGTCTACTTTCACCGCGTAATAGAATTTCACGTCCGCCCAGCGATCGGCCTTCGCGATTGAGGGATGCGAGGGATCGACATCGCCAACGGTTAGGTATCCGCCGGGGCCGTTCGAGTAGTAGTGCGCATCCAAAATATTTGCCCCAAAGAGCGGAATGCGCGATGCGCGGCCGATCGAGGTGCCTGCGGCGATCAGCACGCCGCCTCCGCCGCGGACGTAACGAGCGAGCTCGTTTTCAAATGACGAAGGCAGCGAAGCCACATCTGAGAGAACCACGAAGGCATATTTCGAGGGCTGAACGCTGGCGGCTTGTTCTGCGGAAACGCTTTCCATGGTGAAAGCAGACTCGGCGGAGGCGGCGAGCGCGGCGCCGAAGTAGATGGGCGAACGCTTGTCCGACGCTTCGTGGAGAAACAAGACCTGCCGCGGATCGGAGCGCTCAACGGCGAAGTAGTTCGCGTCGTCGGCTGGCAAGGCATCCGCGGAATCGATGCGTACGGCACAGCGGCTGAAGCCGTAAGGCACGTTGAGCGAGTTAAATTCAACGGTAGCGCGGCCGCTCGCTGGGACCTGGACCTTTTCCGTGGCGATGGTTTTGCCGTTGACGACGAGCGATGCGGTGCGGGTGGCCGCGGGAGTTCCGTACCCGGCGATCACGGCTTGCACGCGCGCTTTCTTCACGTCCCAGACCTGTCCTGGCGCACTGACGCTCTCAACCGCCCAGTTCGCCACGGTAGACTTCACCACCGCATGCAGCGTGAGCGAGACTTTTGCGGGCAGAGCGAGGTCAGAAAAATTCGCGGGCATGTCTGATTTTTGCATGTCGCTAAAGAAATGCAGGTCGATGGAGCCCGAGACGCTGTTGCTGAACGAGCGCAGTCCGCGAGAAAGGTTGCCAAAATTGGCGCGCGAGTCGGTGGGCTGAATAGCGTTGATGGCGGCTTGCAGCGCACGGGAATCGCCGGTGGGCTGCGACATGGCTTCCAAGCCGGAGCCGAGGGCGAAGACTTGCGCGCGTTCGGAGGGCGGCCGCGAGGCTAGGATAGACAACGCTTCGCGCTTGGCGTCGGCGAGGCGCGAGCCGGCACGCATGCTGAAAGAATTGTCGATCACGAGAACCATGAGTTTGTTTGCAGTCACGCTGGCGGCTGGGCGGTTGATGAACGGGTCGGCAAACGCGAACACGAGCAGAGCGAGAAGCGCGAGACGCAGCGCCAGCAGCAGCAAATAGCGAAGGCGACGGTGGCGAATCGAGCTTTGCGTGCGGGCCTCGAAAAACATCAGCGAGCTGAAAGGCTGCGGACTCGACGTGTGGCGCCGGAGCAGATGTAGGTACAGCGGAACTGCCAAAGCCGCGGCACCGGCGAAAAACCATGGCGCGAGGAAGCCCATTAGTTGCGCTCCTGCCGGATGGTGAGGTATTCGGCGAGCGCGCTATCGAGCGGGCGATCGGTGCGCAGCAGGAAATAATCCATGCCAATGCCGCGCGCGCGCGAGCGAAGTTCTTCGATGTGCGCGGCGATTTTTTGAGGATATTCAGCGTGGGCGTATTCCGGAGTGACTTCCATGCGCCGGCTGGTTTCGGAATCGACCAGGATCACGGGCGCGCCGAGCTGCGGCTCGATTTCGCGCGGGTCGAGTATGTGGAAGAGCACGACTTCGTTGCCATGAAAGCGCAGCGGCTCGATGGTGCGGACGATGTTTTCAGGCGACTCGAAAAAATCCGAGAGAATCAGCACGAGCCCGCGACGGCGGAGAAATTGCTGGAAATGGTCGAGCGGTTTGGCGAAATCGGTGCGCGCGCGCGGCTCGGCGTGTTCGAGCCCGGCAAGCAGGCGATGGAGCTGCCCGAAGCGGGTGGAGGGGCGAATGTAACTGCGGACTTCGTCGTCGAAGACGATCAGGCCGGCGGCGTCGCGCTGGTTTTGGATCGCGAGATAAAAAAGCGACGCGGCCACGAAGCGGGCGTAGTCAATTTTGCTGACGGAATGCGATGAATAGCTCATCGAACTGCTGGCGTCGAGAAGAACGGTGAGCAGGGAATTGGTTTCGCCGCGATAGCGCTTCAAGTAGGCGCGCTCGGTGCGGGCGAAGACGTTCCAATCGACATGGCGCAGATCGTCTCCGGGCGAATAGGCGCGATATTCGGCGAATTCCTGGCTGAAGCCGAAATCGGGCGAACGGTGCAGGCCCGCCACGAATCCATCGACGACGGTCTTAGCGATCAGGTCGAGATTCGAAATGCGGGCCAGCACCGCGGGATCGAGAAAACGCTGCACGGTCAGGCTCCCGCGGGGCGCGGCACTTCGGCAATCAAGCGCCGCAGGATTTCATCCGCATCGATGCGATCGGATTCAGCGTGGAAATTCAGCAGCACGCGATGGCGAAGAACGGGAATCGCGAGCGCGGTGATGTCTTCGTACGCCACGTGATAGCGATGTTGCGCCAGCGCGCGGGCCTTGGCCGCTAGCACGATATATTGCGCGGCGCGGACGCTGCCGCCGTAATTGACGTATTTTTTGACGAAATCCGGCGCGAGGCCGCTATTGTGCCGCGTGGCGCGCACGAGATTCACCACATACGTGGCGAGCGATTCCGCGATGGGCACCATGCGTACCAGTTGCTGAAAATCGAGGATCTCCTGGGCGGACGTGACCGGGGAGACTTGCGCAACGCGCGTGGTGGTGGTTAAGTCCACGACCTTCACTTCGTCCGCCGCGCTCAGGTAATCGAGAACGATGTTGAAGAGGAAGCGATCGAGCTGCGCTTCAGGCAGCGGATAGGTGCCTTCGAGTTCGATTGGGTTTTGCGTGGCCAGCACGAAAAACGGAGACGGCAAAATATAGTTGTTGCCGCGCACGGTGCAGGAAAGCTCCTGCAGGGCTTCGAGCAGCGCCGATTGCGTCTTGGGCGGAGTGCGATTGATTTCGTCGGCCAACAAAATGTTGGCGAAGATCGGGCCGTGAACGAATGTCCAGCGGCGATGCCCGGTAGTGGGATCTTCTTCGATGATATCCGTGCCGGTGATGTCCGAGGGCATCAGATCGGGCGTGAACTGGATACGCTTGAAGACCAGGCCGAGCGTTTGCGCGATGGTGCGGACCATGAGCGTCTTGGCGGTGCCCGGAAGGCCGGTGATGAGGCAGTGGCCGCCAACGAAAAGCGCCGTGAGGATCTGGTCGAGCACTTCGTCCTGCCCGACGATCACGTTGCGAACCTGAGCCAGGATGCTTTCGCGCGTGGCGTGAAAGCGCTCGACGCGCTTTTGAAGATCTGCGGAATTCAGATTCGTTTCTGCGGTAGTGGCCATCGATTCTCTCCTATTGGGAACCGTGGAGCTGCAAGAGCAATTTTTGCGCCGGCTGATAATCCGGCGCTGCTTCAAGAGATGTAAGAACGCAATTTTCGGCTTTAGCGCGCTGTCCGGCGTCGAAATAGGCCTCGGCGAGATCGTATTCGGCGGAGGCCTTGTCGAGCGGGTGCATGTCGACGGCGGCATTGAATTCACGGATCGCGCCCGTATAGTTTTTCTGCGCGAGCCAGAGCGTACCCAGGCGGCGGTGGAGATCCTCGTCCATCGGGTAAATATAATTGATGCGATCGAGCGTGGCTGCCGCCTTTTTCGGCTCGCCCAACCCTTGTTCGAGCGTGGCGAGTTCCTTCAGCGTGTCCGGATCGCGGCCGCCGCCATGCTCGTAGTCGGTGAGCTCAGCCGCCGCAGCGCCTTTGTTGCCTTTGGCGACGTCGGCTTCGGCGATGAATTCGTAAGCGTTCGCGTCATAGATATATTGCGGGTAGAGCTCAACGACCGCAGGACCCTCTTTCAGCACAGCGTCGTAGTTGTGGGCTTCGGCGTCGGCAGCCAACTGCTTTAGAGCGGTATGCCATTTGTCGAAGTTTTGCGGCACTTGCCCAAGGCCTTTGTAAAGCCAATCCTGGAATTCCTTGTCGAACTCGGCGGGCGTCATGTTCAAATCCTGCTGGATGACTGCGGCGGTGGTGGTGCGCTTAGAGAAGGAATGCACCATGTCGAGCAGCTTCTGATTGCCCCAGCGGTCCTGGATGTAGTCGCAGATGCGCCCGGCTTGATAGTAGGAGACGATCACTTGCGCGTCGTAGTCCGGGCGAACAAAGCCGCGGTTGAGCTCGGTGACCGGCAGCAGTTTTTTGTCTCGCAGGGCGACGACGATATCCGGGGTGATGGGATCGCCCCACTCGGGATCCGCCTGCGTTTCCTCGTGGACCGCCAGACCTTCGGTGAACCAGCGCGGCACGCGATGATTCGTGGCAGTTAGGATGTAGACGTGGCTCATTTCGTGCCATAACGTGCTGGCCCAATTGAAGTCTCCGGGTTTGCGCGCGGAGGGGCTATCCATGGCCACCACCAGCCCGAAGGTGACGCCCAGCGCACCGAGGCCGGGCATGCCGAGAGTGCGAACGGCGAAGTCTTCGTGATCGGAATAGGCTTCGACTTGCACGGGGCCGGGCAGCGTCATCTGATATTTCTTGTTGTAGGTGGTCATGGCGCGCTGGATGATCTCTTCAAAGTACGGACGCAACAGATCGGCTTCGCTCTTGTTGAGCTTCAGGATCGCGTCTCCATCGTGGAAGACGTCGTAATTTTTCTCGCTGTCGAGCAGGCGAAGACTGTTGACGGTTGCGGCGTCGCGATACTCGTTGTCGTAGCACATCACCAATTGCTGGCGCGCTTCCTGGTCTTGGCCGAGCCGCATCAGATTGACGCCCAACTGAGAGCGTGCGGACCAGAGTTGCGGGTTGGCTTCGATGGCTTTGCGGTAGTAGGTGATGCCGTCTTCGTAGCGATAATTTAGGACCAGGTGATGCGCGACGATCGCGTACGCTTCGCCGTAATGCGGATTGATGGCGCTAATTTTCGCTAACCACGCGTCGGGCGAGCGGTCGGCGAGCAGTTCGACGGCCGCGTGGATGGCCATGGCGTCGAGCGCGTCGGGCGCAAGCTGAATCGCAATGTCTGCTTGCTGGATGGCGTCAGCCGTATCGGAATCTTCCAGGGCTAAATTGGCGGCGAGTTCGTGCGCCGCCACGTACTTGGGATCAAGTTCGAGAGCTTTGGCGGTCCATTCGATGGCTTTGCTGTCGAATCCATCGGCGCTGACAAGCGCGAGCCCGTAGTAGGCTTGCGCGTCTTTCGGATCGCGCTGCAGGGCTTCCTTGAAAAGCTGCTCGGCGTCGGTGTTGTTGAAGCGCTGGTGTAGCAGCATGCCCCAGCGGACGCGATAGAGCGCGTTGCGATCGTTTTGCGCGACCGCTTCGCGGAATTCGTTGTTGGCCTGCTGGTATTCGTGGAGGCCCCAATCTCCTTCGGCGCGCAAATACGCGTTAGCGCTGCGCGCAAGCGATTCGTAACAGGACTGCGCCTCGGCGGAATGCCCATCCAGGAGCAGCTTATGGCAAACACCCGGAGTGGCTGACCAAGCCGGTCCGTCTACCAGGGCGACCAAGGCGATCAGTAGGAGCGCTGTGCACGGCGTCGTTAGTGCGAAAACGTGCTTCATTTATCGAGCTGCTCCTGCACTTTCGCCAGCGCCAATAGAGCTTGCGTGAGCTGCTGCTTGTATTCGTCCTGCGACATCGCCGCTTTTCGGTATTTCAGGGTGTCGATCTGGCGTTCGAGGTCTTCTTTTTGCGCAAGCAGCGCACGCTTCGCGGGGTTGTTGTATGCCTCTTGTAGCGAGCCAAGGCGAATGAGCGTGAAATTTGAAAGGAACAGTCCCTCGCCTGTGTCCGTGGAGGCCGAGCGCACGGGCTCGTGCTCGCCAGTGTCCTCGAAAACGGCGTGTTCCGTGGCGAGGCGCTTTTGCGAAGTGTAAAAATCGGCGGTATGGCGCTGCGCATATTCGAATGCTTCCATGGCGGAGATGGCATTATTTTTATCGAGGTCCGCTTGGGGATCGTGCAGCGCCTGGACGAAATATCGAGCGAAAACGGTGGCGTTTTTTTCGTTGCCATCTTTCGTGGCGGCGATCACCGCACGGCCGCGTCGCTGGAGTACGGCGACCGAGCCGCCGCTTGACTCCGTTGCATTGACAATCAGCTGGCGCTTGGACTGGATTTGATCGCAGAGCTTGGCGAGTTCGCCGGCGGTGATGTCGGGGCCGACCAGGTTGAATTTGTACTGAAAACCGTCAAAAGTGCCATGGCCGATCAGGATCAGGACGAAATCGTCGTCTGGCTTGGCGTTGGACGCGACTTGCGCGAGCACTTGCGTCAGTCGCGCACGCGTGGCGTCAGTAAGGGTGAAAACGTGGGCGTCCGGGCTGGACGACTTGAAAAGTTTATCGAGGTTGGTCGCCAGCTCCGTAAACTCCTGCTCGTAATCTGGCTCGCCGCCGAGGCCTGCAACGGTGACGTAATAGATTCCGGCGCGCGCGGGGATCGCGATCAGCAGCAACGACGCCAGCACGAACGCAACCAGGCGCGCCTTCATACCACGCCCCATTTCCGGCGCAGGAGCCATTCGGAGAAGAGCAGCGCCAGAATTACCAGAAACACGGCCGGCAAATTCCATAGCGGCTTTGTGTCCCGAACCGTTATTCCAGCTTTGGAGTAGGGTATTTCGCTGGCAAGCTTGGAAAGATTATGTGGGCTCCAATAGCTGCCACCGGTTTCCGAGGCGAGCTGTTCGAGGAGCGGGCGATTTTGCTGGGTGTGAAAATTTTCGGCGACGCCGTCCATGCGCTCGAAGGTGACCACGTCGCGTCCTATATTCTGGCCGCCGCGCTGCGCATCGATTTCAGCAAGATATGAGCCGGGTTTTTCCGCGTTCCAATCAGCTTGAAACGTACCGGGCGAATCGGGCACGGGGGTCATATCGACGGTGGCGGCCAAGCCATCGGGGCCCATGATGTGCGCTTGCACGCTGGCATCCGGCGCGGGCAGATAATCGATGTCGCGGACTTGCGCGGTGAATTTTGTGTGGCCGTCATCGAAAAGCATTTGGCTAGGAACGGAGGCTACGACGTGCCCCGGGGTATTGGCGACCAGCCAGCGTAGCAACTGCTGCCAGAACATCCTGTGGGTGGGATCGCCAGCGGGAAGATTCATCTGCCACCGCCATGTGCCGGACGTAGCCATGACGGCTGTGCGGCCTCGGCCGTAATTCTCTGTAACCAGCAGCGGCAACTCGCGGCCGCCGGCTTTCAGATCGGCCAGCACCACGGCGCCGGGCTTGGGAGTGCCTGCTTCCTGATAGTCCATCAGGTACGGCAGCTTTTTCCAGCGCTCGGCATTTTGCTGCGGATCGTCGGTCAGACGGCAGATCAAGCTATTGATGCCCGCTGCCGTGAGTTCCACCGTGGCTGGAATGCGATGGAAGGTTTTATTGTGGTCCGGCAGGACCACTGGAAACGCATCGGCAACAGGCGATCCGGCCCAGCCTCCATCGGCCAGCGCGAAGCGCCCGCCGAGTAGCAGCAAACCGCCGCCTCGGCGATTTACGAACTGGCGAATCAAATCCTGCTGCGCGGGAGTGAAATAGCCAGCTTCCACGGAGCCGATGATTAAACCTTGGTATTGAAACAGGTCCTTGGCATCGGAGGGAAAACCATCCGCTAATTCCTGCGGGTTTTCGATTCCTTGACGATAGATTTTATTTTCGGTGGTTCGCAGCATCGACGCTATTTCCACGATGGGATCGTCATCCTCGGCGCGCCGGATGAATTTGTATTCCCAGCGCGGCTCGCCCTCGACGTAAAGAATTCGGCGTTTGTTGGATTCGACGTCGACGAGGCGCGTTACGGCGTTGTTTCCGGTGTTCGATTCCCCGGGCAGAGGAGCGATCGTGAACGTGAGCGCCTTGGCGCCCGCTTCACCTGCGTTCAGAAGCAGAGTTTCGGACTGCGATTTACCGTCGCCGGCGAGAGTAATATCGCGCGAGGCCAGCAGCTTGTCGCCGTCGCGGACTGAGAGAGATGCTTTTTGCCCGGCGAAGCCGCGCTGGCGAAACGTGACGGTTGCGGACATGCGCGACTTGGCCAGAGCGCGCGGCGCGATCGCGGCGTCTTCAATTTCCACGTCGTGCTCTATGTGCTCGGCGCCGAATCCAACGGTATGGACGGGTATGCGGCGGCTGCGAAGTTCAGCGATGGTGTTGCGGCCGATTCCGCCGCTGTTATCCGCGCCGTCGGTAAGTAGCAGGATGGCGCCAACCGGGAGGTCGGAAGTTTCGCTGACTAATTCGTCCAGGCTTTCTCCGATATGCGTGGCCGGAGCCGTAGGTCGAATCTGCGCGAGATCTGAAACGCGCGAGATGTGGGTGTCGAAGGTATAGATGCGCGTTTGAAATTTCTTTTGTAGGCCGGCGATGACGCCATTTTGCAGCGACTTCACCGCGTCCGCTTCGCGCGTGGGGCCGCTATCGGCGATGGCCATGCTGCGCGAATCGTCCACCAGCACGGCGATGATATTCTGCTGCGGTTTCAGCTCGGCCACGGTAATCGCCGGCTGCCACAGCAACACTAGCAGAAGCGCTGCAAGGCAGGATTGGATGAGCCAGACGACTCCGGCCCGTCGGCCCCGCATTCTCGGAGCGGCCTGCGCGACTCGTGCCCGGATCAGCAGCGCCAGTCCCACCGCCGCGAGCACGATAAGCGCAAGGAGAACCCACTTCGGCCAGCTTCCTAGCAGGACCAGATGGCCCTTGGAATACACTGCCGCAGGATACTTGAACAGCCACTCGAACATCGTTGGCACAACCTCGCGCCTAGATCGCTTTCAGTCGATCGCTTACCACGTCACTTAGTGCGTCATTCCGTAAATCACGTAATTGATGCCCACGCGAAACGCCAGCGAAGCGAAACGCTCCGGATACTGAGGACTATCCGCCCACTCCCATGCATCGCCGAGATGCATGTTGTGGCAGATGGCCACGATGATGCGTCCCTTATCGTCGCGAATGGCTCGCCATTTCGGCACGTAGCCGTCTTTCTCATACGTCCGGCCCGTGACGACATATTGTTCGCCGGGTACCTGAAAGCGGTTGCTGAGGTCGTAGAGCACGTGGAAAATTTCGTCGTTGTTGCTGATGTCCTCTATGGGGCGGTTCGGAAAAACCATGCGCATACCGCGCAGGAAGTGTTCCCAATCTTCGGTGCCGTGGAAATCGTCGACCATCAGAAATCCCCCGCGCAGCAAATATTGCCGAAGCCGCGCGGCTTCCGCTGGAGTAAAAGTCCAGTTCTCCACTTGGACGGCGTAAACCCACGGATAGTTGTAGATGGCGTCGCTATCGAGATCGACCACCTGTTCTGTGGGGCGCGCGTCCACGCGAGTAAGGCGCCGCAAGGCCATCAGGAACTGACGGTCCGCTTTCGGGTAGTCCTGCGACCAACTGCCACCGCCAAAGCCGTAGCGGTAGCCAAAACCGCCGAAACTGCCTTGCGCGGAGGTGTAGCGCAGGCGCGACCAGTAAAATTCAGCTTTGACGTTGTTTTGTTCAGGTGTTACGGGAGCGTAGGGGCCCTGTCCGAACCATTGGAATCCGCGCGACCGCATGGCCAACAGGCCAATGCCGAACATCATCAGGGAGATCAGCACCGCAATGCGGGGCACGGGCTTCATGAGATACTCTAATACGCCGGAGAGCGTACCAGATGCCGGACTCATCTCCAATCGGGAACTTCGCTGCAAAATTACCGCGCTCAGTGCCTCTCGAGACCGACGGAGCGCCGGCCCTTTGGGGTGAAATGTGAAGCGCCGAGACCTGATGAAACTGGCGGGCGCCGCTGCGATTGAATCGGCTGCGGCTGGCCTGCTGCCCGCACACGCGCAGAATGCGCCACCCGGAGCTGTGCCAATTCCCGCCGGAGGCGCCACCTCCGCCAGCGGTAAAGCGGACATCACCCTCCGCATTTCGCCGGTGACGGTCGCCCTAACACCCAATCACATTATCAGCACGATGGGCTACAACGGCGGTTCGCCTGGGCCGATTCTCCGCATGCGCGAGGGCGTGCCGGTTACCGTGGATGTCTTTAACGAGACGGACGTGCCCGAGTACGTCCACTGGCACGGATTGCACATTCCCTCGGATGTGGACGGAGTGGCAGAAGAGGGAACGCCGCCGGTGCCGCCCCATGGCAGCCGCCGGTATCAATTCACTCCGCGTCCGGCGGGCACGCGCTGGTATCACTCGCATACGGCGGCCATGGCCGATCTGTATCGCAGCACCTACACCGGTGAGTTCGGCTTTCTAATGGTCGATTCAGGTAAGGATCCGGGCCACTACGACCAGGAGATTTTTTTGGCACTGCGCGATTGGGAGCCGTTTTTCACGAATCAGCCGATGGATACGGACGAGCAGGGCCCAGGCGGTCCGCAGCCAGAACGCCCTGCGGTGCTCGACACGCGGCCGAACGGCTTGGAAGTGGATTCGCTGATTTTTTCGATCAATGACAAAGTGCTTGGCGCGGGCGAGCCGATTCGCGTCCGGCTGGGGCAGCGCGTGCTGGCGCATATCTTAAACGCCAGCGGGATCGAGAATCGCAGCATCGCTCTGCCGGGACACAAATTTCGCGTGCTCGCGCTCGACGGCAATCCGGTGCCAGTGCCCGCATCTGTCGATACGCTGATGCTCGGCCCCGGCGAGCGCGTGGATGCGATCATCGAAATGAACCAACCGGGTGTTTGGATTTTGGGTGGGACGGTGGATATGATTCGCAATTCCGGCCTGGGCGTGGTTATTGAATACGCTAACCAGCATCGTCAGCCGCAATGGATGGCTCCATCGCCGGCTCCGTGGGACTACACGGTATTTGGACGTCCCGGTGGAGCGCAGCCCGCCCCGGATCACACCATCGATATGGTATTCGAGAAAATTCCCAGCGGGGCGGGGCAGTTCAATGCCTGGCTGGTGAATGGTAAGCAATATCCGCACGATCGCGAATTCGTCCTGCAGCAGGGCGCGCGTTACCGCATCGTATTTCACAACCGCACGGACGATGCGCACCCGCTGCACATCCATCGGCACAGCTTCGAGCTTGTCGATATCAACGGCAAGAAAACGTCCGGGATTATGAAGGACACTGTGATCGTGCCACTTTACGGACGCGTGACCGTGGATTTAGTCGCGGACCAGCCGGGGCTCACGCTTTTCCACTGCCACATCCAGCAGCACATGGACTACGGATTCAAAGCGCTCTTCCGCTACGCCTGACTTCCACCCTCTTATTAATTTCGTCATGGAACGCCGCTCGAATGTGGCCCGTGAGAACGTGGTGCGCGGAGCTGGAGTTTTCCGCAGTGTTTCATGCTGGCACATTCAACTCTGGAAACCGATGCGTCGAGGCGATTTGACTTTGCTCGGCTCCTCTTTAGAATAAGCGCACCCCTTCCAAAACTTATCGTGTGGGCACGGCCCCAATAGGCGCGTGAGCTGAAATTGCGCGTCTAGGACACCGGCATTCGATCTCTGTGCCGGGTGTGTAGCCCACCAGGGGGACTGGGTGTTGAAGAGGTACTGCCGGCGTGTTGCGTTCGTTCCGTCCTGTTCGTCTTGCCCAACCCGAAAAATGTATTTTCGCGGACTCGCGCGAGTCAAATCCCGCCTGTACCGGTGCGCGTTTGGGTGTCTATTGACCGTCTCCATACCGGCTATCGCGGTGGCTCCAAACTGCACCGCCGCGCCGCTGAGTGACCAGTCTGCCCAAGTTCCACTCAAGCACTTAAGCCTGCAACAATTGGGAAACGTCGAGGTGACGAGCGTATCCAAGGAGCCCGAAGAGGTGTGGAATACGCCCGCGGCGATTTACGTTGTCACCCAGGACGACATCCGACGGTCCGGAGCTACCACGATTCCGGAGATCCTGCGGCTTGTTCCTGGCGTGGAGGTAGCGAGAGTTACTTCCAATGGATGGTCCGTCGGCATTCGAGGCTTCGGCAGCATATTTTCGAAGTCGGTGCTCGTGCTCATCGATGGGCGTAGCGTCTACACGCCGCTTTTCGAGGGCGTCTATTGGGACGTGCAGAACCTGCCGCTGCAGGATATCGAGCGCATCGAAGTCATCCGGGGTCCGGGCGGAACTGTCTGGGGCGCGAACGCCGTAAATGGCGTGATTAACATCATCACCAAAAATTCCAAGGATACGCACGGGCTGCTCGCTTCGGCGGGAGGCGGGAACGTCGATCAAGGCACAGGCATATTTCGTTATGGAGGTTCCGTACGCAAGAAATTCAACTACCGCGTATACGGGATGGGTTTCACTCGTGGGCCTGAGTTTCACCCGAACGGCAATGAATTCGACGCGTGGAGGATGGGCCAACTCGGATTCCGCGCGGACTGGACTCGCGGTAGCCGCGATTCATTCATGGTCGAGGGAGACGTCTATCGCGGACAAAGCGGCCAACTGAACAACATCGCCTACTACGCGCCTCCGTCGCAATCCAACATCGCCAATGAGGCGCTCGTCTCCGGCGGAAGCCTTGTTTGGACGTGGCACCGGCAGCTTCATCGCGATTCGGATTTCCACATCGAGGCTTATTTTGATCGCACCAACCGCCAGGACGTCCAGCTCGGAGAGACACGCGACACTTTCGATGTCGATTTCGTCGATCATTTCAAGCTGCCCGAAAGCCAGGACTTTATCTGGGGACTCGGCATTCGGCAGAGCCCCAGCTATTTCATACAGACGCAGGCGACGGTCAATTTTCTGCCGCACCGGCAGACTGACAGCGTCTACAGCGGTTTCGTGCAGGACGAGATACCGATCTTGCGAAATCGTCTCTCCGTGACGTTGGGATCGAAGCTGGGATACAACAACTTCAGCGGCTTCGAATACCAACCCAGCGTCCGGTTGCTGTGGACCCTCAACGACCACCAGACGTTCTGGGCTGCGGTATCGCGCGCGGTTCGCACTCCCTCCCGGCTCGACCGTGATTTGCAGCTTATCGGCTTGGTTTCAGCAACCCCGCCCTACCCCATCTTCCTTGGGATCGCCGGCGACCCGACTTTTGCCCCGGAGCGTTTGTTTGGCTATGAGGCGGGATATCGCACGCTGATTACGCCCCGTTTCTACTTGGATCTCGACACATTCTTCAACAACTACAACGACGTGGAAAGCTTGGGCACCCCGTCGATCAGCCTGCAAACGGAACCGCCGCCGGGCGATCCCGTCAACGTGGTGCTGACCTATCCCTGGGCGAACGGCTTGATTGGCAATACCGACGGTATCGAGATCAGTCCGGATTGGAAGCCAACAAGCTGGTGGCAACTGAAGGGTTCCTATTCGTACTTGGAGATGCACCTCAAAGACAAGAAGGGAATCACCGATACCTCCACTGCCGCGTCGGACACCGGATCGAGCCCGCATCACCAAGTGGTTGTGCAATCGCTCTTCAATTTACCTGCACACTTCGAGTTCGACCCAACCTATCGGTACGTGAGCGCCCTGCCGGCCCAATCCGTGCGCAGCTATTCGACCATGGATGTGCACGTCGGTTGGGCCTACGGAAAACACTTTGAAGTATCCGTCGTGGGCGAAGACCTGTTTCGTCCGTACCAAGCGGAGTTCGGCCTCGGCGTTCCAGGTGAACCGAATGTTGGCGTCAAGCGCTCGATCTATACCAGCATCACTTGGAGACGATAACGAAACAGCGGCCGATGAACGCTGTAAGCAAGGTGGACGCCGATTTTGCCGTCGCAGCGGCGCATCGCTGCCTGCATGGCGGCCGTGATTTCATGCGATTGGCTGCGCTCGTGTTATGGGGTGTTTTGCTGGCCGCTCCCGGTGTTCGTGCGCAGGGATCGAGGGCAACGGAATATCAAGTGAAGGCCGCATATATGTACAACTTTGCCCTTTTCGTTTCGTGGCCCGAGATAGCGAAATCATCGAGCGGGCCCTTCGGTGTGTGCGTCCTTGGAGAAGATCCCTTCGGCTCCATTCTGGATTCAACATTTGCCGGAGAAACTCTTGATGGCCGAAGCGTTTTCGTCGAACGCGTTGCCAATGCGGGCGAGGCGCGGCCGTGCCGCATCCTCTTCATTAGCCGTTCCGAAACGAAAGATCTAAAAACGATTCTCTCGGCGCTAAACAACGCGGAAGTATTGACGGTGAGCGACATTCCCGATTTCTCGCGGCGAGGAGGAATGATCCAGTTCGTGTGGAAAGGAGACAGCGTTCGTTTCGAAGTCAATCTGGCAGCAGCCAAATCCGTCGGGCTGGTATTGAGTTCGGATCTGCTGAAGGTGGCCGCTGCCGTCAGAACAAAGACTGTATCGGGATCTTGAGAATGAAATTACGCTTGCCCGACCAAAGTTTTTCCAAAAATCTTACTTGGGTCAATCTATTGGTAAGCGCCGCAGCGCTTTTGATGGCTTGCGCCGCGTTCGTTGGTTACGACCAGATTACATTCCGTAAAAATATGGTTAACCAACTTTCGATCCGCGCTCAGATCATCGGTTCCAATAGCGTTTCGGCCTTGCTATTCAACGATCCTTCCTCGGCTGAAAAGACGCTGTCGGCTCTCGATGCCGCTCCCCATGTTACGGCGGCCGGAATCTACACGGTTACGGGCCGCCGGTTTGCCCTTTACCGGCGAACCCGCGAAGAAGCCGTTCCGTCGCTGCCCGTGATTCCCAGCGGGAGGCCCGAAGCCTTTCGCTTCGGCCACGGCAACATCGTGCTGGTGCGCTCTATCGTCTTTAACGGAAAGCATCTAGGTGCCGTCTATTTGGAATCGGATCTGAAGCAGATAGACCGCCGCCTCAAAGAGTACGCCGGAATTGCCTTAGCGGTGCTGATTGCTTCTTTGGGGGCGGCCCTGCCAGTTTCCTGGATGTTTCGCAAAGCCGTTGCAGATCCGATCGTGGGCCTGGCGGTTTTGGCGCGCGATGTTACCCAAAGCCAGGACTATTCGACGCGGGCTGTTCCGACCGGCAGGAACGATGAAGTAGCTTTGCTAATCGCCTCCTTCAATGAAATGCTCAAACAGATTCAAAAACGCGACCGGGCCTTGCAGGAGACTCATAACGAACTGGAGCGGCGTGTGGAGGAGCGCACCGCCCAGCTCACGCACGCGAACAAGGAACTCGAATCCTTTTCCTACTCCGTTTCCCACGATCTCCGCGCCCCTTTGCGCAGCATCGATGGATTCAGCCAGGCTTTGCTGGAGGATTGCGAACCCCAGCTCGATACAACGGGCAAGGACTACCTACGGCGAATCCGCGCTTCCGCGCAGCGCATGGGTGTCCTAATCGACGATCTGCTCAATTTGGCGCGTGTTTCGCGAGCCAAGATTCAAAAGCAGAATGTGGATGCAACGGCCCTCGCGGTCTCAATCGCCAACGATCTGCGCAAAACCCAGCCTGGACGCGAAGTGGAATTTCGCATCGAGGAAGGGATGGAAGCGTGGGCCGATCCTGGCCTATTGCGAATCGTTCTCGAGAATCTACTGAACAACGCGTGGAAATTCACCTCCAAGCGCGATCGCGCCTCGATCGAATTTGGGCGCAATAGGGATAACGGTAACCTTTCTTATTTCGTGCGAGACAACGGCGCTGGTTTTGACCCGAAGTACGCCGACCGCCTTTTTGGGGCGTTCCAGCGCTTGCACGCGATGACCGATTTTCCCGGCACGGGCGTTGGTTTAGCCACGGTGCAGCGCATTATCAACCGTCATGGAGGCGCGGTATGGGCCGAAAGCGCCGTGGACCGGGGCGCAGCTTTCTATTTCACTCTGTAGCAGCTTTTTTCGAGGAGGCTCGTATGAAGGATGCCGTCATTTTGCTGGTGGAGGACAACCCCGATGATGAAGCTCTCACCTTGCGGGCGTTGAAGAAAAATAACATCAAGAACGAAGTGGTGGTGGCGCGCGACGGCCGCGAGGCGCTGGACTACCTGTTCGGGGAGGGAATGTACGCGGGGCGCGACACGCGAGTGCCACCCCAGGTGATCCTGCTCGATTTGAAACTTCCCAAGGTGGACGGATTCGAAGTCCTGCGAGCGATGCGCGGCAACGAGCGCACGAAACTTCTGCCAGTGGTGATCCTCACCTCATCGATTGAGGAGCAGGATCGCATTAACGGATACGGCTTGGGAGCCAATAGCTACGTCCGCAAGCCTGTGGAGTTTGGGGAATTTATTGAGGCTGTGAAGCAACTAGGGCTGTATTGGCTAATTCTGAACCAAATAGCGCCGGCAGCCGCCGGAGCCTGATCTGATCCTGAGCGGCTTTACGTCTTCGTGCCGGCAGAGTGTGGCGGCATAAGCAGAGCCATTGCGGGCGCGCAAATTTCCTTTTAGGCGAGCGGAACATGCAGTGCCGTCAGCCAATGACCCTAGTCTTGAAATCTCGCTCCGCTTGGAGGACTTGCGCCGGGCGGCCCAGATCGCGCCAATAGGATTGATCCGCGCGAAATGCCACAATCGTTTCCCCGTCCGCGGCTAACCGCAAATAGGCAGTGATAATGGAGAAAACCCCCATTTCGGTCATCAGCGAGAAAATACGCGGAGAAATCACGTGGATGCCGCAAAAGGCCAGCGGCTTGACTGACGCTGCATCTCGCGCCATCTCGTCTTGCTGGACCTCCTTGGAGCGGCGGCCGCAAAGCTGCAGATGCTCGTCGAAGAGCAAATATCGGGATGCCTCCCGGTCCTGAACCGCCAGAGTTGCGAGCGCTCTGTTATCCGCGTGGAATTGCAACATGCGACGGAGATCGATCGAACTCACCACGTCCACATTGTGAAGAATGAACGCTTCGCCTCCTCCACTGGAATCATCGAGAAAAAAAGGCGCGGTTTTCTTTAGTCCTCCGCCGGTATCGAGCAGGAGATTTTCATGCGACACTTCAATGCGCATGCCGAAATTTTCATTTGCTTTCAAATATCCAGTGATCTGTTCCGCAAAATGATGCGCGTTGACGATCACTTCACGTATGCCGAACCCGCGCAAACGCTCGATCGCGATCTCCAGCATCGTCCGTCCCGCCACTTCGACCAATGCTTTGGGACGATCGTCCGTGAGCGGTCGGAGACGGGTTCCCAGCCCGGCGGCCAAAATCATGGCCTTCATTTATTCATGTTCTCCAGCTCGATATGGCGCACCACGACCTCCACGCCGCTTCTTCCGCACAGTCGCTTGGCCAACTGCTCGGCGAAATAGACGGAGCGATGCTGTCCGCCCGTGCAGCCGAACGACACCGTCAAGCTGGTAAAGCCGCGGCTCCGGTAAGCGCGAACGCTGGCGTCCACGAGCGAAAGCGCGTGCCCGAGAAATTCATGAGCGCGCGGCTGCTGGTCCAAAAATTCGATTACTGGTGCGTCCTTGCCGGTTAGCGGCTTGAATCGCTCTTCTCGTCCGGGATTGGGAATGCTGCGCGCGTCAAACACGAATCCTCCACCATGGCCGGTTTCATCACGTGGAATCCCGCCGCGATAGGAAAAGCTGAAAATGCGAACGACGAGAGAGCCTTCCTTGGCAGCTAGATTTTGCAGTCTTTCGGAAGCCGCCATGGTCTTGAAGGCTTCCATCAGCGAGGGCAGTGCGATGGGCAGTTCCACGTTCTGGAGCAGCCAGCGCAGGTTTTTCATCGCGAAGGGCACACTTTGCAAAAAGTGTGACTTGCGCTCGTAGAATCCGCGAAAGCCGTAAGCGCCCAGCGCCTGCATGATGCGGACGTAGACGTAGGCGTAATAGTGGCGCATGAAGTCATTACGGCGAATATCGGAGAAGTCCGCTATACGTTCGATGTAGCGGTCGAGCAGTTGCTGGCGCAATGCCGGAGGCAGGTCGGCCTTGGCGTCGTAGAGCAGGGAAGCGATATCGTATTGCAGCGCGCCTTTGCGGCCGCCCTGATAATCGACGAAGAATGGTTTGCCATCGCGCAGCATGATGTTGCGCGACTGAAAATCGCGGTAGAGGAAATAGTCGAGCTTGGCGCTCAGCAGGAATTTAGTGAGGCGGGAAAAATCGTCTTCGAGCGACTGTTCGTTAAAGGAGATGCCCGCGAGCTTTAGGAAGTAATACTTGAAGTAATTCAGGTCCCACGCGATCGATTGAGCGTCGAAAACGGCGCGCGGATAACACACTTCGTAGTTCAAATCACGACCGGCTTCGATCTGAAAGCGCGGCAGCACGTCAACCACTTTGCGATACGCATCGATGGTTTCTGGCGAGAGGTTTTCGCCGGCGCGATGTTTCGAGAGAGATTCGAAGAGCGTCGTATCGCCGAGATCTTCTTCGAGATAACCGCCTCGATCCAAATCCTCGGCGTAGATTTCCGGTACCGGCAGACCATGCTTGCGAAAGTGGCGCGAAAACTCCAGAAACGCGAGGTTTTCTTCGCGCACGTCGTGCAGCACCCCGATAGCACTGGAAGCGCTGCTCGTCAGGCGGATGATCTTGCGTCCCGAGCCGCCCAGTTGTCCCTGGAGCGGCTGGGTTCGTTCGACCGGGACATGAAAATGCCGCTCAAATAATGTTTTGAGGACTTCCATCAACGTGCGAACCCGTCCTTAGCTGTGAAAGAAGAAGACGCCAGATCTAGACGAGTTTATTCGCTCAGCAACCGAATGGCCAGCCGTCGATGGCGGGTACAATCGAAAAAGACACGTACTGAGAGCACGTACTGAGAGCGAACGGGTGGGAAGTTCGCCGCGAAATTCCTAATGCCGTAAGGTTTACTTGCCCGCGGCCGCTTGCTTCGCCGAGCTGTCCGCGTACTGCTTGCAACCGGATTCCAGAGGGCCGCCGATCTGGACGCAATGGTTGAACGCGTCGGCGGCATCCTTAAATCGGTCCAGGTTCTGATAGTCGGCTCCGAGGATGAGGTAATCGGTCGCGTCCGGACTGGCTGTGTCTTCGGTGGCTCTTTGCATTTCCGTTACCGATTCCTGGAATTTTGACTGGCGAAAGTAAATGAGGCCCAGCGCGCCATGCGCAAGCGCCAAGACTTGTTTCTTATAAGCCGCGAACTTGTCATTCGGCATGCCCCTCGGCGCTTTCATGATGGAGATTGCATTCAGCGCGCGCTTTTCGTACATCTCGGCCTTTTGAAGGTCTTTGGCTCCGTTCGGGTCGGTCGCTTTATACTCGTGCGGAATCACCCAGCCAGCCAAAGAAAGCAGCGTCGCATCGTCGGGATAGAGGGCAATTCCCCTGTCGGTGCAGGAATAAAAATCCGCGATGTCCTTCTTCGAGTAGTACAACTGCGCGAGCTGTTCATACACTGCCTGGGCGCGAAAATCGGAAGGGTAGCGGTTGATAAAGTCTTTGCCCTGCTTGATTCGCTTGTCCGGATTTTTTTGCTTCATAAACGAATCGTAGGCCTTCGCGGCCTTGGGGTTGCCAAGTTGCTTCTGCTGTAACCGTTCTATCTCGCGGGTGTTCTGCGTTTGCGTCGATGAGTCGTTCAGACCGGCCGGTGGGCCCGAGACTCCTGCCTGCGCTCGAACCACGGTCGCAACGAGCAGAAACGCCATGGCGGCGGTGATCAGCATGCCGACTCGCTTCGCCTGTTGGGATCTCATGTTTGGTGCACCTCCATGTTGGGCGGATCTGCTTCCGTTCCGGTGATGAGACTCTCGAAACAGCTTCCCGGTTGCGCCAGTAAACATCATGCCCCGCAATGTACGCTGGTGGGCCCGCAAGGATTTGAACCTTGGACCAACGGATTATGAGTCCGCTGCTCTAACCGCTGAGCTACGGGCCCTATGATTGAAAACGCATGGTTTGCTGCCTCGTTCCGGCTGGGCTTGTGGCCGAGTGTCCATGAAAGTGACTAAGCCGCTCGACCTCCGCCTTTTCGTGCTCCGGAGCCAGATGCGCGTAGCGCATGGTGGTCTGCACCGAGCGATGCCCGGCCAGCTTCTGGATCGTCGGAATGGGCACGCCGAGCATCACCAGCCGCGATACGAAGGTGTGGCGCATGGTGTGCCAGCAGCTGCCGTCCACGCCCGCTCTCTTGCAGGAGCGCTCGAACCACCGTCGAAAATCGCCCTGGCCGTCGCGCACCTTATCAGGCGAAACAAACGGTGAGCCGTTGGCGATCTCGTTGAGCTTGATCAGCGCGTTTTTAGCCGCGCCGTTCAGGCGCACCTGGCGCCGCCCGCTTTTGCCCTCCACGTGCGCGATCGAGTTTTCTAGATCGACGTCCTGCCAGCGCATTCCCCACTGCTCGCCGCGCCGCATGCCCGTCTGAATCGCCAGATCGATTTCGAAGGCGTGCGCGGCGTGTTCGGTGGCGGCGGCTGCGCGGATCGCGCGCTCCTCTTCGAGGTCGAGAAACCGGATACGCCCGGCCGGCTCGCGCATGCGATCGACGCGCTTCGCGGGATTCTTGTCGACAAGGCCCTCGTGCACGCCGTGCGAAAAGATGCTGGAGATCAGCGCGCGATAGCGATTCGCCGTCGACCTCGTCGAGGCGCGCGGCTTCTTCCCTTTGCCGATCTCGTGGGGCGCGAGCACCGTCCGCAGGAATGACTCGATCTTGGCAGGCGTCACCTTCGCGGCCGGCAGGTCGCCGAGCACGCGATTGAGGCGCTGCAGACGGCGATCATCGGTTTCGTAGGAGCGCGGCGAAAGGCGCGTTTTCTTCGCTTCCATGCGTTTCTGCGCGAGCTCGCGGAACGTCGCTCTGGGCTGGCGCTTCGGCTGATAGCGCCCCTCCCAAATCTCCGTGCGTCGCTGGCGATAGACCTGGAGCGCCAGCTTCTCGGAGCCGACCAGCTCGCGGCGCCGCTTGCCCTCCGCGTCGTAGTAATCGATGCGGTAGCGGCCCGATCCGAGCGGCCACTCCTGCACGCCTTGGTGCTTTCGTTTCACGCTTCGTCAGTTGCTCGCTTTGCTAAGAAAGCAGTTCTCATCCTCGCCACCGCGGGGCCGCTATGATATAGGAGGGCGGCGAAACAGAATCACCTTCTTAGGCCTGCCTTCTCTTTTTTTCCGGGAGCTGCCCCGCAATCAGGTCATGGTACGAGCCCGCGTCCCGGTACCGTTCGAACGCCCATTCGAAGATCAAGCGCGCCAGCTGGTTGCGCGGGCGGTGATCGGTGGCAGCGGCCCGTTCCAAAGCCTCAAACAGTTCCGGCGTCACTTTGAACCCGATCTGCTCTGTTTTCTTGTCTCCTGTCACGCCAGGCAGCTTAGACAGAATAATCCTTGACATCAATGATATCCTAGGTTACTTTGTTTAATATGATTACGAAAAAAGAGTTCTCGGAACAGATCGGCGTGCGGCTCACGAAGGAAGATCGCCGCGAGCTGGAACGTGTAGCGCGCGAGCAGCGCCGCGCGCCGGGGCAGCTCTGCCGGATCGTGATCGAGGATTTCCTCCAGAAGCAGCGAAAAGAGCAGGCTGCGGCGTAAGCGCGGGTCGGCGTCGGCCGGCAAAAAAGCATCGTGTTCAGTTTGGCGAAGGACGCGGGTTAAACCAATGGAACGGGAGAGCATGCAAGATCGGGACGGCCGTTCTAGTACCGGAAAGGTTTTCTGATGGAACCGGGACCGAAAGTTCTTTTTTCGCGCAAAGAAGCGGCGGCGGCGCTGGCGGTGAGCGTCTCGACGCTGGATCTGATGCTGGCGGCCGGGCTGCTGCGCAGCGTGCGTTTCGGACGTCGCGTGCTGGTGCATCGCGAGGAAATCGAGCGCTGCGCCCGCAAGATCGCCCAGGGCGATATGCCCAGCGTGTGGCCCGAAAAACATCGCGGCAAAACCGCGCGGACGGCGGTGGCGTGATGCGTCCGGTGCCGCTGCACACGAATGCGAAAGTCGTCTCATTCGGTCCGCTGTTCAAAATCCTTCTGGTGTACCACTTGCTGCAGCTAGCGCCGGGCGCGGCGATCGACGAGACCGAAATACGCGCGGACGCGCTGCTTCGCGATCCATCGCTCGCGCGCGGCCACGAAGTGGAAGCGTGGAAGGCGGCGCTGGCGGACCGCGCTGTGTTCTACAGGGGTTAGTTTTCCAGTAAGCGGCTCGCCGAGCCGAAAAAGGGGAAGGACCAATGACAGCGACAGAAACGAACAGCGCTATTCGTGTCCTCGGACGGCCTAGCGCGGTGGAACTCACTCCCGATTGGTCGCACTTCGCGCGGCGCGTGATCGAATTCGCCGGCGGACGCTACCTGGGTCCGCAGGCATCGCTGCTGGCCGGGCAGACGCTGCATCTGTTTCAAGACCCCGCAACGCGCACCACGCTGGCCATCCTCGACGAGGAAATCACCATCGCCAGGGTGGTGGAGCGCCTCGAACGCGCGCGCGCCGCGTTTGCCGGCGAAAAGAGCGCGGCATGACCGCCGAAATTCTGTCCGCGATCTGCGATGGTCCCGGCTGCGACGACGGCTACATCCTGACCGGGGACAGCTGGCTCCAATGCTCGCGCTGCGGCGGAGAAGGCCGCGTGATCATCGTCGGCAAGCCGGTCTCGTTTGCACCATTCTGGCGCATCAGCGGACGGGTGCTGGCATGGCTGATGCTCTTCGCGCTGGCCGGAGGGCTCGGTTACGTCCTCGGAAGATTTCTAGATCGATGAAAATCGCAAGGGAAAGAGCGGCTGCGTAAACGATGGAAAACAAACTCTTCGAGATTCGCGATCGCGGCACATTTATTCCCGCGCTGGCGGTGCGCGTCGGCGGCTCGGACGGATACCTGGCGCGCCGCGCCGGATTCGCGAGTCCCGATCATCCGCTGGTGATCCTGATTCACCTGGTAGGGATGAGCTGCCAGTACGATCCCTATCAGTGGGGCCCGGCGCGCACGATGCGCGTGGCGCACGATCACATCGAGGCGAACTGGGCGAATCTCGAAAGCGGCGCAGTGATCGACGTCCAGTTCATTCTGCGCGAAACGATCAAGCCGAAGAAAAGCGAGCAGGAGACGGCGCCGTGCTGAAGATCAAAATCGAGGCGCGAGTGAAATGCAAGCGGCATCCGAAGTACGATCCTGCCACGCAAGGCAACGCCGGAATCGTTGGCGGCTGCGCGGCTTGCGGCGCGCTGCTCGATCTCTACGACGCCAGCCTTATTTTTCAGCGGGTGACGGCTGGACGCGTGCGCGACTTCGACGATCAGGGAACTCTCGATCCTTGCGGCCGATACCTTTGCGGCGACGGCTCCGGCTTCGGCGATGGCTCCGGCTACGGCTTCGGCTTCGGCTGCGGCGACGGCTGCGGCTTCGGCGATGGCTCCGGCTACGGCGACGGCTACTGGCTCTGGGTTTTCCGCTCTGCGCTTTCTGGCTGGCCGGATTCGGCGCGCGAACGGTTGGCGGAACTGGAAATGACAGCGTCGGCAATCGCGTTCTGGCGTTCGGACGAGGAAGGATTTCCGGCGAACGGCGGCCGACGGAAAGATGCGGAAGCCGCCAGGGCCGGCCTCGTACAAGCAGTGGGGGGCCCGCTCGCCCTCTGCACAGCAGGAGCGCTCCACGCAACGATGGATCCTGGAAAATGGAAAGGCAAACGCCTCTGGGTGGTAGCGCTCTTCGGCGAGATCGCCAGGGCCGGCGACAATCTCGGCGCGCCTCATCGCGAAATAATCGGCGAAGTGAGTAAGCGGACTTGGGCCGATCCCGCCGCGCGTCAGCGGATGAGCGAGATGACCGAAGCGATCAAGCGGGCTTGGGCTGATCGCGCCGTGCGTCAGCGGAGGAGCGAAGCGTGATCGATCTGACGCGCCAGCGCGAGGATGAACTCGGAGGGCTGATCGAATGACGAAACGTCGGATTCACGCGGAGCCGCGGCGATGACGCTCTGCGAGCCGCACCTGCAACGCGGTTTTCGCGTGGCGTCTGCGCGCGTGATTTCCGGGACGGCGATGTGCGCCGCGTGCATCGCAGGCAAGCCGGTGCGCGAGATTGAAGCCGCGCGCGCGGCGCGTGGAAAGCTCCCGCTTTCCGCGCGTCAGCGGAGGAGCGAAGCGAGTAAGCGGGCTTGGGCCGATCCCGCCGCGCGTCAGCGGATGACCGAAGCGATCAAGCGGGCTTGGGCCGATCCCGCCGCGCGTCAGCGGAGGAGCGAAGCGTGATCGATCTGACGCGCCAACGCGAGGATGAATTCGGCAGGCTGATCGACGACGTGTGCGCCGCGGCCGTCCGCGCGCGCGACCGGCACATGCCGCGACGCCCGCGCGCGAGCTGGGAAGAGAAACAGAAATGGCGCCGCGCCACGGCTTTGAAGTGGCATAAACGCGCCAAGCAAAAAGCTTCGTAATTGATTTGAGGGGGTTGAACTTGGGGCCACGTATGAGCGCCGCGCGCGCGCCACAGGCTAGGTTCGTGCCTGTTTCGGAAGAACGCATCGGGATGAAGGCAGACATCGGGCCAGCAATCTACCTGCACGAGTTCCTCATCGCGCGGCAGACCAGCCCGGACGGACGCGTGAATTACGGAAAGCCTATCAGCTACCGCTGGATCGCCCAGCACTGGCCGGGGGATTGGGACGGGCGCCCCAGCGAACGCACCCTGCGCGCGCACCTGGCCAGGCTCAAGAAACACGGCTTGGTGCGGGTGAGTGTCGAGATGTTCAACCGCGGAATGCGCATCCGTCTGGTCAATAGCGTGAAGTTCGCGCCAGACGCGCGGCGCGCGCCCGAGCAATTGCTGTTACTAGGGGGTCCAGTACCTATCTCGCGACCTGTGGAAAAGCCTGTGGAAAACCGGGTGGAAATAGGGCAAACACCCGCGACAAAACCTGCCGCACGTGCGGCAGAAACGTGCCGTTTCGTGCGGCAGAAACGTGCCGCACATCAATTAAAAGAAAAAGACAAAGAAACAAGCAACACCCGCACGCCTGCGGCGCGCGAGGCCGTCGAACCCGATTGGCAAAGGGTCAAGGCGTTCCGGCAAGCGCAAAAACAACGGCGCGTGCTGGGCGAGATCGAGCGATTGCGCGCGATCTATGCCGGATCGAGCGATCCCGCGGCACTGGCGCGACGCGATTTACGGCTGGGCGAGCTTCACCTGCAGCTGCAGCAAAGCGGCTGGCAGGACGAAAGAGCGGGCTGAGGGGCTATTGGCGCCACTGAGCCGAGCGAAGGAGGAAACGTGCCAGGAATTATCTACGTGGCGGAACAGCGCGTCGGGATGAAAAAGAAAATCGGGCCAGCCTCCTACCTGCACGATTTTCTGATCTCGCACCAAACCAGCGCGGACGGACGGATCAATTACGGAAAAGTGGTTACCTATGGCTGAATACTGACGAATTGGCCAGGGCAACCAGATGAACGCCCTTCGGGTCGGACGCTCGGGCGTTGGATGGGGCGCCTGCGCAAAGCTGGGCTCGTGGACATCCAATTCGCAAGATCCAGAAGTGGAATATTCCTCCGGGTGATCGATAGCATTAGGCCGTCGTGATATGCGTGATTTTCCGAGAGACGTTCGCTATCGGCTTTGGATCGAATTCCTGCGCTCGAATCGCGATCCAGCAGCGAGCGGGGAGGACGTATGGACACAGATCGAAAGCATCGCCGCGAAAATCGTGCGGCAGAATCCCGCGGCGGACCCGATCGCGGTGCGCACGATGATCGAGGATCTTCGCCTGAGTTCGCTTTACTAGGCGACGAAATCACCTGCATCGGCTGCGGCTGCACCGATTCACACGCGTGCGTTGGCGGTTGCTCGTGGGCGGCTGTCGACGACGAAGTCGGCCTCGGCATTTGCTCGCGCTGCGCCGAGATCCCGATCGACGAGCTCGTCAACCGGCAAATGGTGCGCGCGATCGCGGCGGCGTTGTGAATTGGCCAGCCACGCTCGCGGAGCTCGAATCCGGCGGCTACCGCTTCAGTGGCGCGGATAAACTCTGCGATTGCGGCACGATGCTGCTGTGGTTCATCACGCCGGCCGGGAAGTGGATCCCGATTTCGTCGCTCAAGGATTCGCGGATGGTGCCGCATCACTCGGTTTGCGCGCGCGTGAAGCAATTTCGCGCCGCGAACAAGACGCACACGGAAAGGGCAAACTCGCTTTCGCCGGCGCCGGCGAAACAGATCGCGATGTTTGGCGGCGAAAAATCTTCGAGGGAGGAAAATCCAACCAAAGGGAGAGTCGGGGAAAACTCTAGCTTGGTAGGTGGGAAAACCGCCGAGCGAAACGATCCGGAAGCGATCGTCGCGTGAAATCGATCCTGGTGGCGCAATATCGCGAGCTGGCTTGCCGCTGCGCCGAGGCGATCGACACGCGCTGCGAATCGTGCCGCACGCCGCTCGGCACGCACCAGAACGAAGTAACCGCGTCCGGCCCAGGCGCCGAAATACTTTGCCCGCGATGCTTTCTATTGACCGTGCCGAAGCGAGTGTTGCCGCAGTTGCCAGCGCCGATGCTCGAAGTGCTGCGATTGTGCGTCGCGCGCCACGTCGCCAGGAATTAGGTGAAAGTGTCCGAAGTTCGGCTATCCTGTGAGCGTGAAGATCGATGTCAAAGTCGACGATGGCGACCTGATTCGGCTGACTTCCGAAATGCTGCGCCAGGCGCCGTACGCCGCGAACACCGCGATCACGCGCACCGCGCAGGAAGCCGCGATCGCCGCGCAACACGAAGCGGAAACGCATCTGCAAATCCGCAAGCAATTCTTACTGAAGCGCATCCGCGTGCTGCAATATTCGCGCGTCGGCAATCTCACGGCCGTGATCGGTGTGGATGAGAACGTCAAAGGCTCACCGTTGATACTCGGTTTTCTGGAAGAAGGACAAAGTGGCGAGAAAAAGAGTTTAAGCGGACCGGATGTGGCGATTCCGTTGACTGGCTCGCCGGCGCGGCCGTCGTTCGCGCAAAAAGTGACTCCGAAATTGTTGTACAAGCGGCTGAGCATGGAACGCCACACGACGGCCGGCGGCGCGACGCAGTGGAAGGGAAAGCAGCGCACGTTCGTGATTCCGGGCGTCGGAATCTTTCAGCGCGTGGGACGCGCGCCGAAATCGAAGCGGCGCGACAAAGCGTTCATCGCCGGCGGTCGCGCGCTCGAGGAAAGTTCCAGCACCGTGATGCTCTATCGCTTCAAACCCAGCGCGCATCTCGGAACGCACGTGCGTCTGCGCGACGCGATGATCGAGGTGATCGACGAGCGGTTCGCGGCGATCTTCACCGAAGAATTCACGCGCGAGCTGCAGGCGCGCGTAAGTCATCTGCGCGGCAAGTAACTGATGCGTACACATAAGCGGGCTTGGGCCGATCCCGCCGTCGCGCGCGCGGGTCCTTCCGGCATGCCTGCCCACGCGGGTGACGGCGACCGCGACCAGGCACCACGCACTGACTTGCGCGGGCGGACTTGACTTTACTTTCGCGTGAAACGAACGAAACCGAAAACGGAGCCGGCGCGCATCGTGAACGCGGAGAAGCTCGCCGCGTTCGTGAATCTGACGAAGCAGCGCGTGCACCAGCTGGTCGCCGAGGGATTGCCGCGCGAGCTGCGCGGCAAATACGATTTCGACAAATGCGTGCGCTGGTACATCCGCTATCTGCAGTCGGCGATCGAGAAGAAAGCCGTCCCGCTCGAAGGCGACGAGCTGGTGAGCGAGGCACGCGAACGGATCCGCAAGATGCGGCTCGACGCCGACCTGAAGGAAATTCAGCTCTCGCGCGAGCGCGGGCAGCTGGTGGCGATCGACGACGTGGAGAAAGAGATGATGGACCTGGTGCTGGTGACGAAGGCGCGGATCATGGCCGTCGCGCCGCGCCTGGCGCCGGAGCTGCTCGGAGAAACTTCGCGGGTGATGGCGCAGGCGAAGATCGAGAAGGCGTTGAAGGACTCGCTCGTGCAGCTGGCGAGCAAAGGAGACGGGCATGGATAAAGACGAGCAGGCGATTTCCTATGCGATGCGCAATTCTCCGGATTTGTGTCGGGGCCGATGAGCGGCCGCACGACGCGCCTGGTCACGTTTCTATATATCCTGCTGCGCGACCACCTTCCGGCCGGCGACGTGGAAGCGATCATCGTAAACCACGTCGAGAAATTTCCCGATCGAAGGCCGATCTTCTCGAACCCGTTCGTCGAGGAGTATGCACGCGAAATCGCCTCGCGGTTAGACGGCCCTCTCGATCCCGAACCGCCGGGCAGTCCCATCGAAATCGAAAAGCGCGGAGGAGGCTGATTGGCTGAGCTCACGACGCACGAGTCGGCGGCTACGAACTTTCGCGCGGTGATGGCGCGGGTGTGGAAGCATTTCGAACCGCCCCCGGACGTGACGGTGAGCGAGTGGGCCACGCGCAACCGGGTGATGCCGAAAGGCACGAGCCCGCGGCCTGGTCCGTTCCGTCCGGAGAAATTCCAGATCGAAATGATGGACTGCGTGCTCGATCCCAACGTGCACGAAGTGGTGGTGATGAAGCCCACGCAGGTGGGCTTTTCCGACGCGGTGCTGAACAACATCCTCGGCTACTACATCGACGTGGACCCCAAGCCGATCATGATGGTGCAGCCCACCATCGACAACGCGAAGGACTACGGGAAAAAGCGCATCACGCCGATGATCCAGGCGTGCCCGGCGCTGCGCGCGCGGATCAAGGACGCGACCTCGCGCCGCGCCGGCAACACGCTGGCGCTGAAAGAATTTCCCGGCGGCTTCCTGAAGCTGACGGGCGCGAACAGCGGAGCGGGGCTGCGATCGGATCCGGTGCCGATAGTTGTCCTGGATGAGGTGGATGGCTACCCGCTCGACGTCGAGGGCGAAGGCGATCCGCAGTCGATCGCCACGCGGCGCACGGACGCGTTCACCGACTACAAGATCATCCGCGGCTCGACACCGGCGAAGCCGAAAGGGATCTCGCCGGTGGAGCGCGATTTCGAGCGCAGTGACAAACGGCGCTTTCACGTGCCGTGTCCGGAGTGCGGGCACAAGCAAGTGCTCTGGTGGCGCGATCCGTCGACCAAACAGTACCGGCTCTACTACGAAAGCGAAACCATCGGCGGCCAGGTGAAGGTGATCGCCGCGTCGGTGGCGTTCGTGTGCGCGAAATGCGAGGCGAAGATCCCGGAGCGGCACAAACAGCAAATGCTGAACGCCGGCGAGTGGATTGCCGAGTTTCCGGATCGCCCGATCGTGGGCTTTCACTTGAACGGTTTGTACTCACCGTGGCGCGACAACTGGGCGGCGCTCGCGCAGGAGTGGGCCGAAGCGAACCACGAGAAAAACCCGGAAAAGCTGAAGGCGTTCATCAACCTGCGCCTGGGCGAGACCTGGGAAGAGCAGGGCGATCAGGTAGAGGCGATCGCGCTGAAGGCTAGGCTAGAGCCCTACAACGCCGAGGTGCCGGCTGGCGTGGGGCTGCTGACCGCGAGCGTGGACGTGCAGACCGACCGCCTGGAATGTGTGGTGAAAGGCTGGGGCGCGGGCGAAGAGAGCTGGCTGATCGCGTATCAGCAAATCTTCGGCGATCCGGGCCAGGAAGAAGCCTGGGATCGGCTCGATTCGTTTCTCGCCGACGAGTGGAGCACCGCGAGCGGCCGCGACGTGCGGATCGCCTGCACGATGATCGACTCCGGAGGGCAGCACACCGACTCCGTGTACAAATTCGTGGCGGCGCGCCAGGCGCGGAGGATCTTCGCGCTGAAGGGATCGAGCGAAAGCGGCAAAGAGATCGTCGGCAAGTTCTCGACCAACAATCGCTACCGCGTGAAGCTCTTCACCATCGGCACGGACACGGCGAAGGATCGGATCTTCGCGCGGCTGAAGATCCCGGCGCCGGGACCCGGCTTCATGCATCTGCCGGATTTCATCGAGGACGAATACTTGCAGCAGCTGACTGCGGAAAAGGCCGTGCGGCGCTACAAAAAAGGCCGCGGCACGGTACGCGAGTACATCAAAACACGGGCGCGGAACGAGGCGCTGGATCTCGAAGTCTACGCGCTGGCCGCGCTCTACGTGCTGGGGCAGCAGACGATCCGCAAGTTGGGCGCGCTGGCCGAGCCGCTGAAAGAGCCGCCGGACGAGGCCCCGCAGGGCGGCGGACCAGCTTCTGGAGGCGGATCTCCGCTGCGGCCGAAGCGCGGCGGATCGAGCTGGGTGCAGGGTTGGAGGGCATGAGTTTTAGCTTGACAATCTACCGCTGCTGTGATACAGTTTGGTTAGTCCGGGAGGCACTGAAAATGACGATCACCGTTCGCTCCGCAGGCACAATCGAGCAGGTCGAAATCATACGCAAGATCAGCCAGGGCCTTCACACCACTCATAACCGCGATGGTCGGTTTCAGAAGATGTGGGCGATCGCCCCTGACGGCCGCATCTTCACGACCCGGTCGCGCGGCGGTCATTACCGCCCTGCCAGGGCCAGCGAAATTCCGCCCCCCGCGCTGTCGGCATGATCAACTTCGCAAAAATAGCGCGCGATGCTGCGATCAAAGCGGGCCGCAATGAAATGTCTCGCCGCGGCAAGCTCGGCAGCCCGCGCAAATATCGCCCTTGCCGTTCGCTACGCAACCCGCGCCGCTCGCGCGCGCACCAATTTCGCAGCGCCCTGGGACTGCGAAGAAAGAGCGGCCTGCGCTGCGCGTATTGCGGCAAAACCCCTGCCCAGGTTGCCTGTACCAAGGGACAGGTATAGTACGCGCGGACAGCTGGCCCTGTCCTGGCGTTCCGTGTGGCTGATTCGACAAATGCCCCAGGAATTCACTCGCCACGCGCGGCGCCCCGCTGCCATCATGCGTCCAGTTGCCCGGGCCTCTCCTTAGCGGCCGTTTGCCCGCACCCAGCTAGGGAACTCTCGTTCTCGCATACCCGTGTCCGCGAAGAAGCACATTCTGGTGCCTCACCACTTCACCGAAGACGATTTCGTGCCGGGATCCGTCTACGCGCGATCGGCGCGCGCCGCGGCCCACGAATTCCACCGCATGAGCGGCCGGGAAGCGACCGCGCTGGCGCGCCAGGGCAAGATTCGCGCGCTGGGCGAGAGCGGCAAGGTATGGCAGCTCGCCGAGGACTCGTTCGCGCGGCCGAGCCGCGAGACCGGCGACGGCCGCATTTCGCTCGAGGTGCCGTTCTCCATTCAGGCAATGCTGGCCGGAGAGATGCGCCGGCGTCCGGCCTGGTGCGTTACGATCTGAGCATGCCCACGAAAACCAGCGCGAAAAAGAAAGCACCCGAGAAAAACGACATCACGCAGCTGGTGCGCGACTTCCTGAAGGCGAAGACGTCCGGGCGCCGCGGCTACGAACGCGCCGACCGGCTGCTCGCCGAAATTTCCAAGCAGGTGAGTCCCGGCCAGGAGTTCGAGCTGTGGCCCGGCAAAAAGGCCAAGCTCAAAGACCGATTCGCCGAAGGCGCGAAACGCGGGGTGATCTTCACGCCGTGCGCCACGCGGCGCTGGGAACTCGAACTGATCGACTGCTAGCCTAACTCTTTCATCCAATGCCTCCGCTGGTTCCCGATTCGGTGCCCACGCACTTCGCCCAAGGCACCACTGTAAAATTCACGCGCTCGCTTCCCGATTTCGCTCCCTCGGACGGCTGGCAGTACGCCATCTACCTGAACGGCCTGACGCAAAAGCTCACCCAGGCCGCCAACACCTTCGACCCCGCCACGTTTCTCGTCGAACTCGACGCGACGAACAACACGCTCGTGCCCGGGCCGTATCGCTACGCCGAGCGGCTGACCAATCCCGGAACGAGCTTCGTGCTGACCGCCGCGCAAGCGAGCGGCGCGAACGGGATCTACTCGTTCTCCGGCTACACGGGACCGGCGCCGTACGTGGGCATGCCGGTCGCGATCTCGGGCTTCGCGAATGCGGGAAACAACGTGGCCTCCAGTGCAGGCGCCGCGATCGCGGCCATCGCGCTCGAGGGCGGCGCGAGCGGAACGTTCACGATCGCGAACGCCACGGCCGTCGACGAGACGCACGCCGGCGCGGCCGCGGGACCGGCGCTTACCTACGACATCACCGGCGACGAGCTGGTGATCAATGTGGAGCCGAGCGCGGCGAGCTCGCCGGTGGGCACGTTTCAAACTTTCGAGGAAAAGACTCTGGCGGCCGTCGAAGCGGTGATCGCCGCGCGCACCAGCGGCGGAAGCTACTCCGCCGATATCGAGGCCTACCACGTGGCCGGCCGCGCGGTGACCAAAATGAATTTGACCGAGCTGCTGCGCCTGCGCGGCATGTATCGCGCGGTGGTGTGGCGGCAGCAGCACCCTGGGATGCTTTCGAAGCCGCGCAAGGTGCGCTTCAACGAGGAGAGCGAACGCACGAATCTGCCGCCGACGTGGCAGGACGTGACGGGACTCGACTACTGATGGCCCGCGCGAAACAGCCCGTGAGCTGGCTCGGCGGCATGCGCAACCGGCTCGCATCGTGGATCTCGCCGGAGGCGCCTGGTGCGGCGAAGAGCAAGCGCAACCTGACGCTCTTCAATGGCTCGCTCGCCTCGCGGCTGACCGCGGACTGGGTGAACGCTCCGATCCTTTCGGCCGATCAGGAGATCAAGGGCAACCTGCGCATCTTGCGCGGGCGCGCGCGCGAGCTTTCCCGCAACAATCCCGTCGCCAAAAGCTACCTGAAGATTCTGACCGCGAACGTGCTGGGGCGGTACGGCATCGGCTACCAGCCGATGGTGCGCAACAACAGCGACGAGCTGAACGACGGGCTGAACGCCAAAATCCAGAAAGCCTGGCGCGATTGGAGCGGCCGCGGCGAATGCACCGTGGACGGCAAGCTGAGCCTGCGCGCCGTGCAGTCGCTGGTGCTGCAGACGGTGGCGACGGACGGCGAAGCGTTCGTGCGCCTGGTGCCGGGCTTCGACAACAAATACCGCTTCGCCCTGCAGCTGATCGACGCCGACCAGGTGGACCCGCTTTTCTACCGCTATCGCTCGGAAAACGGAGCGACGCCGCGCGGCGACGGCAACGAAATCCGCATGGGAGTGGAAGTGGACGTGTGGGGCAGGCCGGTGGCTTACCACGTGAATCCCGCGCACCCTTCGGACCTGGGCGGCTCGCTTTTGCGCGAGCGCATCAAGGCCGAATACATCCTGCACCTCTACGATCCGCTGCGCGTGCAGCAGACGCGCGGCATTCCCTGGTTCACGCCGGTGATGCTCGAGCTGCGCATGCTCGGCGGCTACATGGAGGCGGAGCTGGTGGCCTCGCGCGTGTGCGCCGCGAAGATGGGCTTTTTCAAGCACACGGATGCTTCGGCCTTCGAGGCGCAGAACGACGACGCGCATTACCACCTGGATGCGCAGCCTGGCGAACTCGAAACGCTGCCGCCGGGCCTCGATTTCCAGAGCTGGGATCCGCAGCATCCCAACAGTTCCTTTGCCGCCTTTCTGAAAGCCACGCTGCGATTCATCGCCGGCGGCCTGGGTGTTTCCTACAACGCGCTCGCCGCGGACCTCGAAGGCGTGAACTATTCGAGCATGCGCTCGGGTCTGCTGATCGAGCGCGACCAGTGGAAAATCTGCCAAACGTTCATGGAAGAAAACTTCCTGGCGCCGGTGTTCAAGAGCTGGATCTCGATGGCGCTGCTTTCCGGGGAGCTGGTGCTCGATTCGCGCGATCCGAGCCGCTTTCTGGCTGGCAAATGGGAAGCGCGCGGCTGGCCGTGGGTCGATCCGCTGAAAGATGTGCAGGCCTCGATCCTGGGCATCGGCGCGGGATTGAAGACGCGCGACCGGGTGATTTCCGAAGAAGGCGGCGACGTCGAGGAAGTGTTCGCGCAGATCAAGCGCGAGAAGGAGCTGGCCGAGGAATACGGCCTGGACTTCACCATCGCGGCCAAGCCTCCCATCGTGAACAAAGGCCCGAAGGATTCGGAAACCCCCTCGGATGAGGAACCGGACGAGCCGGACGCCACGGTCGAGGCGCAAGCCGGCGGCCGAAAATTCGCAGTGCTAGGAAAACGCTGATGGCCGAGAAAAACACCAAGCGCGTGGCGGGCGAGGACCTGGAGTCGAGCGCCTTCGCCTACGTAGGCAACGCGAAGAAAAAATCCACCTGGAAGCTGCCCATCGAATTTAAGAGCGACGCGAAATCGAAGCGGCACATCCGCAACGCGATCGCGCGCTTCGATCAGACCGAGATGCCGGAAAAGGCGGCGAAGGCCAAGGCCTGGGACCGCATCGTGGCGGCGGCGAAGAAATACGGGATCAAGATCGAGGACGAGCAGGACGGCAAGAAAAGCTCGATCGTGGAACAGCAGCGCCAGGAGCGCGTGCGCGCAGACCGCCTGGCGCGCGGCGTGGCCGCGGATCCGCAGTCGGACGATCCCGCGCTGGCCTGGGATTCGGCGCGCGCGGCCGACGCCGGCGACGGCGGCCTCAACGAATTGGACGAGCTGCCGGTGCTCTATCGCGATTTCGCGATCGGGCGCATGCGCCCGGTGCGCATCGTGCGCGCCGCCGGCAAGACCGACGCCGATCCGCTCGAGCCCGACGAAATCAAGGACGAGGACGACGACGAGCCGGAGGCTGAGGAAGGTGATCTGGGCGCCGACCAGCCACTCGGCGTGGAAGACGAGCCGCGCGGCGAAGACGAAGGTTCGCAGGAACAGGAGGCCGCGGGCAAAGCCAAGGACAAAAAAGGCAAAAAGAAAAAAGCCACGAACACCTACGAGATCAGCATCAGCTCGGAAGCGCCTGTCGAGCGCTGGTTCGGCCGCGAGATTCTGGATCACTCGCCCGAGGCCGTGGACCTCTCGCGCGCCAAGCTGGGCCTGAGCTTCCTCGATTCGCACGACGCGCGCGCGATCGCCGGCATCGTCGAGAACATCGCGGTGGAGGACAAAAAGCTGCGCGGCATCGTGCGCTTCAGCCGCAACGCGCCGGCGCAGGCCATCAAGCGCGACATGCGCGACGGCATCCGCAAGTTCACCTCCGTGGGCTACGCGGTGAAGAAGATGGTGCTCGATGAATCCGACAAGGAAAAAGGCGACACCTATCGCGCCACCAGCTGGACGCCCATGGAGGTGAGTTCGGTGGGCGTGCCGGCGGACACCAGCGTGGGCGCGGGGCGCGCCGAAGACGCGCGCACCTATCCCGTCATCGTCGAATTTCGCAGTACCGCGGTCCCGCATGCGGGCCCGACTCCAGCCGCGCCGGCGGCTTCACCGGCAGAAGAAGCACAAAGGAAGGGCATCATGGCTACCGAAGTCCAGGACGCCCGTGCGGCCGCTGCTGAAATCTTTCGGCTCGGCAAACTGCACGGAATGGATCCCGAAGTAACCCTCAAGATGGTCGAGGAAGGCAAGACCATCGATCAGGCATCGCGCGAAATTCTGGCCGAAGTGGCCAAGCGTGGCGGCAAAGCGATCGCGCAGCCGGGCGCCGAAGAGCAGAACACCGAGCGCTTCGACCTGAGCGAACGCGAGAACAAGCAATACAACCTGGCGCGGCTGATCCTGGCCGCGGCGGACCGCTCCGAAGGCCGCGAAGCCAAGTGCATGGAGATGGAAATCTCCGACGAGCTGCGCCAGCGCGCCAAACGCGACGGCCACATGGTGCACGACACGGGCACGTTCATGCCCTGGTCGATCCGCCACTCCATCACGCCGGAAATCGCCAGCCGTTTTCCGGGGCTCGTCCCGCAGAAGCGCACCACCGACGGCCTCTATACCGGCGGCTCGACGCAGGGCGAAACGCTACAGTTCACCGAGCCGGGCGAATTCATCCAGTATCTGTACAACCGCATGCGGGTGAAGGAACTCGGCGCGCGCACCATCGCCGGACTTCGCGACAACGTGAGCTTCCCCAAGCAAACGGGCCGCGCCACCGGATCGTGGGTGACCGAGGATCCCGGCAGCGACGTGGGCGATTCGAACCTGACCCTCGGCAGCATCACCAGCTCGCCGAAGACGTATCAGTCTTCCTCGAGCTATTCGCGGCAATTGCTGGCGCAGGCGGTGATCGACGTGGACACTCTGGTCCGCGAAGACCTGGCCCGCGATCTGGCCTTGGCCGTCGATAGCGTGGCGATCGATGGCGGCGGCACGAACGAGCCGAGCGGCATCCTGGCCACCAGCGGCGTGCAGAGTTACGTGAACGCGAGCGATTCCGGAACCGGCGGCTTGCCGGTGTGGAGCGACATCGTGGACATGGAAACGCTGCTCGAGGAATCGAACGCCGACCAGCTGGGCGAAGGCGCGTGGCTGACCACACCGGCTCTCAAAGCGGTGCTGAAGACCACCGCGCGCTTGGGCAACACCATCGGGCTGCCGATCTGGGCGGACGACGACACCGTGGACGGCTATCAAGCACGATCCACGAACCAAGTGCCGGCGAACCTGACCAAATCCACCGGATCGGATCTCTCGGCCTCGATCTACGGCGTATTCGACACGCTGCTCGTCAATATGTGGGGCAGCGGATTCGAGTTCATCGTCGATCCGTACCGGCTGAAGAAGCAGGGCATGATCGAGCTCACCACGTTCATGCTGGTCGATATCGTGCTGCGCTTCCCGGTGGCCTTCGCCGTCTGCAAGGCCAACGCGACCAGCTAAACCTGATCGTCCCGCCTTCGGCGCGCTGCTAAAAAGGTACAAGCGGCGCGCCGAGGGCACAACCGCGAGCGGGCCGCGATCCCTCCCCCACCCAGTGCGGGCCCGCTCCGAAACTTTCGAGCTTCCGCGCGTGGCGCGGCGAGGAGACTAGAGAAATGGCAACGCATAAGACGCATCGCAAAATCCGCCTGAAGAAAACCGTTCTGATCAAGGGCGCGCACACGCCGAAGGGCACCGTGCTGTCCGCGCCCGCGCCGCTGGCGCAATCGCTCGTGGGAGACGGTGTGGCCGAATTCCACGAGGACGAAGCCGCCGAGGTAGCCGCGCAGAGCGCCGCCGGCGTGACCGCGCAGGAACCGATGGTGCGGGACGCCGATCCGAAGATCACCAAGGTTTCCGATCCCGCTCCGGCACCCATGCCAACGCCCAAGAGCAAAGCGGGAAAGTAACGCGTGCCGACTCCGTCGACAGCCACGGCTTTCGGCGATGCCGACGTCGCGTACTTGCTCGCGGACATGGGCATCGCCATCACCGTGGGCGGCGTGAACGGAATCGGATTGCTCGATGAGGCGGACGAGGTTTTGGTACAGGACGCCGATCGCGGCCAGGTTGTGGTCCTGATGGACACGCTTACCGTGCGAACAACGGACTTTCCCAACGCGGCCATCGGCCAGACGGTCGCGATCGGCTCCAAGAATTTCACCGTCCGTGAACGACTGCGCACCGGCGACGGCGCGCTGACCAAACTTTTACTGGGCTCGACGTGACGGCGCTCGCTTCCTCGATTCGCGAGCGCATCGCCGCGGCGCTGATCGCGGCGCTCGGCGCGTCGGCAACGCCGGACGGATTCGCGCCGCCCAGCGGCTTGACGATCCATCGCGAACGCACCCGGCCGATCGAAATCGATTCGCTGCCGGCCATCCTGGTCTATTTCGAGGACGATGCGCCGAAGCCCTTCGACCGGCAGCAATTCCGGTCGCCGCTGGCGGAGCGCGATATGAGCGTGGCGCTCGAATGCCGGGCCATGGGCTCCGAGTCCGTTTCGCCGGATGCAGCGCTCGATCCGGTGCTGAGCTGGGCTTTCAAGGCCGGCCTGGCGGACGAAACCTTCGGAGGCCTGGCCATGGGCGCGGAGCCGGGCAAGGCCACCTGGAAATCGCGCGAGGGCGATACGCCCGTCGCCGCGGCCACGCTGCGCATTCAGATTCGATTCCGGACGAGCAGGCTCGATCCGACCGCCAACGCTACGAATTCGTAGCATCCCCCGCGGGGGAGAGGAGAGACTCAGATGGGACTGAATTATCCGATCAATCACGTTCCCTCGCTCGGGAAGGGAAGCGTGCTGCTGGAGCGGTTTTCGAGCGGCAACCCGACCGGCGTGCTGCTGCACCTGGGCAACTGCACCAAATTCGAGATCGAGCCGAAGGACAGCAAGGCCGAACTCTATCAATCGTTGAACAGCACGGTGACCAAGATCGCCGAGGCGGTGAAGCAGCGCGACCTGCAGGTTTCGATCGAAGGCACCGACTTCAATCCCGATCACGCGGCCGTCTTCGAGCTGGCCGCCGGCGTGAGCTCGCTCACCATCGCCGCCACGGCGGTGACCGGCGAATCGCTGATTTCCGCGGCGCAGACCGCCAACGCCCTGGGCCGCTATTTCCGCGTGGCCAAGGGCGAATGGGATCCGGGGACCGCGCCCGTGCTGACGCAGAATTCGGCGTCGCTGGTGGCGGGAACCGACTACGTGCTGGCCGATGCGGTCCACGGAATGATTTATATTCCGCTGACCTCCGGCATGAACGTGGGCGGCACCGACGCGGTGACCATCGGCTACACGCCGCTGGCCGCCACGCTCAACCAGATCGAGGGCCACACCGTCAACTTCGTGCAGGGGCATTTGCTGTTCGTCCCCGATCCGGTGGACGGCCCGAACATCACGCGCGATGTGTGGCGCGTGAACCTGACCCAGGACGGCAAGATCGGCGTGATCAGCGACGACTACGGGAACTGGACGCTCGCGGGCTCGATCCTCGACGACACGGCCAATCACCCGAGCGCGCCGTTCTACCTCGACACCTATCTCTAGGTCGCGCGTTCGATACGCGCGATCTCGTGATTTTGCCAGGGGACGAAATTGACGGGGTATTTCGTCCCTTGACTACGGAGGCGCGATGGACGACAGCTTCACGCTTGACGGACGCAAATTCCAGGCTGTGGGCCAAGCGCTCACGGCCAGCCAGGACGATTACATCCTGGCGCACCTGCGCCTGGCCGGCGCGCTCGAAGTGCTTTCCGGAGCGGACGGCCAGGAGCGCGACACCGGCGCGAAGGCCGAGGAGCTGCTCACGCGCGTGCTGCTTTCCGGACGCGGTCCGCACATCCTGGCGGGGTGCCTGACCGAGGACGGCCGGAAGTGGACGCGCGCGGAGGCCGATCGCAACGCCGCGGCCTTCGCCGAACTCACCGACGATCAGGAAAAGCTGACCATGCGCGAGTGCATCGTGCGGATCGTGGTCGGTTTTTTTTCGTTCGGGAAGGAATCCTCGGCGACTTCCCCGAACTCTTCGAGCCGAAGAAAAACGGGCCGCCATATAAAGAGCGCGGCAGCCGCGACCTAGGCGCGTTCGCCGGGATCCTGCGCGAAGTGGCGGGGCACGATCCCACGCGCGTGGACGCGGTGATGGATTGGCCGCTGCGCGACCTGTTTCTGGCTTTCGCCGAACGCATGCGGCAGGCGGCGCTCGAACGCTACCGCGTGGATTTGCTGGTGTGGGCCGTGCTCGCGCCCTACCAGAAACGCGAGCAGAAGCCGCCCAGGATTCCTGAAATTCTGAAATGAACGGGAGACACACATGCACCTAGCAATCGCAGTCGCCGTCACGGCCGTCGTTTGCGGAGCCCTGGGCTACGGATTCCGCGGAGCGATCCAGCACGAGATCAAGGCCGCCGGCGCGGAAGTAAAGCTTGGCGCCACGGAAATCGAGACGTGGGCGCTGAAGCTCGAAAGCGGCGCGGCCGCGGACGTGAAGGCGGTGGCCGCGGCGATCCGCGCCAAGCTCGCGAAACTCTGATTTTCCGGACGCGCTTGCCGCGCGTCACGATGTTGCGATATTTGAAGCTCGAAATCCGTTCGCTCGCCCATGGCTGAAATCTCCCCGCAAGTCAAAGTCACCTTAACCGCCGAGGATCAGGGTCTGTCCTCGGCCCTGCGCCAGCTCTCCGAACAACTCAAGACCGTCGATAGATCGCAGCAGCAGCTCGGCTCCGGATCCGCGCGCGCGGCGAAAGAGGTGAAGGGCAACTTCACCTCCATCAGCAAAGCCGCCGAGGAAATGAGCAACGCGGTGAAGCTGCGCCTGGGCAACATTCCCGGCCTGGGCTCGTTTGGCAGCATGTTTTCCCTGCGCGCCTACGAGCCGGTCGGAAAACTGACCGAGCAGCTCGGCACCGACCTGGACGACACGTTTGGCGCGGCTGGTCCTCTGATTTTGGGATTTACGGGTGCGCTGGTCGGAATGGGCGCCGCGGCCGCTCTCGTCGCTCATCACGTCATGGAGCTCGCTCAATCGATTCAGAACACCGCCGCGGCGACCGGGCTTTCGACTAACCAGGTGCAGGAATACACCGAGCTCGCAAAGGAAATGGACATCGACACGGGAAGCCTGACCGAGGGATTCTCGCGGATGCGCGAGCAGCTCGGCGAGTTCGTCCTGACGGGCAGAGCCGCCGGCTCTGGCTCGCAAATGCTGATTCGCGCGCTGGAGAAATACAACGTGGCCCTGACCGGGACCGATGGCAAGCAGCGAAGCGTGAACGCCATCCTGGCCGATTTCTACGAGCAGATGCAGAAGATTCCGGACGTGGTCGAGCGCGGCAATATCGAAACGGCCGCTTTCGGCGAGCGCGGCGGCAAAGTCTTCCTGCAGCTGTTCCAGGAAGCGCAGAACGAGGGCATTACGCTGCAGCAGCTGATGGACGAAATTCACGACAGTGGAATCGATCTCTCCGCATCGCAGCTGCAAGAAGCCGAAGCCGAAAAGCTCGCCTGGGACAAGGTGGGACGCTCGATTCACGGCGCGTGGACCCAGCTCGAAGGTTTCTACATTGACGCGAGCAGCCATCCGCTCAAGGCGCTCAGCGGCTTCGCGGACGAGCTCAGTGGCGGCGAGTTTGCCCAGGCGCCGGCGGGAGTCAAAGTCGGGCCCGGCGGCGCGATGCTTGGAAAGCCGTCCGCGCCCAAAGCAAAGGCGAGCGAGACGAACCCCGCACCGGTGGTCATCGCTCCGGATCAGAAGGACCTCGCGAAACTGGGCGACCAGGTCGCGGTGTTGAAAGCCGGCGGTGAAGAGCAGTACAAGCTGCAGCAGGCCGAAGAAAACTACGCCGGGAACGTGAAGCAGGCGAACGCCGCGCTGAAGGACGGCAACAAAGAGCTAGCGGCGCGGTTTCAAAACGCGGCGGAAGGCTACAAGCAGGAAATCGACGATCTGCGCACCATAATCGCGCTGGAATCGGAGAAGAAGGGCGCGCACGCGGCAAGCTCGGCCGCCAAAAAGCAAAAGCGCGAACAGGAGCAAAACGCCGAGCTGACCCGGCGCATGAACGAGAATGCGAACGAAGCGATCGGCGCGGTGCTGCCGCGCATGGGAAAAGAGCAGGCGCGCGCGCAAGCGAAAGAACGCGAGGACGAGCAGCGCCGCCTGGCTTTCCAGGAACAGCTGCTCGAAGCCGAAGGCAAAACCTTCGACGCGGCGATCCTGAAGATCCGGGAGGAAGCGGAGGAATACCGTCGCGCCGGCGCGACGGCCGCCGAAGTGAATCAATTCGTGGAGCAAAAGACGGCCCAGGCGAAATTCGAGGCGGCCGCCGGCTCGACGCAGCACGCCATGAAATCCTTCGACGTGCAGAAGCGCGGCATCGAGCTGCAGGGCGGCAAGAGCGGCGAAGCGGCGCGCACGCGCGAAGTGAACGCGCTGCTCTCGAAGCAACTGCCGCTGCTCGAAGAGAAAGCCGACCTCGAAATGCAAGCGGCGCTCGCCAGCGGCAACCTGGACGATATCGCCCGCGCGCAGCAGGATGAGCAAGCGGTGAAGAATTTGAAAGTGCAGACGAAGTCTCTAGCCGACCAGGTGAAAGGGCCACTCCAAGGCGCGTTCACGGACTTTTTTTCCAACCTGGGGAAACAGGGCGAGACTGCGCGGCAATCGTTCGCGCAGCTCGGCGCCAGCATCTCGGAGGCCTTCCAGCGAGCTTTCTCGCAGAAGCTGGTCGCGGAGGTAACTGGCGGAGGCAAGTCCGCGGGGACGAGCTCCTCCGGCGGATGGGGAGCCGGGCTTTCGCAGCTGAGCAGCCTGATGTCTCTCTTCCACGGCGGCCGCTCGGGCAGCTCGTCCGGAGGGGAATCCTCGGACACGCTGGCGGCGATGGGCTCGTTCGGAATGTCGCTCGGCGGCCACGTGCGCGGAGCCGGCACCGGCACTTCGGATTCGATTCCGGCGATGCTCTCGCACGGCGAGTACGTGCTGAACGCGCGCGCCACCAGCGCCATCGGCCACGAGAACCTCGACAAAATCAATTTCAGCCGCCATTTCGCGGCAGGCGGCTACGCCAGCGTGGCGGACTTCGCGCGCCCCGCGCTGCATTTCGCCGAGGGCGGCATGGTCCCTGCGCCAGGCGAAGGCGGCGGCTCGATCGACATGCACGTGGGCCTGGACGAAGGCCTGGTGCTGCGGCATCTTTCGTCGAAAGGCGCGGGACGCGTGCTGCTGAACCACGTGGCCACCAATCCGAAAGCCTTTCATCACGCGCTTTCGAGAGGCAGGTAATGTCCTACAAAGCTGGAACCGCAACCGGCTACGACGATCTGCTGAATCAGCTCGATTCGTTTCTCACCGGGCAGGGCATGTGCCTGCTGCCTTCTTTCACCGGCACGGGCAACGGCACGATCTCCGGACCGGCTGCCGGGCAGTCGGCGATCGGCGGCTCGGCTTCGGTGGCCGAGACCATCACCATCACCTTCAGCAGCGCGACGGCTTTCGCGGTGAGCGGATCGGTGAGCGGCTCGATCGGAAGCGGCACGGTGGGCACCGCGTTCGCTTCCGATCAAATCAATTTCACCATCACCGCCGGCGACACCGATTTCGTGAGCGGCGACGCGTTCACCGTGGCCACCACGCCGCCCTGGACTTCGCTCGAGCGCACCACCGGCCAGGAAATGATCTGGCAGGCGCCCGGCAACGGAGGCCTCGACGAAATCATCGTGGGCGCGAGCTGCTTCTCGAACGTCGCCGCCGACTATTACAACTGGCGGCTGGGCGGCTTTACCGCCTACGATTCCTCGCTCGCTTTCGACGCGCAGGCCGGCTACCTCTCGAACGGGCAAGCGCAAAGCTCGCCGGTGCTGAACCTGTGGAATCAATCGACGCCCTATTGGTTCGTCGCGAACGGCCGCCGCGTGATCGTGGTGGCCAAGGTTTCGACCGTGTACGTGGCGGCGTATCTGGGCCTGCTCAGCTCCTACATGAGTCCCGGCTCCTATCCGCTGCCGCTGGCGGTGGGCGGCTCGATGGCCTGGTCGGAGGAGCCCGCATCCACTTCGACGAATTGGCGATGGAGCTACACGGGCGCGCAACTGACGAATTTTCCGATTCCCGCGTCCACGCTCGGCGCCGACTACGTCTCGCAGCTTCGCCTGCGGCTGCCGAGCGGCACGTGGCGCGGCTTCGATCTAAGCGCGGGCGAATCGACGTACGGCCGCGTGTGGCCCTACCTCGCGGACTTCAGCTCCTGGACGGCAAACCTCGACGGCGGCTACACGCTGCTGCCGGTGATTTTGGCGGATGCCACGCCCAACGTGTATGGCGAGCTCGACGGCATGGCGGCGGTGACGGGCAACGGCAACAGCGCCGAAAGCACGGTTTCCGCGGACGGAGTGGAGTGGCTCGTGGTGCAAAACGTTTCGTTCGCCTCGCAGAATCAATATTTCGTCGTGAGGCTCGGGTAGGAAAACGATGAGCTACCAAACCGGAACGGCCACTTCGCCCACCGACCTGCTGAAAACGCTGGTCGCCTGGCTCGCGGGCCTGGGCTGGAACACGGACCTGAGCGAGACGGACGGATCGGGCTGGCGCGCGCATCTGGACCATAACGGCAATTTCGTGCACCTGCGCGCCTTTGCGAACGAGGGATCGAGCCTGCCGTTCACGAATAACGCGAACTCCTCCGGCAACGCCGGGATCGCACTCTATCTTTCCACCGCCTACAGCGGTTCGGACGCCTGGAACGCGCAGCCCGGCAGCCCTCCGTATCAGAGCGGATCGAGCACCAAGGTGCTGGGCGTGGGCATGGCGCTGCCGAGCGGCGCGATCCAGAATTATTATTTCTTCGCCGATTCCACGGCCGACAACATCGTGGTGGTGGTGGAAAAAACGCTGGGCGTCTACGTCCACATCGGCTGGGGCCTTTCGCTCGCAAAATGCGGGGCGTGGACCGGAGGGCCGTACTTCTTCGGCACGAGCCAGGGCTACAGCGCGAGCGAGGTTTCCACTTCCAACCCATCGCCCGGCTTCCTCACCTCGAGCGATTGCCCCGGCACCTACGGCGACTGGTCGAGTGGCACGGGAGATCAGAATCTATACGTCCGCGCGGACGTGGATTCGTTCACCGGTGCATGGCTGGGCAACGCGTCCAACACCACCGCCGCTTACGGCTACACCGGCAAAAACGCCGCGAGTCCCATCCGCGATCTCGTCACGCCGCCGGCGTTCCCGTGGTACGCGAACAACGGCGCCGCATACTCGTGGCAGAACAGCCAGACCAGCGCGCTCGACGGCCGCGCGAATTTGCTGCCGGTGCTGATCTGGGCGGCGCGCGACACGAGCCCCGGCGGCTACTCGCCGCTCGGCCAAGTGCCGAACGTGTTTTTCTCGAACGCGATCGGCAACGGTTTCTCGAATGCCCAGGAGATCGCGCTCGGATCGGTCACCTACAAGATCTTCCCGAACTTCGCGGTGGTGAAGCAATAGCATGAGCGCGTTCGCCGGCGTGGATTTGTCCGGCAACGGCGCGGGCGTCCAGCTCCCGGCTACCAGCTCCGACCTTTCGCTGGCAACCTACCAATCCGGACAGAATCTGAGCGCTTCGACGGCCGTGGACGCCGCAGGCGCGCGCGCGGCGGGAACCACGGCCGCGGCGCACCGCGCGGTCGCCGGCGCGAAGCAGGAACTGTTTGGCGGCCAGCTCTTCGGGAAAATCATCGTGAGCCCGCGCGCGAAGGCGCTGGGCTTCGTGCTCACGGCCACGCAGTTCGCGATCGAGGTGTGGAACGCGTTTCGCGAATCGGACCAAACGCTCGACGCCATCAACATCACCGGATCCGGCGGACTTTCGATCGGCGATACGTGGGGCGAGCCGCTGGTTTTCGCCGCGCTCGATTCGCGCGTCTATCAGGCCACGGTGCCGAGCAGCGGCGCGGCGCAAATCTCCCAGGATATCGTTTTCGCCTTCGCCAGCGGCGTCGGCGGCGCGGATTGCGCCGTCACCGGCTCGCGCATCACGCTCTTCAGCGTGGCGCCGGACTGGAAGGCGGGCGTGGGCGAATCGATCGAATATTTGACGGACGTGCTGAAAGCGTACTCGGACAACGAACAGCGCCGCGCGCTGCGCCAATTGCCGCGCCGCGCCCTGCGCATCACGCCTTTGGCTCTCACCGCGCGCAATTCCGCTGGAATGGAATCGCTGGTGTGGGGCTGGCAGAATCAGCCCTACGGACTGCCCTGGTGGCAGGATGCCACGCCGCTCACCGCGGACGTGGCCGAAGGCGCGACGGTGATCCCCTGCAACACCGCCGACCGGCAATTCGCGGCCGGCGGCTTGCTGTGCATCTGGCAGGACGAATTCACGTTCGAGGCGCTTTCGGTCGAGTCCGTGGCGGCCGATTCCGTGACGGTTTCCTCGCCCACGCAATTTTCCTGGACGGCGAACGCCGCGACTCTGGTGATGCCGGTGTTTCTGGCGCGGCTGCCGAAAAGCGCGCAGGTGGCGCGGCATACGAGCTTCATCGACGAGATGGAACTTCAGTTTATCGGCGAAGCGCAGCAGCCCGCGCCGGCGCCTTCGGCGACGCTCACGCAGTACAAGGGCTACGATGTCCTCGAAATCGCGCCCAACTGGGCCGCGGGCCTCGACCGCCAATACAACCGGTCGCTCGTCACCATCGATCCGAAGATCGGCCCGATCGAAGTGATCGATAAAGGCGGCTCGGCGATCGTGAGCCAGCGTTTTCCCTGGTGGCTCGATGGGCACTCGAACGTGACCGCGTTTCGCGCGTTCATCCTGGCGCGCTTCGGACGCATGAATCCTTTCTGGGTTCCCACGTGGGATCAGGACCTGGTGCTCGCGCAGGATGTGGGCGCGACGGACACGGCCATCAAGATCGAGTCGGAATTCTACTCGCGCTTTTTCTTTCCCTCGACGGCGCGGCGCGATCTGGCCTTCATTTCCTCCGCCGGCGCGGCGAATATCTACCGGCGCGTGACGGCGGCCGTCGATAACGGCGACGGCACCGAAACCCTGACGCTCGATTCCGCGCCGGGCGCGGCCGTTCCGGCGGCGAGCACCATGGTCTCGTTTCTCACGCTCGCGCGCCTGGCGGCGGACAAGGCCGAGATCACCTGGTCGACGGCCGATCACGCCGAAGCGGAACTGGAATTCCAGGAAGTGCCGCGGGAGATTCCGTGACCTTCGACGCGATCGAGCAGCAAGGCTTCGGCGCAGAGCCGTACGAGCTGTATCTCTTCCAGGGCCAGGGCGTGAGCTACGCGCTGACCAGCTCCGACGAGGAGATCACTTACCTCGGCCAAGTCTATTCGCCGGCCACGATTTCGCGCGACGAGCTCGACCAATCGAACGAAGTGATTTCCGGACAGGTGAAAGTCTACCTGCCGAACGATCATCCGCTGGCGCAGCTGATGCTGCCGTATCTGCCGCCTTCGCCGATCAGCCTGACGATTTACGGCGGACATTTCGGCGACGCGAACGTGGCCGTGCTGTTCATCGGCAATATCGCGAGCGCCCGCTTCACCGACGAATGCGAGCTGGTGTGCTACGCCGATCAGTACCGGCTGCAGCGGAAAATTCCCACGCAGGTTTTTCAGTCGCAGTGCACGCACATCTTCGGGGACGCGGGCTGCGGCGTCGACCTGACCGAATACACCTACGCGGGGACGGTGACGGCCATCGATTCCACCGGCACGATCCTCACGATTCCGGCGTTCGCTTCGCTGCCGCAATCGTTGACCGGCGGCTACCTGCAGTTTGGAAATCAGATGCGCGCGGTGGTGACGCAATCCGGCGAGACGATCACGCTGCTTTCGCCGCTCGAGGAGCTCGCAACCGGCACGGCCGTTTCCGGCGTGGCGGGCTGCGCGCTCACCTTCACGGCGTGCACCGCCTACAAAAACGTTTCCAACTTTCTGGGCTTCGATCTGATTCCCATCCTGAATCCTTTCGACGGATCGGCGAGCATCGGGTAACCCGCCCCGGCAAGGGGCGCTTGAAAAAAACCATGGGCTTCTTCGCAACGCTTTTCGCATACGTGGCCACCACGGTGGTGAGCGCGCTGCTTACCCCGCATCCGAAGATCCGCGCAAGCGCCCTGGGCAATTTCACGCTGCCCACCGCGAAAGAGGGGCGCCCGATCCCGGTCGTTTTCGGCACGGTGATGCTCAAGGGCGGCAACACCGTGTGGTGGGGCGACCTGAAGACGCATGCGTACAAAGCGAACGCCACAGTGAGCCTCGTCGTCGGCGACGTGATCACCGTCGCGACGGCTGTGCTGCTCGGCGTGGCCGAGGGCCTGTCCGCCGGAATGGTGTCGCTGCTCGGCGGCATCGCAGCCGGAAGCGGACTCTTCAGCTTTTTCTCGCGTCCGGACATCGGCTTCCAATATTTTCTGGGCGTGCAGTTCTGCCTGTGCCACGGTCCGGTGGATGCGCTCGTCGGCATCCAGGCCAACGTGCAAAACCTCTCGTACACCGCGACCACCATTGAGAACGGCAACGGCTCGGAGAACTACATCCAGCTGGCGGTGAACAGCCCCAATCTTTTCGGTGGCACGGCGCCTGGCGGCGGAGGCGGAATCGTGGGCGAGATCCGCTTTTACCGCGGCTTGGCCACGCAGCAGCCGGACGACTATCTGGCCGCCAAGCAAAACCGCGTGGCCACCGATCAGGAGGGAATCGGGTATACGTTCAGCGGCCACGGCAACGGATCGCTCGACGATCTGGAAGCGGGCGCCGCGTCGAAGACCGAAACGGTGCAGGTGATCTGCAACGGGGTGAACACCAACATCGACGATCCGAACGGCCACTACAACAAGGCCTATTGGAAGGTGGTGGGTTCGATTTCCGGAACGGTCACAAACACCAGCTCCGGAGACGCCGGCGGCTGCTGGTCCGACACTGCCTACACCGGCAGCCCGGACATCCTCGATTTCACCATCGATACGGGCGACGTGCAGTTCGCCGCCGGCGACACGTTTACGGTCGAGACACTTCATTCCACGCTCACGCCTTCCTACGCGGGAATCTGCCAGGCAGTTTTCAAACAACTCTATTTGGGGACCACCAGTTACTTGAAGCCGCTCGCGTTCATCGTGCAGCGCTGCCCGGACGGGCTCGGGCTGGGCTCTTCGGTCTCGAACATCAACAGCGGAGACGCGAACGCCGCCGAAATGATTTACGATCTTCTCACCAGCACGGTTTATGGGATGAGCATTCCCGCGGCCCGCGTGGACGCTGCCGGCACGTTCAAGACGGCCGCCGAGACGCTGGCAAGCGAAGGCCTGGGCCTGAGCATGGTTTTCGACCAGCAGGAAACGGCCGACGATATCATTTCGGAGATCCTGCGGCACATCGACGGCGTGCTCTACACCGATCCGGCCACCGGCCTGTGGAGCCTGGTGCTGGTGCGCCCCGATTACACGGTGAGCGATCTGCCGGTTTGCGACGTCGACAACGTGCTTGAAACGGTGGACTATTCGCGCGCTTCCTGGGAAGAGACCACCAACCTGGTGCGCGCCAGCTTCACTTCCCGCGCCAACAATTTCGACGAGCGCGTGGTGGGCGAATACGATCCGGCGAACATCTCGATCACCCAGGAAGTGCGCCCGCAGACGATCGACTATCCCGGCGTGACCAGCGAAGCGGCCGCCGAGCTGGTGGCCACGCGCGCGCTGCGCTCGCTCACCTATCCGGTGGCCAAGATCAAGATCGTGGTGAATCGCGCGGGCTGGCAGCTGCGCCCCGGCGGCGTGTTCGTGCTCACCTGGGTTCCGCTGGGAATTTCGCAGCAGGTTTTCCGCATCACGCGCATCGCCTACGGAAAGCTGACGGACGGCCGCGTGACCATCGAAGCGGTGGAAGATATCTACGGCCTGAACTACTCGACGTTTCAGGCCGCGCCGCTTTCCGGCTGGGTGAACCCGCTGGGAGCTCCCTCGGCGCCGGCGGCGCAGCAGCTGATGGAAGCGCCGTACCAGATGATCGCCGCGGCGGGAATCGGCGAAGGGATTTACGCGCTGGCCCTGTGCGCGCGCGGCGATGGCACCGACCGGGATTTCGAGACCTGGCTCGACGAAGGCAACGGCTATTTCCTTGGCAACACCATCTTTGGATTTTCTCCGATCGGGAACCTTTCCGCGGAGTACTCCGCGGGCACGCCGGCCACCGATTCGACCGGCTTCACGCTCGAGCTCGCCGGACAAGTGGACTTGAATTTCCTTTCGAGCGTGACGGCCGCGGACCTGCCGAACGGCGCGAACCTGCTGCTGATCGACGATGAAATCATGAGCTGGGAAACCATCACGGCAAATGCCGACGGCACCTACACGGTGACCGGCGTGATGCGCGGCGTGATGGACACCGTGCCGGCGGACCACGCCGCCGGAGCGACCGCCTGGTTTTTCAGCTTCGGCTGCGGCTTGGCAAAAACGATGCCGTACGCGGAAGACACCACCGTCACGGCGAAGTTCCTGCCGCAAAACGCTTACGGGACTTTCCCCATCACCAGCGCGACCGAGCTGACGCTGGGCACCAGCTCGCGCTACGCGCGCCCGTATCCTCCGGGAAACCTGCGCATGCAGGGCGCGGGCTACGGTACGCGCTATTCTGAGGTGACGGGCGATCTGGCGCTCACGTGGAGCTCGCGCAACCGCCTGACGCAAACAGCCGGCGGCACACTGATCGCGCAGGATGCCGCGGACATCGCGGGCGAATCCGGACAAACCTTCACCGTGAAAGCGTCGATCGACGGCACGGTGGTGCGGACGGAAACCGGAATTTCAGGCGAGAGCTTCGCCTACACCGGCGCGATGCGCGCGGCCGATGGTTCGGACGGCACGAAAGCCGTGACGCTCGCAATCTCCTCGAACGCCAACTCGCTCGATAGTTTCCAGGCCAACGCGCTCGCGACCACCATGACCGGCTTCGGCTTCGATTTCGGCGAAGCTTTCGGCGGGATCGAGCAATGAGGGACGCGCCTAAGCCGCAGGACGAAACGCCCGAGCTGCACGATTGCGAGTGGAAGCATTGCGCGCGCCCCGGCGAACGCAAAGTGCTGCACCGCTGGTATTGCGGAGATCACGCGGCGCGCGTGGAGCGCGTGCTGAACGCCAATTTCATCGGACCGAACCGGAAGGGACAAAACGATGCCTGATTCCTCGAGTGTAACCACCGGGCCGAAACTGGGCCTTGCGAACTACGCCGATATCGGCGCGAATTTTCCGAACTCTCTGCGCGCGCTGCTGCGCGGAATCGACGCGCTCGTGCAAGCGAGCGTGCTGAGCGTGACCACCGCCGCGCCGCCGGGATCGCCGAGCGACGGCGATGCGTACGTGGTGGCCGCTTCGGCCACTGGCGCGTGGAGCGGCAAGGACGGCCAGATCGCGGTATGGTCCGCAGCCATCGCCACGGCCGACACCAACACCAAAGTGCCGGCCTGGGAATTTCACGCGCCCAAGGCCGGCTGGCTGGTTTTCAATTCCGGCGACACAAAGTTCTACGCCTACAATGGAACATCCTGGATCGCGACGAACGTTGGCGTCAGTGCGCCCACCTTCAGCGGCGCAGTGACGAGCGACGAGCAAATCGTGGTGAACAACGGTTCATACCCGCAAATCATCCTGTGCAACGGCGCGGGCACGTTCCATTGGACGATCCAGGAAAATACTGGCGACGGGACCCAAGGCCCCATCCGCATCTACGATTACGTCGCGGGGAAGCAGCGGTTTGCTATCGACACGAGCGGGAACGTTTCGCTCGATGTTCCGCTGGGAGTGGCAAGCGGCGGCACGGGCAGCGCCGGCGCGCTGCCGGAATATGCGAACAACGCCGCGGCGATCTCCGGAGGACTCTCCGCGGGAAGTTTCTATCGCACGGGAGGCGATCCCGACGCGGTGTGCGTGGTCCACTAGGGCCGGGCCTTGGAATGGATCGCGATCGGCTGGGCCTGCGTTTCCACTGGGCTGCTGGCGGGCTACGCGGCAGGAGTTGCCCAGACGCGGAAGTATCACGAGCGGATTTTCGCCGACCTGACCTCGCGATTTGAAGAGCGCATGACCAAGCACCTGATCGAAAAGGCCGAGTGGCTCGAAGCGTTGCGCAAATCCGCGCGGCCGAAGGACGAAAGCTGATGGACATGCGGCTGCGCGGCTCGGCGGAATTTCGCATCGCCGCCGCCGCGCGCATGGAGATCCTGCGCTCGCTCGAGCTGCACGGCCGCATTCCGGATTTCGAGGAGCTCGCGCGCGCCATCGAGCCCACGCTGCGCGAGGAAATCGAACGCGCCGAGCGGCTGGCGGAAATCGAAGGCGAAGTGAAAAGCTCGCGGCAACACAACCTGGTGCTCGAACGCATCATTTCCTCTTCGTCGCGCTTTTGATCGCGCGTGGCTCCCGAAATGACCGACTACATCTATCCGGCGATCTGGGCCATCGGAGCGATCTTCGGCGCGGGCGGTGCGTGGGCCGTCTTCTCGCGCATGCAGAAGGATTTGAACGGCCTGGGCCGCGCGGTGCGGCGCGATCGCTGGAACCGCATGCTGGCCGACATGGTGACGACCGAAAAGCGCGAGGACCGCGAACGCCTGGCGGCCATGCTGCGCGAGTGAATTTCTACACGAAATGCCACTTCCGGTAAACATCGAACAGATCTGTGCGGCGCTGGGCCCCGGCTGTCCGCCGGACAACGTGGCGGCGAACTGGCCGCTCGTCGAAGCGGCGCTCGGGGCGCAGCGGGTCGATTCCCCGATGACTTCGGTCGCGGCGATCGCGACCATCGGCGTGGAAACCGGATCGTTCGCGCCGGTGAAGGAGCGCGGCGGCCCGCAATACTTGAACGACCTCTACGACGGCCGCAAGGATCTGGGCAACACCGAGCCGGGCGACGGCGCGCGCTTTCGCGGCCGCGGCTTCGTGCAGATCACCGGACGCTGGAACTACCAGCACTTCGGTGCGGAAATCGGCAAGGACCTGGTGGCGAATCCCGATCTGGCCATGGATCCGGGCGTGGCGGCGGAAATCTTCGCCGTGTTTTTCCGCGAGCGCGGCGTGCGGCCGTTCGCCGACGCGCAACGCTGGGACATGGTGCGCCGGCGCGTGAACGGCGGGATGGACGGCTGGCCGCGCTTCATCGACGTGATCGCCAAGCTGCGCGCGGCGCTGGACGAGGCTTCCCCGAATGTGGAAACGCCTTAGCGCGGCTTTCGCCCGGCTGAAAGCCGCCGGCGCGGAGGTCGACAAATGGCGCTGGACGGCGCGCTCGACCGTGTTCGCGGCTTTCTTCGCCGGCACGGCGTTCTATCTGGCTCTCGATGGCAGGCTGAGCTACCAGTACGTTTCGGCCATCACCGCCGTTCACGCGTTTCTGATCGCGCGCGCCGTGGCCGAGGACCGCAAAGAGCGCAAGGACAAGGGGAATGACGATGACGACGACCACTACGCCGACGGCCGGCGCGCCGATGACTCTGCGAGCTAAGCTCGAAATCGCAGCCGCGATTGCCGCGCTGCTTCTGGGTATTTATGGATGGCATCGGTACCGCATCGAAAGCGCTGCGCGCACGGAAGCGCTGGCAAAAGTGCAGGCCGCGAAGGCCAACTTCACGCAAGCCGCGGCCCAGATCGCCGAGCTGAAGAAGCAGGACGCGGCGCGCGCCGCCACCGTGGCCAAGCAGATCGTTCAGATTCGCGACTTAAGCGCACGAGCCAAGACGCCCGCGCAGATCGCGAAGTGGCTGCCCACGCAGGTGCCGCTGCCGAAGCCGATATTCCTCGAGGCTCCCTCAGCGGCCGCTCCCGAGCCAAACGCGGCGATTCCAGCGGCCGATTTGCCGGCCTTGAGGGATTTCATCGTCGAGGCGAAAGAATGCGCCGTGGAGCTTCCAGAGGCCCAAAAAGGGCTATCCTCGTGCCAGGCCCAGGCGCAGCTGAGCGCCCAGCAGCTCGCCGACGTGGAAAAGCAGCGCGACACCTACAAGCTCGCGCTCCAGGGCGGCACATTCTGGCACCGGCTCGAGGGCGGCGCGAAGAAGATCGCCATCGGCGCGGCCATCGGCGCCGCGGCGATGTGCGCGACGGGACATTGCAGATGACGAAAACACCGCTCACCCTGATCGAGCGCTCGATCATCGCGAAACTTTCGGGGGCGAGCTTTCCGCCGGCCACGGCTTCGAAGCGCTTCATTCGGGATCTCGAAAGCGGGCACATCCAGAACCTTTCCTCGCGCGGCCGGGAATTTCTCGCTTACGTGGCGCACCGCTTTCGCCGGCAATGGAAGCCGACCGCTGCCGAGCTCGCCTGGGTGCGCGAGTATTTGGCGACGGCCACGCCGAGATCCGCCAGTGGACAGAAGTCGCAGCGCGTGCCGCCGGAATACGTGCCGGGCGTGCCGCGCGCGGAGTTGCCGGACGCGGAGAAGTGGATTCGGGGAGACGCAGGCGACGGTGCTGTAGTAGACTCGGCGCACCGTGACTGCAAAGTCACTCAGTTGCCCGATTCCCGGAGAAATTCGCGGAGGAGGGAACTGGCGCACGCCTGCCGGCCGGACAGGCACTCGTCACACAGCGCGCCCGCGCAACTCTCGCTTTTTTGACCGCTCAGGCGGACCCGAACCTTTCCTTCCCCCGAAATCTCGGCTCCGCCGCGCCCCGGCTTCTCCCTAGCTCCCGCGAAACATGGAACACCTCAGCCGCGAGCAGCTCCGCGAAGTGCTGCGATGCGCCCGCGAAGCGCGCAAGCGCGACTGGGTGCTGCTGCTGATCACCTTCTGGCACGGCCTGCGCGCCAGCGAAGCCGTGGGCCTCACGCCTGAAAACTTCCGCGATGGATTCCTGACCGTGCAGCGGCTAAAAGGCTCGCTGCGCACCACGCAGCCGCTGGTGGAGGACGCCGACGAGCTCCTGAACGAGCGAGCGGCCGTCGAATCGTGGATTGCGCTGCACGGCCGGCGCGAACGCTTGTTTCCCATCTCGCGCGTGCAGTTCTACCGTCTGATGCGCCGCTACGGCGCCGCCGCCGGGCTGCCGCGGCATCTCTGCCATCCGCACGTGCTGAAGCATTCCATCGCGCGCCAAACGATTCGCGAAGCTGGCATCGAGAACGTCCGGCAGTGGCTGGGGCACGTCTCAATTGCCTCCACCGGAGAATATCTGAAGGTTTCCGACGATGAAGCAGCTGCTGCGATCCTCGGGGCGGCGAAAAAACCTTCCACGAGGGGCTAGAGCGTGCTGATAGTCGGTCCGCGCACGCGCGCAGGGCAGCGCTGGCCAAGCGGCGCGGTGCGGCCCAAACAGCCGCGACGTAGTGTTACCACAGCTAATCGATTCCTAGTTTTGTTACCTCGGAGTCTACTGCTGGGCCGTCTGCTAGTTCGACCAATCCGCCAGGAGCTCCTCAACATCGGAATCCGCGTTCGACTCCGCCGAGCTTATGTCGCTCGCCTGCTGCACGGCATCATCGTCCGTTCCGTCGCCGGCCTCGTCCGCGAGCTGTGAGATGCAGCTCGAACGCGCGTTCTCCACATGCGTTTGCAAGTTCCGAAGTTCGATCCCCTCAGACCTGGCGTGCTCGCTGCGCGCGAATCGATCAAACGCCGCGGCGACGTCGTCGCCCTGGCTCTTGCAGGCAGCGTCCCTGAGGGCGGTCTGGTAGGAGTCGAGATCGTCCACGAGGCCGTCCAAGGCCGATCTGTCGCTTTGTGCCGTCGCCCGTGCAGGCGCGATCAGAATCGCCGCCAGCGCCAGGGCCGCGATCAAGAATGTCGTTTTCATCGTTTCCTCCCTGCCTAATAGCCTGACGGCCAGCGGCGCATCGGGCGATGTTACGTCGGTTTCAGATGAGGTGGGACGTTCGTACCAGGTACTTTCGTACTACAGCGGGAGTGTCCATGAAAGTGACTAGGAAACCGCAAGATCGCGGTCCCACATGGCACTGCCGGCGAGAGCTAAATCCTTGCCGTGCTTTGCCGCGACATCGCGCGCCTCGCACTTTTCGGATTATGAGTCCGCTGCTCTAACCGCTGAGCTACGGGCCCCACGTTACCGCGATTCTATATCACACGGGGAGAAAGTTTGAAGGATTCGGAATTCCCGACGCTCTATGGAGTATAGGAGCACCCGGCGCATTTAAGGCTGTGGGCTATGGAGGGTTTATGGATTGTTACAAAATCCCGTTTTCGGAACCGCATCGGATAAATCAAACCGCGAGCGGGTTAGAGATGCAGATGCGAGGTGGGACTTGGGTTTGTGTTCCGCACGGGAAGTGGGCCAAGACTGATAACGGTTGGATAGCACCGCTTGCCTTGGTGAACAGGCTCTGGCATGAAGCACTCGAAGCCGGGGATGTTCCTGTCGAACTGCTTTAAGCGGCTCAGGACGTAGGGTGGCCGAAGGCCGATTCTCTCAATCAGGGGAATCGGCCACACTAGGGGACATCTTCGCCAATTTCGAACTCGCCAGTTTCTTCCAAGTGGAGTGAACATTCCTCGCAGACCGGGGTGCCGGGAAGCGGTGTTCGCGTCCCATCCTGATACAGACGGTACACCATCACGTCCGCATCTTCCTCGTGAATATCAGGACGACAGCCGTAACAGCTCTCACAAACAAAACTATCCGGTTTCAAAGGGCTGTCGTGGAGTTTGTAACACTCACACGGCGTACTCAGCGGGGGTTCGTCGTGCGGCGTAGCGGAACTGTATTTTCGTTTCTTAGCCATCGGCTACATTTTGCCACTCGACTCTATGAATTGTAATGGGACAACACACAGCCGACGCGGTGCAAGTCGGGAAACTGGCCTTGGCATTCGGCCATTGGTTAATCACTTGGGGTACGCCTTTCGTCATAACTGCAATCAGTTGGGCTGCACGCCGACTCCAACAAGGCCCGAAGCACAAACGATGTGTGCGATGCAAACGCAGGTCCAGAAGCCGCTGAAATTCGCTGCCCTATCGTGGTGCAGTTGTGGCCAACGGACAACCGATGGATATAGAGCCACGCATCAGCGCGTGCCATTCTTCGCGTTCTGTGGTATGAATCCCCCGAAAATCAGGCTGAGGTGCACGACCATGGCCCAGAAGAAGACGTCGGTCGATCGCCGGAGTTTTCTGAAAAACGCTACCGTAGGAGCGGCCGCCCTGGTCGCTACTCCCGTCGCCGCAGCGGAAGCCGTCGCGAATGCACAGCCGGTTAGCGCGCCACGGAATGCGACGGCTCCTTTGCCTCCGATTCCGCGCAGAGACGAAGCGCAACTCGCCACTATTCCCGCCACAGCCGATCCGAACGCCAACATCATCACCGTGGATCATCCCGGATCGGATTTCATGGTGGACGCGTTCAAAGCCGTGGGCTTTGAGTATCTCTGCTCGAATCCCGGCAATTCTTTCCGCAGCCTGCACGAATCCTTCATCAATTACGGCGGCAACAAGAATCCCGAATTCATCACCTGCTGCCACGAAGAATCGGCCGTGGGTATGGCGCATGGCTATTTCAAAACTGAAGGCAAGCCGCTGATGGTTTGCGTGCACGGCACGGTGGGCGTGCAGCACGCGTCGATGGCCATTTACGATGCTTTCTGCGATCGCGTGCCGGTGGTCGTCGTACTCGGCAATTTTGGCGACGCGCAGACACGCGCGAGCTTCGTCAATTGGACGCACAGCGCGCAAGATCCCGCCGAGCTGATTCGCGATTTTGTGAAATGGGACGATCAGCCTGTCACGCTGCAGGGCTTCGCGGAATCGGTGATGCGTGCTTATAAGGTCGCGATGACGCCGCCGTACATGCCCGTGGCGCTCGTGTGCGACACGGACTTGCAGGAATTTCCGATTCCCAACGATCCCACGCTGCGCGTCCCGCCAGTCACGCTCGATAGGCCGCCGCAAGGCGACTCGGCTTCTGTCCAGCAGGCGGCGCAATGGCTGGTCGCCGCCGAGAATCCGGTGATCGTCGCCGATCGGGCCGCGCGCACACCTGCGGGGCTCGCCCTCATGATCGAGCTGGCCGAGACGCTGCAAGCGGCGGTGATCGACCGCAACGGCCGCATGAATTTCCCCACGCGCCATCCGCTGAATCAGACCGAGCGTGGCGGCGCAGTAGTCGGAAACGCCGATGTGATCCTCGGCCTGGAACTCACCGATTTCTACGGCATCGTGAACGCGTACTACGGCGACATTTATCCGCGTTCGCGGTCGCTGACCAAGCCCGGCGTCAAATTGATCAGCATCAATTCGAACGACCTCTACCTCAAGAGCAATTACCAGGATTTCGAGCGCTATCAGGCCGTCGATCTGGCCATGGCGGCGGACGCCGAAGCTACGTTGCCCTCGCTGATCGAAGCCGTTAAAAAGCTGATCACTGCTGATCGCAAGCGTATGTATCAAGACCGCGGCGCCAAACTCGCTGCCGCGCATCAACGCACGCTGGCCGAGAATCGCGATCTGGCGGCGAATGGCTGGGACGCAAGTCCCATCAGCACGGCGCGATTATCGGCTGAACTATGGAACCAGATTCGGAATGAAGACTGGTCGCTGGTTTCCAATTGCCAGTTCGTGAGCCGCTGGCCGCTGCGTTTGTGGTCTTTCGACAAACATTATCAATACATCGGCGGCGAAGGCGGGTACGGGGTGGGCTACGGCGCACCCGCTTCGGTGGGGGCGGCGCTTGCAAATCGCAAACATGGACGGCTCACTGTGAGCATTCAAAACGACGGCGATCTGATGTTCGGCCCTGGCGTGCTGTGGACCGCCGCGCATCATCGCATTCCGCTGCTCATCGTGATGCACAACAACCGCGCTTACCACCAGGAAGTGATGGAGGTGCAGCGCATGGCGGACGTTCACGAACGCGGAATCACGCGCGCCTACATTGGCACCACTTTAATCGGTCCGCCAATCGATTACGGAAAGCTGGCGCAAAGCATGGGAATGCACGGCTCGGCCCCGATCGGCGATCCCAAAGATTTGGCCCCGGCGCTGCGCGAAGCCATTGCCGTGGTGAAAAGCGGAGAACCAGCGCTGGTGAACGTGTTGACGCAGCCGCGATGAGAAGGAGAGACCAATGCAAAAGTCGACGGTTCCGCAATCGGTCGGGTTTCTCGAACGCGCCGCCCTTCGTCATCCTCTGCGCGTTCATATCCTTGCTCTTCTTGCGATGATTCTGATCGCAGCGATCATTGCTCTCGCTTTTGCAGTCCTGATCTTCGTCCGCCCGAGCGCGGCCGCCGAATCCAAAGCGCCGGCAAGGCAAGGCGAGCATGCTTCCGTAGGAAATGCCCAACACGGGAAGAAGCTCTTCACCAGCTACGGCTGTTACGAGTGCCATGGCCTCGCGGCACAAGGTGGAATCGGCCCGCGCCTCGGTCCCGATCCGCTGCCGCTTTCTTTCATCGAGAAATACGTTCGTCACCCGACCGGCTCAATGCCGCCATATACGGCCAAAGTAGTTTCGGATCACGATTTGGCGGATATCCACGCCTACTTGAAAACGTTGCCGGAGCCGCCTAAGGAAAAAGACATTCCGCTATTGAACGAGTAGGGGTGGGCACCGGCCGCTCGCGAGGTGGCTGGTTGCGGGAGAAGATCGTCATGCATTTGATTCGGTCATTGTGTCTAGCAGGTATGGCGGTGGCAGTGTTGTTGGTATTGGCAGGACCGTTGTTAGCGTCTCCCCAGGAAGCCGCGGTCGTGAATCCCACGCTCCAGGATTTGCAGCTGGGCAAAACCACGTTTGAGAGCACTTGTTCCGTGTGTCACGGACTCGACGGCGGCGGTGGAATGGGTCCAAATATTCAAGGAATTCCATTCAGCCTTGGCATGGAGGCGACGATCGACGTCATCAAAAGTGGAATGAGCGGTGGGATGCCTGCGTTCGGTGGGCAGTTGAGCGCGGCGCAGATACAACACGTAGTTCAGTATCTGCTCACTCTCAAGCGCAAGGACACGTTCAAGATCACGGGCGATCCGGAGAAGGGAAAGGAAGTGTACGCGTCGAGCGGCTGCGCTTCCTGTCACATGATCGACGGGCAGGGCAGCGATTCGGCGCCCGATCTCTCCAATGTGGGTGCGCTGCGATCTGGCGGCTATCTGCGGACGACGCTTCTCTATCCCGGGTCGGATCTGCCGCAGCAGCATCTCTTCCTGGAGACCGGCGGCAAACTCGACGATTTGTTCGTCCATTTGGTAACCAAAGATGGCCGGACGCTCGATGGCACGCGTGTAGTGGAGGATTCTTTCCGCATCGTGATCGAAGATGCCAAAGGCAACTTCCACTCGTTCGATAAATCCAACCTTCGCGAGTTGAAAGAGGAACCGGGCAAAAGCTTGATGCCCAGCTACAAAGGCAAACTTTCCGACGCACAGGTGAACGATCTGGTCGCGTATCTCGCCAGCTTGAAGGGGGTCCAATGAGACGCGCGAAATATATGCTGATATTTTTCGCGCTGGCGCTCGGGCTCGCCGCGCGCTTGCCCGCGCAAGACGTTTCTTACCAGCGGATACTCCATTCTGATGACGAGCCGCAAAACTGGCTGACTTACGGCGGCAACTACGCATCGCAGCGGTTTTCGCGCCTCAAGCAGATCAACACCAAGAACGTCTCGCAGCTAAAAGTTGCGTGGATCTACCAGCCGAGCCGCGCAGTGGCGAACGTGGAAACCTCACCAATCGTCGTTGACGGCATCATGTACGTGACCGAACCTCCGAGCACCGTGACGGCCATCGATGCCCGCACCGGGCTTCGGCTATGGAGTTGGTCCCCCAAGATGCCGCAGCATCTTGTTCTGATCGGCCTTTATGGGAACAGCCGCGGCGTCGCCATCTTGAACAAAACCGTTTACGTTGGCACGGCGGACGCGCATCTGGTGGCGCTCGATGCCAAAACCGGCGGCGTGAAATGGGACGTTCATGTGGCGGACAACCGTTTCGGATACTCGATGTCCGGTCCGCCGTTGGCAATCGATGGCAAAGTGATCGTCGGAACCGGCGGTAGCGAAGCGGCCGTTCGAGGGCTTCTCGATTGCTACGACGCGAAAACCGGAAAACGCCTATGGAGGCTTTGGACCGTGCCGCGACTCGGCGAACCGGGCGCGGACACTTGGGGTCCTGGCGCGTCGCAAAGCGCCGGCGGCACGACCTGGAACAACGGCTCGTACGATCCCGAAACCAACACGATTTATTGGGGCACCGGCAATCCCGCGCCGGATTTCAACGATGATGATCGGCCCGGCGATAACCTTTACACATGTGCGTTGCTGGCGATCGACGCGGATACCGGCAAAATCAAATGGTATTTCCAGTTTTCTCCCCACGAAACTCACGATTGGGATTCGGCCGAACCTCCGATTCTCTTTGACGCGAAAATCGATGGCACAATGCGCCACTTGGTGGCCTTGGCCAATCGCAATGCTTTCTATTATGTCCTCGACCGCGATACGGGCCAATTTATCACCGGAGTTCCGTTCGCAAAGGAAACATGGGCCAAGGGGCTTGACGCGAAGGGCCGCCCAATCCTGAATCCCAATCAGCAGCCTACGCTTGGACAGGGAACTCTCGTCTATCCCAGCATCACCGGTGCGGTCGATTGGCCGAGCCCATCGTACAGTCCGGACACGGGACTTTTTTACGTGAGCGCGCATGAAACGGGCGCCTACTACATCAAGGGCACCGGCGAAATCGAGCCGGGCCAGCCGAAAGGAATTGTCGGCGGAGGTGGCGTGAAGGCGCTTGCGGGCGACCAGTCTTACGGCGCGATCCGCGCGCTTGTTGCCACTACGGGAAAGCTCCGTTGGCAGTACAAATTATTCTCACCCGCGTGGGTTGGCACGCTAGCCACGGCCGGCGGGTTGGTTTTTTCCGGAAGCGACGAAGGCAACTTCTTCGCGCTGGATGCGTCCACGGGGAAACTGCTCTGGCAATTCTACATGGGCCACGGCCTGCGCTCGAATCCGGTCACCTATGCGCTGGACGGAAAACAATATGTTTTCGTCACCGCAGGAAATGCGTACGTTACTTTTACGTTGCCCTAAGTAGGGTCCATCGTTCGGAAAAATTCTGGCAAAAACTTGTGCCAAATCGCGCTGGCTGGCGTAAAATTTTGACATGGCAAAAGGGTGGGAAAGCAAAGCAGTCGAAGCTCAAGTCGAGGATGCGAAAACGAAGATTCCTGGAAAAACTAAACCGCAGTTAACGCCCACGCAAGTCGAAGCCCGGCGGCGCAGGCAAGTGTTGTTGCTTTCGAGGACGCGCGTGCAACGCGATTTGGAGATGAGCCAGCACCAGCGCTATACGGATCAGCTCCATCACGCACTTGCCGATATCGAAGCGCAGCTGTCGGCGCTCGAAGAGGGCAATAACAACTAGGGGTTTCTGGCGGCGAGAGTCCGCAGTGAGCGGCGCGAAAGCCGTGTGCACATGTGTTTCGGAGCGGAGGCTGGGCTTCGAACCGCGCAGCTATCGGTTCACTCAGTCGCGGGGCATATTCGGCTCGGCATCTTCGATAAACACAACTCCGACGCCGTTTTGTGAGTGCTCGCGGCCTGGTTCGCAATGAACCACTGTCGCTCGCAGCGAAAGCAAGCTCGACTTGTCGTGCTCCCCACCCGCATCTATCGCCACGCTCAACTCTGACTGTAGCCGCGGCCGGCTGTTCAGGCTCAAATACGCTCCCTGAAGACTTAGGTCCCGAACTGTGGCGCGCTCCTCGAATGCGCGGCCCTCATCGGTTTCGCCCTTCACCGTGGCCGCAAATCCCAGGCGGCGACGTTGTCCGAGCCGGGACTTCGGCAGAGTGGTGCCAACGCCGCGCTCGCTCAACGTCATCGACATGCCTTCCATCGCGGCCCACGTGGCCGGAAATTCCTGCCGCGCGGCCGAAAGAAATCCATCGATCACTCCGCTGTTGGAATCAGGGTCGTGATGGAAAAGCACGAGGTTTCGCACCTTCGATTCCCGCGCGATCTTCACGCCCTCTAGCCAGCTGGAATGCCCCCAGCCTTTTCGAGTGGAGGCAAGTTGCTCGGGAGAATACTGCGCGTCGTAAATCAGGACGTCGGCTCCGTGCGCAAGTTCGTGAAGACGTTGATCCAGTTCGGAAACGCCTGGCTCCGTGTCGGTCGCGTAGACCACCGATCCCGCGGGCATATCGAGCCGGTACGCCAGGCAATCTTGAGGATGATTGAGCCATGCGGCCGTCACGTCAGTATTTCCGATATTCCACTTTTCGCCGCCGGAAACCTCACGGAACGAGCGCGATGAGCGCATGTTGCTGACATCGACGGGAAAATAAGGGCTGGCAAACTGAGCCTCCAGCACTTGCCGAAGGCTGTTCTTGCCCAGATATTTCGATTGGAAGCTATAGAAATGGAATCGGTTCTGCGCTTCGAAGAAGGGTTGAAAAAAAGGGATGCCCTGGATGTGATCCCAATGGTAGTGCGTCACCAGCACGTGCGCGTCGATACCCGCGTCAGCCTGCCCCTCGCCCCAGCGGTTGTTGATTAAGCGAAGGTGATTGCCGAGCATTCGCAGCCCGGTGCCGCAATCCAGGATGAAGCGGACGCCATCGGGAGCGGTCACCTCCAGACACGGCGTGTTCCCGCCATAGCGCCACGAATCGCGGTCGACGGTGGGCGTGGAGCCGCGGACACCCCAGAAAACCAGCTTGGCTTTTGTTTGCGTCATGCGTGGACGGCGAGCTACGCGCCTAACGCCTTCCCCGGATCGACCTCAACGGCGCTCCTGAGCAATGGTAGGTTTGCGTAAGCGGGGAGTCAATTGAGTTCACGCGAGCCATTGCCGGGATTACACCTACGCAGCAAGCACGGCGGAGCGGCGAGTGCCCTGTGTGTGGTACTTGCCTATTTCGCCCCGCCGAACCCCTTTCCTTAGGGTGTTAGGGAAATTTGGGCTTTGGAAAACCGCGATAGGAGCCCGGAGGAAGATTCGAGCGAGGCCTCTGGGACACAAAGTCCAGGACATGAATTTGGATTCAACCTGAGCCGTTGTGAAATTTCACACGCTATCCTGGGAGCGGTCTCAGACGAGCACAATCGGCTTTTCGGCCACGATCGTGCGGAAACCACGCGCAAGTCGATCGGAACGCGAGGTAGAATCGCGATATGCACGCCCACGGGCATGACCACTCCCACGGTCACTCGCATGGTCCCGGGTTGGGTAAATCCGCCACAGGAATTCTCGGGGCCGCCGTCGCCGCAACCGTCGTTTTGGTAGTGATCGAGTTTTTGGCGAGTTATGCCGGAAATTCGATGGCGCTGGTGAGCGACGGAATCCACAACCTCACGGATATACCCGGATTGGCGATTTCGTGGCTCGCAGCGCGATGGGCTTTGCGCCCTCCGACGAACGAAAAGACCTTCGGATATCACCGTGCCGGAATTCTAGCGGCTTTCGCCAATGCCATGGTTTTGGGATTGGCGGCGCTGGCGCTGATTGCCGAGTCAGTCGTCCACTTGCGACACCCCGAGCCGGTGAAGACCGGCCTGATGATGTGGGTTGCCGTGCTCGGTCTTGCGATCAACGGAGGAATTACCTTCGCCGTGCACTACGGACGCCGGGACCTGAACGTCCGCACCGTCTGGCTGCATAATCTAGGCGACGCGCTTTCCGACGTGGCGATTTTCGCCGGTGCGTTGGCTATTCGATATACGGGCGCGGTGTGGGTGGATTCGGCGCTGGGCATTGGCATCGGCTTGCTGGTGCTTTGGTCGAGCAACGAGATTCTGCGTGAGAGTGGCCACATACTACTAGAAGGCCTTCCACGAAATCTGCGCTTGCGGGAAGTAGCCGAGGCGATCTTGAAAATCCCGCCTGTGCGAGAAGTCCACGACATGCACATCTGGACGCTTGGCACCGGCTTAAACGCCCTTTCCTGCCACGTGCGCATTCCGGACATGCACATGGAAGAATGCGAAAAGCTGCTGATCCAGATTCGCACTCTTCTGGAACGCGATTTCCAGATCACCCACACCACGATTCAATTCGAACGCGCTGGCTTGCCGGCGCAGTCCGGTCCATACATGCCTACGCCGATCCGTCGCTCCGTTTCCTAGGCTAGCTCACCGCATTTTTCTTTTTGTCTTTCATTTTTCGCGTTCGCGGAGCCGGTTGGCAATGCGGACAGAAATAACTGCTCCGCCCGGCCACAATCTCTCGGCGAATCAGCGTTCCGCACCGGAAACATTTTTTGCCCTCGCGGTCATACACGCGATGATGTTGTTGGAAATTTCCTGGCAGTCCGTAGGAATCAACGAAATCCGAGATGGAAGACCCGCGAGAGGAAATCGCGTCCGTCAGCACCTGGCGCATCGCTCGATAGAGGCGGTGAATTTCGGCCGGGCTAAGGTATGCGCCCAGGCGTTTGGGGTTGATGCGAGCGCGCCACAGGCTTTCGTCCGTATAGATGTTGCCCATTCCTCCGAAAACGTGCTGATCCAGCAGCAGCGCCTTGATCCGCGCCCGCCGCGCGTGAATCCGGCGACGGAACTCGGCTTCGCTAGCGTCGAGCGGTTCGAGGCCGACGGACTGCACCAAAGCGTCACGAGCGGTCTCCGAAATGATGCGCATGAAGCCGAAGCGGCGCGGGTCCGTGTAGCGAACTTCGCGGCCGTCGTCCAGAGCGATAAATACGTGCGTGTGCGGCAGAACCGGATCTTCTGGCGTGCAAACCACCATGCGGCCGGTCATGCCCAGATGTACTTGCAACGAAAACTTTGGTTCGCGTGAATCGCGCGGCTGCAGCTCAATCAGCATGAACTTTCCATATCGGCGCACAGATTCGAAGCGGCTGCCGGGAAGATCGCGTTCCAGAGCCGCCGGATCTTCAATAAAGTCGGTTTTGCCTAGGCGAATGCTCAGAATCCGCCGGCCCGGCAAGGCGCTTTGCAGGCCGCGAGCGACAGTTTCGACTTCAGGGAGTTCGGGCATACGTAGGCTGTACAGTTAACGCAAATCCGGCGTTAATCTTATACGGGTTTGTCCGATCTTGTGACGTGCGATTCGGGCGCGCGGTGGGCACCGGAAGACTAAGGCAGGGGAATTCCAGGAGACGCAACGATGCCCGCCAACCGAAGGATTTCCGCGTATTCCTCCTCCGTAAGCGGGCAAATCGTCAGGCGCGTGTTTTTTAGGAATTTGATCTTCCGCAAGAGCTTGTCTTCACGCATTTCGGCGAGCGAGACTTGCCGAGGGAGGCGCTCGATGGCGCGCAGGTCCGTCACCAGCTTTTTCCCATCGCTGTCATGTGGGTCGGGGTAGGGATCGCGGGTCATTTCGGCCAGCGCGTAGACGGAATGCTCGGGCTTCCCGTGGTAGCAGACCGCTCGGTCGCCCTTATGGACTTGCTTGAGCTGTCGCAGTGCCTCCGGCTTGCTGCCTGCCTGTCGCCACATCTCCTTGCCTTTAACAAACAGGGTGTCCCAGTGGTATACGCGCGGGTCCACGGCCAGCAGCCATCGCTTAGGTTTTGGGGGAGTTAGCGTCATCCGTCGAAAGTGTCCCGCGCACTATACACGGAAGAGAGCTCCAATGGAACGGGGTCCCTGGCAAAAATTTTTGTTTTGAGGCGAAATCGGTTATTTTTCGTCAACCAGCGTCCACGAAGATGTCTTCGCCGCGGACTTCCACAGGGTAACAGGCCACTCCCTCCAGATCGGGAGCGCTCCCCGCGATTTTTCCCGTAGTGACATCGTATTCCCAGGCGTGCCACGGGCAAATGACCAACTTTCCATTGAGCGCTCCTTCGCCCAACGGGCCGCCCTCATGGAGGCATATGCCATTGATAGCGAAGAGCTTACCGTCAACATTCGCGACGGCTACCGTCTTTCCACCGACTTCAAATTCAGCGATAGCTCCCAGAGGAACTGCGCCAACCTTCGCTGCGCGCACAAATGCCATCGGCAATCTTCCTTTCGTCGAAACGCTTTCGTTAGGCGGTGGGCGGCTTTAGCTATCCGGCAGCGGTGCTCTTAGAGCCGGGCTCGGCCTCGACTTTGGCCAGGAGTTCGGCGAACCTTGATTCGCGCTCCTTTTGGTCGAAGCCTTGGTAGATTTCCGCGATCTGGGTTGAATTCATGGAGCAGAATTTTGGCCCGCACATGGAACAGAACTTTGCCTCTTTGTAGAAATCGTCAGGCAAAGTCTCGTCATGCATCGCTTGCGCCGTTTCCGGATCGAGCGAGAGCGCAAACTGTTTTTTCCAATCGAACAGAAACCGTGCGTAGCTGAGCGCGTCGTCGCGGTCGCGGGCGCCGGGCCGGTGGCGAGCCACGTCGGCGGCGTGAGCGGCGATCTTATAGGCGATCACTCCCTGGCGGACATCATCGGCGTTCGGCAGGCCGAGGTGCTCCTTGGGCGTGACGTAGCAAAGCATCGATGCCCCATGCCATCCGATCATGGCCGCGCCAATCGCGCTGGTGATGTGGTCGTAGCCGGGCGCGATGTCGGTCACAAGTGGCCCGAGCGTATAGAACGGCGCTTCGTGGCATAGCTCGTTTTCTTTTTTGACTTGCAGTTCGATCTGGTCCAGCGGAATATGCCCCGGGCCCTCGATCATCACCTGCACGTCGTATTCCCACGCTTTTTTCGTCAACTCGCCCAGCACGCGCAATTCCGCGAACTGCGCTTCATCGCTCGCGTCCGCCAAGGAGCCGGGACGCAGTCCGTCGCCCAGCGAGAAGCTAACATCGTGCTTTTGGAAAATCTTGCAGATCGCGTCGAAATTTTCGTACAGGAAATTCTGCTGCTTGTGAAAGCTCATCCATTGCGCCAATAGCGCGCCGCCGCGGCTCACGATTCCCGTAATTCGGTTCCGGACCAGCGGGAGAAATTCGCGCAGCACGCCGGCGTGAATGGTCATGTAATCCACGCCTTGTTCGGCCTGTTCCTCGATCACTTCCAGCATGATCTGAATGTTCAGATCTTCGGCGCGGCGCACGCGCGAAATCGCCTCGTAAATCGGCACCGTGCCGATTGGCACGGGAGACGCATCAATGATCGCTTTGCGTATCGAGGGGATATCGCCGCCGGTCGAGAGATCCATTACCGTGTCCGCCCCATAATGGACGGCTCGGTGAAGCTTTTCGAGTTCCTGCTCAGGCTCTGAAGTGGTTGCGGAATTGCCGATATTGGCGTTGATTTTGCAATTCAGCGCTACGCCGATGCCCATCGGCTCGAGATTGTTGTGGTGGATATTGGCGGGGATGATGGCCCGTCCACGAGCCACTTCTTCGCGCACCAGCTCCGGAGCAATCCGCTCGCGTATGGCGACGTAGGCCATCTCTTCCGTTACCACGCCCTTGCGGGCGAAGTGCATTTGCGAAAAATTCCGGCCATTTCCGTTCATCGCCGAAGAACGCTTGTAGATCCACTCATCTCGCAGAGCCATAAGAACCCCCATTTGTTGATCGCGGCAGGATGCTCCACATCGATCGGCCCATTATCGCACCGCCGTTCTTGGGCAGCAACATGCACCGGGACTCAAAGAATGGAAATATCGTTGACCGATTGTTTGCGATCCGCAGCCCGTCCAAAGCCGCGAGCCGCGGAACCCGACTGTGCTTCCGAAAAGTTTCATTGCGGAAGTGAAAGTCAAAATTTCCGGCGAAGAATTTAGGCGCTTATATTAAACTAGCCGGCTTGAAGCTAAACAAAGGGAGGTCAGATTTGAAGATCGACTTGAAACGGGAACTGATGGTGAATTGGGCGCTCTTGGGTTCACTAATTACGTTGATCGGCGGCATGGCGCTTGTTATGCGACTAGCGCTCGGCAAGTGGTAACAACCCACCGAGGCGCCATCGTCGACTCGCAGAGCGTGATCTAAATCTGCTGCTTCGGCAAGCTATGCGCTTGGCTTGGACGTCCTGCCCATGGCAACGTGCTGTTGGCGAACGCAACCCGGCCGTGCATCAGATGGTAGATGTAAGCGCCCATACAGAATTTCCCAAAGAGCAGAGCTGAGAAGGCCATCACCAAGAAGGCCTCGAAAATCCACGCCGTCACCATCCATCCCTGTAGCAGCGCCGCTCCAACGACCAGCATAAATACCGCCGCCATCGCCTGCGCGAACCGGCGCGGACCCGGCGCCGACGCTAGGGGCGACTTGCCCTTGGGAATTGCCAGCGCGCGATTGTAGAACACTTCGAACGGATTCGCTTTCGGAAGCGCCACGTTCCACCAGAGCAACGCCGAGAGCACGAAGTAGAGAATCGCGGCTCCCAATACGGTGAAGAATTGCAAGATGATCCCAATCACTACCAACGAGCCCACGATCCGCGGCTGAAAATAGAGTCCGGAAAAATGCATATTGCAGACGTTATCCGGTTCCTCAATGAACCCCTGCTGTTTCATGAAATTCCGGATGGTCAATGAACTCATGGTTGATCCTTGCGGCCGTTGCGGCTCTTGGCACGGACGATGCTTAAATAAATTATACGCCCCCGCAGGCGTTTACGGAATTTCAGAGGTGTGATGGGCCGCGTGGGAACCCCCGCGAATTTTCGTGTGCCGTCTTTGCGGCTCGGGATGGCCATCGCAACGGTCGTGGCCAGCATCGGCAAGTGCAGTGCGGTGGCATTTTCGCGGCATGGCGCGGCCGCGGTACCATTTGCGGGCGCGCGCTCCATTATACTCGGTGGGAAATTATCTCGCGGGCTCGGCGTCTCCGTCGTTTCGGCGATTTGCGAATATCCGGGATAAGCAACATCAATTGGACTTGGAGTCGGCAGCCGATTAAAGTCGTAAGTTAGCGTGAGTTCGCATCGGAATTTTGGATTTATTATAATTTCAGCGTGTTTCGCGTGACCGTTCGCGATTCGTGCGCTACTGAGGCAAACTGAGGCGAGGTCGGCGAAAAGGCGCGAAGCCGTCCGACCGGCCATGCGACTGCGGATCGCGGATGCGCATCGTGAAGGTGACCCTCTAGTCTCTCGGAAAAAAAGGCAACGAAATGGGCTCTCAGGACGTAAAAGTCAATTTCACCGAGCAGGAGATTTTGAACGGGCTGTCCTCTCCGCCCGTGAACCACGCCAGCCATGTCCTGACGCTTGAAGAGCTTCGCGAACTGGTCAAGGAGAGCGGAAAACCGGCTGAGACATTGATGAAAGTGGTGGCGCTGATCGCCCGGCGCTCCCAAACCGACGTTTGCTCCGTCTACCTGCTCGAGCCGGACCGCAGCCATCTGGTCCTCGCCGCCACCGTCGGCCTTCGGCCGCAAAGCATCGGCAATCTTCGATTAGCTGTGCCTGAGGGACTCGTCGGATCGGTGGCGGAAATGGTTCGCCCGCTGGCTGTCGAAGAAGTGACCAGCCATCCGCGTTTCAAGTATTTCCCGGAAGTGGGCGAGGAGTCTTATCACTCATTTCTGGGAGTTCCGTTGATCGATCGAGGCGTGCTGCTGGGCGTCCTGGACGTTCAAACCGTCGAGAGCCGCACCTTCAGCGAGGACGAAATTCACATGCTGTCTGAAGCGGCAGCGCAGGTGGCGCCGATCGTCAGCGAAGCGCGCACGCTGGGCCGCTTCATCGCCCCCTTGCAGGAGCGTCTGTGGACGCTTGCACGCAATCTCTGGTGGATCTGGGATACTGATTGTGCCGCGATCTTCCGCGACCTCGACCCGATCCGTTGGAACGAGCTGCGTCACAACCCCATTTTGCTGCTCGGCGAAATACCGCTCGAACAGCTTGAACGCCGCGCCCTCGATCTGGCGCTTCACAGTCGCGTGAACTACGCGTATCGCCGCCTACGCGAGTACGTGGAGGCAGATCGAACCTGGGGCGCACGGCATGCCGGCGTTTTGATGCCTCGTCCCGTAGCCTATTTTTCCGCTGAGTTCGGACTGCACGAATCCATCCCCATATATTCCGGAGGACTCGGAGTTCTTGCGGGAGATCACATCAAAAGCGCCTCGGACTTGGGAATCCCGCTGATCGGCGTAGGACTGTTTTATGGGCAGGGCTATTTCCGCCAGCGCATCGATCTGAGCGGCTGGCAACAGGAAGAGTACATCCCGAACGACGTGAATGCGATGCCCATGCAACCTGCCATCGGAGTTACGGGCGAGCCCATCATGGTACAGATCGAAACGCGTCGGGGCATTTTGCGGGCAAGAGTGTGGCGCGTCAACGTCGGCCGTTGCGACTTGCTCCTGCTGGATTCGAACGTCGAAGGGAACGCTCCCGAGGATCGCGAGCTCACCTCTCGCCTGTATGGCGGCGATCGCCGCGTGCGTATCCGGCAGGAACTGCTCCTCGGCGTGGGAGGTTATCGCGCCCTTACCGCCATGGGCATTACACCCGGCGTCGTTCACTTGAATGAAGGCCACAGCGCGTTTGCAGCCCTCGAAGCGGTTCGCCATCGGATGGAGGACGAGGGACTCTCGTTTGGCAAAGCCATTCCGCGTGCGTTTCGCGAGATCGTATTCACCACACACACGCCTGTACCCGCCGGCCACGACCGGTTCAGCGCCGAACTAGTGGAAGAGCACCTCGGTCCGTTACGCGAGCAACTCGGCATTTCGCACGAGAGCCTCATGGGCCTCGGGAGAGAGCACGTCGGCAATCAGCAGGAAGATTTTTGCATGACCGTGCTGTGCCTGAAGCTTTCGCGGCGCGCAAACGCAGTGTCCGCGCTGCACGGCGAAGTTTCGCGCGCCATGTGGGCCGACCTCTATCCCGGCAGATCGGAAGATGCTGTTCCGATCGGTCACATCACCAACGGCGTCCACGTGCGTTCCTGGCTCGCGCCCCAGATGTCGAGGCTGTACGACCGTCATCTCGGCGTCGGTTGGCATGAAGAAAGCAGCGAGGCGCGCATTTGGGAGCGCATCGAAGCAGTGGACGACGGCGAGCTATGGGAAACGCATCTCAACCTCCGGGCGCGTCTTTTGGAATACGTGCGCAACAGCGCCCTCGAACAGGCGAAGCGCCGCGAAGAGCCGCCTGAGATCCAGCAATTGCTCGCCCGTTCGCTGAGCCCGGACGCCTTGACCATTGGATTTGCGCGGCGCTTCGCTACTTACAAGCGTGCGAATTTAATTTTGTCGGATTTGCAAAGGCTCGCCTCGATGGTCAACGATCCGAAGCGGCCCGTGCAGTTCATCTTTGCTGGAAAAGCGCACCCAGGTGATGAACCTGGCAAACGAATGCTTCAGGACATCATGCGCTACATGCGCGATCCGCAGTTCGCGGATCGATTTATTTTCCTCGAAGATTACGATATCAACGTGGGCCGCCAGTTCGTGCAGGGTGTCGACGTCTGGCTCAATAATCCGCGCCGGCCTTTGGAAGCTTCGGGCACCAGCGGGCAAAAAGTGGTCCTCAATGGCGGCCTGAACCTTTCAATTTTGGACGGATGGTGGGCCGAAGCATTCGACGGCTTCAATGGATTCGCTATCGGCAATGGCCGGACTCATTCCAACGTGAGCGTCCACGACGCCCGTGACGCGGAAAACCTCTATCGTGTGCTGCACGACGAGGTGATTCCTCTATACTACCAACGCGACCGCGATGGCCTGCCACGCGGCTGGATCAAGCGCATGAAGCGCGCGATCCGCACGCTTGGCTGGCGATTCAACGCGGATCGCATGGTGATGGACTATACGCGGCGCTGCTATCTTCCAGCTGCCGGCGGTAGTTCAAGCGACATGCGCCGCATGTAAGGGACCGTATATCTCGGAAACCGCGGTTGCACTTCGGACGGCGTGCGCCGCAGTACCTGCCTGACACGCGTCACCCAATGCCACACTTGCTGACACATTTTTAAGGGAATTATCAGTGGGTCGCAAAAGCGGAATTTAATGTTCTCTCCTTCGCCAGCGGATCCGCTAGTTCGCGGCCGCGAGCGCGTGCGAAATTTTCGCCATCAGCGCGGTGCTCGGTCCTGGTTCCAAGCCACGCACTACCACCGCCAGCGCGAAAGAATGCGCGCCATAGACGATTACCGCTTCCTGATCATTTCCCAGCGTGCCTGAAGTTCGTTCGCCGGCGAACGGTCCTTTCTCGGCGGTTTTTGCGTTTGCCAGCACTCCCACCATTTCCTTGCTGGCTTCCGCGCTAACGGCCGCATCGTTCGCCAGCGCCCAAAGAACTTCGACCATCCCGCGAGCGGAGGCAGTGTTTCGCAATCCGGCGCTTTCCGCTGCCGCGTCTTGAAACCCGCGGCGCAGCTGGACGCCGTTGGCATGCAGATTCTCCATGCGTTGGTCGATCCGGGAGATTCCGAGCATTTCGATCAGCAAGTTTGTGGCAAGTTGGCTATTCTGCATCATCATGTGATGCTCTAGTTCGCGCAAAGTCATTCTGCTGCCAATCTGCTGATACATCTGCGCATCGGGATCGCGCTCCGGATCGAGGTGATAAACTTTTCCGTCCGCGGCGCTGTGGAAGCTGTTGCGAACCAACAGTGAGTCGTCGAACTGCAGCGTGCGCGCCTGCGCTTCCGCGTATAATTCGATAAGTACGGGAATTTCCACCCACTGGCTCGTAGCCCGGGCCTCGTCATTGGCTCTTATATATATTTCCTGACTGCCGTCCAGCGTCCGGAATGCCACGGAAACTTCTGCACCGCTTTGCCGGATCAGGTGCTCGACGCTCGCGCGTCCCGTCTCGTATTGTGCCGCTGCCGGCACCATCCTTTGCCCTCGCACCATTGGAGCGCCTGCTAGTCCGAAAAGTAACGCCAACGCGCCCGCGATTGTGTTCCGCACGTTTATCTCACGCGCATTCTACGATGAGCGGCGGTCGATAGCGAACGCCCGCCCCACCGGGCCGCCCGCCGCCGGTCTTCGTGGTCCTTGTTGCCCTCCCGTTCGCCCGCCGTTGCGCGATTGAGCGACACAAGTGCGGCCAACTGTCTCCGTTCCAGCCGACTTCTGCTATCGTTTGGCATCCCTGAAGGACGGGATTCCACCAGTGGAAGCGAAGCTTGCCGAATTCGTGAATCGCTTGAAAGGCGCCGCCGGTGAAAATCTGCGCTCCGTGGTGCTCTACGGATCGGTCGTAGCCGGCGATTTTTCCGAGGCGCATTCGGACCTCAACATCCTCTGCCTCCTCGAAACTTTGGATGCCGCTCACCTCGCGCTACTCCATCCCTCGGTAGCTTGGTGGATCGCCGAAGGCAATCCCGCGCCGCTGGTTTCCAAGTTCGAGGAACTTGCGCGCTCGGCGGACCTCTTCGCCATCGAACTGTTTGACATCAAGCATCATCACCGCGTTCTTTTCGGCCCGGACTGGCTGGAGAATTTTCAGCTGCCGCTTCATTTGCATCGCGTGCAGGTCGAGCGCGAATTGCACCTGGAACGGCTCAAACTGCGCCAGGCAATCCTCGCGGCGCCTGAAAAGCCGAAAGTGCATCTGGAAATCATGCTGTCGTCGATCGGCCGCTTTTGCACGTTCTTCCGCCACGCCGTCATGGCCGCTGGCGAGTCGATTCCCCAAACCAAGCGCGAATCCGTGGCCGCCATTGCCTCCTGGACGGGCGCCGATCCCTCGGGCTTCGAAGTGATCCTCGGCTACCGCGAAGGGAAGCGCAAGCAGCGGAAAATCGATCTCGAAGCGTCGCTCCATTCTTATCTGGAGTTCGTCGAGCTGGCGACCAACGAAGTGGATCGCCGATTGGCCGCGCAACGCTGACTCCGGTCCCGCTCCGAATAAGTTGTCCGCGAATGTGCCAGCAAGCATGCCGCGCGCGTTGCCTTGACCCTGCCTCGCGGCCCGCGATATGCTGTGTCAGATATTGATGAAGCAAACTGTCCGTATCGCCGGAGGCATCAACGAGCTCTTCGGCACGCTCGATGAAAATCTGAGGCTCTTCGAATCCACCCTGCACGTCGCCACGCATTTGAATGATCGCGATCTTGAGATCGAGGGCGACCCTGCGCAAGTGGAACGCGCCGCGCGCCTCATCGGCGCCTATAACGACCGTGTGCGCGAGGGAAACATCCCCAATAGCCAGGAAGTGAAAGCTCTGCTTCGAACGGCTGCCGGCGAGCCCATAGCCAGCCTTCAAGGTGCCTTTTCGCCCACTCGCTCGCGAACCTTCGGTAAGAGAACCGTTTCGCCCAAGAGCGCCAATCAGAAGCTCTACATAGAAGCCCTCGAAAATTACGACATGGTTTTCGCCATCGGCCCCGGCGGCACCGGAAAAACCTACATAGCCGTAGCGATGGCCGTCGCCGCGCTTTTGTCGAAGCAAGTAAACCGCATCATTTTGGCGCGTCCCGCAGTGGAAGCGGGCGAGCGTCTGGGCTTTCTTCCCGGCACGCTTCAAGAAAAGGTCGATCCGTACATGCGTCCGCTATACGATGCGCTTCACGACTTATTGGAAGCGGACAAGCTCGAGCGTTTTCTTGAGAAAGACATTATCGAGGTGGCTCCCCTCGCTTTCATGCGTGGCCGCACCTTGAACGATTCCTTTGTGATCTTGGACGAAGCGCAGAACACCACCAGCGAGCAGATGAAAATGTTCCTCACGCGCCTGGGCTTCGATTCGAAAGCCGTAATCACCGGCGACATCACCCAGATCGATCTTCCCGATACGCGCCGCTCGGGCCTGGTCGAAGCCATCGACGTAGTCGGGAAAATTGATGGCATCGCCCTCGTCTATTTCGACGAGCACGACGTCGTCCGCCACAGCCTCGTGCAGCGCATAATCAAAGCCTACGACGAATACGCCGGCGGCCACTCGAACGGCTCCGCTTCGGGACAGCGCGGCTGAGCCATGCTCCAGCGCCGAACCTCTTCCCCCATTTCCCCATATCAGTGGCCCGCAGTACTATCTTCGCGTCCAAATGAGTGCGCCAATCGATAATCTTGCCAATCGCTTTGACACTTGGGTCGCGCAAATTCTCGCCAGCGATCCACGCGCCATCTCCCGCGCCGTCACGCTGATCGAAAATCGCGATCCCGGCGCCGACGAACTCCTCAAGGCGCTCTTCCCCCATACCGGCCGCGCGTTTCGCATCGGCATCACTGGCTCGCCCGGCACGGGCAAAAGCACTCTCGTCGATCGTCTGGCGGCGCATTACCGACAGGCTGGGAAAACGGTCGGGATCATCGCTGTCGATCCCTCCAGCTCATTCACCGGCGGAGCGATCCTCGGCGACCGCATTCGCATGTTGCGCCACGCTCAGGACGAGGGCACGTTCATCCGTTCGATGGCCACGCGCGGCTACCTCGGCGGTCTGGCGCAAGCTACGGGCGACGTGAGCCTGTTGCTCGATGCGGCTGGCAAAGATGTGATTTTGATCGAGACCGTCGGCGTCGGGCAGGGCGAAATCGAAATCGTCCGCGTCGCCGACTGCACGCTCCTGATCCTCACACCCGGCATGGGCGATGATGTGCAGAGTCTCAAAGCCGGCCTCATGGAAATCGGCGATATTTTCGTGATCAACAAGTCCGACCGCGAAGGCGTCGACCAGTTCGAGCAGCAGTTACTTGCGATTCTGGGTCTTGTTTCCGAGCACGAAGGCTGGAAACCGACGGTCGCTCGCACCATCGCCACGCAGGATCACGGCACCGATGATCTAATCGCCCAGATCGAGCGTTTTCGAGAGCATTTCGAAAGCGATCGCGAGAGTTGCTCGCGTGAGCGCGACTACTGGCGCGAATGGTTGCTGCGCCTGCTGCAAACGCGCCTTGCCGAAAGCGCCCTCGGCAAAAGCCTCACGGAGGCCGAGTTCGACCGCTTGGCCTCTGACGTGGCGGCCCGAAAAATCGATCCTTATTCCGCCGTAAATGAAATTCTCTCGCGCGTGGGCCTATAGTGTTTCAATGCGCGTGCCTGCAAAACGCACATCCAAATCTTGACTCGACGCGCTGGACTCCGTATTTTGTACGGGCCGCCATTTTGATTCCGTCGGCCGAATTCTTACAGCGTGGGCGTGCCGCAAGGACGGGCGTTTGAAACTCGGCGATCTTGAGTTCCACATCATTTCGGACGGGCACGTGCTTCTCGATGGCGGCGCCATGTTTGGCGTCGTCCCGCGCCCGCTGTGGGAGAAAAAGTCGGCGCCCGATTCGCGCAACCGCATCACGCTTTCGATGAATTGCCTTCTGATCCGCTCCGGAGGCAAGCGCATTCTCGTTGAAACTGGCGCAGGCGGAAAAATGGAGCCGAAGCTCCGCGCGATTTACGGTCTCGATGGGCCGTCGCTTGCGCAGGGTCTGCAAAAGGTTGATGTGCGTCCCGAAGACATCGATGTCGTCATCAACACACACCTGCACTTCGATCATTGCGGCGGCAATACGCGCGTCGAACGCGACAAAGTCGTGCCCGCGTTTCCAAACGCCCGCTACTTCGTGCAGCGAGGCGAATTCGCCCATGCGATGCACCCCAACGAGCGCGATCATGCCAGTTATTTCCGCGAAAACTACGAACCGCTCGAATCCGCCGGCATGATTTCGCTGCTCGATGGCGATTCCGAAATTGCGACAGGAGTGGAAGTGATCGTCGTTCCCGGTCACACCGCCCACATGCAATGCGTGAAATTGACCGGCGGCGGCAAGACCGCCTTTTTCTTCGCCGATCTGGTGCCCACCATCGCGCATCTCCCGCTGCCGTGGATCATGGGTTACGATCTCTACCCAGTCACCACGCTGGAGAACAAGAAGCGCTGGATTCCGCAGGTCGTGAAGGATGGCTGGCTCGCGCTTTTCGTGCACGATCCGAGCGTTCCGGCCGCGCATCTGCGAAAGCGCGATGGTAAATGGGACGCCGAGCCGGTAACCGTCGATTAGCGCGGTGCGCGTATATCGTCAACTGCTTGCGGTTGGGATCGACGACTTAGGAGCATGAATGCCTAAAGCCAAGAGTTCGAAGCGAAAGAAATCCGAGCCGATCGCGATCGGCATCATCGGGGGCAGCGGCCTTTACAGCATGGCTGGCCTGACGAACACTCGCGAGATAACGGTGAAGACGCCTTTCGGCGATCCCTCGGATGCGATCGTCACCGGCACTTTGGAAGGCCGCCGCGTCGCTTTTCTCGCCCGCCATGGGCGCGGCCATCGCATTTCGCCCGGCGAAATCAATTTTCGCGCCAATATTTACGCGCTGAAGACGCTTGGCGTGGAGCGCATCATTTCCGCCAGCGCCGTCGGCTCGCTGCGCGAAGATGTGGCCCCGCTTGATTTCGTGGTGCCCGACCAGTTTTTTGACCGCACGCGCACCCGAATCTCCACTTTTTTTGGTGATGGCATCGTCGCGCACATCAGCTTCGATAAGCCCACCTGCCCGCAGCTATCGACGCGGCTCGCCGCTGCTGCCGAACGCGCTGGCGTGACAGTGCATCGTGGAGGAACCTACGTGTGCATGGAGGGTCCGCAGTTTTCCACTCTCGCCGAGTCGCACACGTATCGGCAGCTGCGTTTCGACATCATCGGCATGACCAGCCTCACGGAAGCCAAACTCGCTCGCGAGGCCGAGATTTGTTACGCCACGTTCTCCATGGTCACCGATTACGATTGCTGGCACCCCTCGCATGACGCTGTCACTGTGGATCAGATCATCGCGGTCCTGACCCAAAACACCGAAAATGTGCAGCGCGCTATCCGCGAAGCCGTGCGCCAACTGGGCGAATCCCGCTCGTGCAAGTGCGGTTCGTCGCTGGCGCACGCCATTCTGACCGACCGCAAGGCGATTCCGGCGGCCACTAAGAAACGCCTCGCGCCGATCATTGGTAAGTACGTTTCTTAGCGGGGGGAATGCATTTCCTGGCCGCACGCAACAAAGACTCGCTGGCCAAAATTCGGGAGAAAACATGTCATTACTCGTCGTCGGATCTGTCGCGTTTGACGCCATCGAAACGCCGTTCGGCAAGGTCGCGCGCACTTTGGGCGGAGCGGCCAGCTATTTCGCGCTGGCGGCCAGCCATTTCGTGCCGGTGCGCATGGTCGCCGTCGTCGGCGACGATTTTTCCGACAAGGATCTCGCGGTCTTCAAGGGCCGGAAAATCGATCTCATCGGCATCGAACACGCCGCCGGAAAAAGTTTTTTTTGGTCCGGCCGGTATAGCCAAAATATGAACGAGCGCACCACGCTCGCCACCGAGCTGAATGTCTTCGCCGATTTCAAGCCCACCCTCCCGGATACGTATCTCGATTCCCGGAATGTTTTTCTTGGCAATATTGCTCCCGGTTTGCAGCGTTCCGTCCTCAAGCAGGTTGCCCGCAAGCCGCGAATCGTGGGCCTGGACACCATGAACTACTGGATCGAAGGCTGCAACGCGGACCTGTGCGACACGCTCAAGTACATCGATATCCTTACGATCAACGACGACGAAACTCGCCAGCTTACCGGCGAGCACAATCTCCTGCGTGCTTCCCGCCACGTATTCAAGCTCGGTCCCAGAATCCTCATCATCAAGCGCGGCGAGCACGGTGCCCTGATGGTCCACCCCAAGTTCATTTTTTCGGTTCCGGCGTTTCCGCTGGAGGAAGTGCGCGATCCCACCGGCGCGGGCGACACCTTCGCCGGCGGCTTCATGGGCTACCTCGCCAAAGCTGGAAACATGAATGAGCAAAATCTACGCCGCGCGATGGTCTACGGCTCCGTGCTGGCTAGCTTCACCGTGGAAAAATTCGGCGTCGAGCGGCTCGCCAAAGTCACCCGCCGGGAAATCGACGCCCGCGCCCGCCGCTTCGCCAAACTCACCACCTTCAAGCTTTAATCGGCGAAGTATTGATTTTGGGTCGTCGCCGCACTCGGAGATGCTTCTATCGCTCCGATTGCTCGTGTTCTTCCTCGATAGATAATGGCCTGAAAATATCGGCGATGATGCCAATGACCATCCCCACTATGGGCACGAACAGCGCGCGGATTCCCCACCGCATGTACGATGCGGTCCCGCCGATGGCTCCCATCAGGTAACACATCCAAATCGAAAAAATGAAAATCGCTTGTGTTGACTCGGCGCTTTGTGCCGCCCGGTTCTCGGGGGTTTTTCCGTGTCCGCGGAGAAAGTCGTAACTGCGGAACAAAATGCGCGAGACGAGCTGGGCGAGCTTGTTGACTGTCCCCGTGACGAACGTGGTGTGGACCGTCAGCGGGCCGATGCCCGTTAGCGTGGCCGTTTGCATTCCCATCGCGCCGGCCAAAAGAGCGAGATAGAAATAGACGTGCGCCGGAGCGCGCGTGTGTCCCAGGGAGGCTCCTGCCACCCCAACAAAAGCAAGTATGGCGGCTTCGACCGCCAGCGTAATTGTTGCCACCCTTCGAAAGCCCCGCCGCACGCTCGCTTCGATAATCGTGCGGCCAAGAACCGATCCTCCAAAGAACGCCGCCACGATCGCGGCTGCGGCGATGATCTCGGTGCGCTTTCCAAGCACGAGACTCTGGCCCAGATGAACGGTAGTGCCTGTAAGGTGAGCGGTGAACAGCGGGAAAATACCCAGGAAAGCTACGATGTCCACCATTCCTGAGCTGAACGTGAGGATGAGCGCGACCACAATCTTGGATTTGTGCTTGGCGAGGGAGTCGCTGAGCGGCATTTGCCAAATTATGCCATGGCGCTTCCGTTTTGAACGGATCGCATTCTTCGTGGCTTTGTGAACGGTGCGATTTTCGTGTGCTGTGCCCTGGCGTGTCGCCGACCGTTGTCGCCCCGCGCTTGCCGCTGCCGTTTCACAGTGCGGCTCCGGTTGCCCCGGCGATCAACTGCGGAATCCAGATTGACGTTCTGTGCGCGGGGATGCTATCAATCGAGTTCAAACTTTTTGCTTCTAGGCCGTGGGGGCGGGCATCCTCGGATAGCCGAGCAGGCTCTAAGTGCTCGTCGGTTCTGGAGTTCCGTTGATAAGTACAGGAGAATGGGCTTGAAATTTTCGCGGTGGACTGTGCCGGTCTTGCTTGTCGGTCTACTCATATTTGTCGGTGGTTGCAGCAGCAGCGGCCCCGCGTACAATCAGACGCCCGAGCTTTCCGCAATCGTCCCGTCCAACATCACGGCAGGAAGCCAGGATTTCACGGTTTTTATTTCCGGGACCGGATTCGTCTCCAATCGGAAGGGCGTTTCTTTCGCCTATTGGAACGGATCGCCGCGGTCGACGAATTACAGCATCACCACGGGCCAGCTTCAGGTGACGATTCTTGCATCCGACGTAGCGAATCCAGGGCAGGCGCAAATCACGGTCGTAAATCCTCCCCCCGGCGGCGGGCAGGCGCTTGGGGCAGCGACTTTTCAGGTGGAACCCGCTTCGGCTAGCGGTCCAACGATCTCATCGCTTTCGCCTTCCAGCGTGCCAGTGAACGCGAAGCCGCCGCTGATTACCATCACCGGTTCGAATTTCGTGGCTGGCGACGTGGTTACCTGGAACGGCCAGTCTCGCGCATCCAGTTCGGCTTACCTGGACCAAAATCACATGACCATCCAGCCCGTTGCGAATGATCTGACCGCTGCAGGCGTCGCTAGCATCTCCGTCAGCAATTCTGGTCTGTTGTTCGCGTCTCCATCGGTCGATTTCGCTATCAGCGGAGCGAACGCTTCTAGCCCGTCGGTCGGCTCGCTTTCACCATCGAGTGCCACGGCCGGCGCGGCGGATTTGGAAGTGCTCGTGAAGGGCTCCGGCTTCGTCAACAATTCGACTGTGCTCTGGAACTCGGTTCCCGTGGCGACGGCGTATCTGAGTGGCTCGCAGCTAATGGCCTTGATACCGGCGGCGGACCTGGCCACGTCGGGCAGTGCGGATATTTCCGTGATGAACCCGGCGCCTGGCGGCGGCACGTCTTCAACTTCCACTTTTACTATCAACGCGCCCTGAGCGCTGGCCGCTGGTTGCAAGTGGCGCAAGCCTGCTTCCGCGCTGTCTGGACTCGATCCCGCAATTTCCTTATGCTCAATTTTGGCCAATGCCGCACTCTGTAAAACCTCCGGCGCTTCGCCCGCATGACGCGGTCCGCGTCCTTTCGCTGGCCAGTCCCGTAAAGGCGGAGCTGCTGCAAAAAGGCTGTGAAGAGATTGTTCGCCTCGGATACGTCGCGAAAGCGGAAGCCGCCAGCGTGCTTGCCCGCGAAAGCTATTTCGCCGGCTCGGCTCGCTGCCGGCGCGCCGCCCTCGAGCAGGCCTTTTGCGAAAACGATACGAGCGCAATTTTCTGCTCGCGCGGAGGCTACGGCTCGAATTACCTGATCGACGAATTGAAAGTTCCTCAGGGCGGCGCGAAAATTCTGCTGGGATCGAGCGATATCACTTCGCTGCAAATTTATCTCTGGCAAGAATACGGCTGGATCACCTTTTACGGGCCAATGGTCGCCTCCAATTTTTATCATGGCCCCGGACAGCCGCACGGCTACGATAGGGCGAGCCTGGTTCGCGCGCTCACCGAAACTGCGAATGGTTGGGAACTGAATTTGGAGGCTGAGTCGCTCGCGACCGGTGAAGCCGAAGGCGTGCTAGTGGGAGGCTGCCTCACGCTGATTGAAACCACTCTCGGCACGCCGTGGGAACTCGACACGCGAGGAGCGATTCTGGTGCTCGAAGATCGCGGCATGAAACCTTACCAAGTGGATCGCGCGTTGATGCACTTGAGGCAAGTCGGAAAGTTCGATCGGGTCGCGGGAGTCCTGCTTGGTGATTTCCCGGAGTGCGATCTGCCTGAAGGCGGCGAGACCGTGCGCGACGTGGTTCAACGAATCTTAGCGCCAGCGATTTCGCCGGTCGTATGGGGCGCGCCAATCGGACACACCGCGCGCGCTGCGTTGACGCTGCCGCTGGGCATTCGCGCGCGACTCTCTGCGACGACGGAAGGCAGCGCTGCGGCGAAGCTGCAAATCCTCGAACCCGCGTGTGTGCCGTGAACGCTTCTCTTCAAAAAGCAGCTGTGGAACACATCCACCTGCTCGGCATCGGCGGCGCGGCCATGGCTCCAGTCGCCGGAATGTTGAAAGAGCGTGGCTTCCACGTCACCGGCACGGACGTCAACGTGTATCCGCCAGCGTCCACATTGCTCCGGTCGCTCGGCATTCCTTGGAACGAAGGCTATCGCGAAGAGAACCTGACGCCCGCGCCGGATCTTGCCGTGATCGGAAATGCAATTTCGCGCGGCAATCCCGAGCTGGAGAGAATTCTCGACGACAAGATTCCGTACTGCTCCATGCCGCGGCTTCTGGAGGATTACTTTCTTCCCGGCCACACTTCAATTGTGATCGCCGGGACGCACGGCAAAACCACCACCACCGCGATGACGGCGTGGATTTTTCACGTCGCTGGCCGGTGTCCCGATTTTCTGGTTGGCGGTGTGGCTCCGAATTTCGGCGATCGTAGCTATGGGCTCGGCGGCGGGGAAGAGTTCATCATCGAAGGCGACGAGTACGACACCGCGTTTTTCGACAAGGGCCCCAAATTTTTGCATTACCATCCCGACGAACTGGTCCTCACATCACTCGAATACGACCACGCCGACATTTATCCCGATCTCGCATCGATCGCGCTGCAATTCCGGCGGCTGGTGAATCTAGTGCCGCGTCGCGGGCGTATTTTGATTTGGGGCGAGAGTGGCGATTTGAAGGAAATTGCCGCAAAGGCGTTTTGTCCGGTCGAGACGTTTGGACTGAGCTCCGATTGCGATTGGTTCGCGGGCGATATCGCGTGGCACGATTCCGCCACGCAGTTCCGTGTGGCGCATCGCGGCCGGGAGGTCGGTAAATTTCGCCTGCCAATGGCCGGGCGACACAATGTGATGGACGCTCTGGCCGCGATCGCGCTCGCACACGGACGCGGCGTTGAAACTGACGCGATTGCGCGCGCTCTCGCTACGTTCCAATCCGTTCGCAAGCGCATGGAGATCAAAGGCGAGGTGGACGGTGTGCTGGTGGTCGAGGATTTCGCGCACCATCCCACGGCGATTCGGCTTACGCTGGAAGCCGCGCGCACGCGCTGGCCCGGCCGGAATATTTGGGCGGCCGTCGAGCCGAGGTCCAACACCATGCGTCGCAAGGTTTTTCAGGAGGCATTGCCGGAAGCGCTTTCTGTTGCCGACGCGATTCTCTTCGGCCCTGTGAATCGCGCGCAACTGCTCGGCGAAGACGAGCGCCTTTCTCCTGACTCGATAGCGGAATCGCTCCGTGCTCGCGGACGTGAAAGCAAGACCTTTGATTCGGCGCACAAAATTGCGGAATACTTGGCAGTGCACGCTACCTCGGGCGACCTTGTACTGATCATGTCCAATGGCGGATTCGATGGGCTCACCGGCAAGTTACTCGAAAAACTAAAAGCCCGCGCTGGTGTCCGCGCCTGATGGCGTCGCGCAACGATGGCTCGCCAATCGCGGTAATTTCTGGCGATTTGTCGCCTAGCGGGATACTAAGTTTTGCTGTATTTCTGCTCGCTCTCGGGCTGGCTCCCTGTGCTTCCGCCACGATCCGGTATCAAATTTCAATGAGCCATCCGGAAAGTCACCTATTCCATGTGCAAATGGATATTCCGGACGTTGCGCCTGGCTCGACGATTGCAATGCCTGCCTGGAACGCGCTGTATCAGATTCGTGATTTTGCGTACCGCGTACGTGACGTTGAAGTGGCGCAAATTCCATCCGCCCAGGCGGCGCCGAACCATTTCGCGGTGGCGCGGAAACTCGATAAGCAGGATTGGTCGCTCGATGTTGAGACGGGCAGCGGTGATTCCATAACTTCAGCGCCGGACGACGTGGTGACCTATTCGGTCTCGTGGGATGATCCCGGCCCCTTCAGTTCGCAGCTTAACGATCACCACGCCTTCATCAATCTCGCCGAAATCCTGATGTACATGCCCGAGCGTCGCGCGGAAAAAACGGAAGTGGAATTCGACGATGTCCCTCCGGGCTGGCAAATTATTGCGGAACTCTCACCCGGACCGGGTCCGGATTCGTTCACCGCATCGAGTTACGATGCGCTCGTCGATGCGCCCGTGGAAGCGGGCGACTTCGATGAGTTTGAATTTTATAACGACGGCGCGTGCTTTCGCGTGGTCGTGGATGCCCGTAGTTGGAACAAGGGGCTTCTACGCGAAGCGTTGCAGCGCATCACCGCCTACGAACTACATCTCATGGGCGGGCCGCCGTTTTCGGAATACACCTTCATTTTCCATATCGGCTCGTACTCCGATGTCGGCGGCGGGGGCATGGAGCACATGAATTCCACGGCCATTGCTTCCACTTCAACCGGCAGCGCCGCCGCTATCGCAGCGCATGAGTTTTTTCACGTCTGGAATGTGAAGCGCATCCGGCCGCGAACTTTGCAGCCCGTCGATTACTCCAAGGAACAGTACACGCGCGCTCTTTGGTTCGCCGAAGGCGTGACGAATACGTATTCGGCGTATACCTTGGAGCGCACGCACCTATGGTCTAAGAAGCAGTTTTACGCGGACCTGGCTTCGCAGATCGCCGAACTCCAATCGCATCCCGCGCGCAAATGGCAAAGCGCGGAGGAATCGAGCCTCGACGCGTGGTTCGAAAAGTACGACGGCTACAATTTGCCGGACCGCAGCATTTCGTACTACAACAAAGGCCAGATCCTCGGCGTGATGCTTGACCTCGCGATTCGCGACGCTACGGACAATCGTAAATCTCTCGACGACGTGATGCGCCGCATGAATGACGAATATGCGAAGCGCGGCCTCTATTACGACGATAGTGACGGCGTTCGCCGCGTCGTCGAGGAAGTCTCTGGCAAAAGCTTCGCGGATTTTTTCCGCCGCTATGTTTCGGGAACTGACGAGATTCCTTACAACAGATTCCTCTCCATCGCTGGGCTGAGGGTCAAATTGAGTCCCGCGATGGACGGAAGCACGGACGCCGAAATCACCGAGATTTCTCATCCGAGTGAACGCCAGCGCACCATCCGCGAAGGCTTGCTTCGCGGCGTCACGCAATGATCCGCACCTTTGCTGCCGCGCTGTTTTGCGTTCTGTCGATCTTATTCCTGCTGCCCTGGCTGATTCTGTGGACCGCCCTCACGGGCGATCCGGAGTTCATGTATTCCATGGCGATGAAGTTCGTACGCTTTGCCGTGCGCGTGGCGGGAATTCGATTCCGCGTGGAGGGCCGCGATAATATTCCCGCCCGGGGTTGCGTCTTCGCGTGCAATCACGTATCAAACGCGGACTCGCTTGTTTTGGTGCTGGCGATTCCCAGGCGAGTTAGCATTCTCGCGAAACGCGGAGTTTTTCGCATCCCGATTCTGGCCATCGGCTTTCGCCAAGCCAGTTTTGTCCCCGTGGATCGCCGCGCTAGGGAAAGCTCCGTCGATCTCGACGCGGTGGCGAAGCTGCTCAAGAGCGGCCTTTCATTTTTGATTTTCGCGGAAGGCACGCGCAGTCCGGACGGACGGCTTCGCCGGTTCAAAAAAGGCGCAGCTCTGATGGCGATCCGCGCGGGCGCGCCGGTCGTGCCGGTGGCAATCGCCGGTACGCCACGCGTTATGCCGAAGGGCGATTGGCGCGTGCACCCCGGCGAGGTGACCGTGCGTTTCTGTCTACCGATTGACGCGTCGCAGTACACGGTCGATCGGCGGCCGGAGTTGGTCCAGCGCATGCAGTCGGCGGTTGCCGCGGCGCTTCCACCGGAGCAGCAGCCGCTCGCGCGCTCGGCGGGCGATAGGCCGGAATGAACCACGAATCGTGCCTGAAAAATTCGTAGGGAATCCAGCCAAGGCGCCTTTCCGTCCCTGCTGCTATACTTTTCAGCGATGGCCCGAAAGCTCATTCACGAGGTTATTCCCGTTGGCTTGCTGCAGTGCAACTGCTCGATACTGGGAGATCCCAAATCGCGCGAGGCCATCGTGATCGATCCCGGCGACGAAGTGGATCGCATTCTCGAATTGCTCCGCCGGCACGACCTGAAAGTTCGAGCGATCGTAAGCACGCACACGCACATCGATCATGTAGGAGGGCTTGCGGCTCTGCAGCGCGCCACCGGTGCGCCGGTGCTAATCCACGAAGAGGATCTGGCGCTCTATCGTTCGCTCGACGCGCAAGCGCAATGGCTGGGCGTTCCAACGCCTGAGGTCATCCGTTTCCCGGAGTTCTTAAAAGAAGGCGATACGCTTCGATGGGGCGGCTTCGCTGCGCAAGTGCTACATACTCCCGGCCACACACCAGGAAGCGTCAGTCTCGTCGTAAGTTCCAGCGCCGCCGCGAGCGCCAGCATTCGTGCTGGAGCTTCGACTGCCGCGGAAGATGAACTTGCCGGTACCAACCGGCTGATCGCCGGCGATACGCTCTTCCAAGGCAGCATCGGACGCACGGACCTTCCTGGCGGCTCGTATCCTCAGATCATTTCCTCGATTCGCGAGAAACTGCTGGTGCTGCCGGACGAGATGGTCGTCTATCCCGGCCATGGCGATAAAACGACAATCGGAACCGAGCGCGAGCAAAATCCCTTTCTGACATAGCGGCGCGGACAAGCGGCGGGCGCACTACTCGCTGGTCCGTCGCGAGCGAAATCGCTTCGAACAAGCCGAGAATAGAGCTTTCCTTAGTCCTAGGACTATCTGTTGCCGCCCAAGGAACACTTGCCTCCGCCGTTTCTTTACTTGCCGCTTAGGTTCACAAGATAATCACTGTGGTTTTAGGCGCAATGCGGCTGAAAATCGCTTCGCATTTCGCAAGGATTCAGGCGCGGTACGCCGATGGACGCTTGATGGTTTTTCTAGAGGAAACCTCGAAAGCTTGGGATATGCTTTCGAAAGAGCGTCGGGCCTGCCGAATCTAGGCGACGATTCCATCCCAGGGTGCTGCGCGAGGCGTCGTATCGTCAAAAGCTGTCGGCCTTCTCGATCTTGCAACCTTTCCGGGAGATAGAAACATGAGACGTTCAGATTTAGTGCGCAATTCCTCGAGAGGGAAGAGCGCTCGCACTTCACAGATCGTTTTCGGTGAGCGGCAACATTTGCTTCGCGTACTAGATTCCGTGGAGCGCAGCGCTCTGCCGGCCGCGCGCCTGGAACAGGAGCGCCGCATCATCGAGCAATTGATTCACGCCCGCACGCAAGAGCTGAATCGCATCAATCCCGGCTGGGACGAAAAAGTGGGCCAGGTGTTGAGCGCCGAGGTAAAGCCGGACGCGCTGGACCAGCTTTCGCGGCAAGCGCCAAAGGAAGACTACTATTTGCTTCGGTTGATCAGCGAACATCCGAAAGTTCCCGCGAAGACGCTCAATCGCCTTTCCCATCATCCCTATTCGGCGATCCGCGAGAATATCGCGCGCCATCCGAATAGCGACGCGGCCACACTTTCCCGCTTGAGCCGCGACCGCACCCAGCCGCTTTGGTACCTCGTGGCGTTCAATCCCAACGCCCCTGCGCCGCTCCGCAAAAAGCTGCAAGAGCGCATGCGCCGCCTGGGAGAACGCTCGGCCGCCGCAACACAATAGAATCCAAACATCACTATCTCGTCTGCTTTCGCATTCAAGTTTGGACACGAGCCTGTGCGGAGCTATGCGCTTGGCCCGAAGCGCCGTTTGCGAATCAGGGAGCAAGTCGTGAAAGCGATCGCGCCGATGGCAGCGGGCGCCACGAAAACGAGGATTCGCAGAATTGCGCGGATGGTGACCACCGAACCCGATGTGGCGATGGCGATGATGTCGTCGCCCGCGGCGAAGAAGAGAACCAGCACGAACGTAAACGCCGCGCAACCGATGGCTGTGTTGAAGGGGTGCTCGTAAGGCAGCCGCAAAACGTTGTGAAAGTCGTTGTCGTCGGTGAAGAAATACCGTTCGACGAATGGGTACGAATACAGCGCGATAAATACGATCGCCGGCAAAAGAGCACCGGAAAAAAAAAGCTCGGGAATTAGCCAACTTCCAAGATGCAGATTGACGCCCGGAAACAGCCGCATTGCTCCTTCAATCCATCCCAGATACCAATCCGGCTGCGCCAGCGGCTGAGCCGCGGCTGTTTCATAGGGACCATAAAGCCAAATCGGGTTGATCTGCACCAGTCCGCCAAGAGCCGTAATTGCCGCGAACAACAGCAGGCACAAGCCAATCGACTTTGCCGCATAGGTGGGCCAAAGCCTCGAACCTACAATAGTTTTTTCAGTGCGCTGCGGTCCCGGGTAGTTGGTGTGCATTTGTCGCCAGATGATTCCCAGATGCGCCCCGATCAGAATGGCGATGAGCGCGGGCATTAGAAAGATGTGCAAGCCGTATAAATGCGGGATGGTCTCGCTGGCCGGGGGCATGCCGCCGAAAAAAATGAATGTAAACCACGGCCCGATCAGTGGCACCGAGAGCGCGATGGCATAGCCGATTCGAAGTCCCACTCCGGAAAGCTCATCTCCCACCATCGAGTATCCGAAATAGCCATTAATCATCGCGGCCAGTAGCAGCGTCAGACCGATCACCCAGTTGATTTCCCTCGGTTTTCGGTAGGCTCCGGTGAAAAATATTCGCAGCAGATGCAACACGATGGCAGCCACGAAAATGAGCGACGCCCAGTGATGCATCTGCCGAACCAGCAGTCCCGCGCGCACGTTGAAGGTGATGTGAAGCACGGAGCGGTACGCGGCCGACATTTTCAGCCCATCCAGCGGCTTGTACGTCCCGTGGTAAATCACGTTAGCCGAGCTGGCGTTGAAAAACATCGCCAGATATGCGCCGGTAATCACCAGGAGGATGAACGAGTACAGCGCAATTTCCCCGAGCATGAACGACCAATGGTCGGGGAATACGTGGTTCAGCGCTTTGCGGACGAACTTCGCCAGGCGCAGCCGAGAATCCATGGACCGAGCAGCGGCGGGAATCACGGATATCTCCAGAATCCCGGCCCGGGAGGCTTATTGAAATCGCCGGCGGCGTGCAGAAATCCGTCCTGGCCCGCGTAGAGAGGCAACTGCGGCAATGCCCGTGCCGCCGGCCCGCCGGTGGGACGCGCGCCGTCCAGCACGGAAAACGTCGATTGATGGCACGGACACAAAAGTAGATTGGATTCCGATTGAAATTCTCCTACCGGGCATCCTGCGTGGGTGCAAACGCGCGAGTAGGCCACGTATCCCATCGGCGTCCAACCAGCGCGATCCGGCGGAAGCTGCAAGGTCTGCGGCTCGACCCGGACCAGGACCGTTTGCGCGTGCGCCGATCCTACCTGGCCCTCTGGGAATACCACCATGGCGCTTCCGGTAGTCAGGGCGTTGCTGCGCACTGGATTGCCATCTGAGTCCAGTAGCTTGTCGTCGCGTTTCCACACCGCTCCGAAAAGCGCGGGGCCGGGAGGACTCGCGAACGAACCCAGCAGGGAAACGTAGATCGCCACAAAAAATGCGATAACGGCGGTTCCCATGGCCACAAGGAAATTGCGACGTTCGGCTGGCTGACCGGCAGGATAAAACTCCTCAAATACAGCCTGCCGGTCGCCGTTGGCAGGTCCAGGCACTTCGCGCGCCTCGATCGCCTCCGTTCTGACTGCGGTAGCCTGAGCCCACAGCACAAATGCGGCGCCAAAGAGCGCCTGCGAGAGTCCCAGAATCCACCCCATTAACATCGTGGCGTGGCTCGTCCAGTAGACGTATAGAAACGCGATTCCTGCGGCTACGGCAAACGCGAAGGCGAAGATGGCTGGAATCATGCTTTTCTTTTGGTTATGCCGCTCGTCCCTCCGCTCGGATTCCGGGCTCATCCTTTGCCCCCTTTTTCAATCCATCCGGTGATGCCGACCAGCACGAAGAGCATCATCCACGCAATAAAGCCTTCAGCAACCGGACCGAAATAGCCCAACGGGCTCCCACCGGGATCAGGGGCGCGCTTCATGAACTGGACGTATTTCACGATGGACGCCACCTGCTGGTCCGAGAGAACGGCGGGAGGAAACGACGGCATCGGTCCGGGCCCCATCCGGATGACGCCAGCGATCAGCGGCGCATCCACGTTGACGAGCGACGGCGGATTTACGCCCACGAACGCGAGCACGCCACCTCTCGCCGTGGGGCCGTGGCAAGGATCGCAATTCATCCGATAAAGCTTACCGCCTTCGGCCAGTTTGCCGCCCTGCAATGGCATCACAGCCAGGCTCTGCGTCACGTACTGGGCCACGGCATGCATTTCCAGAACAGTGAGAACGAATCCGAATCTCGGCATGTGACTCGGGCCCACTTCCATCGCTGTCATCACCCTGGCGGGATCGCGCACCGCCAGCAGAGGAGGTCCAGCCATGGAAATGATTGCGCTGACGCCCTCGCCGTGTTCTCCGTGGCATGCTGCGCAACGCTGCAAAAAGATCGCCTGTCCGTCTGGAGCGGAGCCATTCGCGGGTTGCTGGCACAGTGCCGCTTGCGACGCGAAGCTAAGCAAGAGGACCAGAACCAGAGACAGGCGAAAAGCCATCAATCCTCCTGAGGGATCAGTCATGGCTCGCGGCAGGCTCCAGCCTGCGCGCGACGGGCCTTATTCGCATCAATCGAAAGGCGCGTTGCTGTAGTACTTCTTCATGCTGAATTCATATGCGGCGTCGAAAAACATCGGCGAAGCCGTGGACGGTAAGATGGACGATTATGAGTGAGTTCGCCGGAGCTTTTCGTAATTCGCTGCGCGAACGCTCTCGCGTACCACTGCCAACAGGCAGGATTGCCTTGAAGCTTGAAACGAATCCGTATCGATCCGTCGAAAAGTGTTACAGGCGCGTTGTGTTACAGCAATCCGGTAAATCCTGCAAAAAGGGCTAGCCCTATCGGGCTTTTTCACCAGCCCTACGCACAGCGCGTTGTTTTTAGCGCCAGATTCCCGAAAATTTCCAGCCACGCGGAAAAATCTGCATCTTCACGCGCCATCGGTTCATCTCTACCTAGTTGGAGGCTGCGCGGGTTGTAAAGGCATCGCGGTGTGGGTGTGTCACAGGCGCGCATGTCGCGTCACCAGATTCCTTCGCAGGTTGCCCTTATGCTGAAAGCTCGTTGGCAAGTTGCGTTCCTGATCTTTGTGGCGGCCGGAGCCCTATCCGGATGCAGGGGCGGCCACACTCTGCCTAGTTATTCGGTTTTTCCGACGATCGAAGTCGAACAGGGCAAGCAGGTGATCGAAAATTATAAATGCGGTTCATGCCACACGATTCCAGGCATTCAGGGAGCGAAGGGAGTGGTTGGACCGCCTCTCGCGTATTTCGGAAAGCGTAGCTACATCGCCGGAAATTTTCCCAACGCCCCAGGAGTTCTCGTCCGCTGGATCATGAATGCCCCCGCGATGAAGCCGAAAACCGCCATGCCGGATTTGGGAGTCCCCCAAGCGGAAGCGCGCGACGCGGCGGCTTATCTCGAGAATTTGCGGTAAGTGAAGATTTGTGCCCACCCTGCCACAGATGACCTCGTGGCACCGTCGCAAAAGAACCTAAACGGTAAATTATCGCGCTCGGAGCGGCGCTTGCACGCGCAAATCGAACACGAAACCCTGCGGCTCGGGCAGGGTTGCCGGGGCCGCAGGGTGCTTGGCGTTACCTTCCGGATCGCGGCGTGGGAGGGTTCGCCAGGGGCCGGTTACGGCTTGCTGGCGGAACGATTCCATTGTCGCGCAGGTATTCCACCATTTGTCCGTAGTGATCGTTGGCATGCACGCAGGCGAATATCGCTAGCGCCGCGCGTGTGTTCAGGAACGGCATCGGCGGGTGGCTTAGCGGCTGGAACGCATTTTCGTTGTTGATCGTGGCGATCGCCTTGTGCGCTTGCGCGAAGGATTCGCGCAGGTACTGCATGATCTGCGCTTTGGTCTTGATTGAATCCGGCCCGTTCTCCTGCTCGAACCTGTCGGCTGGTGTTGCGGGCGGGTGGCCCAGAATCGCCCCGAAGAAGCGGTTATCCGCAGTGGCGACGTGTTTCACTTCTTGCGCGAACGTTCGCACGCCCTTGAAGTCGCCGTTTGTTGGAGCGAAGTTGTACTTATCGGCTGGCATCGCGTTGGCCGCGCCCTCAAACTCGTGTTCCACGATCGTGAGTTGAAATTGCAATGTGGATTGTATGGTCGCGGGCCCCTTAGGCGTTCTCACCGGGCGCCGCTGCTGCGCGGTTGCTGGCATCGCTGCCAGCATGCCCATCAAAACGATTGTTGCCATTCCGATTGCCGTCTTCATTCCATCCTCCTCATCGAATCGCTCGCCCTATGTCTGACCGTGAACGGCCGGAATTTCGAGCGCGTATTTGCGAATCGCGTGCGCCACACCGCAATCTTCGTTCGAAAGCGTCTGGGTCCACCCGGTTTCCTTCAACGCGGCCACGCTGTTGCCCATGACCACAGGAAACCCGGCGTATTGTAACATTTCCCGGTCGTTCCAGTTGTCGCCGATGGCCATCACTTCCTCTCGCGCGATTCCGCGCCGTGAAGCCCATTCCGCTAGCGCCGCGCCTTTGGACACACCGCGCTGCAGCACGTCGAGCATCGACAAATTGCGCGCTTGATACTCCGTCCTCGCCAGTGTGTATCTCGGCGCTATCGGCGATTGTTCCAGGAGTTGCGAGACTCGTTGTATCGCGGCGCAGTCTCCTAAATACAAAATCTCCACAGGGTCGTCGCCGTCCAGGCAATCCGTCAACGGCTCGATTTCCGCAACCTGCTCTCGGTGGCGCGACAAATAAGGCCCTACGTACGCTCCGTTCCAATCAATCTTTTCGAAGATCACCTGCCGCTCGCGCGGCCGGTCGAAAATCACTCCGGCGCACGCGCGATATTCCGGCGTTGCTTTCAGCACCTCGCGCGCTACCGCTGTCGGCAGTAGCCTGCGGTAATGTGTCTCACCCGACCGCGATTTGATCACCGCGCCGTTGCTGGAGATAAAATCCACGTCGCACTCGAGTCCCGCCGCGCTCATCCGCGCGGAATGGAACCGCCGTCCGGTCACGATCAGTATCTTAATTCCGCGCTCGGCGGCTTCCGCGATAGCTCGTGCGTTTTCCTCCGCCAGCTTCCCGCGCGAGTCGAGCAGAGTTCCATCCAAATCCATGGCAATTAACTTGATTGGCATACCGTTATTCTACATTGCTCGGACGCACGTTTCCGTCGATCCGATTGGCAAGCTCTGCGCGGAAGGCGCTTCGAAAAATCGTCTACGCCCCGAAAGGAGCTACTCGATTTTGTTATATTCGTTTTGAATGTATTTCGGAGGGTCTGGGCCACCCGGGATGTTCTTGCCCATGGTGAACGCCCAATGCTCGATCCACGAGACTCCGCCGTCCATCTCGTCATCGTAACGGTCCGGCATCCGGTAGGCGGGGTCGCGGAGCGCGTTCCGCAGGGAAATAAATCGGTATCCGTGCGCGCGCATGAGCTGCACCAGGTTACCCATCTCATCGGTATCTATCTCGTCGGCGTGCAGCAAAAGCACCTGCCGCGGCTCGTAGCCCAGCGTCTCCACTGAAAACTTTTCGAAGTAATCGAAAACTTGGTTCATGTACGTTAAAAACGAAGCTGCTACCCGATCGGCTGTTACCGTGTCTCCTGTCGCCATGGCGTGCGCGTAAACCGCCGCAAACATGTATTCCTGGTTATTGATGGTCACTGGCGCGACCTCGTATCCCTGCCGCTTCAAAAATTGTTTGAACGCGCGCGCGATCTCCAAAGTCTTGCCGACGTCGAGAAACGGATAACGGAAATATCGCTCGCGCATTCCCTTGGCGAGCAGCAGCGGTTCGGTCACCTCTTCACCGCGCAAAAAGTCCAGTTCGTACGACGCCAGAGGCGTGGTGTCGATATCGACGTGTGAATAGGTATGGTTTCCGAGTGAGAAGCCGGCGTTCACCCACATTTTCAGGATATCGACGCGCTGGTTGAAATCGCCGCGGTCCAGCTTGTCTTCATTCACGAACCCAATGGCCGGAATGTGATATTCCTTCAGCTCCGCCAGCAAACGCGCCGTCATCGCTTGCAGCGCTTCCGGAGTGTAGGACACTACCGAATCCGAAGGCGCCGGCAAGTCGTCAAACGTCACCGCCACCTCGCGCGGCCTCCGCAACTCCACCGGTTCGCCACCAACCATCGGACGCATCGCGGTATGGCGCATCTGCGGAATCGGCTTGGTTATAACTGCGCGTCGGCTTTCGATTTTGGCGGGTAACGTCTGCTGCTTTGCACTCACGCTCTGTGAAGAGTGAGCCGCGGGCGCAGCCAGACACAGTGCGGCCATGCACCATAGCGCGAGCCGTGGCTTGCCTAAACGCGCTATCGCTAAGAGTGGCATCTTGCTTTCCCGGATCGCCTCCATGGAATTGATTATCGTGGTTTCGCCATGCCGTGCTGCCGCGCGAACGGTGTTGTCACAATTCCCCCGCCCGAGATGGGTTTAAACGGCTGTTTGCGTCCGCGTCTCGCGGCGGCTGAATCGCTTCGGCGAAAACGCATCCATGTCGAATTCCGTCTTCCCGGTCAAAATCCAGTCGCGAACCACTTTCGCCGTCGCGGGAGCCAGCAGAATCCCGTTGCGGTAGTGGCCGGTGGCGATCCACAGCCCAGAAAGATCATCGCGCCCGATGATCGGCAGGTCATCCGGAGTTCCTGGACGCAATCCAGCCCACGTCTCCACAATCTGCGCTCCCGCAAGTTCTGGACAAAGCTCCACCGTGGCATCAACGATTTTGCGCAGTCCTGCGGCCGTCACATGCTTTTCAAACGCCGCCTCTTCGATCGTGCTGCCCGCGACGATCCGCCCATCTCTTCGTGGCACGAGGTAACCCCGGTCCGAGCGCACCGCGCGCCGCAATCCCGCGGCGCCGCTTGCCGGACGCAGTGCGAGCATCTGCCCGCGCACGGGGCGCGTTGGCGCTAACAATTTAAGCGTGTCTTCGCTCGCAATTTCGCGCGAGAAGCAACCCGCTGCAAGGACCACGTGTTCTGCCGCGATCTTCTCGCCGCCCGCGATCGCGCCCGTGCAACGGTCGCCCTCGCGAGTCAGTTCCGTAACTTCGTGGTTTGGGCGAATGTCCGCGCCTCGATTTCGCGACGCGGCCAGCAACGCCTCCATCAGCAGACGCGGTTCAACGGTGCCTTCCTCCGATAGCCACAGCGCGGCGCTCGCCGAGGCGCCGATCGCTCCCTCCGTCCGCCTCGCCGCGTCTGGCGAAATTAATTCGGTCGCAATGCCCAATTCGCGGAGTTCGTTCAAGCGCGCGCGGCAGTCCTGCTCCGCGTTCGGCGAAAAAAACAGCTCGATCGCCCCCTCGCGCGTGTACGCGGTCGGCTTTCCGGAAATTTCCTCGATGGCTTGGACGAACTTCGGATAGCGTTTCAGGCTTTCCTTGGCGAAGGGAACGAGCGGAAGATCGCGCGGCGAGTCCGGAGCGGGAGAAAGCATTCCAGCGGCTGCCCACGAAGCCTCGCGCCCCAGCTCTTGCCGGTCGAATACGGCGACGCGAAGTTTCTCGGCGGCCAGCTCGAAGGCAATCGACGCGCCAATGATGCCGCCGCCGATGATGGCAACATCGTATGTGCGCACGCCGCAATTGTAGCAGCAAAATTCACTCTTTGACGGTGTCGTGCGGCCTCGGAGCGCGCGAAATGATCCAATGGTGATCTGTCGTTAGCGAATCGCAGCGCTCAGCAGAAGCGCGTCTTCGATCGGCGCAGTGTAATATTTCGGACGCCGCCCGGCAACCTCGAATCCGCGTCGCTCGTAGAATTGCAGCGCGGCGAAATTCGAAGCCCGCACTTCCAGCAGCGCCCGTTCCGCGTGCAGTTCCGCGCCCCATGCGAGCGCTGTTTGCAACAAAGTTCCGCCGATGCCGCTGCGGCGAAAATCCGGGTGTACCGCGAAATTCAAAATTTCAATGTCAGTCCCGATACGCCGGGCCACCAGGAATCCGAACACTTCATTTTCGGCGCCTGCCACCCATCCGGCCATTTCGCCCTGGATCACGCGGTTGTAATCCCATAGCGTCCACTGCGCCATTTCCGGGCTAGCCGATTGAATTGCGAGGACGAACTCCAGATCGCACGACTCGATGGGGCGAGTGTTCAAGATCCAGCGGAGCCTTTCCAATGAAGTTCGGCGTCCGACCGCCGAATGTAATTTGCGTCCAGCGTCAACGAGTTGGCAAGATTGCCTTCCTGCGCCTGGATCCATCCCAGATAGCCAATCTCCGGCGCCAGAATCGACGATACACGGTCCACGGAAACGCGCCGTGCGATCGCGCTGCCAATCTCGCTCTGCGACAATGCTTCGTTCACCATAGCGGGGCTCGGCGTCGCAATCGCGAAATCGCCATCAGCATCGCAGCCCGAAATCGCGCGAAGAAGCTCCTCGCGCGTGCCCACCGCCTCGTGATTCTGCAACTCAAGCCGCGCGCCCGAGCCAGCGTCCCGTCGCCCGTAAATTCCCCAGTAGAATTCCTTGCGCCGCGCATCCATCACCGACGCAACCGTAGCCGCGCGCGATCGCGATTGCATCGCCACAGCCTCCAGCGCGCTCACCGCCGCGATCGGTTTTCCGTATACCTCGGCCCAGCCCTTAACGGCCGCCAATCCCACGCGTAAACCGGTGAACGAACCCGGTCCCGCGGCTACCGCAAACACGTCGAAATCCTCGAGCCGCAGCGAAAGCTCGCCGAGCAAAAATTCCAAATGGCGAAAGACTCGCGAAGAGTAAATCTCGCGGGACGCCGTCGCCACGGCTCCCATCACATTGTCGTCACGAAGAATTGCCAGACTTCCGGAAGGCGAAGATGTATCGACGGCAAGTAGCAGCACGTGCCCAAGTATAGGGCAATTCCGCTGCCAAACCGCGGAAAAACCCGGCTCTGGCGAGATTTTTTTGCTGCTCCAAACTAGGAGAATTCCTTGACGCCGCTCATCACCCGGCCCTACAATTTTATCGGGTAATTCACGGGGGAGGGGAATTCGACTTATGGACTTCAAGTTAGGCGAAAGAGTCGTTTATCCGAACCACGGTGTTGGGCTCATCGAACAGATTAGCTTCGGTTACGTCAACGGGAAGTCAGAAAAGTTTTACATGTTGCGAATTCTTTCGAGTGGTTTGAAGGTGATGGTTCCTCAGACCAACATCGAAAGCGTAGGGTTGCGGCCGGTCATCCGTGCCACTCAAGCCGGCGCAGTTATCTCCTACCTCGAAAAGGGTCGCTCTAGTTCACATCCCGATTGGAAACACCGTTTCAAAGAAAACTCAGACCGTATGCGCACCGGATCGCTGATGGAAGTTGCAGCCGTCCTGAAGGGACTGGTAGCGCTCAGCCGCACAAAACCTCTCTCGTTCCGTGAAAAGAAAATGCTCGAACGGGCAAAATTCCTTCTCGTCAGCGAACTGGCCACCGTGCGTAACACGACCGAGCAGACAGTGGAGTCCAATATCGTTCGTGCGCTGGCAAAGGCAAAGCTCCAGATGCCAGAGGCCGCGCCGATGCCGGATTCGAACTGACCCTCGACAAATTTCAATTATCCGCGTGGGCGCGAATCGCAAGGTTCGCGCCCGTTTTCTTTTCTTCTTACTGATTACCGCCATTCTGAAACGCGCACGTGAACGCGCTGTGAACTATGCTTGAAAGCGCGCAGAGTGCGTAGTGGCGCGTCGCTGCGGGCATCGCTTTCAAGTTCCCGTGGGAATATCGCTTACCCCCTCCCGATGAACGGCATCTTCGTCGCCATCACGGTCATGAACTGCACGTTGGCATCGAGCGGCAGCGACGCCATGTATACCACTGCGCGCGCCACGTCCGCCGGATCCATCGTTGGTTCCGGCGCGACGGTGCCGTTCGCTTGCGGCACTCCGCGTTTCATGCGCTCGGCCATGTGCGTGGCGGCATTGCCGATATCGATCTGTCCGCAGGCGATGTCGTACTTGCGCCCATCGAGCGACGTCACTTTCGTCAGCCCTGTGATGCCGTGCTTCGAAGCGGTGTAGGGCGCCGAGCCCGGCCGCGGCGCGTGCGCCGAAATTGAACCGTTGTTGATGATGCGTCCTCCGCGCGGCTCCTGGCCCTTCATGATCTTCATCGCTTCCTGAGTGCATAGAAACGTGCCAGTCAAATTCGTATCCAGCACCGCGCGCCATTGCTCGTAGCTCTGCTCGTCGATTTCGACTGTGCCGCCGGAAATTCCGGCGTTGTTGAACAGCACGTCCAGCCGTCTGAATGCTTCAATCGCTTTTGCGAAAAGCGCGCGCACGGACGCCGGATCGCTCACGTCCGTGGGCACGGCAATCGACCGCGCGCCCGCTCGCTTCAATTCGCTTGCGACGTTCTCCAGCGGCTCGCGCCGCCGTCCCGCCAACACCATCGCGTAGCCTTCGCGGCCCAGCGCCAGACTCACTGCTCTGCCAATCCCGCTCCCCGCGCCCGTCACCATCGCCACCTTCAACGCCTTCTCCTTCGTTCTCATCATGCCCTCCGCATTTCGAGCCACAGTATAGCCTCGGTGCCGAAAGTGATTAGTGACGAGTGATTGGTGCGTGGCCGCCTTCGGTGGGCGGATCGAAGGCGAAACAGACGCGGCAACTTCCGTGTGACGGGACGTTCCGCCCCAGCGTGTGCCTGGCCGTTTGTTTTCTGCAACTTGCGTGTGTCCGAGGGTCGATTGACTGTTCCGCCCCTGAATCGGCGATTCGTGACGGTTGTCTGGTGAAAATTGAGCTGAAAATGGCGGAGGGGAGTGCGACGAATGTGTAGCGATCTGCGCAGTCGCCGATCGTTTGTTCCCAGCAACTTACGGTGCGTTCTACTCGACCGTGTAGCGATCCCGCACCCCAACGCGCAGGAGCGCATTGAGGACCCCGCGATTTGGCGTTCCTATGCGCGCCTGAAGACTTCGCGCCTGTGAGCTGGCGCGAGTGGTAGCGCGTTGTCGCGCGGTATGAAATGCCGGGGCCAAGGCGCTGACCCCCTAAAGTGCCGTTCGCGCAACGCGGCCGGGCGGAGTTATCCCCTCGGTTGTGCAGGGCCGCCGCTACGACGAGTTTTGCGTTCGCACACATGTCTACAAATCGACGGTAGCAAGTATTGGGTACGGGTTTCTACTGGTCGGAAGTACAGGGAACTAGAACTGGCCATTCTTCCAAGAGTCGATTTCGGCATCCGAGAGGAATACAAGGCTTTGGCCAGGTTGAGAATTTCCGCCAAAGTACGCAAGGTTTGGCCTTAAACGGCCGATAGCGTAGATGCCCCTTCAGAAGTCAAATTTTCGCCGAAGTGTTCGCGCTTCCGTGTGGGGGATGCTATGAAGCCAGCCGATCGTCGCTCCGCTCGTCGATATGACGTCCGTGTTCCGCTCCGAATCCGTGCATTTAAGTCGAACGAACCCGAAAAGACGGCCCAGTCAGCCAACATATCAGAGCGAGGAGTGTACTTCCTGACGGACTCACCATTCGAAGGGGGCGTGGCCGTCCAAGTCGTCGTTAAGATGCCCTTGGAGGTGACTGGAGAACCTTCCTGCGATTGGATGTGCATCGGTCATGTGACGCACGCACGCGAACTCGCCCCAGGCCAGAGCGCATTCGGCGTGGGAGTGCGCTTTGATTACTTTGAAATTCTGAGTCCGACGGAGCCTCCACTCTAATTGGAACCCCGCAGTTCAGAGTGTAGTAGCCGGACAATCCGATGAAGCCGTGTGATACGCGAGCGACTACATAAGCTGGTAGGAGACATCCTATGAGGGAACGGGCACTTGTTGTGGACGACGACCGGTCCGTCGGCGATCTGGCCCGGGAGCTGCTTTCAGCGACTGGGGTCGAGTCGTTGGTGCTGACGGACAGTGCCAAAGCGGCGAAGAGCCTGCAGGAAGAAAAGTTCGCCATGGTGCTGCTCGATCTGCGAATGCCCCCGCCGGACGGAATCGCATTGGTACGCCAGTTGCGAGCTTCCGGACTCAACCATATGACGCCGGTAATCCTATTGAGCGAAGATCAGAGTCCTTCGGCGGTATCGGAGGGATTTAGGGCAGGCGCAAGCTTTTTCCTCTACAAGCCGCTGGATCGCAGCCGGCTGCTGAAATTAATAACCGCTACGCACGGAGCGGTAGAGCACGAGCGGCGCCGCTTTCGGAGAGTTCCGCTGCGGTCACGGGTGCGGCTGATTGTGGATAGAACGGAGTGGGAAGCTGAAACGATCGACCTCAGCTTGAACGGAATGCTGGTCCAGGCCGTATCCAGCATCCCAGCGGGCTCGCCAGTGCACGTCAGCCTGTTTGTGCAGCCCGGCCAGCAGCCGATCAACGGGTCGGGACTGGTGAGGCGCGTACTGGGCGGAAATCGAATGGGCATTCAGCTGAACGAACTGGTGCAAGCCGAAAGGCGGCGGCTGCAAGAGTTCCTGCTGCCGCTGATTCAGGAGGAACCGTCCGGCGGAAAATTTGGAACAGTGCTTTCCGCAGGGTAGAAGGCGCGTTGCGCATGCACCCAGCAGGCGTCCGCTTCGCGCATTGACGGTGCAGGTTGCAGCGGGACTATTTCATCATTCGCAGGAGCGAACCACCGCGCAAAGCCCCGGAATCCCGGTCCCGGCCGGACGCAAGATTAGGGGAGCCTCTCACGATCGAGGGTTTGTCGGTCTGGGCGAAGGAGTCTCTTGCCAAGAGCATGAGACTGGCCCGATTTGAAACGCGAAATTTTTCCAGCAGCGCGGACACATGAAATTTTGCGGTGCGCACGGAGATGTGAAACTTACTGGCGATCTCCTTGTTGGTCATATTCTCCCCGAGCGCCCGCAGCACCTCCTCCTGGCGTGGGCTGATCTGAACCGGCGTCTCCCTTGCAAGATACTTCTGAACGAGCCGTTTTGCTTGGGGAGTAATCTCGCTTAACAGATCGGCGTCCGTAGTTATGGTCAGTTGAAAATCGCCGGGGTTGCGTCCGCTAGCCACACATTGCATGGCGAGCTGGTTGATAGCCATTTCCACGGGGAGACCTCCATCGGCAGTAGCCTTCACTTCGAAACCCTGCGCGCCTGTGGCGCGATCGAAGAAGATGAATGATTTCGGGCGGACCTCGAAACCATGGATTAGAGCGACGTGCGGTGCACGTTTTTTGCGTGCGGGCAAAGGAACCTCCGCCGTTTGCGACTTGGTGCCACGATGCGGCTGCGGAAGGGAGTCGGACACGGATGACTTCGCACCCGAGACGGTCCGGTCCTGCATGGATAATCGGTCGCAAGGCGCAAATGCTTTAGAACGCATCACGCAGAGATAGTGGCGGCGAGGCTGCGTCGGCTGCCGCCTCTAATCGCGCCGCAAGCTTCGGTAGTGGAACGACCACATGGCGAGCAGCAGGCACACCAGAGCGTAATCCAAGGCGTACCCCAGAGCGGTGGCATGGTCGAGCCAGGGCAGAGGTTTCAGCGATGATTGCGTGAGAGACATGAAGCGGCTCTCGGAAAGTAGCTTGGTCGAGGGCAGTACGGCGTAGAGCGCGTCGCGAAGCCATCCCAGCCGATGCGGCCACATTTCCACGGGTGGCGACACGACGCCCGCCACCACCGCGACGATCATAGTGATGGCCCACGCAATCACCGGATGCATCACGGTGACCAGCAGCATGGCGATAGCGGCATAAATGCAGTAACGGACCATGGGGTACGCGAGCAGTTCCCAGAATGAGGCGCTGGTGCGCTGGCCGCCGATCCAAAAGAGCAAATAAAGGAGACCGGTCATCAGGCCTGTGTAAATGGCCATGAGCAGCATCACGCCGGCGAATTTTGCGACCAGAAATTCCCAGCGCTTCACCGGTCTGGCCATCACCGCCAAAATGGTGCCGGATTTCATCTCCGAGGCCACGGAATCGGCGCCGGTCCACGCGGCCAGAACGCTGCCGCACATGCTTACCAGGAACATGATCGATGCGACGAGCGAAAACACAATCGACTGGGCGGTGCGCGCTTCAGCGCCACTCACGGCTTTCAGAGCCAACAGCGGAGACATCATCAGCAGCACTACGCACGCGAAGAGGATGAAAAAGACGATGATGAGCTTGTCGCGCAGGAAGCCGCGAAATGTGTTGAGGGCCAAGACCCAGATTTTCAAGACGCGCCTCCGTCCTGACCGACCATGCGAAGGAAAAATTCCTCGAGGGAGCTGCGCAGGGGAGTGAGGCTGACGACGTCGCAGCCCGCGGCCCAGAGCTTTTCGGCCAGCTCGCGTTTTTTGTCGATCGCTATGTTGATTTTTATTCCGTGCGGGCCGCGCTCGGTCGCGCCGCCCCATTCCGCAACCGCCGCGTCGATTTCCGGCGTGGTTTGGCTGGCCACGATCTCGACGCGGTCGCTGGAGGCCAGCAGTTCATCGAGTGTTCCCGCGCGCACCAGCTTGCCGTGGTCGATGATGATGGCGCGGTCGCAGATCTGCTCCACCTCGGACAGAATATGCGAGCTGAGGAAGATCGTGTTGCCTGCTGCCTTGAGCGACAGAATCAGATCGCGCACTTCCTTGCGTCCAGCGGGGTCGAGTCCAGAGGTGGGCTCGTCGAGCACGAGCAGGCGCGGATCGCCCGCAAGAGCCTGCGCCAAACCCAGCCGTTGCACCATGCCGCGCGAATATTTCCCAATCTTCAGACTTTTGAATTCGTCGAGGTGAACTTTGCTCAGCAACTCGCGGATGAATGCTTCCGTGCCTGCGCTCGGCCTTCCGGCCAGCACGCAGTGAAAGCGCAGCAATTGTTCCGCGTTCAGGTATTTGTAGAAGGCGAAATTTTCGGGCAGAAAGCCAATCTGCTGCTTGGCGCGAACATCTCCGGGCTCGCATCCTAGCACGCGAATCTCGCCAGCATCCGGGTACAGAAATCCCATCAGAATGCTGATGCTGGTGGTTTTGCCGGCTCCGTTTGGTCCCAGAAACGCGCAAATTTCGCCGGGCATCACCTCAAGAGACACGTCCGAAAGGGCGGGGATCTCCTGCCCGGCCAGCCGCCGGCGATACACCTTGGTCACGTTGCGGAACTCAATGGCCGGGGTTGACATGCACCGTTCCTATGGTCGTCGGAGTGATCTTGATTCCCAGCAGTTGCGCCAGCCGAAATTGGATTAAGGAATCGTAACCCACTTGTCCGTAGATTACTTTGCCCTGTTCGTTGATCACGTAGAGCGTTGGAATCGCGTTTGCGCCATATTCTTGACTGGTCTGCCGCGTGAGATCCAGAAGCACGGGGAAGGGAAGCTTTTCGTCGGCCGCATACCTTGCCGGATCGGCGCGGTTGTCGTCTAGGCTGACGGCTAAAAATTGAAAGTTCGAGTCGGTCTGGTGATATTGCTCGTAGAACGACCGCAGAACGGGCATTTCTCTGCGGCATGGACCGCACCAGCTGGCCCAAAAACTTACGACCACTTTTTTGCCGCGGTAGTCGGCCAACGAAACTTTGTTTCCCGAAAGCGACGGAAGCGAAAACGCTGGCGCTTGCTTGTTGACCATCACCGCCGTCTCCGTGTGCCCGGTCAGAGACGTCTCCAGCTTCTTCGCCCGCCAAGTGATGAACACCGTGAACGCAGCGAGCACGGCAATACCGGCGACCTGCGCTGGAGAGAGCTTCCTCGCCATGGCCGCGCATTATATACAAAAAAAACGGGCTGGTTGCGAACTTATCAGTAAATTGTGAGTCCAATAGCCGCTCGTGCGAGGCGAGGGAAAAGCGGCGAGAACGATGCACCGGGACGTTCCGAGTAGATAGGTACGCGGTCGTTTGTTTTCTGTGACTTACGGGCGTTTCTACTCGATTGACCATATCCGGTGGCGCGCGAACAGGTAGCGCAGCCGAGGGAAGAACAAAAGCTTGACGGCGGAAGTGTATTTGTACTACATAGTCGGGGAAATGGAAGCGAAATCTTTTCGTGGGGCGGCGCGTAGAGATATGTGAGAATCGGGCGCAACCCCGCGGAACGCGACGGCGCCCGGTCGTTATACACGATTCCTTTGATGACTCGACCGGAAAGGTGGTGATGTGCACGCGATTGAATTGGATGGCGTGACGAAGGCGTACGACTCGGTAACGGCGGTGGATGCCGTAAGCCTGCGCATCCGGCAGGGTGCGATTGTGGGGCTGCTGGGTCCGAATGGCGCGGGCAAAACCACCACCATCCGCATGGTGATGAACATCCTGATGCCGGACTCCGGAGCGATCCGCGTCCTGGACCAGCCGGTGAGCGACAGCACGCGAGACCTGATCGGTTATCTGCCCGAAGAGCGCGGCCTTTATCCCCGCATGAAGGTGCGCGACGTGATCATCTTTTTGGCGGCGCTTCACGGCATGTCCGAAGCGGACGCCGGAAAGCGCGCCGACGAATGGCTGGAGCGCTTCGAGCTAAGCGCGTGGGCCGACAAAAAAGTGATCGATCTTTCGAAGGGCATGCAGCAGAAAGTGCAGTTCATCACGTCGGTACTGCACCGGCCGCCGCTGGTGATTCTGGACGAACCTTTTTCGGGGCTCGATCCCGTGAATGTCGCCATGGTGAAGGACATCATGCTGGAGCTTCGCAATCACGGTTCCACGGTCGTGCTCTCCACTCATCGCATGGAGCAGGTGGAAAAAATGTGCGAGTCGATCTGCCTGATCGACCACGGCCGCTGTGTACTGGATGGGGAACTGCGCGCGATCAAGCAGTCTTACGGGAAAAACACGCTGCAGGTGGAATTTTCCGGGCCGGAGGGCTTTCTGAGCCATCCGGCAATTGCCAGCGTCAACCGCTTCGGTACTGGCGCGGAAGCGAAACTCAAACCAGGCGCGGATGCGCAAGCAGTGCTGAAAGCTGCCGTGGATTCCGGGGCGCAGATCAGCCGGTTCGAACTGCTAGAGCCTTCGCTGAACGACATCTTTATCGAGAGGACCAGCGCCCATGCATAAGATTTGGCTGGTGATCAAACGCGAGTACATCACTCGCGTGAAAACGAAGGCCTTTCTGATCAGCACGATCATCGTGCCGGTGCTCGGAATCGCTTTCGCGCTGATGACCGCATATTTGGGCACGCGGCAGCCGACCCGCACGTTCCAGCTGGCCATCCTCGACGAATCCGGCCAACTCGCTCCGGCCATCCGCGCCAGTCTGAATGCAAAACTTTCCAACGGGCAGCCTGAATTCGCGGTTGAGCAAACAGTGGATCACCCAACGTCGGTAAGCGCCGCGCAGGAAGAACTTAGACAGCATGTGAATTCCGGAGCGATCGATGGCTATCTGATGGTCCCGTCCGATTTGGATTCGCCGGTGGAGTTGCACACGCGCAATCCCGATAATATGCGGCTCATCACGCAACTTACCGGGGCAGTGAACCAGGCGCTGATAGTGGAACGATTGCGAGCGCGCGGGATTCAAGTGGCCGACGCCGGCGCCATTTTCCGCACGGCGAATCTAAAGCTGATCAAAATTACCCGAACGGGCGAATCGCTGGACCGAGGACAGAGCATCGGGATTTCGATTGGACTGGTGATGCTGCTGTACGTGGCGCTGCTGATGTACGGCATCATGACCATGCGGTCGGTACTAGAGGAGAAAACCACGCGCACGATGGAGGCGCTGATCTCCACGGTGCGTCCGTCCCAGTTGCTCGCGGGGAAAATTCTGGGCGTGGCGGGAGCGGCGTTCACCCAATTCCTGATATGGATGATCGCGCTGGCGCTGGTGTTCACCTACGGCGCGTTCATGAGCGCGATGAGCGGCTTGCCGATTTCAGGCGTGCACATTCCCGTGTCGCTGCTGATCTACGCGCTGATCTTTTTTCTGGGCGGCTATTTTCTGTATGCTTCATTTTACGCGGCAATTGGTTCGGCTTGCTCGAACGAGCAGGACGCGCAGCAGCTGCAGTGGCCGGCGACGCTGCCGCTGGTTTTCAGCGTGGTGATCTTCAGCGTAGTGCTATCGGATCCGTCGTCGACCGCTTCGGTGGTTCTTTCGGAAATCCCGCTTTTTTCGCCGATTCTGATGACGCTGCGGATTTCCGTGCAGACACCGCCATTCTGGCAGATCGCGCTTTCGATCGCGTTGCTGATCGGCGCGATCGTGGGAATGGTTTACGTTTCCGCGAAAGTATACCGCGTGGGCGTGCTGATGTACGGGAAGCGGCCAAATCTGCCCGAACTGCTCCGCTGGCTGCGGTATACCTAAGCTCCGCGTTGGCGCTTCGCGGCGAGGCTAGTGGGCGGCGAGGACGCCTTGCTGCACTCCTGGCGGCGGAGGCGGTGAGGGTTTTTGCGGCAACTCCCTCACGGGTTTGCGGAAGAAGATATTGTAAACACCGATGGCCAGCTTCAGCGAGGAATGCGCGATCTTCGACATCTTTTTGTCCGAGACGCTATCAGCTGATATGCCGTAGCCGCCATAAAGTTTGCGGAATCCCTGCTCGAGAAGAAAGAAGCATATCTTTTCCTTCAGGCCCCATTTTCTCTTGAGCCATGCTCTTTTTGCCGTCGCGGGAAGAGAATAGAAGCTATCCCAGCTTTTCCCTATTTCCCGCAGGAGGTCTTCCGTGCTCATCGTGGGGTGCTTAGTCACCACTCGCGGAAGCTCTTGGTCGAGCCAAAATCGGTAATCAGGACCGCCAGTAACTTGAATGGTGTGCTTGGCGCGGTATGGCGCGGGGCTTTCGCTGCTGGTGGCTTTCGGTAGGAAACGCATGGCGCGGTCGCGCAGCATCTCCGTGGTGTCCACGGTGCCGAGGAAAGGGCTATAAAGAGGGAACTGAGCAGCTGTGGTGCCGGAGCGCTGCACGAAATCGCGCATCGTTCTGGCGGTTTCCGGCGTGTCGCTTGGCAGTCCGAAGATGACCGAAGCCAAAACGCAGATTCCAGCTGCTTCGATCGCGCGAATGACTTCGAGCATCTCCTCGCCCTTCTTGTTCCACGTTTTGCGGACATCCCTGAGCCCCTCGTCGGTAAAGGACTCGACGCCGACCAGCGCTGCGCGCACCCGCGTCAAGTCGTGAGCGGCTGAAACGTATTCGGGATCGCTCACGATTTCGGATGTCATCTGGGTAAAGCCGAAAGGCTTGTTGGGTACTCCTTTATCGTAGTCCGCGAAGAATTGCAGGCGTTGCTCGCGATTATTTTCGAGCATGCGCCGGACGGAGGGACTCGTCTCGCGGGCGATGCGGCCCTTGGTGGCAGGATTGAAATTGTCGTCTGCAAAAATGACGACGCGAAAACCGATGCGATAGAGCTCGTTCACCTCGGCGATGATCCTGTCCGTGGGCCGCTGGCGGGGGACGCGCCCTTCGGTAATCCACACGCTGCAGAAGCTGCAGTTTTCCGGGCAGCCCGCTGTTGTTTGCACGGAGGGGCACATATACCGTCGCGTATCCAGGAGGTCCCAGCGTCCAGGGATCAGCAAATCTCCGGGAACCTTGCCGCCGTTGTAGCGCTTTTGGAGCTTGCCGGTAAGCGCGTCCTCCAGAACTTTTTGCCAGATCACATCGCCGCCACCAGTGACGACAGCGTCCGCGCCCATTTCCAGGGGCTCTTCGGGAAGAATGGTGGCGTGGATGCCACCGACCACGACCGTGGCGCCGCGGCGCTTTGCTTCGCGAACGGCCGCATAACCCGGGAGGCAATTGAGAGTGGTAACGCCAATACCGACCACGTCTCCGGGGCGCACCATGCCCGGATCGAACGCTTGGATCGTCTCGTCAATGAGAACGGGATCACCGAATTTTCTTGGAGTAGCTTGGGCCAGGACAACTAACCAGCGAGGAACGATGAAGCTGAAACCGACATCCTTTTTCCGGGCAGGGTTGACAAGGAATATCCGAGGTTCCATGCGATTGATCTCCCATCAGTTTGGATGCACCACGATTCGGAGTGTCGCGGAAAAGGAGCGGCGTAAGTGTACGACACTAGACTGGCAAAGCTACGACAGTTCTGCGCCGGCGAAAAAAACTCCGACAGATCTAAAGCGGTTCGCGCCGGGGATTCGCCGCCGGTGCGCATTCGGAAGCGTATAATTGTGGCCAGTGGTGGAAGCGTGAGCGTAGTAAAAGATTCGCGAAAGGCGGGCGAGTTCGCAGCCAACCTCCCAGAGCGCTCCCGCGCGGAAGGGCTACACGAGGCGCGCTGGTGGGAACCTGAGCCGAATGGCAAAGTGCATTGTTACCTTTGTCCAAGGCATTGCCACATCGGCGAGGGACAAGCTGGTTTCTGTTTCATCCGCGCGAATGAGGGCGGAAAGCTATATAGCCTCGGCTACGCGCACCCCGCCGCGCTGCAGATCGATCCCATCGAGAAAAAGCCGCTGAATCATTTTCTGCCCGGCACGCGCGTGTTTTCCATGGGCACCGCCGGCTGTAACATGGGCTGCTTTTTCTGCCAGAACTGGGACATTTCCAAATCGCGCGCCGATCAGGTGCGTTCATCGCATGTGCCGCCTGAAGACGTGGTGCTGCTGGCGATACGGAACGGGTGCCCGTCGATTGCGTTCACATATAACGAACCGACGATTTGGGGCGAATACCTGATCGACATTTGCCATGCGGCCAAAGAATACGGCGTGAAAACGGTGATGGTGTCGAATGGCTACATCACGCGCGAAGCGTTTCACGATATCTACGACCACATCGACGCGGCAAATATCGACCTGAAGGCGTTCACGGAAACTTTCTATGGGCGCACTACTTTGACGCATCTGAAGCCGGTTCTTGAAACTTTGGAATGGCTGAAGCAAGAGACGAACGTGTGGTTCGAGATTACCAACCTGATTATTCCCACGCTCAACGACGCGCCTTCGGAAACGCGCGCGCTGGCCGAATGGGTGCTGGAACATCTTGGTCCGGACGTGCCGCTGCATTTCACGGCGTTTCATCCGGATTTCAAGCTGCGGGACAAGCCGCGAACGCCTCCGGCAACTTTGCATGCAGCGCGCGCGGTGGCGCTGGAAGCCGGCCTCCACTACGTTTACGAAGGCAACATCTATAGCGGCGGCGCGCACACTTCTTGCCCGTCGTGCAAGGAGCTGCTGATCCGGCGATCGTGGCACGATGTGGAAGAAAACCGTCTGCGTCGTGGCTGCTGCCCGAATTGCGGGCTGGCGATTCCCGGACGCTGGGAAGATTCCGCGCCGGCGCTGCGAATTTCGTCCAGACTGGCGCGTAAGGCGGAAATGGCCGGCGCCGGCCGCTTCGACGATCTGAATCTATGATCTGAATGAGTGATCTGAAGCGACGATCCGCGTGATATGAGCGACCGGATGTGACCGATGCAACTTGCCGCCTCAGCGCCGTTCCTGGTCGAGCAGCGGTATGAGGGCTACGCTCCCGAGCAACACGAGATTTGGGCGGAGCTGGTGCGCAGGCGGCGTCCGCAGATTGAAGCGGCGGCTTGCCGGGAATATCTCGAAGGCTTTTCCATCATCGGCCTCGAAGATGACCGCCTGCCGAACCTCAAAAACATTTCCGCGCGACTGAGGCCTCGCACCGGCTGGAGCGCTACGCCCGTGAGCGGATTTTTGCCGGGCGAGGCGTTTTTCGAAATGCTGGCCGCGCGCATGTTTCCCACCACCACGCGAATTCGTCCGCGGGATTCCCTGGATTACACTCCCGAGCCGGATATTTTTCACGACGTCTTCGGCCACGTGCCCATGCACGCGCATAAAGTGTTCGCGGATTTCTTGCAGCACTACGGAGCTGTCTGCGCGGCGCTAAAGCACCACAACCTGCTGGAGCGCGTCGGGCGGTTATTTTGGTACACGGTGGAATTTGGGCTGATCCGGCAGGGCGGGGAGGTGAAAATCTACGGCAGCGGGGTGATCAGTTCGCAGGGCGAGTGCACCAACGTCCTGAACGGCGGATGCGAAATCGCCGATTTTAGGTTGGACGATGTGCTGGCCACTCCGGTAGTCGTTGACCACTTGCAGAAAAAGCTATTCGCGATTGAGTCGTTCGATCAGATATACGAAGCAATGCACGACGCGGAAAAGCAACTCGGCGCAGGGAGCTGAGACGCGCAGGGCGCGGCGTTTAGCGTCAATCGTGTTTCGCGGGCGCCAGATGATGATGACGCACGAAGAATTGCTGTTTGTCGACGTTCACTGGTACCGCAACGTCAAAGAAACCGACCATCATTTCGTCGTACGTTTGATCGCCCCAACGAACGGCAGCGGTGGGATCGGGATTGTGCGGATTATTTTTGGAATTGTCGAACCAGGCCACTGCTTGTAGCTCGGTACCGGCCTTGAGGAACCGTGGGTGACTGAGACGGTAACTCAACTGCCAGTAGAAATTGTAATGGACGCGCAGCAGATGCTCCACGGTGCCGTCCGGATGAATGATGTTGTAGTCGAATTCCTTGCCGCGCAGATGCATATGTGGGAAAAAGCTGAGGAGGATGCAATCGTTTGGGATGGTTCCGTGGACTTCGGCTCGATAATCAGGATCCCCCGGCGGAATGATGAACCAGTCGTTCGTGAGCTGCAACGTTAGGATGCGCCGCTTCGGCGGCTTCTTGGCGAAAACCAGGCCAATGCTGGTTTGGTCCTTTGCCGGGCGGCCCTTGGTGATGTAGTGCATTTGGAAAACCAGGTCTGAGCCTGCGGGAATGAACTTCGCCATTCCCGGTGGCCAATTGTCGGGCGAACTGCCGGGAGCATAGACCAAGAGAATTGCGCTATCGGTCCACTGTGCGTCCCGTCGATCTTGCGCATCCTTCATCATCGAGGCGGTGAACGGAACGCCGATAGGAGCGTGTTGCAGCCATTTCGAATTGGGCGGTCGGATATATACGACCGCGTGATGGATGTTGGCGCGGCTCGAAGGCCGGATTTCGGACCGTTGCACCCATTTGTCCGTTTTGAAATGAGTCGGGACAATTTCGTAAGTGTATTCGACGTCGCCAGTGGCCGGAATTGAGACGGGAGCAGGCATCTTCACGATGTCGTCAGGCTTGGGAATGATCCAGCCCCTGGCCCAGTGGCGCGGAGGGGGAGCGTCCTTACGTTTCCCCTCAGGGGCACCCGAATCGACCCACGCAGCGATTGTCGCGATTTGCTGCTGCGAAAGCGAGGGATCGTCTGAAAAACGGCCGCAGCAAGGATCGGCAAACCAGGGAGGCATAATTCGCTGCTCTACATTGATCTTGATTTGTGGAGCGAAGCGCCGAGCTTGCGCATATGTGACCAGCGGCATGGGAGCAATCTCGCCCCGTCGATGGCAAGCCTGGCAATGTTGCTGGAGGATGGGAAGGACGTCCTTGTAAAAAGTAGGGCGGATTGATTTGTTATTCTGATCGGGAGAGGCGCTCACCGTTGCCGCCACGGCAAGCGCGATAGCGGTCGCCAGGAGAATCGAGCGCGCCGCATGACGTAACAACGCTGGTCCCCAGCATTTGAGGCGGTGGATTTTCGGGCCTGGAAACATCCCGGACGCAAGGTAACACGAAAAACTCGAAGTTAAAAGCAGCGTGGGGGACATTGCGGTCTTGACGTGGCGGGAGTTTTCTTCGCCATCAGCAAAAGCGTACGTGGATCGAATCACGAACGCCAAGCAGAAGATCGCCGGAGGAAGCCGCGCAGCGAAGGCGTCGAGTCGATAACTCGATTAGCGCGCGATGTTTGATTATGCCAGCAGCTTGCGAGCGTCTTCCCAGAGCTGCTTGCAAAGATCGCCGGCAGGCCGAGCCTGCGCCAGCTTGGCGGATTGCCCGGCCCACAATTGCATCCGCTCGGCGTCACCGGATTGTTTTGCGGAGTCCCTCATGGCGCGGCTTAGCCCACGTTGGACAGGATAGGGCGCCGGAAGAGGGGCATCCGGAGAATTTGCCGCACGCACGTATGCCGTTGCCGCGCTTCGACCAGGCCTCCCGCTGAAGGCGCGAGTAATCACAGTGCCGTGAGCCTCGGTACGCGCGAGCCGGTCGGCATAAGCTACGGACATCTTCGCTTCGGGACAGCGGAGGAAGCCGGTGCCAATCTCCACGGCGCTGGCCCCCAGCGCCAAGGCGGCTGCGATTCCGCGCGCGTCTGCGATGCCGCCGGCCGCGATCACGGGAACTGCAACGGCGTCCGCGACCTGCGGCAAGAGGGCCATCAGGCCCACGGAGTGACGCTCGGCGTCGTCCGCCTTGAACGATCCGCGATGTCCGCCTGCCTCCGCGCCCTGCGCGACGATTGCGTCCGCACCGGACTTTTCGGCGGCCTTCGCTTCGTCCACCGTGGTCGCGGTCGCGAACCACAATATCCCGCGCGCTTTCAGCTCAGAGACAAACTGAGGCGAATAGAGTCCCATGATCGACGAGACGGCTTTGGGAGCGGCTGCAAGAATCGCCTGGCACTGCGCCTCGAAATCCGGCAGTTTGGAATCGCCCGCTTCCGGTGGAACGGGCGGTCCCCACTTCGCGAGGAATTCGCGGAGCCGTTGTTCGTGTTCCAAGTCGCGCACGGGCGGAGGATCTGGTATCCACAAATTGATCTGACAATTTCCCTGGCTACCCTTTCGAAATTCTTCCGCCCAAATTTGGATTTCTTCGGGCTTCATCATCAGGGCTCCGCAGGCGCCCAGCCCGCCTGCTTCGGCCACGGCGATGGACAGCGATGTTGGACAGGCTCCGGCCATCGGAGCGAGAAAGACAGGAAGCCGAACGCCCAAGCGGCTTGCAAAGTTTTCCGCACGGGAACGAGGAGAGAGGTACGTCTTATCGGGCATGGGGCAAACCTCGGGACATCGTCTCGCAAGCTGGAAACGTGCGAAGTAACTCGCTAGTCTCCGAATCGAAATTGGATTTTCAAGTTCTCCGACAGCGTAGCATGAATTGCTTTTACATAAAGTTGCACACACGCGGAGACTAACAAAAGCCACGCAAGTGATACGAGACGTCGCATTTTGTGGATTGAGTTGTGGGTTGGACTTCCGTCCAGGAGCAACTTCACCTCGCAGTCTTCACAAGGCTAGGGCTCGATCTGGCGGATGTGCAGGATCAAGCAAGATTGAGAGGCGCCTCATTGCGCTCCAGAAGCGAGCAGCTTAGGGGCGAGGGTAATTGGATCGCGAAGGCCGGCAAATCTCGCTATCCTTGCTCAGGTGAATCTTGACGAGCATTTGCGGCTGGCGGGCGGGGCGCTGAAGAACTGGCTGATCGCGCAAGGCGAGGACTCGCTTGCGGTTGGCGTGCTGTGGTACATCGGACTGCGTGCGCTGCACGTGCCGCTGGCGCCGCTTTGGGCTGGATTGGCGGCGGTGCTACAGTTCGTCCCGCATTTGGGCCCGGCGCTGGGAATGGTTGGCCCCACGGTAACGGCCGCGATCCACTGGGGCGATTGGCGGCATCCGCTCTACGTGCTGGGAGTTTACGCGGGCATCGTGGTGATCGACACGTTTGCGCTGCAGCCGTACATCATGAAGCGCACCGCGCGCGTGCCGATCTGGGCGTCGATATTGACGCCGATCGTGCTGATGTTTTTGCTGCCATTCTGGGGAGTGTTCCTGGCGCCGCCGCTGCTTGCCGTGGTGTACGCGTACAAGCGGCACATGCGGACGAGCGGGAAGGCGACGTAACGCGGCATTATGTCCGCTGCGAAAATCCGCCTCCCCTACCGAAGACACGAGCGCCACCCGTTAAACCGCGAATGTAGGCGATTGGCAGCACTGCCGCCGGTGAGACGTGGTAATCCGAGAGCGGAGGGACCGGGTGAGTAGTTGCCGAGCGACAGCCGTGTGGATGTCGCTTATCTTCTCGTTTACGTGCGTTAGCGCGACGGCTTCTCGATCGCAACGGACTCCCGTAGAATCGAGCGCCGCGCCGGCGCCGAACACTCCTTCAATCAGCAACGAGCTGATAATCACGGCGGCGAATGTACAACTTCTGCTGATTGCTCCTGACGGAAAAAGAACCGGCTACGATCCGAAAACGAAAAAGCAATATCGCGCAATTCCGGAATCCGGATATTTTCAGGACGCGCTGCCGGCATACGATACCGGCCGAACGGACCTGAGCACCACGCAAACCATCAACGTGCAGCATCCTGCGGCGGGGAAATACAGGCTGATCGTGTCCGGGGGCAGCGCGCCTTCCGGCGAATCGTTTGACGTTCGCGTGAAGATCTATCGGAACGAAAGCAGCAAGGCCGGCAAGGCTAGGATCGCGGGAACGATCAAGAGCGGAGTGCCGAACGTCTACGAGCTGCAACTCCGCATGCGAGATGGAAGCGCGACGGTCGTGGTCCGTCCGGCGGCCGTAAGTCGCCGCCATAAATAACATTTTAGCCGGCTCAACCCTCGCGAAAGACGCGTGGGTTGGGGCACGCGGCATTTCTTGGTAGAGCTGGACAGGCGGAGTCCCCAAGTGCCAGAGCAGATTCCCTGTCGCTCTGCGCCTCGGAATGACAAGCAGAAAGCCAAACGCCAATAGCGGAAATCGGTAGATCGGCGCACCCGGGAAGCGCCGCCAGAGGATGCTCCCCGGGAAAGACCCCTAGCGGGTGGCAACAGACGAGCCCGAGAGGCGTTCGCCAAGAGCCTTGTGCTCTTCGCGGAGCGCTGCCGGGAGGCGGCTGCCGAATTTCTGGAAGAATTTGCCCACGGCCTGATCTTCGTCCGTCCAATCGCTGGGATCGACGCGCAGCAGTTCGTCGACGTTGGCGGGCGAGATAGAAAGCCCGTCGAGCGTGAGCGAGTTGGGCGTGGGAACCGAGCCGATGGGAGTTTCGCTGGCGTCTGCGCGGCCCTCGATGCGGTCGAGCATCCATTTCAGCACGCGCACATTTTCTCCGTAGCCGGGCCAGAGAAATTTTCCGTCCACGCCCCGACGGAACCAGTTGACGTGGAAAATCTTTGGAGGATTTTTTAGCTTTGGCCCCATTTCGAGCCAGTGCTCGAAATAATCGGCCATGTTGTAACCGCAGAAGGGAAGCATGGCCATGGGGTCGCGGCGCGTGATGCCCACGGCGCCGGTAGCGGCGGCAGTAGTTTCCGATGCCATCGTGGCGCCGACGAACACGCCGTGCTGCCAGTCGTAGGATTCGTACACGAGCGGCGCGACACGCGCGCGGCGCCCGCCAAAAATAAATGCGGAAATTGGCACGCCGGCCGGATCTTCCCAGTGCGAAGAAATCGAAGCCGATTGCGACGCGCGGACGGTATAGCGGGAGTTCGGATGCGCCGCCGTGGCTTTGCCGGGCTTATACGGGTTGCCGTGCCAGTCAATCAGCCCCGCGGGAGGCTGAGCGTCCATGCCCTCCCACCAGGGCTCGCGCGACTCGGTGAAGGCGACGTTGGTGAAAATCGTATTGTGGTGCAGCGCGGAGATCACGTTCGGATTTGTTCTCGCATTGGTGCCGGGAGCAACGCCGAAAAAACCAGCTTCGGGATTCACGGCGCGAAGAGTGCCGTCGGACGCGATGTGCATCCAGGCGATGTCGTCGCCGATGGTCCAAACGCGATAGCCTTCGGATTCGAGCGCGGAAACCATCATCGCAAGATTGGTTTTTCCGCACGCGCTCGGGAATGCGGCCGCCATATAAGTTACCTTGCCGCTGGGATCTTCAAGGCCGAGGATCAGCATGTGCTCGGCCATCCAGCTGTTTTCGCGCGCCATCCAACTGGCGATTCGCAGCGCGAAGCATTTTTTACCCAGCAGGGCGTTGCCACCGTAGCCGGAGCCGACGCTCCAGATCAATTTTTCCTCGGGAAAGTGGAGGATAAAGCGGCGTTCGGGGTTCAGGTCGCCGACGGAATGAAGGCCGGGAACGAAATCGGAGGAGCTGCCGAGACGATCGAGGGCAACTTTGCCCATGCGCGACATGATGCGCATGTTGGCGACCACATACTTGCTGTCGGTAATCTCCACGCCAACTTTGCTGTACGGCGAAGCGGCCGGTCCCATGATGTACGGCACCACATACATGGTGCGGCCCGTCATGCAGCCGTCGAAAAGCGGGCGAACTTTTTCCTTCGCATCAGCCGGCTCCATCCAATTGTTCGTCGGTCCCGCGTCTTCTTTTTTACGAGTGCAGATGAATGTAAGACCTTCGGTGCGAGCTACGTCATTTGGATTGCTGCGATGGAGGTAGCAATTGGGATACGTTTGCTGATTGAGCTCGACAAAAGTTCCATCCCGAAGCATTTCATCGGTCAATAGATCGATTTCCGCTTGGGAGCCATCGCACCAGACGACTTTTAAGGGTTTTGTGAGACGTGCCGATTCTTCTACCCAACTTTCGAGCGGCGTAGACACCGGGCCTCCATAGAATTCCCGCGCTTGCGGCGTCTGCTACTAGCGCATTCACCGTTTGCGTCAAATACAAACCATGCTAAATAAAAATCTTAGGACACAGGGTACCGAAATGCAAGGCACGATCGAGGCGTTTCTCGCTTTCGTTCGCGAAAGTGTTAGTCTTCGAGGCGTGAAAATCAGGATCGTTGTTTCCGCGATTCTTGCCGCTCCGCTCGCGGTTCTGTCGCTGGCGATTGGCGATGTCGCCGGCTTGCCCGCCGCGGTCCGTTATCTCGTATCGCCCGGATTTGCGTTTGGAGTGCACGCTGCGCCGAGCGGCAGTTGGATCGGAGACATTTCGAATGCGTTGCGAATGGCGATCGCCGGAAACGAAGTCTATTACGCGATTTTGATTTTTATCGCGCTCAGTTGTTTGAAGCGCGGGAGTCGCCGGAGTGAATCGGCGACGAACGAAGAACGCGATATCGCCAGGCAGCGCCGGGCATCTTGAACTCGAACGCGATGCTATACTGCGCGCATGTTCGCGCGGAAATTGCGGGTGCAAATGAGCGTTGGCGCGGAGCGAACGCCCGTGCCGCTCGATTGGCTCGATAGCTTTTGCATGCGTAATTTCACGGGCTCGGCGGAATTTGACGACACGCTGCCGACTGGTGAAGGTCAAATGGAAGCGGGACTGCGCGTCGATCCCGCGAGACTTGCCGCGGCGATGGGCGAATGGTTCACCAAGCGCGGCAAGGGAAATGGCCACCCGGTCGCGGTGGAAATTGTCGAAGTAGCTTCGGAAGCACCAACGGGCGAAGCGCCTGGAATCGCTGGGGGGACCCGGCGCTGAAAAGTCTGTGTGGAAATCGCAAAAGCCGCATCTCTTCCTCTTCGGGTGAAAGACTCAAATGGCGCGGTCTATTTGCGGATTTGGGCGCGAGCGGATTGGCGCGCTCGTTCTGCCTGATTGGCGCGAAGTGCCGCCTTGATTTTCGGCAGCACGGCTTCGGCGGCCGCTCGACCTGACGCGACCAACTGCGGAGTCTTCGCGAATTCGTTCCACAGCACGTTGTTTACGTTCGGCTCGATCAGAATGTCGGTCTGCGCGCGCCACGGCTGCACGAGGTGCGTTTGCATAATCGAGAACGACCGGCTGATTACTTCGATGGTGTTGCGCGGGCGCTCTCCGAGCAGTTCGGGTTCGAGGTTGACGGAAATCACCAGCTCGGCGCCAAGCTCGCGCACCGCCTCCGCGGGAGCCGCTTCGGTCAGAAATCCATCCGCCAGGAAATGCCCTCGGTATTCGACGGGCAAAAACAATCCCGGATACGCACACGAGGCGCGCAACGCCGGGATGATTTCTCCGTCAGTAAAGTGCACGCTTTTGCCGCTGACCAGATCCGTGGCGACAATGCTGAGTGGGATTTTCATCTGATCGAAAGAATCCGCGCTGGTAAAGCGATGCAGGAAAATTTCCAGGCGGGCGTTCGAAGCCATGCCGTAGCGAGAAAGAGTCCAGCGGCCGAAATCGTGAAACGTGGTGGTGCTGCCCTGGATTTCCATGAAGTCGAGCGACGCGCCGCTGGCGTAGGCGGCCGCAATCAGCGCACCGACGCTGGTGCCGGCTATGTAATCCATGGGAATCTCGTTTTCTTCGAAGACGCGCAGAACGCCGAGATGGGCAATGCCGCGGGCGAAACCACCTCCGAGCGCTAGTCCGACTTTCGGTCGGGCGCCGTCTTCTGGATACGCGAAGGACCGCAGACCGCGGACGGCTCGCGTGAACCAATTCGTGCCGGCTGCCATGGCATTTTTCTCCCGCTCAAGACACTCTAGCAAAGTTCGCGCGCCAGGAGCGTTTCCGATTGACCGTTGCTGACCGTTCTGTAACCATGAGCAATCGAGGAGTTGCCGATGAGACGCCCGATCGAACGAGCTGCAGTGCTCGGCGCCGGCACGATGGGGTCGAGAATCGCCGCACATCTCGCGAATGCCGGAATTCCATGTTTTTTGCTCGATATTGTCCCGCCTGAACTCACGCCCGACGAAAAACGTAAAGGCTTAACACGCGAAAGCCCAGCGGTTCGCAACCGGATCGTTATAAGCGGCCTGGAGGCGGCGAAGAAATCGCGCCCGGCGGCGTTTTTCACTCCCGAAACCGCGCGGCTGATCACCCCCGGCAATTTTGAGGACAATCTGGAATGGTGCGCACAGGCGGATTGGATCATCGAGGCGGTAGCTGAAAATCTGGAAATCAAAAGAAAGCTTTTCGAACGAGTCGAAGCTGTGCGCAAGCCGGGAACGTTCGTGACTTCGAACACATCCGGGCTGCCGATCCGCAAAATCGCCGAAGGACGCTCGGAAGATTTCCAGAAGCATTGGGCGGGGACGCATTTTTTCAATCCGCCGCGCTACATGAAGTTGACGGAGCTGATCGCCGGTCCGAAAACTTTGCCCGAAGTGATGGAGACGCTTGCGGAAATTTGCGACGTGCGGCTTGGGAAGGGCGTGGTGGTGGCGAAGGACACGCCCAATTTCATCGCCAACCGCATCGGCACTTTTTCGATGTTGAACGCGATACGCCAGATGCAAGCGCTGGACATGACCATTGAGGAAGTCGATGCGTGCACGGGGCCGGCGATCGGCTGGCCGCGCTCTGCGACGTTTCGCACGGCGGACATCGTGGGGCTCGACGTGCTAGTGCACGTGGTCCGCAACATCCACGACAGCATTCCGGACGACGAATCGCGCGAGATGTACCGAGTGCCGCCGCTGATCGAATCGATGATGGATCGCAAACGGCTGGGCGAGAAAACAGGCAGCGGATTCTATAAGCGTGTGAAAGGCGCGGACGGCGAGTCGGAAATTTTGACGCTCGATTGGCACACCATGGAATACCGCCCACGGAAAAAGGCGAAATTCGCCTCGATTGAAGCGGGGAAATCCATCGAAGACACGCGCGAACGGTTGCGAGCGCTCTTCGAGCCGACGCTTGAGGGAAAGGGCGACAAAGCCAACAAATTCCTGTGGGCCGGCATGGGCGACACGTTCCTCTACGCCGCGCGGCGCATTCCGGAGATCGCCAACAGCATCCTGGACGTGGATCGCGCCATGTGCTGGGGATTCGGCTGGGAGCTTGGCCCGTTCGAAATGTGGGAAGCGATCGGAGTGGAGCGCGTGGCGCAGGCTCTGGAGGCCGAGGGCAAGCAGATGCCGCCAATGCTTTCGAAGGTGCTCGCTTCGCCGCAGAAAGCCTTCTACGAAACGCAGCAGGGCGTGACTCGCTATTTCGATTTCGGCGCGGCGGCGCTGATGGCGACGGCCGAGCCAGCCAGCATGATCGTGCTCAAGTCGCTAAAAGAGCGCCAAAAAGTGGTGCAGCAGAACACCGGCGCGAGCCTGATCGACTTGGGCGACGGCGTCCTGTGCTGCGAATTTCACACGAAGATGAACGCCATCGGCGGCGACATCGTGGCCATGCTACACGCGGGCGTGGCGCGACTGGAGACTGAATTCGAGGCGATGGTGATCGCCAACCAGGGCCAGAATTTTTCCGCGGGCGCGAATCTGATGCTGCTGCTGATGACCGCGCAAGAGGGCGAATGGGACGATATTCATCTCGCCGTGAAGCAGTTTCAGCGCGCGACCATGGCTATCAAGTACGCACCGCGGCCGGTGGTTGCCGCGCCGCACGCGCTGGCCCTCGGAGGCGGGTGCGAGATTCCGCTGCATAGCGCGCGCATTCACGCGGCGGCCGAGACATACATCGGTCTGGTGGAAGCGGGCGTGGGATTGATTCCCGCCGGCGGGGGCACGAAGGAGATGCTGATTCGCGCCAACGAGCAGGCGGCTTCCGGCGGAAACCTCGATCTGTTCCACGTGCTGCGGCACGTGTTCGAAAATGTCGCCATGGCGAAAGTGTCCACCAGCGGTGAAGAGGCGCGCTCGCTCGGCTTCCTGCGCGATTCGGATCTGATCGCTATGAATCGCGACCGGCAGATCGCGGACGCGAAGGAAACGGCTCTCGCCATGGTGCGCGTGGGATATCACCCGCCACCGCCGGCCGAAATCCGCGTGCTGGGCGAGGAATTCTATGCGGCAGCGAAGCTCGGCATTCACATGCTGATGCGCGGCGAATACGCTACCGAATACGACGGCGTAGTAGCGCGCAAGCTGGCGTACGTGCTTTCCGGCGGCGGACTCACGGCCGCGCAGACCGTTCCCGAGCAATACATACTCGATTTGGAGCGCGAAGCGTTCGTGAGCCTGTGCGGCGAGCGAAAGACGCAGGAACGCATCGCGCATACGCTGAACACCGGCAAGCCTCTGCGCAATTGAAAGATTTTAATTCTGATCATCCTGCCATACTTTTCAGCCTGCTAGTGCGCGCTCATCGCCCGACAAGCAACTTTTTTCGCAGGGGCGTGTTCCAACGGACTTGAGCGGTGCGTCTATATAGAGTTGCGAATGGCGCGACGACAAACCGGTAGATTTTTAGCAGCGAGGGTTTTGTGGAACTCTTCTCGGCGCCGGACGGAAATGCTCTGGTGAGTAGTTCCTGACGAAGCTTAGCTAACGCAAGCTATTGCGCTATTTGGTGGAACACGATTTCGGGGAGCGTACCTGATGCGGATCGGAACCAGCAGTATTGCGTTCGCGGTGATCGCGGTGGCGGCTGGATTGGCCATTGTGGGTTGCGGAGGCGGAAATGGTGGCGGCAGTTCGTCCACGCCCGCCAGCGGCGTGGTGACGGTTTATCCCGGCACGGCGAGCGTGCCTTTGAGCTCGCAAGTGCAATTCAGCGCGTTTTTACCGAGCCAGCCCGGTGCTACGTTTTCCTGGAGCGTGAGCGGTGGTTCGGGCAACGGTACCATCAATGCAGACGGCTTATATACCCCTCCCGAAACCATTCCCACTCCGGCAACGGTGACAATTACTGCTGCTGATACCGCCGCCACAAGCGAAATCGGGACGGCCGCTATTACCCTAACCGCCGCCCAGGGAGTGACGGTCAGCCCAGTGGCGACTCCGGTTTCGGCCGGAACGACGCAGGTGTTTACCGCGACAGTGGCAGGCAGTCCGGTGACGCCCACTTGGGAAGTGAACGGCGCAGCTGGCGGCAATGCTACGGTCGGCGCCATCACCACGAACGGACGGGGCCAAGGTGTGTATGTTGCGCCGCTAACGCCTCCTTCGGGCGGCACCGTGACGATCACAGCTGTAAGCGGCGGTAACTCCGGCACCGCGGCTGCAACGATTGTGTTTTCGAACGCGTCCCTTAGCGGCACGTATGCGTTCTCTTACTCCGGCGGAGATTCCTCGGGAAATCCCATTGCGGTTGCCGGAAGCTTCACCACGAATCCGTCCATCGGCGCAATCAGCGGAATTGAGGATTATAACAGCGACGGTTCGACGACCGTCGCCTTGGCTCTGCCGGTGAGCGGCCAGTATCAGGTGAATCCGGATGGCAGCGGCAGCGCCATCCTTAACAACGCCGCCACCATCGACGGCACCGAAACGTGGCAATTCACGCTGGGCGCCGGGATTTCAGGAGGCGCTTCGCACCACGCGCTATTGGTCCGTTTTGACAGCACGGCTACCGGGAGCGGCTCCATCGACCAACAGAACACGGCGGAACTCAATAGCTTGTCGTCGGTTTCCGGGAACTACGTCTTCAGCCTTTCGGGTTTGGACGCTAGCGGCGGCCCGCTGCAGTTCACCGGGATGTTCAATGCCGATGGCGCCGGGAATATCCCGTTGAATTCTGCCGAGGAAGATATAAACGACGCTGGCAACACCACGCTGAACGCCCCCGACCTTTCGCTGCATGGCACGTATTCGCTTGATGCGGGCAATCCCAGCAGCGGCCGCGGCTACCTTACGCTTTCGACCACGAACAGCGTGTACCCCTCGTGCGACTGTCAATTTGCTTTCTACATGGTTGATAGCACGCACCTGAAGTTGGTGCAGATCGGTAGGAATAATACCGAGCTGCTGTCTGGTGACGCATACGCCGCGCCCAATACCCTGCGCGGATCGTATGCTCTGGCGAGCCTCAACGGCAATTACGCGTTCACGCTCGGCGGCGTGGATTCGAACCTCAATGCTTACGCGCAAGGCGGGGTGTTTTCCGCCAACGGTGCGGGAGGAATTACAGGCGGAGTGGTGGACACCAACAACTCCGGCAGCACGCGGCTGAATCAGAGCGTTTCGACTTCGACGTATAGCGTTGACGCAAGTCTGGGCCGCATCGCGTTGCCGCTCACCTACGGCAACACGACGGCGAATTACGGCGCGTACATTGGATCGAACGGCTTAATCGAGCTGATCTCGCTCGAAAGCAATTTCCTGGACTCAGGCAGCGGTTACCTCCAAACCAGCACGGCTGCCCCGCAGGGCGCATTCGCGCTCAACCTCACCGGAATCGTGAACTCGAGTGGGGGCTCCGAGGAAGATGTGGCCGGGCAAATCGTCATTCCCGGCGGCTCCGCGCCTACCGGCAATCTCGCCGTCAATAATTCGGGAAACGCGGTTGCGGGAGTGCCACTTGGCTCGGCCAGCTCCGTCGGTACGCCTGCGACGAATGGCCGTGGAACGGCCTCCGTGGCTTCCCACTTGGACACCTATCCGCTGGTTTACTACACGATCGACGGCAACACGGTGCTCGTGCTCGAGTCGGATGGCTCGCGCACGATGACCGGCGTGCTTTCGCGGCAATTCTAAGCGGAACGCAGGTCGCACGAAGGACAATCATCTCTGGCGACCCCCTCATCGCCCATTCACCGCCGCGTCATCGATATGGCATCGACGCCGCCTAGCAGCCGATGAGCTTTCTCACCGCCGGGGCTCGCGAGGTCCGGCTACGCGCATATCCTTCGCTATCGGGCGCTATTGGCCGGATTTACGCATGATGTTCCATACGGGTACGAACGTACTATTGCCGCCGTACTCCACACCGGCAAAACTCTACTAGTAGGAATTGACTAGCCTCGCGTGGGGGGAGGCGGCTTGATGCCGTTCGCTTCGCTATGACGCCGACAAAAGATGCACTCGAAACCGGAAATTCTTCCGCGGAGAACGATCTCTTACAAACCAAAAACAGGCCCAAGCCGGAATCGCCGCACCTTCGGTCTGACGCAGTGTCGCTCGAAATTCCCGTCAAAGTTCACGGTTCACTAGTTCCGAATCTTGCGCCGGGCGTTGCGCCGCAGGCGCAACCCTTCGAAGAACAGACGACCACCATGATCGTCTTCCCGCAGGGCAGCGTTCTGAAGATGTCCACGAGCGTGAGTGCGGGCCAGGTGATGGTGCTCACGAATATGAAGTCGCGCCAGGACGCGATCTGCCGCGTCATCAAAGTGCGCGCCTACGGCAAAACGCAAAGCTATGTGGAAGTCGAGTTCACCAGTCCGCAGCCGGCCTATTGGGGCGTGTATTTTCCGACGGATGGACCGGAAGTGGCGCGAATGGCGCCCCCGGAGCCGGTCGCTGCCGCTGCGCCTGGGGTCGCTGAGCCCGCCGCGCCACCTGCGCCGCCCGCTCCTGCCGCTGAAACGCGAGCGCCAGAGCCCATTGCACCTGCACCGCCGGTGATTTCTCCCGCCGCGATGCAGGTTCAACCGGCGGCTCTAGGGGAAGCGCCCAAGCCGGCGATTCCGCCGTCCATTGCGAGACCAAAGCTCCCGGAATCATCCTTTGCCTCGATCGGCACAAAGGAAGACTTTCTGCCTTCCGCATCCGTAACAAAGGTGCCGCGCGCGAGCTCTTTCGTAAGCAGCACGAAGCCACCCGCGACTGCCGATACGGACATCAGTGATGCGATTGATGCGCTGATTGCGCCGTCGGGTTCCGCGGCTCGTTCTTCGTCCAAACTCGATCTACACGATCGCGAAGTTCCGGTCGCGCCTTCCGCAGGGAATTCGGCGGCTGACCGCCACGGCAGTCCGGCCACCTCGCCCGATTCGCTATCAGAGCAAGAGATCCCAGCGCCGAAACAGATGTTTGGCGTGACGTTGGATTCGGCCTCATCCGCCGCCGTAAAACCGTCACAGCGCAGCGGCGGCAAAGCGATCGCGTTCATCGGCGTCGCGGCGTTAGTCGCCGTGGCTGCCGGAGGAGCGTACTACTATTCGCACATGCGATCTGCCTCGCGGCCCGCGGCTTCTCCGGCCGTTGTTTCCGCTTCCGTATCTCATCCGGCGGTCGCTCAGAATTCAGTCGCATCGTCGGAAACTTCAAATGTCGGCGCTGCAACTCGGCAGATACCGGATCAATCCGGCGCTGCAGCGCAAACGGCCGCGATTGCGCCATCGAATGATGCTGCGCGCACACGCCCGCCGGATTTGCGCGCATCGGAACCACGCGCGAAAATGCGCGAGTCCGGACCGCTCGATGAGCGCCGCGAAAGGACTCCGTCGATCGCGTCTGGCGTCCAAAGCGCTTCCGCGCCATCTCAGCCGGCAGTCGCGATTCCCAGCACATTTGGTGCGTTGAATACGCGTCCCGTAATTAACGCTCAATCCGGCGAAAACTCTGTTGGCGCGGCACCCGCGCTGGAGCCTGGTGGAAGTCCCGCGCCTGTCGAGAGCGCGCTTTCTAGTATTGCGCCGCCTCCGCCGAAACTGGCAGCTCCGCCAAAGCCCGTGTTCAGCGCGCCGGTGCGCGTGGGCGGAAAGGTTCTGCCGCCGAGGCTGATTTCTTCGGTCCTTCCCACGTATCCGTCGCTTGCCCAGCAGGCGGGCGTCACCGGCACGGTGGTTATCGATACGACCGTAGACAAAGAAGGCCGCGTCGCAAAAATGAAGGTGGTCTCCGGCCCGGTGCTCCTGCGCGGAGCGGCCCTCAGCGCATTGCGCCAATGGAAGTACACGCCTTCGAGGCTGAATGGCCAACCGATCTCAGTGAAGATGATCGTCTCAATCCGATTCCATCGTTAAAATTTGTCCCGCAACGCCCCCGGTACCAACGCAACCGCCCGGCGCAGGACGCGGCGGTTGCTTTTTTTTGTGCGCTGGCATCCAATAGTTACTCGCGACGCGGTGTGTCGCGCCGCCCGAGGTCGGTGCAACATGCGAGACGCGGTCATCGTAAGTTCCGTGCGCACGGCTGTGGGAAAAGCGCCCAAGGGAGCACTGCGCGCCACGCGCTCCGATGATTTGTGCGCACTGGTGATCGGGGAAGCGATTGCACGCGCCAAAGGCCTCGACCCGAAAGACATCGAGGACGTGATCATCGGCTGCGCGATGCCCGAAGCCGAGCAGGGGATGAATCTGGCGCGAATCGCCTCGCTACGCGCGGGCGTGCCGGTCACGACCTCGGCGATGACCATCAACCGCTTCTGTTCTTCCGGCCTGCAGGCCATCGCCATCGGAGCGCAGCAGATTATGGCTGGCCAGGCCGAACTTTTGCTGGCGGGCGGCGCCGAATCGATGAGCATGGTTCCCATGGGTGGCCACAAAGTCGCGCCCAATCCTTGGCTGATGGACCACCATCCGGATACCTACATCAACATGGGTCTGACCGCCGAAAATCTGGCGCGCAAATATTCGATCACGCGCCAGCAAGCCGACGAATTCTCGCTCGAAAGCCACAAAAAGGCGCTCGCCGCGATTGCCGCTGGCAGATTCAAGGACGAAATCGTGCCCGCGCCGGTGCAATACTCAGTGTTGGAAGCGACCGCCAACGGCGCCGCAAACGCCAGCCGCCCGAAAACAATTCAATTCAGCTTCGACACTGACGAAGGCCCGCGCGCCGATACTTCCCTGGAAGCTCTCGGTAAGCTCAAGCCCGCCTTTCACGCGAAGGGAACCGTCACGGCCGGGAACAGCTCGCAGATGAGCGATGGCGCGGCGGCATGCATCTTGATGAGCGCCGAACGCGCCCGTGCATACGGGCTGAAGCCGATGGCGCGATTCGTTTCATTCGCCACTGCGGGTTGCCTGCCGGAAGAAATGGGCATCGGTCCCGTCTATGCGATTCCCAAGGCGCTGAAGATTGCTGGACTGAAACTCGACCAGATCGACGTGATCGAGCTGAACGAAGCGTTTGCCGCGCAGTCGCTTACCGTGATCCGCGTCGCTGGTCTGGACCCCGCGCGCGTGAATCCCAATGGCGGCGCCATCGCGCTCGGGCATCCTCTGGGCTGCACGGGAGCAAAGCTCACTGCGACAATCCTGCGCGAGATGGAGCGCCGTAACGCTCGCTACGGCATGGTCACTATGTGCATCGGCGGTGGCATGGGCGCTGCCGGGATTTTCGAACGCGCGGCTTGAACGCAGGAGTGGCGGATTCGTGCCTTCAGCCCCGAGCTTCCGAATCGTGCGTTTCGCAAGGTATAAAATAGCTTCACGCAAGGGCGCGGCTTCGAGTCCCTCTCGCGCGGAAAATCGATCAGGAGGGAAGCCATCATGGCCACAGCCCCAGTTTCTCAGGACTTGAAGCGCGGCGGATCGTTCCTGGTCGCATCCATCGGGCCCGACGAGATTTTCACACCAGTCGACCTCAATGACGATCAGCGCTTGATCGGCCGCACCGCTGAAGAGTTCATCGCCAAAGAAATCATTCCTCATATTCCCGAGCTCGAAAAGCATAAAGAAGGGCTCATGCGCGACCTGGTTAAAAAGGCCGCCGAAATTGGCCTGCTCGGGGTCGGGATTCCCGAGGAATACGGCGGCGCCGCGCTGGATAAAATCTCCGCTGCGGTGCTTTCCGAAAAGCTGGGCCTATACGCTTCCTACGGCGTCGCATTCGGCGCGCATACCGGAATCGGCACAATCCCGATCGTTTATTTTGGAACGGAAGCGCAGAAGAAAAAGTATCTGCCGCGCATGGCGACCGGAGAATTGCTGGCATGCTACGCGCTCTCCGAACCGCAAGCGGGCTCCGATGCGCTCGCGGCGCGCACCCGGGCGGTTCTTTCGCCGGATGGCAAAAGCTGGATCCTCAACGGCCAAAAGATGTGGATCACCAGCGGCTCGTATTCCGATATCTACACGGTCTTTGCGAAAGTGGACGGCGACAAATTCTCGGCGTTCATCGTCGAGCGCGGAACTCCCGGATTTTCGGTTGGCGCGGAGGAAAACAAGATGGGCATCCGCGGCAGCTCCACCGTGCCGCTGTTTTTCGAAAACGCCTCTGTGCCTAAGGAAAATCTGCTCTACGAAATCGGCCGCGGCCATATCGTCGCTTTCAATACGCTGAATGCGGGGCGCTTTTCGCTGGGCGGGAGTTGCTCCGGCGCAGCCAAGCAAGTGATCGCCATCTCGTCGAAGTACGCGAAAGAGCGCACCGCCTTTGGCAAGCAACTGGCTGAATTTGGCCTGATCAAATCGAAGCTCGGCGAGATGACCATCCGCGAATACGCGCTCGAATCGATGATTTACCGCACCGCCGGGATGATCGAAGCGGCCATGTCCGCTCCGGGCGAGGACAAAATCAAGCAGGCCATGCAGGTGCTCGAGGAATACGCGATCGAAAGCTCGATCAGCAAAGTCCTCGGCAGCGAAACGCTCGACTTTTGCGTTGACGAAGGCGTTCAGATTTTCGGCGGCTATGGTTTCCACGAAGACTATCCCGTGGCGCGCATGTATCGCGACAGCCGCATCAATCGAATCTTTGAAGGCACGAACGAAATCAACCGCCTCGTCATCATCCAAATGCTGATGAAGCGCGCCACCGCCGGCGTCTTGCCCCTGATTCCTGCGGCCATGAAGCTGCGCGAGGAGTTGCTCGCCGGCCCGTCATTCGAGGAGCCGCCCGGCGGCGCTCTAGGGGAAGAGGAGCGCGCGCTGGCGCAAGGCAAAAAAATCTTTCTCCTTGCGGCCGGAACCGCCGTCGAAAAATTCCGCGACAAGCTCGCCGATCATCAGGAAGTAGTCGCGTCTCTCGCGAATATCGTGATGGCCATTTACGCGATGGAGTCTGCCCTCTGCCGCGCCCAGAAGGCTGCGTCGAGCCGTTCCACTTCGGCTAGCGCCATGGCCGATGCCACGCGCGCCTTCGTCTACGACGCGATGGACGCGATTGAAAAAGACGCCCGCACAGCCTTGGCCGGCACCGAGAGCGGAGACGCGCTTGCCACTTTGTTTGCCGCACTCCGTCGCTTCTCCAAGCACGCTCCCTTGGATACGATTGCGCTTCGCCATCGCGTGGCGGACGCCGTTCTGGCGCAGGATCGCTACCCGTTTGAAGGCCGCTGAGGCGTCAACTTCGAGTCCTTTCGTTGTTTCGACATGAGCCTTCTTTCAACAGTGCAGCGGAACGAAACGCCGCGCGTTTCAATCCACATCAAGTGAATACCTGAGTGAAGTACTGGAACCACTTGAAAGAATTCATTCGCAGCGGAAACGATTTTCCTGTCTTCGCCTGAAGGCGAAACTTCAAGTCTCACAAAAAGCGTCACTTCGCCTTTGTAGCTTTTGGTGTGACTCGTGCATCGAATCCCGTAGAGGTGGGGGTTACTTCGATGAACAGGCCTTGGGACCAGTTTGGCGCAGTATCGGTACGAGTTTTCCAAAAGAAACAAGTCCGGAAGTGGCTAATCTCATTGCTGGCAGTTCTCTTTGTTCTACAGCTCTACTTCGTCCGCGAAATGCTCGCCGCGGAAGTGCTGTTCGGAATGGTTTTTGCTGTGCTGCTGGTTCTTTGCGGGATTTTTTACGTGGTAGGGGCAGCGGGAGAGCGGAGCCTGGATTTAGCGGAGGCGGGAATTCGGGTTGCGGCTCGTTCGGCGCGTTGGAGCTTCAGCACTATCGAGGGGATCAGTAAAAAGCAATTCCGCCATCGACATTCAGAGTCTGCCCCGTAATCGCGCTGGCCAGATCGGAAGCAAGGAAGAGCGCCGCGGACGCGATCTCATCCGGCGTCTGCGGCCGTCCTTGCAAAGTTCCTTGCGCCATTTGCTCGCCGATGGCCTGAGAGCCTCCTGGCCCAACCTTTGCCAACTCGCCTCGCAAACTCTCTGACATCTTCGTTTCCAGCACCGGCCCTGGGCTGATTGCGTTTACACGCACTCCTTTGCGCGCCCCTTCGGCGGCCAGTGTGTGCGTGAGCCCGATCAGCCCGGCCTTGGACGCCGCATAAGCGCTGCTCCATTGGTATGCGGCCTTGGCCGCCACGCTGGTGACGTTCAAGATGACGCCCGATTTTTGCGCGTACATCGGCGGTAGCACGAGGGCGGAAAGTAAAAACGCGCTACGCAGGTTCACGGCCAGCACTTCGTCCCATTCTGCCGCCGTGATCTTTTCAACTGGCCGCACTGGACCATAAATCCCGGCGTTATTCACTAGAACGTGAATCGCCCCAAACGCGTCCTGCGCCGCCTTAACGATCCGCTCGCAGTCGCTGGACTGCGCCACGTCCGCGGCGATGGCGACTGCCTTGCCGCCCACGCCACGAATTTCCGCCGCAACGGCATCGACCTCACCGGCCGTCCGCGCCGCCAGCGCCACCGACGCGCCCTCCGCCGCGAATTTCTTCGCGATCGCCCGTCCGATTCCGCGTCCCGCGCCGGTCACAATGGCGACACGATCTTTGAGTAGCACGCTTCCTCCTATAAATTGAATTGTCGAGCATAGCATTGGTCTGTCGTTCAGGCTGAGGAGCGATTGCCACGCCCAGAGCGCTGGTAACGGCGCCACATTGACTCGCGTAAGCGCTCGGCATAGCATGCCGAGAGCTTTTCCTGTTCTGGGGGATCTGAAGATGGCGAGAAAGTTCGATCTGCTGGCCTCGTATTGGACGCTTTCCGGTTCCGCGCAGCCTCACACCGATCGCGAATGGAGCGAATTCGAGTTTAAGGACCGCGTGGCGGCGGCGGCGCGCGCCGGATTTACTGGCGTCGGAATCTGGCACTCCGATTTGGAGCACACCCTTCAGAAGCACAGTCTGAAAGAGATGAAAGAAATCCTGGACGATCACGGAATCAAACACATCGAACTCGAGTTTCTCGGCGACTGGTTTCTGGAAGGCGAGAAGAAATTTCAGTCGGACATCACCAAGAAAATGCTGCTCGAAGCCGCCGAAGCTTTCGACGCGCACCATGTAAAAGTAGGTAGCTTCGTTCGCAACGAATGCCCCATGCCGAAGATGATCGAAGCGTTCGCCGCGCTATGCAGCGACGCAGCCGAATATGGCGCGCGCATCGGCTTCGAGATGATGCCGTTCTGCGACATCGACTCGGCGGAAAAAGCGGTCGAACTCTTGAAAGGCGCGGGCTCGCCCAATGGCGGCATTTGCCTCGACCTGTGGCACATCGCCAAGTTGAAAATCCCCTACGAAAAAGTCGCCCGCATGCCGCGCAAATACATCACTTCGATCGAAATCAACGATGGCACCCACGAATGCCCATGGCCTTTGCATGAGGATACCGTCAACCATCGCCTCTTCTGCGGCGAGGGCGAATTCGAGCCGAAACGCTTCGTCAGCGCCATGCTGAAAGCGGGATACGACGGTCCGTGGGGAATCGAAGTGCTGAATCTGGAGGCCCGCAGTTGGCCGCTCGCAAAACTTGCCACGCACGCATTCAAGACGACCATCGCGCAATTTCCAGGCCAGGGGAGGCAGCAGCCTTCGCGCAAAGCGAAAGCCTCGAAATCAAACAAAGGCAAACCCGCGAAGCCGAAATCGCGACAACCCAAGGCGTCCAAGCGCGTGGCACGCCGAAAAGCCGCTGCGCGAAGGCGCAGACCGTAACTCGCTACATCGCCGCCGCGCGGACCGGTAGCACCGACTTCACGGCCTTGATAATCTTCTCTTCGTTGGGCAGGACGTAGCTTTCCATCGGCTCGCTGTACGGCACGGAAGTATTGAGCGCGGTGACCATCTTCAGCGGCGCTTTCAGATACTCGAATCCGTGTTCGGCCACCTCGCCGGCGATCACCGCTGCCGCCGACGCGTGCCGCGGCGCCTGATCCACCAGCACCAGCCGGCCGGTTTTCTTCACCGATTCCACGATCGTATCGATGTCGAGCGGCGCGAGAGTTCGCGGATCGACCACTTCCACGCTGATTCCTTCCTTGGCCAGCATTTCTGCCGCCGCCAGCGATTTCTTTACCATCCATGCGGTCGCAACGATGGTCACGTCCTTTCCTTCGCGCTTGATATCGGCCACGCCGAACGGCACGATGTGCTCGCCTTCGGGCACTGGTCCCTTGTCGATCGTCAGCATGTAATGGTGCAAATAGACGACTGGATTATCGTCGCGAATCGCCGATCGCATCAGCCCCATCGCATCAGCAGACGTGGAAGGCACCGCCACTTTTAATCCCGGAATTCCCATCATCGTCCCATAAATGCAGTTGGAATGCTGACCCGACCATCCGGCCGCAAATCCGAAGCCTGCCTTGAACACGCACGGCACTTTCACCTGACCGCCGGACATATAGCGAAGCCGTGGCGCCTCGTTGATTACTTGATCGAAGGCCACCAGCATGAATTCCGCCATGTAAAGCTCGACGATCGGCCGCAGCCCGTTCATCGCCGCGCCGATGGCGATGCCCAGCTCGGCGGTCTCCGAAATCGGCGTAATACGCACGCGGTCTTTGCCGAATTTGCGCACGAAAGGATCGCGATCCGTCATGGCCATGTTCTGCCCGTAGAACACCACACTCGAATCGCGCTGCATTTCCTCCGTGATCGCCACCGCAATCGCTTCCGCGAACATCATATCGCGCGCCATAAATGCCTCCTCCAGTCCACTGGATCGCAAACTCGTCGATGAACCGCTCAATCACCGCGCCAAACCGCAAAAAAAAACCGATTCGCTACGCGTACACGTAATTCAGCGCGTCTTCCGGAGCCGGCAGCGGGCTCGCCAGCGCAAACTTCACCACCTCGTCTATTTCCGTGCGGACGGAATCTTCAATCTTCTTCGCGTCCGCTTCCGTCAAGCTTCCCGTACTGATCAAGTGCGCGCGGAATTTCTTGATCGGATCGTTCGCTTTCGCGGCTGCGAACTCCGCCTTGTTGCCGTAGACTTCGATCGACTCATGCTCCTGGAACTGCGTCGGCACCGGCGGCACGGTGATCGCGTTTCCATGCGGGCTGAACCGGTAGAATTTCGACTCGACTAGGGTCGGCCCCTTGCCACAGCGCGCATGCTCCGCGGCTTCGCTCACCACGTCGTAGACTTTCAGCGGATCGGTGCCGTCCACCGTCACGCCCGGAATGCTGAACGCCTTCGCCTTCTGCGATAGCGGATCGCCGGCGATGGCGTTGCCGTCTTCAAGCTTGACGTGCGTGTAAGCCTGGTATTCGTTGTTCTCCAGGACGAAAACCACCGGCAGTTTCCACACCGCGGCCATGTTCATCGTCTCGTAAAAAGCGCCCTGCTTCGATGAGCCGTCGCCGAAAAACGAATACACAACTTGTCCGGTTTTCTTCACTTGCGCCGCGTACGCCGCGCCGGCTGCGTGAGCGATTCCTTGCCCGATGATGCCCGACGCGGTGGGGAAGTGGTGCGCCGGGTCGGCCAGGTGCATCGATCCGCCGAATCCCTTGCAGACGCCGTCTTTCCGCTGATAAATCTCCGCCATCAGCGCCTTCGCGGGCGTGCCGAGAACCAGCGGATAGCCATGGCAGCGATAGCTCGGCATCACCAGATCGTTCTCCTGCCGCGTGGCCAGCGACCCAACGATGCTCGCCTCCGCGCCGTCACCTAGATGCGCGTGGCCGCGGATCACGCCGGGATGTTCCACGAAGGTGCGCTTCACCCGCTCTTCAAACTCGCGGATGCGGCACATCTGCGTGTACATCCACGTCAGTTTCTCTTTGCTCAGAGCGCTGCTTGCTCCCATGGCATTCCTCCCGCTTGAAATCTCTGCGATTAACGCTGCAAATCCGAATGGTCGATGCTTTGCCGATGTTGATCGCGCCCGGCTGCCGAACCGTCATGCGCCTAAGTCGCCGGAACCGGGTCTCCCGGCGCGCCCAGATACGCTAGCAGGCCGCCGACTTCCACTTCAATCGGTTCCGCGACCACGATCTTCAATAGGACCCCATCCACCGGCGCGTCCAGCTCGTAGCTGATTTTTTCCGTTTCGAGTTCCACCACGCCTTCGCCCTGCTTCACCGGGTCGCCCTCATTTTTCAGCCAACGCACCAAGGTGACTTTCGTCGTGTTCATTCCGCCGGTTTTCGGCACTACCAGATTCGTTAGGATGGCAGATCCTTCCTCGCGTGTGATGTTCGGTCCAGAGGGGTTGGCAGTATTGCGCGGCCGATCGACGGGCCCGTTGCCGTTTCGCCCACAACCTTGAATTTCTTATCCCAACCGCGCGACATTGTCAACCGGCGTGCCAGTACTCCGGCACGCAAGCTGGCTAACAACCGCCAGAATGCATTATTGTACGAGCTTGGAGGTAGGGCCTAAAGTCACGTGCGGCCGACCGGGCCCTATTGAATTGGCCCAGGGATAGGAGACAACCATGAAGGCTCGGCGATCGATCTGTCGTATCAGGGCTGTCGCGCTCTTCGGGGCAGCTCTGCTATTTCTTGGGTTGAATGTGCGTTCTTCGTTCGCGGGCCAGCAGCAGCCCCGCACTGGCCCTCCAATCGACCACGCCGCGCGGCAAGTGCCTCGAATCAACGCCATCACCGTCGCGCCCGACCAGCTCACCGACCGCTGCCCAGCCAGTCTGACGCCCGTGCCCGCGAACGCACCTTCTTGGGCCGGTTGGAGCCCCACTCCCGCCAACTGGCGCTTCCAGCCCGAGAAGGAAGCCCGTATTCCCGCTTCTGCCGTCCCGCACCTCAAACTGAAATGGGCCTTCGGGATTCCCAACGTGCGAAGCGTCCGTTCGCAGCCTGCCATCTATCGCGGCCGCGTCTATGTGGGAGCAAACGACGGCACGGTCTACGCGCTCGACGCCCACACCGGCTGCACCTTCTGGGCCACGCGCGCTTCGAAAGCCGTACGCTCCGGAATCGCGATTGGAAAAGCCGGTTCCGTCGAAGCCGTTTTCTTCGGTGATATCGGCGGCGACGTTTACGCGCTCAACGCCAAATCGGGAGAATTCCTCTGGGCCGCGCATCCCGAAGATCATCCCGCCGCCATGATTACCGGCACGCCCACTTATTACGATGGTCGCCTGTACGTCCCGATGTCCTCCGGCGAAGAGCAGATGCGCCGCCGCCCCGGCTACGAATGCTGCACCTTTCGCGGCAGCGTCAGTGCGCTCGATGCGTCAAATGGCCACCTGATTTGGAAAACATACATGGCGCCGCAAAGTCCTTCGCCGCAAGGAAAAACGGCCAAAGGCGTCACCATCATGGGCCCGTCCGGCATGGCGGTTTGGTCCGCGCCCACTCTAGATATCGCGAAAAAACGCATCTACGTCGGCACCGGCGATAATTACGCGCCGCCCACCACTCCCACTTCCGATTCCGTGGTCGCGCTGGATATGACGTCCGGCAAAATCCTTTGGGCCACGCAGTTCACGCAGCCAAAAATGGACGCGATCGTCTGCGGCACTCCCCCGCGCGCGGGATGCAATCCGCCGCACGTGCCGGAGTTCGATCTGGGCGCTTCGCCCGTTCTTGTGAATCTTCATCACGGCAAGCGCGTCCTGATCCTCGGCCAGAAAACCGGCATGGTCTACGCCGTCGATCCCGATGATCGCGGCAAGCTTTTGTGGTTCGATCGCGCGGGCAAGGGAGGTCTGCTCGGCGGCGTGCAGTGGGGCATGGCCACCAACGGCAAACGTGTCTTCGTCGCCGTCTCCGATCTCGCTTTTCTAGGACGCGGCCCCAATCCCAACGCAGGCGGCGGCATCTCCGCCTATCAAGTGAACGACGGCAAGCTGCTCTGGCATACACCGGCTCCCGGATGTGGTGAGCGCCGCCCATGCAGCCCTGCGCAATCGCAAGCGGTCAGCGCGATTCCCGGCGCCGTTTTCTCCGGCTCCATCGACGGCCATCTCCGCGCCTATGCGTCGCGCGACGGCAAAATCATTTGGGATTTCGATACCGCGCGCTCGTTCGATGCGGTGAACAAAATTGCGGCCAAGGGCGGCTCGCTCGATGTGGGCGGCCCAGTAATCGCGGGAGGCATGATGTTCGTCGTCTCCGGCTATCCCGGCTTCGGCGCCATGCCCGGCAACGTCCTCCTGGCCTTCTCCGCGAAATAAATTCACCACTCGCCGTCGGGCGAGGTTCCCGATGCGTCTCTTGTTCCATAAGGGTGCGCAGCGGCTCAACTTCAGCTCCCTGGCGCGCCCGCCGCCCACCGATTCGCGCCGCGAAGCGCCCGCAATCAAACCGATAAACGTAGGCCGAATCGCGATCATCCGGGAGCTATTGCGAGGGGTTCAGCGTCCTGCAAACAGGCTACTGGTGGTCACTTGGAGATGAAACTGCATGAAGGCGAGGATCTGTTTAACGATTTCGCGCGAGGTCTCACTGTCGTCGTCCAGATCGAATGCGTGCGGGCCATTCGCGTGGTTTACGAGCGTCACGGGGAGATTGCGCGCCAGGGCCGTGGCGAGAAACAGGTCGAGCGCGTCGTTCAGGCCGGTGAACTGATCTCGCCCAGCCCGGACTAGGAACAGCGGCACGTCGCTTGGCAGATCATCGACTGACTTACCGGCGCACGCGTTGTCGAACCCGTACAGTCTGGCCATGTCAGCAACGCCGGTAGCCGCGTAAAGATCCAGCGTGTATCCGTAGAGCAGAGCGGCGCACTTCAGGCCGGCATCCTGCATCAGCGCAGACAGTGCAACGGCGACGTTGCCGGAGCAGGCTGCCACGCCGATCCTCTTCTCGTCGATTCCTAGCGACGCCGCGTTCTGGCGAATGTGTTGCAGCGCGAAGTGCACGTCTGCGGTCGGTTCTTGATTTCCGAAGATTACGGCGGCCATGCCCGACGCAGCGATTAACTGGGCCCAGGAAACAGCCCATCCCAACTTTCTGCAGAAACCTTGCGGGTCTGGATACCCCATGACGATGACGACGACCGGCAGTCGCTCGCCCGTCTGCCTCTCAGCGGGGTAGTAGATGTCCATCAATAGCGCCCCGTTGCTGGTTGTGCGGTACGGCTCGTCCTGCCGAATTGTCGCCGCATCCATGCCGGGGATCCGGTAAACCACCTTCTTCCTTGCCAACTCCTCAATCCGTGCATCTCGATCGCTCATGTGCGTCTTCCTTTCTCGCATTGCGCGTGGGGCCCGGCTTGCATAGAACGCAGCTGGCCGCGAGCGCACTTGGGAAGTGCTCTGTGGGAAACCTTCCCGGAAATGCAAAAGCCGCCGGGCAGGTCTGCCGCGACGGCTACATTTAAAAAATGGCAAAACGACTTCTAGTGAAGCCTATCTAGCATATGCGCAGGGAGAAGGTCGGAGCAAGTCTTGAGATTTGAGCAGACGACGGTCGGCGTTAGGAGTCTGTTTGGCAGAGGCCCCTCGCATCCGATTGGTTGCGTCTCTCAGGATTGCTCCCGAATGACGGGCGATCCAGAAGCAATGCGAACACTGGGCCATTTCTCCGCATACCTTCCGGATAGCCGACCATTCGGGAGCTATCTCCTCGAATCGGGACGCCAAATGGATCACTCCCACGGAAAGCGCGTTAATCAGGCACACCGACCTTTCGTTGAGCACAGTCCCGCGTATATTTGTGAGCATGGACCCATCCCTAAAACTTAACATAGCCCATCAACTACGAATAGCTCAGAAGCTAACTGAGTTCGTAGACGCTAATTTTCTTGGATGGCAAAACATTGCCGATGCCAGAACAGCATGCATTCTCGTGGCACTGGCAGATAAAAGCTTTGTTACCTTTCGAACTATTAGTCACTTGCTTCAGGATTCGCCCTAGACGACGCATCAGCGCTTGTTCGGGTGCAATACGAGTGCATCGTGAATGCCTTATTTGTCTTCTATTCGCCTTACCCGGTGCCCGACGATTACGCCGATTATTTCATGTACCGCCATTGGTACGACCACAAGCAAGTTGCCGCACGAGACCCAAAAACAGCGGCAAACGCCTTACCCGCGCAAGTTCTAGCGGGCATGGAGGCGAACTACGACGAAGTTAAGGATCGCTATGCCGCTTTGAACGGTACTTGGACCAATACAAACTTACGGGACCGAGCTGTGTTCGTTGATGGCAAAATGCCATCAGGTTTCAAGACTTTCGCGTGGCTATATGAAACCATCTACCGGCCTTGCTCAGCTTGGGTTCATTCCGATGTCCGTTCTATCCAAAGCAGGATGCGGCAACTGGCAGATGGTACGCTTCAAATTCATCGTGAGGTTACGCCGGAGGAGCGAGCGCGGTTTATGCACGCAGCAAACTTCCTCTTGCTGGCCATTTCTTTTCCCATTGCCGCTGAATTCTACGGGAATAAACTGATTGAACCGTGGAACATCATCGTGCGCGAATGGAGCGGCCTTTCTGCCGATGATCCCAGTGCGAAGATGCCGAAGGCGCCCTAAGCGGACAGGGCGCGGGGGAGGAGCAGGACCAAGAACCGAATCGAAAGAAGCCCCGCACGGCGACTTTCAGAAGGTGTTTGGCGGTGTTGGTCGGGGGTCTTCGAATGCGACAGATGGCGGAGACACAACTCATGGCAAATACGGACGATTTCACACGCGAAGGGAAACAGGCAGGGTTTCAAAAACTTTCGCTTCAAAACCAGGCGGCAAATTTTTGAGGGTCAAACACGGAGAGTTCGTGTCAGATCGAAAATAAAGACCTAACACACGTTCAAATGGCGCGTTTCGCGCGACTCAAAAAACCTTTGTTGTCGGATTATTCGGGATTAGCGCCTTAGTAACGCCGTTACCGGAGAAGTGAAAATACGCTCGATGCCGATTGCGGGTGGGTGAGGGGCAATCCGGAAATTGTGCCCAGAAACAGAACAAATCTCCACGGGGCCCTCCATGCGGGAATTGGTTCGAGTACAGTTCTAGTCCCCTGTACTTCCGACCAGTAGATTTTTGCACCCCCACATTTGCTATCGTCAGTCTGTAGTCATGCGCGCGGACGAAAAACTCGAAGCAGGCACGCCCGATCAGGCGGCTCCGGAGACGTCTGTCTCCTGGTGCGAGTGGGAAAACCGCAGCCACTACACGTCGGTCCCACCTCCTTCCGCCACGAATCACGAGTTTCCGGTTCCGGCGAGGAACCGGAATTCCGGTGCCCGGTTTCGGGGCGATGCCGGGGCATCAGCGACGCCGGGTGCCAGATCGATACACGTTCGGGTAAAATCGCCCGTAACTTGTTGGAAACAAAGCGCCGGTTATCGCTCAAATCGCTACACTCTCGTCGCCGTCCGATCCGTCGTTTTAGCGGACTTTTTATCTGCCGCGACAGGCGTTCTACGCTCATCGCGGCGCGTATTCCGGTGCAAGCTGCAACATCGTATCGGAACTGGCTAGCGAGGAAATGTATGTTCAGGTAAGATAGAAGCGTTTGCGGAGAAAACCTTGACACTCACGAACATACAGCGATCGAGCACCGAAGCAAAGACTCTTGTTCGCGTCCGTCCGCGAGGGTTTTGTGCCGGAGTGGTGCGCGCCGTCGATATCGTCGAGCTGGCCCTGGAGACTTTTGGCCGCCCGGTGTACGTCCACCACGAAATCGTGCATAACCGCTACGTAGTGGACCAGTTGCGCCGCCGTGGCGCGATTTTTGTCGAAGCTATTGCCGAAGTTCCGGTAGGCGCGGTGCTGGTTTTTAGCGCCCACGGCGTGCCGCCGCGTGTGCGCGCCGAAGCCAAGGAACGCAATCTCAAAATTATTGACGCCACCTGTCCTCTGGTGACGAAAGTCCACTTGGAGGCGCTAAAGTTCGCGCGCGAAGGACGCACGTTGATTTTGATCGGCCATCGCGATCATCAGGAAATCGTCGGCACGTCTGGCGAAGCGCCGCAGCAGACCGTGGTGGTCGGTAGCGTCGAGGAAGTGGACCAGCTCCAAGTGGCCGATCCAAAACGCCTGGCGTTTCTCACGCAGACCACGCTTTCCCTCTACGATACGCAGGCAATCGTGTCCCGTTTGCGGCAGCGTTTTCCAGAAATTGTTGGGCCGAAGTCGGATGACATTTGCTACGCCACGCAGAATCGCCAGGAAGCAGTCGAGGCGCTCACTCGCGAGGTGGAATTGATTCTCGTGGTTGGATCGGCGAACAGCTCCAATTCGAATCGGCTGGTGGAAGTCGCGCGGCGCGCCGGAGTGGCTGCGCGGCTGATCGAAGACGCGAATGATATCGACGCCGCGTCGCTCGAGAACGTAAAGACACTGGGTCTCACCGCGGGTGCATCCGCTCCGGAAATTTTAGTCGAGCAGGTGAGCCAGCGGCTCTCGAATTTTGGGTTCACGAATCATCGCGATCTTGATTTGATCCGCGAAGACGTGCGGTTTACTCTTCCCCCGGAGCTGGCCGCCGCGCGCCAGGGGCGGGCGGCAAATTGATCCGGCACTCGTCCGGTGCCGGGATCACGAACGCAAGGAGCGTGTGAGTGGCGGTCAAAATCGTCCGCCAGCCGAATAAGATTGTTCTGTTGGGATCGCCCACGAGTGCGGCTGCCATGTCTGCCGGCCACGAAGGCGCTCCTGCCGCTCTGCGCAACGCAGGATTGATCGACCGCCTCCGCTCGATCGGCTACGAAGTGGAAGATTTTGGCGACGATCCGGTTCAAATCTCCAAGCCTGACGAAGAAAGTCCTCGCGCCCGCAATGTTTCCGGAGTTCTTGCCGCCATTAATGCGCTGAAACCTCGCGTGGAACAAGCCGTGAAAGCGGGCGCTCTGCCGCTGATTCTGAGCGGCGATAGTTCGGTGGCGCTAGCCACGGTTGCGGCCGTGCGTCGATACTTTCGCAACGTCGGCTTGATTTACGTGGATCGCGATGTGACTTTGAACACGCCCGCGAATACCCCTTCGGGCTCGCTCGACGGCATGGTCGTGTCGCACATCAGCGGACGCGGCGCGGCCGAGTTGGTTCGATTCTGGAGCGAGCCGCCGCTGCTCCGCGATCCCGATGTGGCGCTCTTCGGATTCGCCCGGCTCGATCCGGCGGAACAGGAATCGCTGCAGCGGAGCACTCTGCGCAGTTATCCTGCTGCGGACGTGCGTAAAAAAGGCGCCGCCGAAATCGCGCGCGTTGTGGCAGAGCGAATTCACGGAAACAAGAACGAAATCGTGCTGCACTTCGACGTCGATGCGATCGACGGCTTCTCCGCAACGAACCTCCCCGGCGAGGGCGGATTAAGGTTCGAAGAAGTTCGCGATGCGCTGCAAGTATTCGGGAGCCATCCGCACCTCGGCGCGATGGAAGTCACTGGATACAATCCCATGAAAGATCCCGATGGCAGCGGCGCGAAATTAGTGGTCGATTTGCTCGAGACTGTGCTGGCGAAGAGGCTTGATGCGTTGAAGTCCGCCGCTGAGGCGGTTGGAGCAAAGCCCGGGACACCAGGACAAGAGGAAGCAGCCGAGGAGGCGCCTGCGCCAGCCACCGCGCCGGCCGTTGCGCCGCAGGAAACTGGAGTCGCGGATAACGCTGCACCAGCTGGCGAAAATTCGCCGTCCGACGAGGAGGTAACGCTCGCGGCTAGCGCGCCTAGCGAAGCCTTGAATGAAGGGCCGAGCGAAGAGTCCGCGGAAAAATCCGGCGAACCGGACGAATCACATTCCTGATTTCCATCGCGCTAACGAACGTGCCTACCGCTAAAAGTTCCCTGAAATTTCAGCCCGAAGTGGTCATTTTCGATGTGGACGGGGTTTTGGTCGACGTGCGCGGATCGTTTCACCGCACCACGCTCGAAACCGTGCGGTTTTTTACCAGGAAGCGCGTCACCGCGCACGAGTTACAGAAATGGAAAAATCAGCCGGGATACAACGATGACTGGAAACTTTCCACGGCGTGGGTGCAATCGCTTGGCGGCAAGTTTGAATACGAGGAAGTGAAGCGCAAATTCCTGGAAATATATTGGGGCGCGAACAGCCAACGCGGACACGTGGAGCGCGAAAAATGGCTGCTGCCAAAGCCGCACCTTCGCCGTCTGGCGGCGATGGCGGAACTGGCAATCTTCACCGGTCGCGTCCGCAGGGAACTGGATTACACGCTCGATCGCTGCGGTGTGCACGAATTTTTCGGACACATCGTAACCGCGGAAGATGTGTCCAAGCCGAAGCCTGCTCCGGAAGGCTTGCTAACGATTCTGGATGGCCGCGATCCGGCAACGGCGATTTACGTGGGCGACAACGTCGATGATGCGCTCGCCGCTCGGGCGGCGCGAGTGCCTTTCGTTGGAGTGGTGTCGCGCCAAATCGAGCGGAGCCGGTCGCGGGAGGCGCTGTTGCGGAAGCTCGGCGCAAAGGCAATTCTCAACGATGTGAAGGATCTGGAAGCGCGCATAGCGCGGCCCGCCCCCGCCCCCGCTTCCGCGCTAGAACTACCGTCCCATCAACGGCGTAGAATCACCCGATAGTTCTAAACAGGACACTGGTACCATTGCCGGGCGTGGTCGCGGTCGTCATAGTTGGTGCTAAGGCAGGAGTATTCGCCTGCCGTTCGCTATGGCAGACACTATCCAAGCGCGGACCGCAGCCGCACGCGGGTTCGTCCGTAGCCTCAACATACTGCTGAAGTTCGCGCGGATGTACGAGTTCGGCCACCCGCGAACGGTGAAGCAGTACGAGATTGCTTGGACGGAATTGCGCACGGCCCTGGGCTCCGAGGACGAGGCTGGGCTGCTTCTGGCCGTCTCCGCCGATCAATTGCTGATCGACGGGATTCCACTGGAATCTGGCCCGTCTGAGAAGAGCTTCGGGCAGATGCTTTCCGCCGCGGGTATCGCCAGCATTCACTTTTCCCCCAAAGTAAATCAAGCTAGCCTGGCGCGCTTCGTGCGCGGATTTCCCACGGGCACCGGGTCGAAGCCGACGCAGCTAGCGGAGCAGATGAAGGCCGCGCTTGAGGGAGATCCCAACATACACGTGAACGAAATTTGTTTTGTGCCCGCTGATTCGGCGGTGGCCAAGTCCACCGTAGCAGCGCAACTCGCCGCGCGCACGCTCGGAATGAATGCGGAGCAGACCGACGCGCTGCTGAACGATCCGGAAAAACTACTTCAGTTGATCATGGCGGCGGAAGGCACCAAGGGACGCGGAGCCGGCGATGGTAGCGACGGCCAGGGCGGCTACGGTTCAGGAGTTGGCTACGGCTCGGGTGGCGGATACGGGCAAGAAGGCGATTACGGTAGTGGCAGCGGCTACGCATATGGCGGCGGCCATGGCTCGAGATCTAGCGGATCTGATAGTGAACACGGCTCGGGCGGCAATTTCCGAAGTGGAGGTTCAGGCGCAGCGGGGCCGAACAACTCTGGGCAAGCGGGAAGCGGAGAGTCGCAGTTCGATAGCGGGGTGATCGGCGCCTATTCAGGCGGCAGTTTGCTGAGCGCTCTTGGAAACCCGGAGTTCTCCGGCGGCACAATTCCGGTGGGCGGCGCGACCGTCGAAGGGCCAATTTCCACCGTTCATGGTTCGGGTGGCTGGAACATTGTGAACAGCGGAGGCGGCGGTGCTCCGGTAGAGCCAAATGCCGGAGGATTTTGGCTTAACAAGGATTTGCCATCGGACAAAGAGGCGACGGGCCGTAGTGTAACGGGCTCGGCGGGGCGCGGAGGGCGCGCGCCGGAGACGAGCGGGCCTGCGTCCGGCACGAGCAACAGTTCTGGAGCTAACGGCGCGGACGGTGACGGCGCGCCCGGGCCGAATGGCCTAGCGGCGTTTGGCGTTTCGACAAATGGAGGTCGCGGCGGTTGGGCAAGGGACGCCGCCGCAGGAGCAGACCCGCAGAGCTACGTGAGCCGCTGGATTCAGTCGTCTTCGGGAATTCGCGTGAAACGCCCGGCGCGCGGAGCAGGCAAAGGCTCGATGGCGGTGGAAACCGGCTTGATGACACTGCATCAAGACGAACTGCAGGGAATTTTGCGGGTGCTGGCGCAAGTCGCGCGGACTGGAGACTCATCGAGCGAGCAGGTGGACCCGATCGCGTTTCAGTCCAGACTTTCCGTATTGCCGCGTCGCGCGCGGTTTACCGTAAGTCAAGCGCTGGCGGCACTGGCGGCGCAGGCACCTTCGGAAGGCTCCGACCGGCCGACGCTGCTGAAGCTCGCTGAACATATCGCTGTGCGCTTCGCGCTGGAGAGCTTTGAGCGCGGAGATGTGAAAGTGAATGCCGTGCGGCAAGTGCTGGACGAGATGAGCCTGGAGCTGGATGGGCTGCGAAAAATTCTCGGCGTTTATGAAGAAAAGCTAGTGCGAGCGGGGATTCCGATACAGTCGCATACGGATGCGCTGGCGCGGGAATTCTGGTCGCAGGTGCCGGAGGAAAAGCGCAAGGGTGTGCTGGAATCCGAGAACGCGTGGTGCGTCCCTCCCCTAAAGGCCCGGGAGTATGTCGAAAAGCTGATCAAAGAGGGCAAATCCGAGGAAGCACTAGACATTTTGCGTAATTACGCGAATTGCCTCGAGAGCAAAAGTACGGAAGCACGGAAGCAGACCGCGCTAGGCTTGGCGGAACTGACGCCAATCTACGCCGAGCATGACGAGAAGCTTTTGACCGATACGATTCGCCAAGTCGGGGTGCGGCTGGCGGAAGAACGAGATTCGGAGCTACAGAGCGTGCTGGGCGCGGCGTTCGTGCGATTGAGCCAGGAAGCGACGAAGAAGCGCTCGTATCCCGCGATTCAGCGTTCAGTGGAAATGCTCGAGTTCATCGAGGTAGAACGGCCGGGTGGCGGAAAGAGCCTAGGGCCGCGGATCGCGGTGGAGGACAAGCTTCCGGAGTTCATCGACGAATCGCTGCGGGTGGGAGAAGTTCCAAACGGGCTAAAAGATTTGCTGCGCGGGATGCCGAAGCCTTCCGCCGAGCAGATTGCGGCGCGATTCTGCCGCGTGGGATTCCGCCAGGATTGCGACCTGCTAGTCTCCATGATGGAGTTGCTCGGGATTGAAGGCCTGGAGCATTTGCGAACGCGGTTGCGCGAGGGAGACGCGCACGAGGCCATCGATACCGTCGGAATTTTGGCGCGGATGGACCTGGAGCAAATCGAGCGGTACTTGCCGGAACGGATGAGAGAGTGGGGAAGGTCCGCACACGACCGCGTTGTCCGGCAGATTGCGGCGAGCGGAGCGGAGGAGCGAGGCCGGCTACTGCTGGAGCTGTTCGACTCGCTTGACGCGCTGATTCGACCGCTGGCTATCGATGAAATCGGAATGGCCGGCGAGAAACTAGCGGAAATGCGGCTGCTGCGGATCGCGGAAGGCGACATTCCGAAAGGCTCAACCGAATATCTGCGACTGAAGGCGATCGAGGCACTGGGCCGGCTGCGAACGTCTGGCAGCGAGACGGTGCTTCGGAGAATCGCGGAAACGCGAAAGGCGTGGCGATGGACGCACGCCTCCGAGCTTCGATTGGTGTCCGCGCAGGCGCTTGAAAAGATCGACCCGGAGTGGGTGCGGGACTTTTTGCCTCGCAGCGGGCTGAACGTGGCGGAGCTATCGATCGAAAGTCTGGACAGCGATCCGGAATCCTCGGCGATCCGACAACGCCGTTATCCGCGCCTGCGGATGGAAAAGCCGGTCTCCGCAGTGACGACGAATCTGAGGGAGAACTACCAACTGGAGATTCCCGAGATGGCACTGGGCGGTGGAGTGGCGGTGTGTCAGCAGAACCTGCATCCGGGAAGCGTGGTGGAGCTGAAGATGAACGGGACGCTCAACGCGATAAAGGCGCAATCGATCGTGCGCGATGCGAATACGCAGGCGCGAACGTTTGAGCTGGTGGAAATGGACCTCGAAGAGCGTTCAAAACTGCGCAAATTGCTGGTGCAGTTGGGAAGCTTGCAGAGACAATCGCGGCCGGACGAACGAAGCCGTAAGAGCACGCGAATGTTGATCGTCGGGACTCAAAAGGGCACTTAGGCGGAACCCTCCGAACTTCCGCTCGGTGCAACTTCGCAAGCATGGTCAATCTTCTCCTCGTTTTCATCTCCCAACCGCAGTGAACCCAACCTGACAGCAAGAATCAGCAGACCTGCCAAGCCGATTGCCGAAGATATTTCGAAGCAGCGAGAGCCAAAGCGCATGCCCAGCCACGCCACGAGCGCAAACGCGAGCGTGATTCCGTAGCACGCGAGCGTCACTTTTCCCGGAGACAATCCGCGGGTGAGTAACAAATCGTAAAAGTGCCGACGATCGCCCAAGAGGGGTGACGAGCGTTGGTTCGCGCGGCGGATCACCGCCAGAGCCGCATCGAGAAGCGGGAGCCCGGCAAGTATCAACGGAAGAAACGCGAGCGAAGGCGATGGATAAGTGGATCGCGCGGAATCCAGGGTTAGAAAAGCTATGCAGAGGCCCAGCACCGTGCTGCCAGAATCGTTCGCAACTACCTATTTCAGATTTTCGATCGCCTCGGAGTCTCGACGAGAGTCGAGTTGCTGCTTTACTATCAGAGCGCCCAGCGCAAAAGCATTGGAGCCAACGACTAGGCTGCTGTCTGTCGCGGCTCCATAGGAACCTCGGCTCCTGAATCTGGCGGTCCCAGGGTGGATTGCCGATTGCGGGTGCGGAAGGCAGATATCAGCGAGTACTCATGGCATCAGTTTTGCTACGACCGTAAGCTCTGGACCGCCTGGCAGGCTTTTCTGGTCTCTTCCTCCTGCAAATACCCGATCCCATCCAAACCGCTTAGGAAGCAGAATAATATGCGTGCGCGCGGTACTGCGGCGATCCTGCGGCTAAGAACCGCAAGATCAAGGATGTGACACATGTCTTCGATGGACCAGAGCAAAGGCGTTGTTCGAAAGTTAGCGAATCAGTTAGGGATCGATATCACTCGTTTCGACTCCAAAAGGTCGGACCGGGCACGGCTTGCCCATTTTCTTGAGTCTCGCAATGTCAATCTCGTGTTCGATGTGGGCGCTAACGTGGGCCAATACGGCAGGGAACTGCGCGGTTTGGGCTACCGAGGCCGAATCATCTCGTTTGAACCGGTGGCGGCTGCTCACCAGCGCCTAGCAAAGGCTGCGGGCCGCGATCCGCATTGGACTGTGGCGCCGCGCACGGCCATCGGCAGCGAGGATGGCGTAATATCGATCAACATTTCCGCGAACTCCGTCTTCAACTCCGTGCTGCAAGGTGCGAATCTCCTGAGCCGAGTCGATTCGAAAGCCGTGATTTCCGAAGAACGGGTTCCTCTGGTCACGCTGAATTCCTTGGCGCCTTTGTACATGAACCACGGGGACGTCGCCTTCCTCAAAATCGACGTACAAGGCTTCGAATATGAAGTGCTCCACGGCGCGGATAATATCTTGAGCGAACTCTGCGGCGCGCAGATGGAACTCTCTCTCATTCCGCTTTACCAGGGCGAGAAACCTTTTCGATTTATGCTCGATTTCATGGAGTGCAAAGGGTTCCAACTGCATTCGGTCGTATCCGTGTTTGGGGATGAGGCCAGTGGCGGCGAATTCCACTTGGACGCAATATTTGTTCGCAGCGGAGGCTCTGACACCTCCGCAGGGAGTGATCTGGATCGATAATGGCAACTTTCATCATCGGCGCGAAGGCGAATCACTCTGCTTTTTCGAGTCGATTGCGCAGGAGCGCGGGATGCATGATCATCAGCCGACCGAGGCTCGACGTTCCGGTCTCGATCGGACGGGAGGGGGCCCGTCTTTAACACTAGCTCCAACGCGAAAACGCAGACACCCAAGTGGGTGCGCGAGCATGGCATCGGGTGGCTTTTCGATCTTCTGGAGGACCCGCGCAGGCTCTGGCGCCGCTATGTGGTTTGCGGATCGCAATTTGTCTTTCTGATGTTTTTCGAGTTGCTTGGAGTCAGCCGCCCGAACCTCATCCGATCTAAGCCCATGCCGCGATCCTCTCCCGGAGCAGGAGCAGAGCACCGCTCATAGGCTCGAATTTTCGCGACGTTGATTGTATGCGACACTTCGGGTTGCTGGACCCCGCTTCCGCGCATGCCGATTACAGCAGTCGCAACACTCTGGACGGAACCAATCATCTAAGTATCAGTCCGTGCTATTGTTTAGTGACAAAAGCCCGGGTGGCGGAATGGCATACGCGGGGGACTTAAAATCCCCTGTCCTTTGGGACGTGTGGGTTCGACCCCCACCCCGGGCACTTTTTCAATGTTTGCAATCACCCGGTTCGGACGCCGCGCAACGCAATGTAAGGGCTGCGTACGGCCCGTCCAGGAACTCGCGACAGGATTAGAAACGCGATCCATTTCTCGTACTGATCGGTTGGAAAAATTAAAGTTGGCTGAACAGGCACCCATTCCCGACTTGAAATCGATGGTCGCTATGTTCGGCGGCAGGACGGGATCTACGACAGCTGCGAACTCCTAGGATGCCTCAGTTGTCCGAAACATCTATTCGTAGATGCTTGGTGGGTAATTTAGTCGTAGAATCTCCGGCAGCGAGAGGTTCAGGGTATTTGTCCTGATGAGGCTTACAGTCATGGCTGGAGTTCAGCATGCTTGAGCAAGCCTTGTTTGATCTGTCGGAAGGAACGTCGGAAGCGCGCCGTAAACTCTGTTGCGATCTATCACAAGGCACGGTTCCTCGCGGCGTTTTCCTACCCGCTCGGCAACGTGCAGGGATTACAAATCGAGAGCTCTCTGAAATTGCAAACATATTCACCTAGCCCATCATGTCCGAAAATCTCCTCAAAACACACATACAGAAAATCCTCTCCCGCGCGGATGTGAAGATAGACGGGTCTCGGCCTTGGGACATCACGGTGCACGACGAGAGCGTTTACGGTCGTGTGCTGCGTCAAGGGTCCATTGGTCTTGGCGAGTCCTACATGGATGGCTTGTGGGACTGCCCGGCATTGGATCAGTTTTTCTGCAAGGTGTTCATCGCGGGCGTCGAGCGTCGCGCTGCCAGAAGTTGGCCTGCAATTAGCTTGTTTCTGAAATCGTTGTTTTGCAACCTGCAAACGAAATCGCGCTCCACTAAAGTCGCAAAAGATCACTACGACCTCGGAAACGACCTCTTTCAGTGCATGCTTGACCGGCGGATGGTCTATACCTGCGGGAAGTGGGAGAATGCCGGGAATTTGAATGAAGCTCAGGAAGCCAAGCTTGACTTTGTTTGCCGGCAGCTCGAGTTGACGCCAGGTATGAGAGTCCTCGATATCGGTTGCGGCTGGGGCAGCTTCGCAAAGTTCGCCGCGGAGAAATATGGAGCTCAGGTAATTGGCATTACGCTCTCCCGTCAGCAATTGGAACTGGGACGGAGTCTCTGCTCCGGTCTAGGCGTTGAGCTCCGACTCGAGGATTATCGGGACTTGCACGATTCGTTCGATCGCGTTGTGTCTCTCGGAATGTTCGAGCACGTCGGTAGCCAGAATTACCGCACGTTCTTCAATGTGGCTCACAGGTCGCTCCGAGATGGAGGCAGATTGTTTCTTTCCACTATCGGGTCAAATAAGTCTGTTCGCATGACCGATCCATGGATCGAACGGTATATCTTTCCAAATTCCCATCTCCCCTCTATTCCTCAAATCGAATCGGCTCTCCGTGGCCGCTTCGTGGTGCAAGAGTGGCAGAACTGGGGTCCGGATTATGACCGGACGCTGATGGCGTGGTTCCGCAATGTGGAAACCAACTGGGACACGTTAAAAGCAACATATAGCGAGCGATTCCATAGGATGTGGAAGTTTTATCTTCTCGCGAGCGCTGGATCATTCCGGTCCCGCCGCTTGCAGGTGTGGCAAATATTACTCCCTCGGGATGGCAGCGCGCGCGAAGGAGCATAGTGTTATTGACTGAAGGAACGCCGAGCCGTGTAGACCGTTGCGCGTGACGCCGATCCTCGAGCCGATCTCAAAGCCACCCGTTGGGATATCCATACCGAAATCGCGTTGCTTAGCCAGCAGGCAATCGCCCGATGCCCGTAGCTTCACGTTCCGGTGTATCATTTCTCGACCGTATGGACACGACCGGTAACAAGCTGAAGCGCCCTATTACTCGCTGGATCGGCCAAGGCGGAAGTTGGCTGCTGCGCCGCGTGGTCAGCATATTGGCAGCCACTGGCTTGACGCCCAATACCTTCACGTTCCTCGGCTTAATCGTTAACTCCGTCGGTGCCGTGCTCTTTGCCATGGGCCGGTTTCGCGATGCGGCCATTGTGCTGTTTATCGCGGGGTTCCTCGATATGGCGGATGGGCAGGTCGCTCGTCGCGTTGGCCACGTTACCGCCTTTGGTGCGTTTCTCGATTCCACGCTCGATCGCTATTCCGATCTCGCCCTGTATATGGGCCTGGTAGTCTACTTCACGCTGATTGGCAGGCCGTTCTATATGGCGCTTGCGGCGGTGGCAATGGCCAGCTCGTTTATGGTCAGCTATTCGCGAGCCCGCGCCGAGTCCCTGATCCCGTCCTGCAAAGTCGGCTTCATGGAACGCCCCGAGCGCCTGGTGCTGCTGATCCTTGGCGGTCTTTTCAACCGCATGGCGCAGGTCTTGTGGGTGATTGCCACTATTTCGACGATCACCGTGATCCATCGCGTCTTCTACACCTGGCGCGAACTGCGTGCTGGCCGCGCACTGCGGGACGCTGGCGCCTCGCAGGCTCTTTGATCTCGTGCGCGGATCGCTTCGTGGATTCCGCGGCAGCTTAGTGCACTGCGGCAGCTCCGGCCGAATTAGCAAGCACCCACTTCCGAGCGGCTATTCGTTCGCTATTCGGAAAGACGCGCACTTCTCCTGGCATGATGGCCCCGAATCCGGTCACCAGCCGCTTGACCCATTCGATGTCCGTCACCAATGCCATCTTTTCCCATTGTCCAAAATGCCGGATGCTTTCCTTCACATCTTCCCAGGCCGCGCCGGGCTCAAGTTCCGTGAATTCCGGGCCAAGCTCGTAATAAAACTTCACATTCTGGTGGTTCTTGAAGACTCTCTCGACTTCCGGAACAAGCACTTCTTCGTACTCCTTTTTAGTCACCTGACCTTTTGCTGCCACGGCGATCACATTGTCCGGAAAACCTTCCACGCGTTCGATCATCTCTGCCTCCTCGACTGCCATCCTCGGGACGTGCGTGTCGTTAGATGTTTGTGGTCACGCCCGCGCCGCAAGGGCTGCGAGTAGTCGGAGGGCCGATCAGCGATATGGCTAAGAACCAGTCTGGCTCAGTTTGTGGAGTGGGAAAGCACGAAGTCTTCGACTGGCGCGGAGACGATTTCTTGCACGTGCCGGCGGAGGTCGTCCACGTCAGCGCGCCCGATTTGCGCCGTGTCGATCGTATCGTGCAGATAGACGGTGATTTGCCCCGGATGTAGCATCCAGTGGCCGGTGCGGAAAAATTCGTACGACCCGACGATGCTCATCGGAACGATCGGCACGCCTGCCTTCTGCGCGATGCTGAAAATTCCCTTTTTAAACGATTGTACGTGGCCGGTGCGCGTCCGCGAGCCTTCGGCAAATGCAATCAAGCTGATTCCGGAATTGAGCGCGGCGCGGGCGCGTTCAGCCATGATCTGCAGCCCTTCGCGGCTCGGTTTATTCGGCACTGGAACGTTTCCGAAGCGACCCATCAGCCAGCCGTACACTGGAATCTTGAAATGCGATTCCAGCTCGAAGCCGCGCACGAATTGAGGAATCGTCGAATAGATGACGAACGGATCGAACACATTTACGTGATTGCAGATGAACATGCTGGTGCGCGTGGGGTCGAATCCAGGCGACCGGCGCACTTCGAACCTTACTCCGGCGAGGCGCAGGATGTTGCGGGAAAAGGCCCTCTGCGGCCAGTCGTTTTTGCGGGGGTCGATGGCCGCGCCGAGAACTGTGAGAAAGGTACAGATCACCAGGAAGTGAATCCAGGTGATCGTCCACAAAAAGAGCGAGCGAACCACGAGCCACGCTCGCTTCATACCGTCCTCATACCACCACATCCAGAGCGGCGGGGAGAATCTCCAGCGACCGGCACTGAAGCGCGAGGATTTCGCCGTCGATCATGACGTTGACTGGTCCGGAGAGATCCAGTTCGACACGTTCCGCTGCCGCGCGGGAAGCCAGTCGGTGCTTGATGTGGGTTCCGGAAAAAAGGCGCGGAAGTAGCCAGACCAGCCGTAGCCGGCCGATGGGACTCCAGCGGACGTATTCGATTTTGGCGTCGGTGGGATCGGCGTGCGGAGCGATCATCATTTTACCGCCCGTGAATTTGCTGTTGCTAAAGGTAAGGAACAGGCACTTGCGCCGGTCCCAATCGATTGCCGTATCCAAGCGGTGCGGAAAGGTAGAATGCCGGAGGCGCAGCAGTTGCGCCAGCACGCCCAGGATGTAGCCGAACTCGCCCCAAGATTTGAAACGCCGATTCGTCAGCGCGCCCACTTCGGCAGGGAAGCCGAGGCTCAACAAGTTCAGAAAGTAAATGTCGCCATCGCTAGCTCCCCGTGGTGTTCCGGAATCCTGCGCGCGGGAAACGCTGGCCCCGCCGTGGCGCAAGCGAATCACGTCGCACGGGCGGCGGCGTCCGTCGCGCAGCGCTTCAATCGTGTACTCCACGCCGCGCTGGGTGAAGTCGCGAAGAAAAGAATTGCCGGTGCCGAGCGGCAAAAAGCCGAGGGCAGCTTTTCCGCCCGTGAGCGCTTCGGGGAAAAGCCCGTTGATGATTTCGAACGCCGTACCGTCTCCCCCGACAACGAGGAAATTACGAAAGCCTCGAGCGTATGCCTCGCGCGCGAGTTTTGTCGCCTCGCCCGCCTCTGAGGTTCGCACCGCCTCAACTCCCACGCCGCTCTGGCGGACGCGATCGATTGCGTCGGCAGCGAGCTTGCCGCAACGCCCGCCGCCCGCTGCGGGGTTGATGATGGCGTAAAAATGGTTCGTCACGGCTGCGGGTTCCTTGTTGCAGGCTTGCTAGGCCGAGAGTGTACGCGCGGCCTGCGGTGCAAACGGGCGTTCACAGATACACCACGTCATGCCGGCCGCGGTGCTTGCGAATCTGTTCCGCCAAATCGAGCCGTTTCACTTTCATCGACGCGGTGCGCGGAAATTCGTTCTCCCAGACAAGGTAGCCGCTAAGGCGCTTGTAATTGATCAGTCGCCGGTTGCGGGCGTCAATTGCCGTGGCGATTTCTGGCGCGAGTTGGTGGCCCGGCGCAGGCGGCGGAAGCGCTTCGGGTCCTTCAGCAGCTAGAGCATCTGTAGCCGATGCAGCCGCTGCTGGCTCTGCTGCCGAATCCGAGCGCACCACGAGAATTAATTGCTCGCCAACCATCGTTCGCTCGGGCCACAAATAATTGGCGGCAAAAACGCAAAATTCTTTCACCGCAAGACCTTCGAAAGCCGCCTCGATATCCTCGGGATAGACGTTTTTGCCTTCCTCGGTCACGATCATATTTTTCTTGCGGCCGACGAGCTGAAGATGTCTGGACCGATCAATGCGTCCCAGATCGCCCGTGCGCAGCCAGCCGTCTACGATCGTCGCGGCAGTCATCTCCGGATCGTCCAGATAATGTGACATCACGGTGTTGCCACGCACGGCCACTTCGCCAACGCCCTCGGCATCCGGATCGAGAATGTTCACTTCGATTCCGGGCAGCGGCTTGCCGACCGTATCGGCGCGGAAGGGCTTGAAGTCGTTGAGCGTGATGACGGTGCCGGCTTCCGTGCAGCCATAGCCATTGCCGACGGGAATGCCAAGATCGTAGAAAAATTGCAGAGTGGAAGGCTCGGTAAACGCGCCGCCGACAAAGAGCGCGCGAAGTTCGCCACCGAATCCCTGATGGACCTGACCGAGCAGCTTGCGGCTGAGCTTCAGACTGGGGCGACGGCGCGTGAACGCGCGGTTCATTCCGATCATCGCGTGCAGCGCGCGACGACGGCCGCGAGGGAGCTCGTCGAATCGTTTTCGTAGCCCGCGTTCGAGCACTTTCAGCAGCATCGGCACCACGGTCATATATGTGATTTTGTAGCGCATAAAGGCTTCGCGAATGTATTCGGGACGCAGCGTGCGCAGGTGGACGACCGTGGCGCCGCAGGTAAACGGTCCAATGAATCCGACCATGAAGTCGATGGCGTGATTCGTTGGAAGAATGCTGAGGTAGCGCATGCCGGGCGCGAAAGGGTAAAGCGTGGTGAGCGCGCGGCACTGTTCGAGGTAGTTTTCGTGGGTGAGCACACAGCCCTTGGGCCGCCCGCCGGTTCCGGATGAATACACGATGCACGCCGGATCACGACGCCTGCGCGGGACGAAAATCGGCAGGTGCGAATCATGAAAGTTTTCCCAACGCTTCGCACCGGCCAGATCGGCGCCAGGGGGCGCTTCAATAACGAGCGTGAGACGAGTTGCAAGTCTATTGAAATCTTTGGACTGGGTGATGGCGCGCCAGAGATGGTGCTCGACGATCAGAACTTCGGCTTTCGAATGCGCCAGGAGCTGGAGTTGCTCCGTCGCGGTGAGCTTGTAGTCGAGAGGAACGAGCACTCCGCCGGCGTAAAAAATCGCGTAAGCGGAAATCAGCCATTTGGACTGATTGGTCATGATGATCGCCGCGCGCGAGCCTCCTTGGAATCCGGCGTTTTGCAGCGCGCGTGCGAGCGGAAGCGCCGCCTGCTTGAATTGGCGGTAGGTGATCCGCGCGTTCTCGCGATCGCGATCCGCTTCGATCAGGCAAATTTCGTCGGGCCAGCGGTCGAGCGCGGCACGCAACGCTTCACCCAAGCAGTTGTAATTGCGCAGGTCGAGCATTAGAGGCGAGACTGGATTCGTTCGGCGAGCGTGCGGAAGTCTGTTACGCCTTGCAGCTCGTAGTCGGGCAGTTCGATGTGGAAATGCTGCTCCAGTCGGGTAAGCAGGTCGAGCGCTTGCAGGCTGTTGATGCCGAGCTTTTTGAAGAAATCGTCGTTCGGCGCGAGCTGTTCGCGCGGCACGTGAAAATGAGTGGCGGCGAGATTCAGGATTTCTTCTGTCGTTTGGTCGAGTGTGCTCATATTTTTACACGGGATCGCGGTTGCGATTGTACTTCAGCCGCGCTCCGCACAGAGCACGGAAAGGATCGTGCCCGTGCGCTCACGGCAAATAGGGCAGAGCGTCGGTGGATTCGACGAACTTCCGGAGCCCCGCTTCGACAGCTGGACGTGAAAACAACTCGCAGAAAATGTCGATTTCCTGGCGCAGTTCCTCATGCGGGATCGGCTTGACGAAGCGCTTTGCAGCGATCGCGGTTTGGCGGTCGAATTTCTTCACTTGTGCGGCGGTAGCGCGAGCTACGCGCAGTGCGTCCCGTTCACCGGCAACCTGGCTGACGAGGCCGACGGATTGCGCTTTGGCGGCGTTGATGCTGCGACCGGTTAGGAGCAGATCGCGGACCATGGCGTTGCCAAGATCGCGTTTTAGGCGCGGTATGCCGCCAAAGCCGGGAATCAGGCCGAGCCGCAGTTCGGGGAAGCAAAAACGCGCCATTTTATCCGCGACGATCAAATCGCAGGCGAGAGCCAGCTCGAATCCGCCGCCGAAAACCACTCCATGAACAGCGGCGATGGTGGTGAACGGTGCGGCGTCCAGAGCGTTCATCACGCGATGAATCCTCTCTAAGAAGTTGCGGACTTCGTGCAAGCGCTCCGCGGGTGGCAGCGGCTGCGAGCGGCGATACAATTCGCGCAGGTCGGCCCCGGCGCAAAAGCCTTCCTCGCGAGTGCTGGAGATGATGACCGAATGAGCGTCGCCTTGCAGCGTATCAAGCACGGCGGCGAATATTTCAAGCTCGGCGAGCGTGGCCGAGCCGATTTCGTTGCACGGCTCGCGATGGAGGGCGAGTTCGACGGTGCCGTCAGCGGTGTTCCACGAAAGAGTTTTGCCGCTAAAGGATTTCATGCCGATTTCTTCCGGTACAAGTTCTCGATTTCGCCGGCGAAGTGCGCGGCGATAGCGTCCCGCTTGAGTTTGCCCATGGTGGTGAGCAGCCCGTTTTCCACCGTGAATGGCTCGTGCACCACATGAAAGGCGCGAATCTGTTTGTAGTGCGGAAGGCCGGAGTTGAGCGCGTCGAGCGCGGATTGAAGGCGAGCAGAACTCAAGCCGCCGCTGCCGTTCCCTGAGGCGTCTGAAGCGCTCGCGGCGACCAGCGCACTCAGATAGCTTCGCTGATTTCCAACAAGCACCACTTGCTGGGCGTCGGGAATGCGCGCGAGCAGCAAGTGTTCCAGAGGCTCGGGCGCGACGTTGTGGCCGGAATTCAGCACGATGAGGTTTTTCAGGCGCCCGGTGATGCGCCAGTTGCCGGTGGTGTCTGCTTCGCCTTGATCGCCAGTGTGAAACCATCCTCCAGCGAGCGCTTTCGCCGTCTCCGCCGGGCGCTGCCAATAGCCGGGAAACACATTGGGGCCGCGTACGAGGATTTCTTCGTTTTCGCCGACCTTCATTTCAATGCCGGGAATTGCCGGTCCCACGCGGCCGGGAGTGGTGCTGGCGGGATCGTCCATGGTGCAGATTGCAGTGGTTTCCGTCAGCCCGTAGACTTGCAGGACGGGAATGCCGAGCATCACAAAGAAAAGTTGCGTTTCGGGCGCGAGGGGAGCTGAGCCGCATATCAATCCCTTCAAATTGGGCCCAATACTGGCGCGAATCGCCGGAAACATGATGGAGTTTGCGAGCCGCAGCGCAAGGGAGTCGGTGAAGCCGCCCTCGCCGCGATGTTTTCTCAGGTAAGCGCGGAAAGCGCGCGAGTAAACGCCGGCCGCGAATCCTCCGCGCGCGCGAATCGATTCTTCCACTTTGCGGCGGACGCGTTCTAGGAAGATCGGCACATTTACAAAATAGTGCGGCGCCGCGAGTTTCAATTCGTCCGAAAGTTTGGTCAGATCGGTCGAAAGCGTAAGCACGCTGTTTCGCGAAAGGCTGGTAAGCAACAGGATGCGTGCCGCGGCAAAGCAGAACGGCGCGTACTGAAATACGCGATCCGGTTCCCGGCGCGAGCCCATCAGCTTATCGAGGCGCGAATTGGTGCAGCCGAGCATGAACGTGATGTTTTGCGCGGTCAACACCACGCCTTTGGGTTCGCCGGACGTGCCGGAGGTGTAGACGATGGTTACGGCGTCGTGATCGGCATGGTGCACCGGCGGAGACGCGGAGCCTTGCGCTTCACTGGCGAAAAGTTCGTCGAATAGCGCGACGGGTGGCACGGTGTTTCCATCTGCGGTTACGTGAGCGGCAAAAGTCGCGTTCGCGCAGCAGGCTAGCGACGGTGTCGAGTCGCGCAGCACCGCGGCGATCTCGCTGGTTACTTGACGCGGGTCGAGCGGGACGACGATTACGCCTTCGGACATTAAGGCCAGATCCAGAGCGACCCAGCGAATGCTATTCGGCGCGTATAACACGCAGCAATCACCCGACCGCAAGCCACGACACGCAATGAACGCTCGTGCGCTTTGGACCATCGTGAGCAGTTCGCCACCGGTGATGGAGACGAGTTGATTGCCGTCCCGCACTTCCGCGAGTACCGGCGCAGCGGAATCGTGAGCGAGCCGCGCGAAAATGCCCTCCAGAAAGGTCATGCGACGAGTGCTCCGCTATGATCTTCCAGCAGCTTCGAGAGCAATGGGCTGAGAGGTGGCAAATATTCTTCCCAGCCGAGCACTCCGGTGCGCACGGGAAATTCCGGATAGCGGTGCGCTACGTGTTCTTCAAAGTAGACGCCCATCCTTGCCATCAGCCGCAGATTGACGGCCACGACTTCCGCCATCGACTCGCGAATTTGCTCGGATTCAGCATCGAGCGCGCGCAGAGCCGTCACGATTTTATCCGCGAGATCAGGCTCGTCCACGTCCATCAGCAGATGTTCGTGCCCGCGCTGGCGCATTAGGTTGCGAATGCGCTCGTCCATGGTGACCCCCGCGGAGGGAACGCCGGCTGGCATGGAAGTGACAACGGCATGAAACCGCGAGGAAAGAACGCGGTGGCACGCGCGCAAAATGCTGACCAGCTCGAACATGTTGTACTGGTCCGCGGCGAGGACAGGCGCGCCGCCGAGTTTCGCGGCGACGCGTTCGCACGCGTCCCGATCCAGCTGTTCCATGGCGATCATCACCGGAAAAACCGCGCGGTTGCGTCGATATTGCGCCACGCCTTCGGCCATGGCGGTGAGGTACTTTTCGTAGGCGGCATCGACATCGCGACCGGAGCGATGAAAATAGATCGTGCGGTAGTAGCTCTTTTTGTATGCGCCGGCGGTCGCGTGCGCAAACCATTTGCCGAGCGACGGCTTCACCGGCCACCAAAAAGGATTGATGGCGCAGACGGCCAGGACCGGAGTCGACCCGTTCCAGCCCGCCTCGCGGAGAGCTTTTTGCCCATATTCGGGGCCGAGCGGTTCGAACGTCCATGCGGTATCGGCGCCGAGTTCGGTGGAAATTCCCAGTTTGCCAAGCACTTCCTGCGATTCCAGATTGCGAGTGATCACCATCGACTCGCGACAATAGCGGCGGCACATTTTCTGCAGCAGCGGATCCATCGCTCCAGCCTCGCCGCCATACGCGACGCTCAATTTGTTTTGTGCCGAAGCGATGCCGAGCGCGCCGATCATCATGGCCGTGAGGGCGCTGGCAAATTTACTCTTGAACATCGACCCTTCGCAGGCGATCACACCGTGATGCTTGCGCACTTCGGAGTGCAGGAACGGCGGGAATACGTCCGGCAGGTGTACCTGCTGTGCGCCGCCGAAATAACCGCGCGTGAGGTTAAAATCCTGGGACATGACCGCAAATTCGACATTGTCCGCGCCCAGAATGCGCCGCACCTGGCGCGTGATTTCCTCCACGCGCACGTCCGATCCTGTGTTGCGCGTGCCGTTGTAGCCCGCGAAAAGCAGCTTGAGTTTTTTGCCAGGCTTCCAGCTTTCGCCTGCGCCCAGCATCCACTCGATTTTATTAAGTTCGATCAGGCCGCTGACCCAGGCCTCGATCACCGAGTCCATGTCCATCATTGGCCTGGCTCCCGCGCAGCGCTCGCCGCCGCGGCCGTTGAAGCCGTGCCATCAGCCTTGCTGGCGCCCCACTCGCGATAGTTGTAATTGAAATGGTTTTCGCGGCTGTAGTGCAGGAGCGGGTAGCAGTATTCCGAGAAACGCGCGGGTTTTCGCCCCATTTCGGCCACCACGCGGCGATTGTCGAAAACGGTATTCCAAATGAGATACGGAAGAAACACTTTTAGCAGCGTGGCCAGCCCGCCGATTTTGCCTGCGCGTCCCGATAGCGCGCGAATCACTTTTTCGGAAGTGCCTTCGAAGCTGGGCGCGAACACCGGCCCGCGCTTGCCCTGCGATTTCGCCAGCGCATCGGTCAATTGCACGAAGGTTTCGGAATCCGTTCCGGACGATAAATGATAAATCTCGTGCGCCGGATTTTCTTTCATGTGAATTGTGGAGATGGAGTCCGCCACGTAGTCAACCGGAACGATATCCATGCGCGAGTTTGGCTGAAAGGGAAGCACGGGCAAGCTTGCCAGGAATACGAACGCGCGAACCATCTCGAACTGGTTTGTTTCCGCCCGACGGCTATCGCCCAGCACGATGCTGGGACGAAAAATCGTGCGCTCCACGTCCGGAAGAAGCTGCCGCACCATGTGCTCGCAGAATTTTTTGGTGCGCGCGTAGGGATCGTAATCGGAGCGCCTCCAGTCGATGGAGGAATCCTCCTCGATCACTTCATTCGACCGCTGGCCGGCCACCGCCACCGTGCTCACGTGGCTAAAGCGCCGCAAGCCGTGATCGTCCCGCGCGCGCTGGGCTAGTTGAATCATTTCGAGCGTGCCGCGAAGATTCACGTTAAGGCAACTCTTCTCCGATTTGCGATTGAGCGAAGCGGCGCAATGGATCACCGATTTGGTGGAGCGCACCAGTTCGCGGTAATCGGCTTCGTCCAGACCGAAGCGTGGCTCGGTGATGTCTCCGCGAAAAATGCGGATGCGCGAATGGAGAAACGCCTCGAAAGGCGCGAATTCGAGATGCAATTGCAGCGAGCGCCACAGGCGCGCATTTGCTTCCTGCGCGTCGCGCGCGCGCACCAGCAGATTTAGCTGCGCGGACGAGTCCGCGAGCAGATTCACAGCAACGTGCGCGCCGATGTAGCCGGTGCATCCGGTCAGGAAAATAGCCACGGTTCTTCGGAGATCGTTTTGGGTATCAGGGTGCCGCCGCCGGAGCCGAATTAGCGGTTCCCGCGGTGCTCGTTTCGGCGCAGGCGATGAGCCGCACATCGCGCCGCGCGTGCACCTCCGGCGCGCGTCCCTCGATCAGAGGATAGCACCACTTGCGCAGCGCCGGAATGTGCACGTTGATCCAGTAATCCCACCAGTCGATCGAGCGCGGATCGTACCCGAACGTATCGTGCTCCTCCGGAGGCAGGGCGGCGTCCAGGCGTTCGATGTTGGAGGCCTCGAACACATGATTGTTGTGCAGGATAAACGGCTCGAAGAGCGCCACCAGCTTGATGACCTTTTCGAGTTCGCGTTCCTGGCGCGCCAGCGGCGAACGCAGGAAGGGAATCGGCTCCAGGCTGCGATTGATGATCTGAATGAGCATCTTCTGCGCCGGCGCGGAAAGCTTGTCGTAGCGCGCTTTTGATACGGGAATCGCATCGAATTTCAGGCGAAGGCGGTGCTGCAGATCGTTTTGCGCGCGGTAAAACTTGCGGTGGCCCAGCCCTGTCAGCTCGATCGAACGGCGCATGTCGCATCGATTCACAACGGAAGTCGCCAGCTGATAGACCGGCTGATGGCGCCTTTCAACTAGTGCTGCGGCGATCAGCGTCATCCCGCGCGTGACCAGGTCGACGGGTATCAGGTCGAGGCATTTGCTCTTGTTGGTCGGCAACTGCCGGAAGAACGTGCCCAGCAAATAGGAGAGCGACGCCGAGGTGTTCACCCCTTCATTCCAGCCGACAAACGGCTGTCGCACCGAAGACTCCACGATCGAGGGCCGCACCACCGCAATCGCCGTGTCTGGATTGGCGTCCAGATAATTTCGAATCAGCGATTCGGAAATGCTCTTAGTGAGCGTGTACGTGTTCGGCCAGCCCAGATCATTCGCGCGCCGCGTTCCCGCTTCCACCAGTGCGCGGTGAATCCATCGCACGCGATTCTTGCGACGCTGATTATCGAGCGCCGCTCCCTGCAGATTTTTTGCCGTGTGTTCGCGTTCCAGAGCCTCGCGGCGGATTTCTTCCTTGCCATCGGCCGACTCGGCTCGCGCTTCCGCCTGGCGCACCAGTTCCTCGAGATACAGGCGCTCTTTTTCGGCATCGAAGCCCTCTATGCCGCGTGGGCAGTAGTTTCGGGGAAGAGATTCGAGGATGCGGCCATCCTGCTGCCCAACCACGTAGCAGGTGGAAAGATGCACCAATGCCGCATGGTGACACCCGCGCAGAAAATTTAGCAGGTGGACGATGGCATCCACATTCGACGAGAGCGCGTCGCGCAAATCCGGGTTGAAGTCGGTGAGGCCGGAGCTGTTGATGATCACATCGACGCTGCGGGCCAGGCGCCCCACCGTTTCCGCCTTCAGCCCGAGGCATTCCTTGGTAGCGTCGCCGGGGACAACTTCCACGCGCTGCCGCAGAAACTCGCTCAAGTCGTCGCCATGCTGTTCGGCCAGCGGATCGAACACCGGCGATTCGCGCACGATGCGTTCGAAGCGTTCGAGAGCGGTGGCGGAACGATGCCCGCGAATCAGCAGGGTTACACGGCCAATGTCCGGAACGTCGTGCAGCAAATTGGCCAGCCACACCTTGCCGATGAACCCGGTAGCCCCGATCAGCAGGATATGTTTACCGCTCAGGGCGCGGCGGACTGACAGTGGTCCCGTTTTCTCGCGTTCGTCGAAGCGCACCACCGGAACGCGTGCATTTGGTAGAGGCCGCTGTGCTGGCCGAATCGCTTCGTAGAGGGCCTCCGGATGTTTTGTGAACCCAAGGTCGTTGTTCAGTCGTTTGGGTGAGATATGTCCGTCCGCTTGGTTGGATCGTAGTTTCGCGAACGCGCCACGGGGTCGAATCACCGGACTCACCAATCTTCCGGTGGCGAGTCCGCTACGGAATTCCAGCCGGTTCGAAACGATTCGCCGCACACCCAAATAATTTGCAAGAGGGCGCATCGTGTGCTCCAGCCCTTGGCTAACGAGCACCACATCTTGCCCGGCGGCAAGCGCCTCGCGCAGCTTCTCCACGCCTCGCTCTTTCAGACGCGGACGCAGAAAATACTCAAAAAATTCCTCGCCAAGCAGGTCCAAGCGGTCACGACTCTCACCGCGCAGCACCGTGTGTAGCAATCGGGTCGCCATCACGCGGTGGGTGGCATATAGAAATGGCCGGGCAATCGCCAAGACTCCCATCGCGCCGCGGCGGGCCCAGCGCTCGAGAAACGATTGGGCGTTCCAGGTGAAGAATGCGACCGGGCGGACGGCGGTTAAGTCCAGCAAACTGCTTTCGACACGCCAGAAGACCGGCTCGTGCGCCGTTGGCCCCTTGCCGTTTCCATGCACAGCTGCGTGCCAATCCGAATTGTTACCTGGAGATGAAGGCATAGATGCGACTGAACCACAGACATCGAAATCACGGCGAAATTAACACGCCTGGCGCGCCGCCTGCAAGCCGCGTGCTCGAATAGTACCTGCGGGTGCCGTTCTCACGCGTCCAGATACCTTGGCTATCTTCAACAAGATAGCTGCCCGTTCAGCGATACATAAGCGGAGCCCCGGACTCCTTGGGCGTGCAGGCTTCAACTATTGTATCCCCGCTTGTTACCTATATCTGGCTCACCTGATACGTGTTCCGCGGTCCGTCTCCGTGATCGTATGGCCTTTGCCAGAGAGCAAGTCAATTTCGTCCTGCACGATTCCGCTGGGCCATAGCACACGCACCACGTCCGCACCGGCGTCCTGGCCGATTCCGGCAGTTACCTGCGCGGGTGCCTGCCCCAGATAGCCGGAACCTCCACCCATTGGGAACGTCTGCCGCTGAGCGCCGGAGAGTATTCCGACCGTAGAGCCAATGCCGCGCCGATTATCGCGAGTTCCGGTCAGAGCAAGCTCCAGCGAATTGTTCTTATTGCTTCCAATGCCTTTCAGCAGCACAGGCGGTCCGCCGCTCTGCGTGATCAGCAAATACGTAGTTCCGTCGTCCGCATCAAAAGCGATCACGCTCCGCGGATCACGCAGTTCAACCTTGTCGAGTCCGGTTTCATGCGTCACGTCGCGAAATCCCGCGAAGCCGCTGCGCCCGTCGCCGCCTCTATTGCGCAGCAAGATGATCCGTCCCTCACCGGAAAACGTTTCGCCCACTGCAACCAGATCGACCCATCCATCGTGATCGTAATCCAAGGCGGCCAAGCCCCAGCCGCGCATCCACTGCGGGCCCGGCAGCCTCACGCGCTCGAATGCTTTGCCGTCCACGTTTCGCCATAGGCTCAGGCCCGGCGAAGACCAGTGCGTGAATGCCAAATCCATCCAGCCATCGTGATCGAAATCGAGCGCCGCCGCTCCGGCCGTCGGTCCGGGCATGGGGCCTGCCCACGGCGTCTCGGCGCGAAACGCGCCTTCGCGCTGGTTCAGATAAACAGTCGGCGAGCGCCGCCATCCGGTCACCACTAAGTCGGTCGCACCATTGTTGTTGAGATCGCAGCCGAGCACGCCCACGGACGGCGCAGAGCCAGCGACTGCCGCTTGTTTCGTTTCATCCGTGAAGACGCCGCCTTCGCTTCCGCGCCACAGAATGTTTCCGGGCGTGGCAGCATGCGCTGGAAATGTAAAAGGCTGAGACGGATTGCCGAGAATGAAGTTGTCGAATCGCGTGGCATAGAGATCGAGATTCCCGTCGCCATCGTAATCGACGAACGCCATACCCAACACCAATCCTCGCGTGGCCAGTCCCGCCGATTCCGTCACATCGGTAAACGTGCCGTCCGAGTTGTTGTGAAAAAGCTCGATGCCGTCCGGCAAACTTACGGCGAGGTCGGCGTAGCCGTCATTGTCGTAATCTCCGGTCGCGCAGCCGAGCGCTTCGCCGTGGATTTCCAGTTTCGCTGCCTTCGTGACATTCAGGAAACGCCCGTGCCCCTCGTTGCGATACAGCGCGGCATGCCTTTTGCCGTCCGCATCGGCGAGAAAGATGTCCGGTCGGCCATCATTGTTGTAGTCGAAAACGCACGCGCCGCTTCCGAGAAATTTGGCCAGCGCGTCGGGACCCGGTCTTTTGCGCTGCGCTGCGGCCCGTTCTCGCATTCGTTCTTCTCGGCTTTCGCGCGCCCTCGTCTTCGCAGCTAGGGCTGCAACCTCACTCGCCCGCCAGGGAAGCCCCGAAGCTTCCGTTACATTTATAAAATGAACGGGTATTGCTGCCGGTGCGGGTTCGGTCGGTGTGCGCATCTCTTGCGCCAGCGAATACTTGCCTTGATCGCCGTACGCGGTGCTCGCGGGCCTGCCGAGACCTGTCTGGGTCAGGTGCACCGCGCGATTCAAATATTGGAGCGCGCCGTTCACGTCTCCCGTGTGTCCTTCGGCCTGCGCGATCCCGAATTCCGCCGGTAAATTGAACGCATCGAGGTCGATCGCGTTTCTGAAGGACGAAATCGCCTGTTGATACTGCTTCGCTTGCAAATAGAGCGACCCGATCAGGTATTGAGTCGCGGGATCTTTAGGATCGATCGACGCCACCTTCTCAAAATCGTTTATGGCTACTCCGTCGTTCCCCGCAGCTCGCTCGACCAGCCCCAGATTGAACCACGCGCGCGGATTCTGCGGATCGCGCTGCGCGGACTTCGCCAAAATATTATGCGCGTCGTTCAGCCGTCTCATGGACAGCAGCGCGATGCCCATGTTCAGGCAACCGGTATCCGACGCCGGGTTCATCACGCACGCGGTCTGGAAGCGGCCAAGCGCCTTCGTGAACTCGTGCCGGTCCATCAGCGCCATGCCAACGTTATTCGCGCGAATGGCGCTGGTAAAAACGCTTGGCGGAGCTGGCTGCGCCGCAGGCTTCTCATCTCGGCGTGCCGGACGACTATGCGCGGGATGCCGTCGATGCTGCGCCGCTGCGGCGATTCCCACTCCGCACGCCAACGTGGCGCACGCTATTCTTAAGAAGTATTGGCGGCCGCGCATGCTTACGCGTGCTGCTCCGCGTGCAGCCGCGTATGCACCACTTGCAGGATCGTGTCGCGCCCGATCATGCCGACGATGTGTCCGTCCGAAATCACCGGCATCTGGTTGATGTCCGCGGTTTGCATGCGCTGCAAAACCTGAAGCACCGGCTCACCGGGCGCCGCTGCTTCCACTTTGTCCATCGGCACCATCACCGCCTGCACGGAGGTGTTCGCCCATTCGTCTCGCGTCACGTGCCGCGCAGATTGCAGCGTGATCAAGCCCCCTGGATATTGCCCTCCGAGCACGATGTGAGCGCGCCGCCCACTCCGCAGCACCTCGTGAATGTACTCCTCGATGGACGTATCGCGCGCTACCGTCGGGATGTCTCGCACCATCACATCCTCCGTGCGGACACCCGTGAGGGAGTCCTTAAGCGCCACTTGTACGTAGCTTTCTTTCGCGGCCTCCAATAGGAACCAGCCGATGAACGCGAGCCACAGCCCCTCAACCCAGTTGCGTTCCAAAGCCTGCCAGATGCCAACAAAAATCATCAGATAGGCGAAAAATCGTCCGCACGCGGACGCAATCCGCGTCGCCTTCCGATAATCTTTGGTGATCCACCAAACGATTCCACGCAGAACTCGTCCACCATCCAGTGGAAAACCGGGCACCAGATTGAAGATGGCAAGAATCGCGTTAATTTCAAAAAGCCAATACGCCATAGCCGAGACGAATTCACCGGCATGCGCGTAGCGCCAGATCAACAAAAAAACGCCCGCCAAAAAGAAGCTGGAGAGCGGCCCGGCGATGGCCATATTGAATTCTTGGCGCGGGGTCGGTGGCTCTTGCTCGATTTGTGAAAGGCCGCCGAACACAAACAGGGTGATCGACTTCACCGGCAACTTGTAATGCAGGGCCACTACGCTGTGGCTCACTTCGTGGAAAATCACCGACCCAAAAAAAAGCAAACTGGTTATGATTCCAAGAGCCCAGCGCTCTGCGGGCGACCAGTGGGGGTGCTCGGCGGTGAATTGCAGCCCCAGCATCAGCGTGATCAACGCGAAAATAATCAGCCAGCTCGGATGCAGGTAGATCGGGATGCCAAAAATATGGCCGATTTGTATACCTGGACCTTGTCGCTGGTGGGCTTGTGGGGCCATGTCCCTCTCAGCGCGAATTTTAGCAGCTTTAGCTGACGGATAGCCACGCGTGCGATTTTCCACGCCGTGTTCGCCTACCCACGCGCCCGCTGCCGCCCCTCCCGCTAAGTGCTTTCCTTGCCGCTCGCCGCGATTGGATAGCCTTTTGCACATCGAAAGGCTGTAGAGAGCGCCCAGGTAGGGGTGCCTCGCCGGCCGAATCCCAGCCCCGGCTCCCATCGCGCGGCTTTTGCGCCATAGGGTTACGGCAACGCCGGCGGATTTCGGAGGGCGGCTATGAACGGATTCATCGCATTCGCTGAAGTCACTGGAGCGATCCTCGCCTCGCTGGGAGTGGCGCTCGCGCTCGAATGGTATGGATTAAACGGTCTGATGCGGCTCTTGCCCGCCGCGCGCCGAGCTTCGACGCCTGGTAATCGGCCGTAGTTTTTTCCGGATACCTGGGCTTCACATGGTTTCGCGCGCATTGCGAAACCGAAAAGATTCCCGAGCCACCGTGCTGCTTTCCGAACCGGGCGGGGGAGGAAAGAAGCCGTATCGGCCCTGGGATGATCGCCGGCAAAAACCCTTGCTGGCGGCTTCGTCCCGCGCCTTGTGGGAGCCGCTTCGCCACCGCCGCGGCGAGCGTGTTCCTCAACCGGACGCGGGGCGAAGTCGCCGCGCCGGCGTATGGAAACACCTCTCGCGATCCTCGCGAGCGCCATTTTCCCCTGTGCTATCATCGCGAAAGTCCGGCGTTTTCTTCGCGCCGGCTGAACTGATGCGGCAGCCCCTTCGAAATTATTCAGCGTTTCTGCGCGCGATTCTGCTCCTTCTATGCGTCGCGCTGGTCCCAAAATCGGCTCGCGCCCAAGCCCCCTCGCTGCTGCCCCTTCCGTGGGGCGACGCCGCACATTCGCTGGCCGAACAGATTGTCGCCGCCGTGACTTCCGCCCATACGCTTGCGATCGCTAGCCTGACTGACGTTTCCGCCGGAGCGCCGGTCGATCTTTCCGCGCTCCACCAAGCCGTTCAATCCGAGATCACTTCCGAAGGCGGACGCCTGATCCAATTCGCGCTGGGTTCCGCGGGGCCGGCCCCAGCCGATGCCCAGGTAGGTATCACCGTTTCTCACAACGTCAACGGCTATTTGCTCGTCGCCGCTATCACCATCGGTGGCCAAGAGCAGATCGTCGTCGCTCCCGTGGCTGCCACTCAAATTCTCCCCGGCCCTCCCGGCGCGGTGCCGGTACTTCGGCGAAAAATCGTCTGGCAGCAGACGGACCCAATCCTCGATTTTGCCGAAGCCTCTCCCGATGCCAACCACACGTTGTGGTACATCCTTGAGCCGGATCGTCTCTCCGCGTACGAATTCAGCGGCACGTCCGAAATGCTCCACGTCGACGAACCTTTTTCCCGCCTCTACACCAGCCGCGATTCGCGTGGCCGCCTGGCGCTAGCCGATCCCACTCACATCACCGCTTGGGTCGCAGCCGTGAAATGCGACGGTACTTGGAATCCAGGATTTTCTCTCAACTGTTCGCCTAATGTCGGAGAGCTATGGCCGATGGGCACGGTTAACTGGACGTATGACCCTTCTCACAACTACTTCAACGGAGCGGTCACTCTGTCCGCGGGAGTGGTCACGCACTATCCGCCATACTATTCGGCGGCGTTTCCTCCCGGCGCAAGCGGAGGCAGCACTTCCCGCTGGATTGTCGCCGGACTCAATGGGCAGGCGCTACTTTTCACCGGCTCGGCCGAAGCTTCGGCTGCCTTTTTCGGTTGGGGCGGCGACATTTTATCGCTCGACTCTGCGTGCGGCCCCGCTTGGCAAGTGCTCGTCACTGGCTCGGGCGACTGGACCGAGCCGGATAGCATCCAGCTCTATCAGGTCGCCGGTCGCCAGGCGACTGCCGTTGGCGAGTCCATGCAATTTCCCGGCCCGATTTTGAGCCTCTGGCCTTCGTCGGACAACCTATCGGCTCGCGTGGTGTTTCGAAATCTTCAGACGGGGATGTATGAAGCGTCGATTGTATCTGTCTCTTGCAGCGATTAGCCTTCTGCTCGTTGCCGCCGTACGCGCGCGCACCGCGCGCCGCCCCGCCTATGGCGGCACGCTGCACATGGAGATCGGCGCGATTGTGAATTCGCTCGATCCCGCCGCTGGTTCGACGAATGCGCAGGAAGCCGACGCCAAAGCGGAAATTGACGGACTCATCTACGAGCACCGCAACCCCGATGGCACCTTTGCAGGTATGTCCGGCTCGGGGCCGTTCCACATTTCCGCCTGGGATCCTGGAAAGCACGTAGCTCTTGCCGCGAATGACGATTTTCCCAGCGGCCGCCCGTTCATCGACTCCGTCGACATCCAGATGGGGCGCTCCGTCCGCGACCGTTTGCTCGATTTGGAAGTGAACACCGCCGATCTGGCCGAGATTCCTGCGGAGCAGGCTCGCCAGGCCGCCGTCGACGGCGTGCGAATCAGCGCTTCGCGTCCCGATCGCTTGCTCGCGCTCGTGTTTCTTGCCGGACGAACGTCAACGCAAGACCAGCGTCTGCGCCAAGCTGTCTCTGAATCGATCGACCGCTCTGCTCTCGTGAATTTCATCCTCCAAAAAGAAGGCGAGCCAGCCGGAAGCCTGCTTCCGCAGTGGTCCAACGGCACCGCCTATCTTTTCTCCACCGCCGCCGACCCTGTTGGCGCAAAAGCTCTGGTGTCGCAAATCGGTGGTTCGCCCGCATTGGTGTTGGGATATGATTCTGGCGACTCCTTCGAGGAAACCGTGGCGGAGCGAATCGCTGTCAACGCCCGCGCTGCCGGTCTCGCGGTCAGCGTGCAGGCGATTCCTGCGGGGAATTCTGTGGGCGCCTCGGGGTCGCCGGACGCGCGGCTGATTCGATTGGCGATGCCTTCACCGCGGCCGCAAGCGTCGCTGCAAACTTTCTTGAACGCGCTCGTGCCAATGGCTGGTCTTGACTCGATTCAGATACCGGACGCGGCTTCGCCGGATCAGATATATACGGCGGAGCGAAGCGTGCTCGATGGCTTTCGCGTGGTGCCGCTCGTTTGGTACCCACAAGTGTTTGGCCTTTCGACGCGCGTAAGAGATTGGCAGTCGCCTGGTCCCGGCGAAAGTTTACCTTTCGCTGACGTATGGCTCGATGGGCCGGCCAGCGATCTGTCGGAAAAGGAAAGTCCGTGACGTTTCGTTCGAAGCTTTTCTGGATATTCACTATCGCGCTGGTCGTGTCCGTCGCTCTGATCGCCGCGGGCGTTACCGTGGTTACGCGCCAGGCCTTCGAGCAGATGTACTCGCAACATACTGACGCGCTCGTGGCGCAATTCCAACGCGAATTTGACCAGCGCAAGCAGGACGTCGCTCGCCGCGTGCAGATGATCACCGACGATGAGGGCACGGTGCGCATGGCCATCACGCTGAGCCGCCCGCAATCCGACGCCTCCGTTTACGTAAACGACGCAACCGGAGTGTCCCAATCGCATCAGCTCGACTTCCTCGACTTCGTCGGCGCCGATGGCTCGATCATCTCGTCCGCCGAAAATCCGGAGCGCTTCGGCTACAAACTCGGCTGGGTCACGCAGCCGGAAGACTGGGCCTCGCTCGGCTCCTTCCTGATGAAAATCGACACGCAAAATGGACCGGCGCTCGGTCTCATGGCCGTTTCAACCGTTCGGGTTGGCGACAAAAACCTTTACATCGTCGGCGGCGAACGGCTGGGAAAAAACTTCCTAGCCTCGCTCGTTTTGCCCGTTGGTATGCGCGCTCTGCTCTACCAGAATCTCGACCGGAACTTCCAGGCCGTGAACCTGCTCGATCAGAATGGTCCCGTCGTCGAGGGCGACCGCTTCGCGCGGTTTATCAATGGTGAACGCCGGCAGCCCACCGCGAGAGTTTTCAAAATTGCTTCGGGCCCCGATCTTGCTCGCACCGAGGAATTTCACGCGCTGCCGCTCCTGGGTCGCAACAAGGAACTTCTCGGCGTGCTCTTGGTCGGCAGTTCGCAGCAGGAAATGGTTGGCATCGAGCGTCGCATTCGCATGCTGGCGGAAAGCGTCGTCGCGATTGGCCTGCTCATCAGCCTTCTGCTCAGCTGGTGGGGAGCGGCGCGCGTCACTCGCCCGGTTCGCAAGCTCGCGGCCGTGGCTCGCGAAGTTTCGGAAGGGAATTGGAACGCCCGCGTGGACGAACGTGGCGGCGGTGAAATCGCGCAACTCGCCCGTGCCTTCAATCAAATGACGCAGCAGCTCACCGAACAGCGCGAGCATTTGGTGCAAGCCGAGCGCGTGGCTGCTTGGCGCGAACTCGCGCGGCGCCTGGCGCACGAGCTGAAAAATCCCCTCTTCCCGCTGCAAACCACGGTCGAAAATCTGCAACGCGCCAAAACCAAAAGCTCCGAACAGTTCGAGGAAGTCTTCCGCGAATCCACCGGCATCCTTCTGGCCGAAATCGAAAATCTCGAAAAAATTATCGGCCGCTTCAGCGATTTCGCCAAAATGCCGCAGCCGGAACTCGCGAAAGTCAGCGTGAACGAAGCGGTTCGAGGCGCGGTCAAACTCTTCGAAGCGCAATTCAGCGCCGTGGGGCGACCGCCGATCACTCCGGAATTTCATCTGGACGAGGATTTGCCGCCGATCCAGGCCGACGCCGCTTTGCTGCATCGTGCGCTCGAAAACCTAATCCTGAACGCCATGGACGCCATGCCCGCCGGTGGCGTCCTGATGCTGCGCACCACCCGCGAAAAGGGCGAAGTTCATCTCGAGGTTTCAGACACTGGAAGCGGCCTCACTCCCGAAGAATGCCAGCGCCTCTTCACTCCGTATTACACCACCAAGCAGCATGGCACCGGACTCGGCCTCGCTGTGGTGCAGTCGGTGATCAGCGATCACGGAGGACGCATTTCCGTGGAAAGCGAGAAGGGCATCGGCACTTCGTTCCATATCTATTTACCGGTTAAACCGGGTCTGCGCCAGGTAGTTGCTCCGCCGGCTCTGGAAACGCGCGAAGTTGTCGGCGCTCAGAAAGCGTAGAGCGTGGCTCCGAAGGCTCACATCCTCGTCATCGACGACGATCCCAATACTCTTGCCTCGCTCGCTCGCGCGTTCCGCCTGGCCGGCCACGAAGCCTCCGTGTGCGACAGCGCCGCGCGCGCTCTCGACCTCGCCAAGGAGCAGCGGTTCGACCTGATCCTCTCAGACGTCGTGATGCCCGGTAAAGATGGCATCGCGCTTCTGGAAGATTTGAAAACGGCGGGCGTCGCTTCGCCCGCTGTGATGATGTCCGGCCAGGCGACGATCGAAATGGCCGTACGTGCCACGCGCCTCGGCGCCATCGACTTCCTCGAAAAGCCCGTTTCAACGGACAAGCTGTTGCTCACCGTGGAAAATGCTCTGCGCCTGTCGCGTCTGGAGGAGGAAAATCGCGATCTGCGCCGTCGGCTGGGTCGCCACGAAATCATCTGGGCCAGCCCCGCGATGCGCGAGGTGATGGCGCAAATCGATCACGTCGCCACCGCTGAAACGCGCGTATGCATCCGCGGCGAGACGGGAACCGGCAAAGAACTCGTCGCGCGTGCTCTGCACGAAAAAAGTCCACGCCGCTCGGGCCCCTTCGTCTCTCTGAATTGCGCCGCGATTCCCGCCGAGCTGATGGAGTCGGAACTCTTCGGACATGAAAAAGGCGCGTTTACCGGCGCCGCCGCACGTCACATCGGAAAGTTCGAACAGGCCCAGGGCGGCACGCTCTTTCTCGACGAAATTGGCGACATGCCGCTGGCCATGCAGGCGAAACTCCTGCGCGTTTTGGAGGAACGCGAAATCGAACGCGTCGGTGGAGGCCATCCGACGCCGGTCGACGTGCGCGTCATCGTCGCTACGCATCGTAACCTTGAAGAGCAAGTTCGTCAGGGAACGTTCCGCGAGGATCTTTACCACCGCGTGTTCGTGTTCCCAATCATGCTGCCGCCGCTGCGCGATCGCCACGAGGATATTCGCGTGCTCGCCGGCCATTTCGTCCGCCAGCTAGCCGAGCAAAATAATTGGAAGCCGAAAACATTTTCTTCTGAAGCTTTCGATGCGCTGGAACATTATTCGTGGCCGGGCAACATTCGCGAACTGCGCAACGCAGTCGAGCGCGTCATGCTTCTAGCGCCGGATGAAGTAGTCGACGCGGCGGTCATCGAACGCGCTCTACCGCAAACGCCCCCATCCATCACTTCCGCATTGTCGCCCGATGCCGGAATCGGCACGCTAGCTGAGCGCGTGGAATCCTTCGAGCGCGCCACCATCCTCGCCGAACTTAAGCGCAACCGCAATCACATGACCAACACCGCCAAAGCGCTCGGCCTCGAACGCAGCCACCTCTACAAAAAGTGCCAGCACCTCGGCATCGACCTCCGCTCGGTTCGCCAGCCCGAGCCCGCCTGACGCTTCACGCCGCTGGGGCTTCTTTTCGTCTTCGTCGGTTGTGCACGAGCGTCTCTGCAAAGAGAAACACCACCGCGAAGCCAATCACCCACCAAAGCAGCCTCAAGTTAAGCGTAATCGCGAAGATGGCAATCGCCCCGGTGAAGGCCCACATGAACGCCTCTCCGAGAAATGCCTGTCCCCATCGCGGTTGTGCTCCCGTTGCCGGAACGCGCGGCCTGATCGACGGCCATAACCTCGGCACCCGCCGGGCGAATTCCCGATACCGCTCGCCCTGTGACTCTTCTAATTCCTTATCTTCGCGGCCCGCCAGCCTCAAATACAGCAGCGTCATGACGATCACGATGAACAGAAATCCGCTCCGGCTCGCCATCAGAGCGAATCCGATATTGGCCACGATACTCCCGAAATACAGCGGGTGCCGCAGATGCCGGTACGGTCCGTCGGCCACGAGCTCCGTGGAATGCAACTTCGCATCGTGCACCACGCTCGACTGCAAATACGCCGCGCCCCACGTCCGGACAAGCGCGCCGAACGCCACCAGCAGCGCCGCGAACCCAGCCACCAGCTTCATTGCGACCAATCTGTGCGGCGGATTCGGTCCCGCCATCCACCGCGCCAGGAACTCGATCGTGCTGACGTGGTCCACGGCATACAGCCAATACCCGACTGTGTAGATGACCCCAATCAGCAGCGCCCGGTATCGAAACTCGAATTGAGTGCCTTTCATGCACGCTCCAGGCCGTGAGATTTGTTCGTCTGCACTTGATTACGTACGGCGCGCGGCAAATATTTCGAGCACGGCGGTACCACTAGCCTCTACTCATGTGCAGTGCGGCGGCTTCCAGCCGCTGTTTTCCGCTTCGCCAAAATCCGGCTGAAACGGACCTTGTCAGCGGCTGGCGCTCTCACCGCCGGGCGCAGGAAAGAACTTTCGCAGCACCCAATGCGTGGGCCAGTACACCACGAAAATCATGAAAACGATGCTGACCGCAACGTGCACGGGCGCAGGACCAAACGGCCGGTTCACCACCGGCAGCCGGTAGGCGAAATTAATGTTTTGCGCGGCCGGTGTGAATCGCGCCGCCACGAACGCCGCTGCCACGATGCCCGCTTGCAGAGCCCAGCCGCGCCGGTGGTATCCCGTGCGGTACACGGCCCAGAGCAGCAGCAGTGGAAGGGCCACGTGGTACAGGCTCAGGAGCCGTACCCACAGCGCGTGGCTCGGTTCGAAGAGATACTCCGTGCCGCCGAATACATGCCGGCCGAATCCGCCGGCCGCGATGGCGTCCACCGCCCACATGGCATCCACCACCAGCGACGACACGGCCTGGCTTGAAAGCAGCAGCGCGTTGTTGGTCCATAACCCGATGCACGTCAAAATTACCGCGATATCACACAAGTGAACGAAATTCGCCGGCCCCCACACACGCCAATAAACGGGAAACCACACCGCCAGCCACGCGAGCCCGCCCCAGCGCACCCAAGCCGGAAACGCCTTCCGTGCATGGCGAGCTGTCAGCGCCCTGCCCTCTCGCTCAGTGCGAATCTTTTCGGCCGTCACTAGACCCTTCGCCACATTTTCAACCGCTCACACTTGGCCCGCACCTTCGCCGCATACAGTGACCTCTCTTTCAGTCACCTTTATGAAACCGACCGGCACCCTAGACGCTACTTTGACTGGCGGAGGCTTTCGCCTCGTGAGAAAATTGTAGCCTATGAACCCTGTTCCCGCGGTATCGGCGGCTTTTGGTGCGTGTGGAAGCGCAGCCTTTCTTTCCTGGGCGTCGATTGCGCCGGCGGCGCAGCTTTTCGGTCCGACGATTCGCCGCACCGGCGATTCGTCCACCATGGCTATCACTTTCGACGATGGCCCAAATCCTGCCGTCACGCCCGCGCTACTCGATCTGCTGGAACGCTATCAGGCGCGCGCTACCTTTTTCCTGATCGGGCGCAACGTCCGCCTGTTTCCCGATCTTACGCGCGAAATTGCCGCGCGCGGGCATACCATCGGGAATCACACCGAAACGCATCCATCGCTCACCTTCATGCGCCCGCGCCGCATTGCCGACGAGCTCGCCCGCTGCGACGAAGCCATCGCCTCCACCATCGGCAAGCGCCCGCGCTGGATGCGCCCGCCATTCGGCTTTCGCGGCCCGCAGCTTAATGGAGTGGTCCGCCGCGAATCGGTTGGCGTGGTGATGTGGTCGGTGCTCGCGTGGGACTGGAAACCACAACCGGCCAAACCGGTGATCCGCCGCCTACGCCGCGCCAAGGGCGGGGATATCGTCCTGCTGCACGATGGCGATCATCGCGTCCTCGAAGGCGACCGCCGCCATTCCGTTGACGCGCTTGTCTACTGGTTGCCGCGCTGGCGCGACCGCGCCATCCGCTTCGTCAACCTCGACGAAGCCCGCGCCGCCGCATAGCCTTCATAGCCCCACCATTCGCGGTCTTGGCAAAGGGTGTGGATTTCTGACCGCGATCCACCGAATTGACTGTCCGCCAGTCGCTCTCTTTTCGCGCGGCGCGTTTTCTGTTAATTTGTTGTTCATGGATGACAAGCGCTTCTACGACGAGAAACAAGAAACCAAGCAGATGACTTTGAACTGCCCGCATTGCAGGCAGGAAAATGCCTATCCCGTTCGTTGGATCGTTCTCACCAAAAAAGTGCAACCGCCCGCCGGCGCCAACGCGGAAGACAAAAAGCAGTTCGAGAAGGCCCGCTCGTATATGGTGCGCATTGATAACATGGTCGCCTGCCGCAACATCCGCTGCCGCAAGCGCTTCGACCTCACCGGCCAAACTGTATTTTTGATTTAGGGCTTTTTTGCAAGTGCCCCATCTTTCGCATGGGGTGCGAAGAGTGGGGTTTTTCCCGCACAGTTCCTCGGCTTCTCATGTCCGCAGGGAAACCAGGTTTCCCAAAGCGCTCCTGCGTTCTGGGGGGGGAAACAATTCCTTTGCAACTCCGCGTCCCGGCATGTAGATTCTGTGCGGTTCGCATCTCGGCCCAATAGGAGGAATTTCCGTGCAACGCATCCATCACGCAATGGCTATTTTTGTTTTGTCGAGCGCGCTGTTCGTGGGCGCGCCACGCCTCGCGGCGAAACCCGAGGCGGCAAAGCTTCCGGCGCATTGCGATCGCGCCTGCCTGATCCACGCGATGAATAGCTACGTCGCCGCCGTGGTGGCCCACGATCCTTCGCGCGTACCGCTCGCGCCGCACGTGGAGTTCGTCGAAAACACCGTTTCCATGCATCTCGGCGAGGGACTTTGGAAAACCGCCGACGGCCCACCGACAGCCTTCAAAATCATGGTGCCCGATCCGGTCTCCGAGGAAGTCGCGCTCCTCTGCGTGATGCACGCGGACAACAAGCCGATCGAAGCGGCCTTCCGCCTGAAAATCCGCCATGGAGAAATCGTTGCCGCCGAGCATCTCTGGGCCGATAACCTGAAGCCCGCCAATTTGAAGAATCTGCAAACGCCGCGCCCTGCGTTTCTCGCGACCGTTCCACCGTCCGAGCGAGAGCCGCGCGCTAAAATGCTGAAAATCGCAGGCACCTACTACACGGCCGTTACCACCGCCGACGCCAACAACGCGCCGTTCGCCTCCGACTGCGAGCGCCACGAGAACGGTATTCCGACCACTGGCAATCCGCTGCCCGCCAACCACACGCCGCGCCAGGTTCTTGGCTCTCTCGGTTGCGGCGCGCAGCTCAAAACCCACGTGATGGACTACATCAAGCGCATCGAGCCGCGCCGCGTGATGATCGCCGATCAGAAAACCGGCGTAGTGGTGGGCTTTTCGCAGTTCCGCCATCCGATGAAGGAGAAGACCGAGAAAATCGTCGGCGTTCCCGGCATCACGTCCCAGAATATGAATTTCAAGCCCTTCGACAATGTCGCCGTGCACTTTTTCAAAATTTACGGCGGCAAAATCCACGAGATTGAGGCCCTCGGCCACTCCGGCATGCCGTACGATTCGCCCACTGGCTGGGAGCATTTCCCCGACCACGGCCGCTAGACGCGAGCCTTCGCAATCCGCGCCGCGCTGCGTAAGAATCGAATCTGGCGCCGCGGGATTCCGCGCGACGCGCAATTTTCGGCGCGGCAGGTGCGCCATTTCGCTCATCGAGTCGTTCCGGGTAGACGTGTTTGCCGTTGTTTGTTTTCTGTAACTTACGTGCATTTCTACTCGATTGAGTGTTCCGGGTCGCGCTCCACGGCTCGGGTGCGCGGGGAATCCCAGGTAGATCGGGCAGTGGCGAGCGAATAGCAGAGGGCGGCCAGCGCAGGAGAGCAAGGAATGCACACAAGTGAGGCAGGGCGAAAGGCGCCGCGCCGCCCGTCCCGTTATACCGAAACTCCCTTCGACTTCGCTCAAGGTAGGAAGGTGCTGGCCCCAAAAACCGCGTTGGGCTGCGGCGTCGGGGGAAATTCGCCCGCGCGGTGAGTGGCGGCGCGGGCGTCCAATGAACTGCGCCGGCCGCTTCCTTTCGGCCCTTCCGCGCCCGAATTTTTCGTCTGCGCACATAAACACAGATCGACGATAGCAAGGCAGGGACGAGTTCTCTACTGGTCGGAAGTACAGATTTAGTACAGGTGCCCAGAACTGAACGTTCTGGCGCCGCAAGTTGATCGCGACGAAATGTTCCCCATTGAGTGGCGGCGAGGCCGGTCGTTAAGGCTCGACCGGCCCCTCTCGCGTTGATGGACTCCTGGCATAGGCTATTGGACGCCGGAGCCTGTGAGCTTGACGACGTCGGGGCTGCCGGCCCACTGATCGTAAATCGAAAGCGAGCTGGTTTGGGCTCCAGTGGATGTGGGCGTAAATGTGATCTGGATCGTGCAGGAGCCATCGGCGACCATTTCGCTGGAGCAGTTATTGGTCTCTGAGAACGGGCCGGCCATTTTTATGCTGTTGATGTCCAAATCTTCCGTTGAGGTGTTTTTAAGGGTTACGGATTGAGGAGCGCTGGTGGTGTCGACAGCCTGCGAGGAAAACGCGAGGCCGGTCGGCGTCGCATCAGCGGCGTCTTGGACGTAGTCGATGGTGGCCCAAGAGGTGGGATTGTCGACTGAGGGGCCCGCAGTCCCGGTGACAAACAAATCGCCTCCGGAAGCAGTCATAGCAATAGGCTCGTTTGACGGCGTGTTATTCAGGCCCTTGAACGTGGTTGCCCATTGCAGTTTCCCTGACGTGTCGTACTTGACCGTCAGATAGTCGGAGGTTGCCGAGTCGACGTTCGCGCCGGTTGTGGCCAGGACGTAAAGATCGCCCGAACCGTTCATGTAAGAGGCGATTGGCGTGGAAATCGAGGTTCCAGTGTAGCTTTTCTGCCAGAGAGCGTTGCCGCTGGGATCATACTTTGTGACCATTAGCTCGCCGGAGCAATTGCCGGACGTGAGATACGAGTTGCCGTCGCGGTCCACGTTGATCGTTGAGCCGTAGCCGAGGTCAGCGTTGTTGGTACAGGTGGGAGCGGCTGTGCTTTCCCAGAGTTGCGTGCCGGCGGGAGTGAACTTCGCCGCAATTGCCTGATTACCGGTTTGGCCGGGATTGTAAGGCCAACTTCCTTCCATGTAGATGTTTCCGGAAGAATCTAGCGCGAGGGAACCCTTCGAATCGGGATCGGGGGGCTCCCCTAGGTTCAATGTGTCCCAGAGAACCTTGCCATCCGGACCATACTTGAGAAGAACTCCGCCATTTTGGAAATCGTTGAAGGCGATGTAGACGTCTTCGCTCGAGTCCAGAATCATGGCAGTCGCTTGCGAGCCGGGGAACAGGCCGTCTGAATCGTCTAGAGAGGACATCCAGAGCAGTTGACCAGCCGGACTGAACTTAAAAGTGACATTGAAGCCGGTGCCTACGGGGCCGTACCCGACCACGAAGACGTCATCTTGAGCATCGACGGCAATCGCTCCGGGCCCGAACAGGGTGACGCTGGCGTTTTGATAATAGCCGTAGTAGCGAATCCATTCGCGGGTTCCAGACGGCGAATATTTAACGAGAAGCATGGATTGCGTTCCGTTGGCGTTTTGCTCCCAGCCGGCGGCGTAGATGTCGCCAGCGGAATCGCTGATTACCTGGGTGGCGTCCGCTTGGTTTCCGGCGGAGCTGATGAAGCTGTCCCACAGTTGCTTTCCGCTCGCGTTGTAAGTCTCGATGGTGAACTGCTCGTTGGAGCAATTGCCGGACGAATTGACACTAGTGCAAATGTATCCCGCGACGGTAACGCCGCCGCTGGAATTCGCCGTAGCGTCGTTTACTAGACTTGACCATTCTTGTTGAGGATCAATAGTTAACGATTGCGCGGGGTCTTTCACCGTGGCGAGCCATTTCTGGACTACGCGGCTTTGGGCTGAGGCGGGTGCGGATGACGCGAGAAACACGACTGCGAAACAGAAGGCGACAATGCTGGCGGAAATTGAGGTAGCGGATCGAGACGAACGGAAGGCACGAGCAATCATGGCAAAACCCCTCTCTCAAAGTAGTTGCGAATGGTTGACGTGGGTGGAGGGTGGCTGGATTGCGTGCAAGGGCTGTCGCCGGAAGCGACCAGCCGTTGCGGGGTTGTTCCTGAGGACGACACGGGCTGCTACTGCGCACCAGTGCCGTTTAGCTTGACGACGTCGGGGCTGCCGGCCCACTGATCGGCGATAGAGAGGGAGCCGGATTGCGCTCCGGTGGATGTTGGCGTGAAGCGAACCTGGATGGTGCAGGAGCCTCCGCCAACGATTTCGCTGGAACAGTTGTTGGTTTCGGAGAATGGCCCGGACATTTTGATGCTGCTGATGTCGAGATCTTCGGTGGAAGTGTTCTTCAGCGTGACGGATTGAGGAGCGCTGGTGGTATCGACCACCTGCGAAGAGAAGGTGACGCTGGTTGGAGTGGCATCGGCGGCGTCTTGGACGTAGTCGAGTGTAGCCCAGTAAGTGGGGCTGTCTGTTGATGGGCCGGTGCTTCCGGTCACAAACAGATCGCCGCCGGATGCAACCATGGCGACCGGGGTGCTCGATGATGTGCTGTTCAGCCCGCTGAAGCGGGTAGTCCACAGAAGGTTTCCAGAGCCGTCATACTTGAGGGTAAGGAAGTCCAGGTTCGTGGAGTCGTTTGTATTGACGCTTGGCACTTCTGCAAGGACGTAAAAGTCGTCCTCGCCGTTTAGGTAGGTGGCGATGGGGATGCTACTGGACGCGCCGGTATATGTTTTCTGCCAGAGAATATTTCCGCCGGTATCGAACTTCGTCACCGCGAGTTGGTCGGAGCAGTTCGTGGAGCTGAGATAGGAATTACCGAGGCCGTCCACGCCGATGGTGGCCCCCCAGCCGTAGTTATAGTTATCGCAACCGCCGCCGGGAGCTGGATTGGACCAGAGAATGTTGCCCTCGGAATCGAATTTTGTTGCCCACACCGCTGGGTCCATTGGGTATGGGTTGTCCGTGGCCGTACCCTCTTCATAGATGTTGCCGGAAGAATCGAGCGCGATGGAGTGTGCAGAATCGGGACTCGCGCCGAAACCGCCATTCTGACGTTGCCACAGAAGATTGCCGTTCGAATCATACTTAATCGTGGCTCCCGCGTTTTGACCGCCCCAAAACGCCACATAGACGTTACCTGGCTTGTCCAAAACGATGGCTGCCGAGGCGGAGTTCTGGCCAGTTGTGTCAACAGAGGCATCGGACCAGAGGAGAGTCCCGGAGGGGCTGAACTTTAAAGTGTCCGTCGAATTATCGTATCCGACGCGTGAATAATTTCCGGTTACGTAGATGTTGTCCTGCGCATCAACTGCAATCGCCGCGGGGTAAAACTGTTGAACATTCGAGTTTTGGTAAAAGCCGTAATAGCGGATCCACTCGCGGGTTCCGGACGCGGAATACTTAACAAGAATGAGAGATCGAGTTGGTGTGCCATTTTGAGAGACCGAGTTTTGCTCCCATCCCGCGGCGTAGATGTCGCCAGCGGAATCGCTGATTACGTTGGTGGCCTGGGCTACATTCCCAGCGGAGCCGATGAAGCTGCCCCAGAGTTTCTGCCCATTCGCGTTGTACGTCTCGATTGCGAACTCCAAGTTCGAGCACTTTCCAGAAGAATCCACGGCGACGCAAATATCGCCGGCGACGGTCACGCCGCCATTGGAATTGGCCGTGGCGTCGTCCACGAGATTTAATGCGTAGCCTGATGGTACGGACTGAACTTGCGCCGGGTCTTTGACAGTGGCGAGCCATTTCTGGATCACGCGGCTTTGGGCTGCGGCAGATGGAGCAAGCGTTGCAGAAAGTAGTGCGATGGATAAGGCCGACGATGCGAACGACACTAACAGGCGGAAACGCCTTGAAGTAAACCGAATAGTACTCATGGCTGGCACCCCTCCCTTTACCCTCGATCGAAATTAGATACCCTGGGAAAAACCGTCGTTAGCGGCTACGTAGGAACGCAAACCCTGCGTTGCCAGCCGGGGGATGCTCTCTGCAGAACAGGAGCATAACGATCCTATGCCTTAAATGACGAACGGCAATCGAGAGAAGGCCTGAAATGCCGAGCCGCTAAAAACCGGAGCGGACCGTCCGTGAGAAGTGGCGCCCCATGGGCATCTTTCTGCTTCACAGCGCTTGCGAGCTACATGTGCGTTAACGTAGTGGTAAGTTAACGCCCGAGGAAAACGCGAAGGCGCGCAATACATTTCACGCTTCGCGCGAGGTACCAACGTACTAGGGTGATAACCACGTTTCGCGTGGGGTTTCCGCCTTCTTGTCGAGCTGTTTGGTAATTGGCACACTTCACGTATCAGGGCGCGTTACACAAACTGAGGGGAGGGACCACTTAGTGCATACCACGGCGTTGGACCACAAAAGCGAAACACGCAACGGCAAGAACGGATCGTCACAAGCGCATCGCATGCGGGTCGTCAAAGGACGGAGGCGAGCCAGCGCGGACCGCGACCTTGAGGAACATCTTTCGGCGGCGCTGGTGGCGGGCGACAAGGAGCTGGATCATATCCTCCGCGAGTTCTCTTCGATTTCCTCCGCACTCCAATCCGGGAAGCCAGACGCCACGGCGCTGCGCATTGCAGCGCACCCAGCGGTGTGGCGTTCGGTGGAGCACATGCTGCTCGAACGCGAACTGAGGCACCTTGCTCTTTCTGACGATTTGACCTGCCTCTACAACAGACGCGGCTTCTATGCGGCGGCGACACAGCAGCTGAAGATGACCCGTCGAAATGAGAAGCCAGCGGTGCTGCTGTTTTGCGATTTAGACCGGCTGAAGGCTATTAACGACTCGTTTGGACACAGTGAGGGCGACCTAGCGCTGGTCCGCACAGCCGATGCGCTGGAAGCGGCGTTCCGTGACTCGGACGTGCTGGCGCGGCTGGGCGGTGATGAGTTTGCGGTGTTGGCCACCGATCTGACGGCGCAAAACGAGCAGACGGTAATCGGCCGCCTGCGCGAAAGTCTCCGAGATACGGCCAAAGACGAATGGCGGTACGAGCTTTCGCTTAGCGTTGGCACTGCATGGTTTGATCCGCGAACTCCTGAATCGTTGGGTGATCTGATGGCGCGCGCTGACCGGGCGATGTACGAAGAAAAGCACAGACGAGGCTCGATGGCACGGGACGAGAACCTAAACACCTGAAGCGCCTGGGGTGGCTAACGGGTTGGGTAGCGGAGATGCAATTAGACGGAAGAGCCGAGTATAGAGTACCGCTCGAGTTATCGATTCAACTCGCCAGACCGGGACTGCCGTACGAAGCCGAAATAGCAGTTTTGACCAACGTAAGCGAACGCGGCGCGCAAGCTGCGACGAAGGTCAAGTGGAGCGCCGGAGAGGAAGTGCGCATCAACTCGCTTTCCAATAGTCTGCACGTCCCGGCGCGGGTGGCGTACTGCCGGAGGGAACAGGAACAGGGCTTCTCCGTCGGGCTGTTGCTGTTGAGCCCTCGGGACAAATGGTGGGAGAGCTTTCGGGACGGAGCGTAGGTCAGTTTTTCGTCGGTCGGCCAACGGCGGCAGAAGCCGAAGCATTCTCCACTGTGCGAGCTGGTTTGGCGGCGCGGATGAAGGCGCTCAGGAACTTGCCGTCCACTTGCGGCGCTAGGGCATCAGGATCGAGGCCGGAAGAAGCCAGGAATTCGCGGGCGTCTTCAACTTTGTAGACTCGCGTGGGCTCGATGTCGATGTGCTCGAATCCGGCGGCGGCGAGCTTGGCGCGGTAGTCTGCTTCGTTAAGCGCGCCGGCCACGCAACCGATCCATAGAAGTACGCTCTGGCGGATTTGGGGAGCGATCTCGCCGCGAGTGACCACGTCCGACACGGCAAAGCGTCCGCCGGGCTTGAGCACTCGAAAGGCTTCGCGCAGCACCTGCGCCTTATCGGCCGAAAGATTGATGACGCAATTCGAGATGATCACGTCGACGGAATTGTCGGGCAGGGGAATGCGCTCGATTTCGCCTTTCAGAAAATCGACATTCGCAACGCCGGCTTTGCGTTGGTTTTCGCGCGCGAGCGCCAGCATGTCGTCGGTCATATCCAGGCCGTACGCTTTGCCGGTGGGCCCGACGCGCCGTGCGGAAAGCAGCACGTCGATACCGCCGCCGGAGCCCAGATCGAGAACCGTTTCGCCGGGGCGAAGCTCAGCGAGAGCCGTGGGATTGCCGCAGCCGAGAGATGCGCGCAGCGCTTCTTCGGGAATCGTGGCCACATCGGCAGCGTTGTAGAGATTGGCGGTGATGGCGTCGCAGCAGGATGTGGCTGGGCCGCAGCAAGGCTTATCTCCGCTTTGCGCTTGGCGGGCGAGTTCGCCGTATTTTTCGCGCACGACTTCCTTGATCTGGGGACCGGCATTGCTGTTGCTGCCACTCATGTGTGCACTCCTATTTGCAGATTTGAATGATTTGCCGAGGACTTAGCGCTTTATTGCGAGTGCAGCATTCGGAAAGAAGGAAGCCGAGCAGTTCCTGAAGCGCCTCGGTATTCGAGGTATAGCGTAGGAAAGTGCTTTCGCGGCGAACGTTAACGAGGCCCTCGCTTTTGAGCTTGTCGAGATGATGCGAAAGCGTGGAACTGGGAATGTTGAGCTCGCTTTGGATATCACCGACGACCAGTCCTTCTGGATGCGCGGAAAGCAAGAGCTGCATGATACGCAGGCGCGGCTCGGTGCCTATGGCGGAGAACATGTCGGCGTAGCGGGCGATCCGCGCGGAACTTACCTTCGTAGGCGCTGTCGAAGATGCGGGGTTCATGTTTCGATGTTTGCAGAAATAGCGAAGGATGTCAAGGGGCGAAACTGCCGCGAAACACCTTAAGGGATGGACGGCTAGTAAATTTGAAGTTCTTACCCGAAGTGCAAAGATCGGGAATTGTGTTAAGTTGGCGCATATGAGGAGAGACAGCGGAAGGGTGGGCAACGCGCGCAGCGCGGCGCTGGCCACCGGTTTCTTCCTACTCACCGCAGCGCTGCTCACGATTTATACGCCGAAGACACAAGCACAATCAAAACAACCGAACTGGACCGCGGTACAGGCCACGATCGGTAAAAATATCGCTCATTTGCGATCGCTGGCGGACGACGTGCGGCCTCGCGCCACCAGGATGCTGGCGTCGCAAATTCGCGCCCTGCCTCCGTCCGCGAACAAGCTGGCGTTGGCGTATCAGTTGGCGAATCTTTGCACTGAAGGCGACCAGGGCCAGGACACCATCCAAGAGGTGGCCACGACGCTGGCTGACGCGCTGCGGCAGCATCCGGCGGCCGATGCGAATGGGAATCCCGCCGACGAGTACGTGGAACTCGCGTCCCTGGTGAAATACGAGAACGCGCGAGTGTCGCTAGACAACGAGCAATTCAAGCAGGCGCTGAAAAAGCTGCAGCTGGACGATCTGCGGCGCGAGCACATCAATTTCACTTTGACCGGGCTCGATGGTCAGAAGTGGAATCTGCGGCAATTGCGAGGGAAAGTGGTGCTGGTGAATTTCTGGGCCACCTGGTGCCCTCCATGCCGGAGGGAAATGCCCGATCTGAACGCGCTTTACAAGCAGTTCAAGGATCGCGGATTCGTGGTGCTGGCGATTTCCGACGAAAAGCCGAAAGCGGTGCGGTCGTTTCTGGCGAAGCACAAAGTGACCTACCCGATTCTGCTCGATCCGGAAGACAGGGTGCACAAGGAATTCGACGTCATCGGGATTCCCAAGAGCTATTTGTACGATCGCGACGGGAAGTTGGTGGCCGAAGCGATGGACATGCGCACCAAGCGGCAGTTTTTTGGAATGCTACAGAAAGCAGGCCTTACTCCGCAGAACAAGTTGGGCAAGGCATTGAAGCGAGTGTCACACGCGAGAGTGGTTCACGGGGTCTGATTTCTCCGCCAATCCGCACTCCTCATGGAGTTTGCCGTCCTCACGAACCGGGCGCAAGCAGGCACTGTCAGTCCGAGGAATGGTTAGCGTTTCGAAGAATCCCTCTTCGTTTCGCGATCAGCACGAAGAGGGATTCTTCGTCGCGGCGCTCCTCAGAATGAGAAGCTGGCACGGCCGTGCTAGGGCAGAGCGAATACGATCAGCGCCGGGCCTGGGCCCTTTTGGGCCCGAGCGCCAAAAGCCGCCCCTGCGTCCATGATGGCCACGTATTGCTTGCCGTCCTTGCCCTTGTAAGTGATCGGAACCGCGGTGGCCTGTAAGGGAAGGTGGGTCGACCAAAGGATCTTCCCGGTGCGCTCGTCGAAGGCGCGGAACATGTTGTCGCTTGTTGCGCCAATGAATACGAGGCCCCCGGCGGTGGCAATCGGGCCCGCGAACGCGCCCGGGCGTCCCGTGTTTTCCTTCGATGGAGGCAAGCCCTTGGTGATGCCGAGCGGCACTTGCCAGACGATGTTGCCAGTATTGGCGTTCACTGCCGAGAGAGTCTCCCAAGGTGGTTTCTGGCAAGGCCAGCTACCGAGAGACTTGCCATTGGCATCACGAGCGATCGCCGCGAATTGCGCGAACTGCCCGGCGAACGAGGCGTTGCTGCCGCGGGCGTAAGGCAGCTGAAGATTGCCGGAACCGGGCTTATATTTGGGATTCTTTTCGATAAAGCCGAGCGCTGCCTGATTCTGCATGTTCACGAAGACGTAGCCGTTAGTTGGATCCGATGCGGTGCCGCCCCAGTTGGCTCCGCCCGTGGCTCCGGGGAACACCAGCGAAACCTTCAGTGGCTTCCCAGGCTCTTGGTAGAGCCACGGAGTGAACGGTCCGGCGTTGTAGAAGCCGCCGGCCTTGTTCCAAAGCGCGTGGCAGGCTGCAGCGTGCTGCGCGGTCGTGTCGTTGGCGGTGACCATATCCTTCAACGTGAAGCTGACATCCCCGAGCGGCGGAGGTTTCACCGGGATGGGCTGCGTCGGCGAATAGGCTTCCGTCGGAACGTTGCCTTTGGGAACCGGCGTTTCCTTGACGCCAAAGACCGGCTTGCCAGTCACACGATTCAGAATGAACATGTAGGCTGTTTTGCTGGTCTGCACCACGACAGGGATTTTTTTGCCGTTGTGATCGATGGTGATGAGATCCGGTTCGGGCGGCAGATCGAAATCCCACAATTCGTGATGGACCGTCTGGAAATACCATTTCAGCTTGCCGGTATAGGCATTCACGGCGACAAGCGTGTTGGAGAAGAGATCGTCCCCGGGACGATCACCGCCGTAATAATTGGCCGCGGGCCCACCGACCGGCATGTACAGAATGCCGCGCTTGGGGTCCACGCTCATGGTGATGGACCAGACGTTGGCACCGCCACGGTCTTTCCAGCTATCGCCACCCCAAGTGTTGTTTCCGACTTCGCCGGGATGCGGAACGGTGTGGAAATCCCAAAGCTTTTTGCCGGTAACGGCGTCGAAGGCGCGGGAATCTCCCGGAACGCCCTTGGCGAAGGTGTCCTGCGGATGCAGGTTTTGCTCACCGGGGCCGTACACATTCGCGCCGATGATCAGGATATTCTTGTAAATGGTGGGTACTTCGGCGAAGGGCACTTTCAACGTGATCGAGCCGTCGCCGCCAAAACCAGTGGCGGGTTTGCCGGTGGCTGCCTCGAGCGCCATGATCTTATGGCCGCTGGTGAAGTAAATTCGCGGCGCGTCGTGACTCGTACCGGGCCAGTAAGCGACTCCGCGCGCGGAGGCCATCCCGGATTTCAGTTCGAAGCGCCAAATTTCCTTGCCGCTGTCGGCATTCAGCGCAACGACTTTATTGCCGGCGGGCAGATACATCACGCCTTTGACGACGATCGGCGTCACTTCGGCATAGGCGCCGGAAGCGGGGCCCACTCCGCCGGGGCGCATCTCGAACGACCACGCTTTGGCGAGCCTCGAGACATTGTCCGCATTGATTTGCTTGAGCGGGGAAAAACGCGTGGAACCGAGATCGTGCCCGTACATCGGCCAATCGGTGGCCCGCGCATTTTGCGCGTGAGCGGGTAATGGCGAAACTCCGAAAGATAAGACAGTAGCGAACAGCAGAATCATCCACGCATACCTGGTCACAGGATTCCCCCTTAGCCTCTAAACTGCCCCTACCCTCTGAATGTGATGTTACGCCGAGCGGTGGGCTGCGGCAAACCGGTGGAGTATATACCAGGTTGGCGCGAGGACGAGCCGGAGGGGTGAAAATTCTCGATATTTCCACACTGCGCGGAAGTGCTCTGGACAGGAGTAGTAGCGAAGCATGGCATCGCGCTCTCCCGGATGCGTGGGTCTGAATTCTGAATTATCTGCAAGACGAGAGCGGAAGAACATATGAGCGATACGAGCATTGAGCGACATCGCGGTGTGCTTTGCGGTTGTTGCATCAACCCATCGCTTTGCGGTCAATCATTTCAAGACTCGAAGAAGAATCGGGGAATGAAGCTAACCCCAGGTCGAGACTCCGTTGCGCGCGAGTGTTTACTCCGCGCCGCGGAATCTGCGAAAAGGAATATCCCTACTCAGTGACAGCGGCGATCGAAATCGAAGGCACACCGAGACCGCGATTGACACGTTCCAACGGAGCTCGCGCCTTGGGGCGGGGGCTATCGGGAAAAGTGGCTAGAATCGTGTACGATTCCTAGAATCACCACCTGAGCACCAGGACCTGATGTCCCGTATCCGAATCAACCATTCCTCGATTTAATCCGCCAGACGGTACTTATTCTTCTTGACCCTCGGCCTTGGCGAGACGCTCGATCACGCTCATATCTTCGAGCGTGCTGGTGTCTCCGGAGATGCCGCCTTTGTGCGCGAGCTCGCGAAGCAGGCGGCGCATGATTTTGCCGCTGCGCGTTTTGGGCAGTAGGTCGCAGAAGCGCACGTCGGCCGGGCGGGCGATGCTGCCAATCGTGACGGCCACATGCTCCATGAGCGCGGAGCGCAGTTGGCCCGAGGGCGCATGGCCGGACCGCAGCGTGACGAAGCAGACGATGGCTTCGCCCTTGATGTCGTCCGGCCGGGCCACCACGGCGGCTTCGGCCACAGAGGCGTGGCTAACCAGCGCGCTTTCGATTTCCATCGAGCTGAGGCGGTGGCCGGCGACCTTGATTACATCATCGACGCGTCCGAGCACCCAAAGATACCCATCCTTGTCGCATTGCGCGGCGTCTCCGGCGAAGTAAACCCCCGGGATGCGGCTCCAGTATTCGCGGGCGTAGCGCTCGTCGTCTCCATGGATCGTGCGAAGCATCCCGGGCCACGGCTTTTGAATCGTCAGATAACCTGTCTCACCGGGCCCAACGGGCTGGCCTTGGAGGTTGACGACCTTCGCCTCGATGCCCGGAAGAGGTAGCGTTGCCGATCCGGGTTTTGCGGGAGTGGCGCCGGGAAGCGGCGAAATCATGATCGCGCCAGTTTCCGTCTGCCACCAGGTATCGACGATCGGGCAGCGGCCCTTGCCGATTGCTTCGTGATACCACTTCCAGGCCGCAGGGTTGATCGGCTCGCCGACGGTGCCAAGGACTCGAAGGCTTGAAAGGTCGTGCTTATTGAGCCAGTCCATGCCCCAGGACATGAAGGAGCGAACCGCAGTGGCGGAGCTGTAAAAAATCGACACTTTGTATTTTTCGACGATTTGCCAGAAGCGGTCCCTTGAAGGGTGGTCGGGCGCGCCTTCGTACATGATCACCGTGGCTCCGCTGGCGAGCGGTCCGTAGACGATATAGCTGTGTCCGGTCACCCAGCCAATATCCGCGGTGCACCAATACACATCCGAATCGCGCAAGTCGAAAACGAGTTGCGTGGTCCACATGGTTTGCAACAGATAGCCGGCGCACGTGTGCAGAACGCCTTTGGGTTTTCCCGTGGTGCCGCTGGTGTAGAGGATGTAGAGCGGGTGCTCGGAATCGAAGGGCGTGGCGGGACAGTCTTTCGATGCGGCTTGTTCAAGATCGTGCCACCAGAGGTCGCGGCCCGACTCCCAGTCGATTTTTTCGCCGGTGCGTTTCACCACGATGGATTTTTCTATTGTTGGGCAATTTTTCAGAGCGGTGTCCGCGGTGTCTTTCAGCCGTACCACTCTGCCGCGGCGAAAGCCGCCGTCGGCGGTGATCAGGACTTTCGCTTTGGCATCGGCGATGCGATCCGCTAGCGCGGTAGCGCTGAAACCGCCGAAAACGACCGAATGCACAGCGCCGATGCGGGCGCATCCCAGCATCGCGATGGGCAGCTCGGGAATCATCGGCATGTAGATGGCGACGCAATCGCCGGCTTTCACTCCCAAGGATTTCAGGACATTGGCGAAACGGCAGACGCGCTCGTGAAGCTGGGCGTACGTGAGCCGGACGACTTCGCCATCTTCGGATTCCCAGATTAGCGCCATCCGCTGCGCGTTTTTCGCCAAATGGCGGTCGAGGCAGTTGTGCGAGACGTTGAGCTTCCCGCCCACGAACCATTTGGCGTGCGGCGGTTTCCACTCTAGAACCTGCTTGTAAGGCTCGAACCAGTCCAGCATTTTGGCCTGCTCGGCCCAATAGGTTTCCGGATCTTTGGCCGCGCGGCCGTAGAGACGCCGGTACTCGTCGAGGGATTTGACGCGGGCGTTTCTGCTGAACTCCGGCGGCGGCGGGACGGCCTTTTCTTCGAGAACGTGCGGGTCGAATTCTTGCATGGCTCCTCCTGAACGGCCGGGTCGCGCCAGACGCGCAGCGCCAAGACGGCACCCTTGCTGGCAATCGCCCCACTAAGTTAGGGGAGCGGGAGGCGTTGGTCAAGAACCGCAGTGCGCTTTTTGCTTTTGCTTCGAGGCTTACCGCCAAGCGAGATGACAGCAAGTTGCCCGGAACGGGGTTGCCAGCATCGAAGAATTGGCGCTTCGGAGGCGGTCCCAGTGGACAGTGTATCCTCGCAGGAAGTTGGTGCGTCTAACGGACCGTCTCCAAGTCTGCGATAAGGACTGAGGAATGTCTGTAACGGAAGCTACGCCCGTGACAAATCAACCGCAAATCGAACCTCCCGGCGGCGATCAGCCGAAAAGCCGTCATTGGATTTGGGTCGTGCTAGTGCTGCTGGTGGTGGCCGGCGCGATCGTTTATCAGATGTCGCGCACGCGAACGGCTGCGAAAGATGTGAGCGCGGACCAGCCAATATCGGTCGGCGTGGCGCCGGTGATTGAGACGAATGTGCCGTTCTACCTAACTGGGTTGGGAACGGTGACGGCGTACAACACGGTAACGGTCCATTCGCGCGTGGACGGACAAATCATGAAGGTGTATTTCCGCGAGGGCCAGTTCGTGAAGACGGGAGCCTTGCTGGCGGAGATCGATCCGCGGCCCTATCAAGTGGCGCTGGAGCAGGCGCAGGGTCAGCTGGCCAAGGACCAAGCCACGCAGAAAGACGCGATGGTCGATCTGAATCGATACCACGAACTCTGGAAGGATGGCGTGGTTTCTCGGCAGCAGCTGGACACCCAACAGGCTCAGGTGGGGCAATACGACGGATCTATCGAATCGGACCAGGCGCAAATCGCCAGCGCGAAGCTGAACTTGAGTTATTGCCGGATCACGTCGCCGATCGATGGACGCGTCGGGCTGAGACTAGTCGATCCGGGAAACATCGTTCACGCCACGGATACGAACGGGATGCTGGTAATCACGCAGGTGAATCCGATTGCGGTGGACTTTACGCTACCGGAAGACCAGTTGCCCCAAGTGATGGCGGAAATGCGGGGGCGGCAGCTCACGGTGGAAGCCTACGGGCGTGACAACAACGTGAAACTCGGAACGGGAAAACTATTAACAATCGATAATCAGATCGACCCAACGACCGGCACCATCAAGCTTAAATCGGAATTTTCCAACCCGAAGCTTTCGCTCTGGCCGAACCAATTCGTGAACGTGCGTCTGCTGCTCAGCGAGCGAAAAAACGCGATCGTGGTCCCTTCCGCGGCGGTGCAAAAGGGCACGCAGGACACGACGTTCGTGTATCTGGTCGGCAGCAACCACAAAGCAGATGTGCAGCCGGTGCAGGTGGATTTCACGCAGGGGAATAGCTCCGTGATTCGCCAGGGGTTGAAGGCTGGCGAGGATGTGGTGGTGGATGGCGGAGACAAACTGCAGCCCGGCGCCGTGGTGGTAACGCATTCGAGCAACCCAATCGGCGGCACGAATAGCTCATCTGGCGGAAACGCGGACTCTGGGCTGCATCCGTGAGTCCGTCGCGGCCCTTCATACTGAGGCCGGTAGCGACCTCGCTGATGATGCTGGGGGTGTTGCTCGCGGGTGCGGTCGCTTACCTGCAACTTCCGGTTTCGGCTTTACCGCAAGTCGATTATCCGACCATCGAGGTGCTGACGTTTTATCCTGGCGCGAGCCCGGACGTGATGGCGTCGTCAGTGACCACGCCGCTCGAGCGCCAGTTCGGCGAAGTGCCGGGGTTGACGCAGATGACCTCGACGAGCTCGTTCGGCGCGTCGCTGATCACTCTGCAATTCGATCTTAAAGAAAACATCGACGTGGCCGAGCAGGAAGTGCAGGCGTCCATCAACGCCGCGACCACGTATCTGCCGCGCGACCTGCCGAACCCTCCGACGTACAGCAAAGTAAATCCTGCTGACACGCCGATTTTGACCCTGGCGCTTACGTCGAAGACTCTGCCGCTCGAAAAAGTAGAAGACTACGCGGACACCAACTTGGCGCAGAAGATTTCGCAGCTCTCGGGCGTCGGACTGGTGACCATCAGCGGCGGACAGAAGCCCGCGGTACGCGTGCTGGCCAATCCGCTGGAGCTGGCGTCGTACGGCATGAGCCTTGAAGACCTGCGCGTGGCGCTGCAAAACGCGAACGTAGACCAGGCCAAGGGAAATCTGCAGGGCCCGCGGCAGTCGTACACGATCGAAGATAACGACCAGCTGCTCTCCAGCGCGAATTACCTGCCGCTGATCGTCGCCTACCGCAATGGCAGCCCGGTGCGCCTGTCGGATGTGGCGCAAGTAGTTGACGGCGCGGAGAACGACACGCAGGCCGCGTGGATGAATAAAGAGCCTGCTGTGATCGTGAACATTCAACGCCAGCCGGGCACAAACATTATCGGCGTGGCGGACCGGGTGAAGGAACTCCTGCCGCAGCTGCAAGCGTCGTTGCCGTCGTCCGTACATGTGGTCACGCTCACCGACCGCACTACCACAATCCGCGCGTCAGTGAAGGACGTGCAATTCGAGCTGCTGCTGACTATCGCGTTGGTGGTGATGGTCATGTTTCTGTTTTTACGCAGCGCGTCGGCCACAATTATCCCTAGCGTGGCTGTGCCACTTTCGATCGTTGGTACGTTTGGCGTGATGTACCTGGCTGGCTACAGCCTGGACAACTTGTCGCTGATGGCGCTGACCATTTCCACCGGATTCGTGGTGGACGACGCCATCGTGATGATCGAGAACATCGCGCGCTTCATCGAGGGCGGAGATTCGCCTTTGCAGGCGGCCCTGAAAGGCTCGGAGCAGATCGGATTCACTATCGTTTCGTTGACCGTTTCGCTGATCGCCGTGCTGATTCCGTTGCTGTTCATGGGAGACATCATCGGGCGGCTGTTCCGCGAATTCGCGGTGACGCTGGGCGTGACCATCCTGGTTTCGGCGTTTGTGTCGCTTACGTTGACGCCCATGATGTGTTCGAAGCTTTTGAAACACCAAGAAAGCTCGAAGCAGGGCCGCTTTTCCCGTGGCTCTGAAAAGTTTCTGAACAAACTCAATCATTTTTACGACCGGACCTTGCGAGTGGTGCTGCGCCACCAGACCGCAACGCTTCTGGTGACCGTCGGTACGCTGGTTGCGACGATCCTGCTCTACTACTACGTGCCCAAGGGATTTTTCCCGGTGCAGGACACCGGCGTGATTCTCGGCATATCGGACGCCGCTCAGGATATTTCGTTTTCGGCGATGGCGCGGCGGCAGCAGGCGTTGGCGGACGTGATCCTGAAGGACCCTGACGTGGTGAGCTTATCGTCGTTTATCGGCGTGGACGGAACCAATATGACGCCGAACAGCGGGCGCATTCAGATTAATTTGAAGCCGCGCGACGAGCGCAGCGATTCGGCGTCCGAAGTGATCCGTCAGCTGGAGCCGAAGCTTGCGAAGGTGCAGGGCATCACGCTGTATATGCAGCCGGTGCAGGACCTGAGCATCGAAGACCGCGTGAGCCGCACGCAGTATCAGTATTCGATCGAGGACGCGGACCCGCAGGAGCTGGCGCAATGGGCGCCGAAGCTCGCGGCAAAATTGCAATCGCTGCCGCAATTGCGCGACGTGGCCACCGACCAGCTGGATAATGGCCGCGCCGAGGACCTGGTGATCGATCGCGATACGGCCGCCCGGCTGGGCGTCCTGCCCGCGACAATCGACTCGACCCTCTACGACGCGTATGGACAGCGGCAGGTCTCGACGATCTTCACGCAGTTGAACCAATACCACGTGGTACTGCAAGTCGATCCTCGCTTCCAGCAGAACCCGGACGCGTTGAAAGATATTTACGTCGCGTCGTCAAATGGAACGCAGGTGCCGCTAAGCGCGTTCGCGCATTACGAGCAAAAGACCGAAGCGGTCGCGGTGAACCACGAGGGCCAGTTTCCCGTCGTGACGCTCTCGTTCAACCTGGCGCCGGGTGCGTCGCTGGGCCAGGCGGTTACGGCGATTAATAAGGCCGTGCGCGAGATCGATTTGCCGGCGTCGATCCATCCGAGTTTCCAAGGGATGGCGCGGGCGTTTCAATCGTCGCTGGCCAACGAACCGCTGCTGGTGCTGGCGGCGATTATAACCGTCTACATCGTGCTGGGTGTGCTCTACGAAAGCTACATTCACCCGCTCACGATTCTTTCCACGCTCCCCTCCGCCGGCGCGGGCGCGATTTTGGCGCTGTGGGTCTGTGGCACCGATTTCAGCGTAATCGCGCTGATCGGGATCATTTTGTTGATAGGCATCGTGCAGAAGAACGCCATCATGATGATCGATTTCGCTCTCGAGGCGGAGCGCAAGGAAGGGAAGCCGCCTAGCGAAGCGATTTATCAGGCGTGCTTGCTGCGTTTCCGTCCAATCATGATGACTACCATGGCGGCGCTGCTCGGAGGCGTGCCGCTCGCTCTAGGAACCGGAACGGGCTCCGAACTGCGCCGGCCGCTGGGAATTAGCATCGTCGGCGGCCTGCTGGTCAGCCAGGTGCTGACGCTCTACACGACCCCGGTGGTTTATCTGGCGTTCGATCGGGTAGCGCGACGATTTCGGCACGTGCGCATCGGCAACTCAGCCGAATCCGAAGCCGTAATTGATTCGATCGATTAGAGGAACGGGGCGCCGAACACCATGAATATCTCGTCGGCGTTCATTCGCAGGCCGGTGGCCACCTCGCTGCTGACGCTGGCGATTTTGCTGGCGGGTGTGATCGCCTACCGCTTTCTTCCCGTGGCGCCGCTTCCGGAAGTAGATTTCCCCACGATTTCCGTCCAGGCCAGCTTGCCCGGCGCCAATCCGGAGACGATGGCGTCGTCCGTCGCAACGCCGCTCGAGCGGCAATTTGGCCGCATTGCCGGTGTGACGGAAATGACGTCAACCAGCCTGGCGGGTTCGACGTCAGTCACGCTGCAGTTCGATCTCAATCGCAACATCGACGCGGCCGCGCGCGACGTGCAAGCTGCCATCAACGCGGCATCGGGCCAATTGCCCGCGAATCTTCCCAGCCTACCGACCTACCGGAAAATCAATCCCGCCGATTCTCCGATCATGATCCTGGCGATGAGATCGAACACGTTGCCTCTGCGGCGCCTTTACGACGTGGGCGAAACGATCATCGAGCAGAAGCTTTCGCAGGTCGACGGCGTGGGGCAAGTGAATATTGGAGGCAGCGCGCGGCCGGCGGTTCGCGTGGAACTCAATCCCGCGGTGCTGGCGCAATACGGGATCGGGCTGGAAGATGTACGGACCGCGATTTCGTCGGTCAATTCCGACGAGCCTAAAGGCGAAGTTGAAAACGGGCTGGTGCGCTGGGTGTTGGAAGATAACGACCAGCTTTTCGATGCCGACCATTACCGAAGAGTGATCGTTGCGTACCACAATGGCGCGCCTGTGCGATTGGGCGATATCGCTTCGGTGAAGGACTCAGTCGAGGACATCTACGTCTCGGGCTTGCAGAACAGCAAGCCTTGCGTGGTGGTGATCGTCAACCGGCAGCCCGGAGCCAATATCGTCGGCACGGTAGACCGGATCAATGCGGTGCTGCCTTTCATTCGCGCCTCGATTCCCGCGTCCGTCGATCTGGTGGTGGCTTCCGACCGCACCACCACGATTCGCGCCTCAGTGAAGGACGTTCAGATCACGCTGTTGATCACCGTCGCGCTGGTAATTCTGGTGATCTTCGTTTTCCTGCGGAACCTGTGGGCCACGCTGATTCCGGCCATGGCGTTGCCCGTTTCGCTGGTTGGCACGTTTGCCGTGATGTACCTGCTGGGCTATTCGGTCGACAACCTCTCGCTGATGGCGCTTACGATTGCCACCGGTTTCGTGGTGGACGACGCCATCGTTGTGATCGAAAACATCACACGCTATCACGAAATGGGGTTGCCCGCCCGCGAGGCGGCGCTGCGTGGCTCGCGCGAGATTGGGTTCACGGTCCTGTCGATGAGCGCCTCGTTGATTGCCGTGTTCATTCCGATCCTGCTGATGGGAGGAATCGTCGGGCGGCTCTTCCGGGAATTTGCGGTGACGCTGAGCATCGCCATCGTGATGTCGCTGTGCGTGTCGCTTTCGGCCACTCCCATGCTCTGCGCGAAATTTCTGAAGCCGGTGAAAAAAGAAGGCCACAACTGGATCTACCGGCTCAGCGAACGCAGCTTCGAGGGGATGCGCTCCGCTTACGCGCGCGGGCTCGGCTGGGTGCTGAAACACCAGCCGCTCACTCTAGCCATCACCATCGCCACAATCGTTTTGAATGTTGCCCTTTACATTTACGTTCCCAAGGGATTTTTTCCACAGCAGGATACCGGATCGGTCAGCGGCAATATTCAGGCAGCGCAGGATATTTCGTTCGCATCCATGGCCGCCAAGCAGCAGCGATACAGCGAAATTGTGGCGGCAGATCCTGCGGTATCCAGCGTGATCACCTTCGCGGGAGGAAGCGGCGGCACCAGCAATACCGGGCGCATGTACATCACTCTGAAGCCGCTTTCCAAGCGAACGGCCAGCGCCCAGCAGGTGATCGGCCGGTTACGCAAAAAACTGGCCGTGGTGCCCGGCGCAACGTTGTTTTTGCAGGCGAACCAGGATATTCGCGTGGGCGGACGCTCCAGCAACGCGGAGTACCAATACACACTGGAAAGCGAGGATCTCTCCGCGCTTAATACCTGGGCGCCGCGCATGCAGGCCAAGCTGAAGACTTTGCCGCAGCTGCGCGATGTTTCCACCGACGAGCAAAATCGCGGATTGCAAGCGCGGCTAGTAATCGACCGCGACACTGCGTCAAGGCTCGGCTTGAACGCCGCCACGATCGACAACACGCTCTACGATGCCTTCGGTCAGCGGCAAGTCGCCACCGTATTTACGCAGCTCAACGAATACCACGTCGTGATGGAAGTCGATCCGAAGTATCAGGAGAATCCGGACTCGCTGAATGGTATTTACGTGCGCTCGTCCGCGGGCACGGAAGTCCCGCTTAGCGCATTCAGCCACTTTGAGCAGCGGACGACAGCCCTGGCCGTAAATCACCAGGGGCAATTCCCGGCGATTACGCTCTCTTTCAACTTGGCGCCAAACGTGGCGCTCGGCGATGCCGTCGACGCTGTTACCACGGCGGCACAGCAGATCGACATGCCGTCGTCGATCAGCGCCACGTTCCAAGGTACGGCCCAGGCCTTTCAAGCCTCCCTAAAAAATGAGCCGGTGCTCATCGTGGCGGCGCTGATCGCCGTCTACATCGTGCTCGGGATGCTTTACGAGAGTTTCATCCATCCGGTGACGATTCTTTCCACGCTGCCATCGGCAGGCGTGGGCGCGATTCTGGCGCTGCTGCTAAACCGCATGGATTTAAGTGTGATCGCCATCGTCGGCATCATTCTGCTGATCGGCATCGTGCAGAAAAACGCGATCATGATGATCGATTTCGCGCTCGACGCGGAGCGCAAGGAAGGGAAGTCTCCGCTCGATGCGATTCACGAGGCCTGCCTGCTGCGCTTCCGTCCGATCATGATGACTACGATGGCTGCGCTACTGGGCGGTTTGCCTCTGGCGCTCGGTACCGGCATGGGCTCGGAGCTGCGCCGCCCGCTAGGCATCAGCATCGTGGGCGGACTGATCGTCAGTCAGATGCTGACGCTCTTCACCACTCCCGTGGTTTACCTGTATATGGATCGCCTGCGTCCTGGATGGGCGCGCCGCCGCCACCTCGCGTCGGTGTCCGCGGACGGCGCGACCTCGCAGGTCTGAAGCGCTTCCGAATTATCCAAAGTGATGCGATGTCTAGATCAATTCTGCGGTGCGTTTTGCGCGCCAACGTCGAGGACGTAGACGGTCTGATCTTCGGTCATCACCAGCAGGCGCTTGCCGTCCGCTGAAAAGTGCGAGTACGCGACGTTGCTCGGAAAAGTGTATTGACGCTTTTGAGCCGGCGCCTTGAGGTCGGTGATTGTTAGGTTCCCTGAGTCCCCGGCGACGCTTAGCAGACCCGCTTCAGGGGAAATCGCCGGGAGATATCCCGTTTCCTGTGCGACGTCCGCGCCTGTCGAAAGCGAGACCACGCTGACGCGCCTTCCGTCCTTGGCCATAACCAGCCAATCGCCCTCTGAGAAAACCGAGTCGAATGTGTCTGGCCCAGCGCTAGTTTGTACCAACGCCGCGCCAATGGTTTTGCCGCTGCGTGCGTCGAGCACTTCGAATAACGAATCGTGGTCGGTGAGCTTGGCTTTCTTCATCATGCTTTTCGCCGCGGCACTTTGGTCCGCTGCATGTTTCGCCCCTTCGGTCTTCGCTCCCCAGCCAAGCACGATTCGGTCGCCTTGCGGATCTGTGTACACCACTGGAGTGCTTTTAATCTGCGGAGTCTGGCTGTAAGGATCGATTGCGAATGCACGCCCCCAAAGCTGCTTGCCGTTCGCCGGATCGAGCGCGTGTATTTCGTAAGGAAAACTAACGCCTCCCATGGCCGGCATCTGGCCCGGCGCTAGCGGCTTCACGAAATGTGTTAACAATACGGTTCCCGAAGAGATCGTCTCGTTTTGATAGGGTATATCTGGAACCGTCCCCAGATTCACAGTGGCTCCGCTCTTCAATTCCATCCTTTCGATAGTGGACGTGCCCGGGTGGGTCCCTGAAGACCGAAGATAGGCGATCTGGTCATTGGGAAACCAGGCTCCCTTCAGCCCTACCAGCGGCGTCACAAGCTTGCCTGTCTGCACGCTGTAAACGCCGGCGTTGCCATCGATTCCCAACGCGATCGTGCCCAGACCCGGCGAAACTGCCGCGACTCTCAACAGGGGCAGCGGAGATACGGGAATTCGCACGCGCATAAGGGGCTTGGTCCCCCCGATCCGCGTCAACGTCAGCAAACCGTCTTGTGTATAGGAGGCGATCAATTTGTTGCTTACGTCGTTGGTGCCCATGGAAAGCCGAGCGACTGCCTTGTCTGTCCTCAGATCCACCAGTTTCGAGCCGCTCATGTTCAGAGGAACTTCGATCACGTACCGTGGATTATCTGTCGCACTCAGGAAGCCGGAGAAATCGAGTTTCCCGACCGTGTCACCTGCCGGAAACGACAGCAATTCCGGGCCGTTCTTGTTTCCCAGGGTGGTAGCCACCACGCGATCGGGAGAAACGAAAGTCACCGTGCCGCTATCGGCGGCTTCGCGGAGCGCCTTGGGCATTCCAATTGTCTTTCTGGTTTGCAGGTCGATCAATTCCGCCGGCTGCCGGAAAACCTTGCTGCGCGCAATCAGGTAGTGGCCGTCGGCTGAAAAATTCAGCATGGCAGCGGTCACCGCTTCCGGCGGCGTGTAGCGAGTAGTCAGGAAATAGCCAAAAGGTTCGGACCGCGCCAAACCCAAGTGATAAGGCGCGGGAGTGGGAAACGCGGGCCCTTCCTGCTCGCCGATCGTTTTTTTGAAAATTTGTTCACCCGTGCGCGTGCGAAAAACGCTCAACTCCGAGTTGTTGTCAAGGCACGCGTAGAGTTCTCCGTCGTCTGAGAGAGCCGCCGCATAACACCATCCGCCGCTGCCCAAAGTCTTTTGACCGGTCTGGCTCTTGGAGCCTATCTTGTAGCGCGCCACACGCATGCCGCGGGTCGCAACAACCACTTCCTTCGAATCGCCCGAAAAGCGTATCGGCAGGACTTGGTTCGCGGCGAGATTAAGCTGCATCGCCACCGGATTGGCTCCGATCACGTATGCCGAGGAATCGTCCTGCAGCAGGAGGCTTGCGCCGTTGGGGCTGAAGCGCATTTCGCTCAGCCGGCTGATCAAAGCAGGATTCAGATGCGCCGTACTGATCAGGCCGGGCAAGCTAGCCGAAGCCGCTGGTTTTGTCCCCTGATTCTGTGCTCTGGGCCATAGCCGGCTAGGAGTTGCGGCGACGCAAAGGAATACGGCTGCGCAGAACAATCGTCGTCCAAGTGTCATAAGCCCTCTGTTACTGATTTTTGGATTCAAAGCGCACGCCGTGCTGCTTTAGCGGGGCGAAGAATACCGTACGGTGGGTGGAACCGCAAGTGAGACTCCCGTCTGGGCGATCCCCGGTCACAAGGATCAGATCGAAACGCTCTTCACCACCCGATTTTTCACCTCTGTATATGGTCGCCTGCCTTCCGATTGGGCGCGCCTCTCCCAGCACCACATGCTTGGGCTGGATCGCAGTCGCGACCGGACGGCCGGTGTTACTGTAGCGTACCTGGGCGGCGCAATCGAAGATGATCTTCGGCTGGCAGCTTGCCAAGAAAGGCTTTCGATGATGATCGTGGCAGCGATCCTTCTGCTGTGGACACTCATTATGCTGGCCGTCCACCTCAGGAGTCGGCGTCTGGTTGAGCGCGCGTGGAAACCGGAAGGGGATCGGTCAGCATGGTTGACGTTGGCCGGTCTGGCACGATTTGAAGGGCTGTATTATCTTGCGGCGGTGATTTATGGAGCGGTCGAACGCCAGGGCGTGCTGGTCGCTCTGATCGCCGCTCTCGCGCTGATCCACCTGGTGGTGTGGGTGCTTGTCGAGCGACGGCCCAACTGGCAAATCGGAGCGTCGCACCGGAAGCAATTTCTCGACCGCGTTCAAGCATTCGACTGGGGCGAATCGGTCGCGCTGGCCTACATTGCGTGGCGGCTGGTCGAGGTTCTACATTAGCATTGGCGGGTCGGCTGGATTTTGGAGAGACAGCCCCCCGATGGGTGGGGGACATGAAGCTGCCCTTCAGGGCGCCGTCTTCTACCGCTCCAGGACCAGTCGGTCGCGCTTGCTGCGGGAAGCAATTTCCCGTTAGCTGACTGATGAACGTATCGCAGGTGCCATCGGTTGTGGTCTGGTCGATGCGGTTGCCACAGGAATCGTCGGTCCATGACAGGCCGGTGCACTGATTCCCCGGAGCCAACATCGTTGCTAGGCGGTTCACGGCGCCGAAGTATGGCTTGAGTTCGAATTCTCGGCGCCAACGGCCGAACGGGATGCCACATTGCGGTTCGCGTCCGTCCAAATCGTGAAGTCCAATGTGCTGCCCGATGCGCCATTATTGCAGGAGCCGAGGTGTCTACGCTTCGGTGCAAGAAGCCCTTCGATTCCGATCTTTGCCAGAGCAAAACATGAGGAATGGCGCGCCCAAGGGGACGATCTTAGAATTTTTCTGAGCGATTTCGTGGCTGCTGTAGGTGCCACGGAAATTCCCGCTGCATTGAGACTGTAGCGGCCAAAGACTACGCGCTGTCCGCAAAACTCGCAACCGTCAGGGGCTTCCTCCACGTGTCCTCGATCCTCAGCTCTCCCTCCGCGCCACGTCGTATGATCCGCTGCGCAGACTGCGGGGGCAGATCAAAATCATTTATTTTCATAAGGGACTAATCTATATAATTCCCCAAATTGGTAGGCATGGCGGTGTAGGGAGCTGGAGGCGTGCCACTGTCTTGACCGCTGGAGCCAATCGTGACTGGCTTCAACTGAGCATTGAAAATTGTTCCACCGCGCGGACTTCTGGTTTACCGGTGCGGCGGGAGCATTCGCATAACCCATGCGAAGAAAAGGAAGTATGCTGCGTAGCCGCCGACTACCGCCACTACGGCTGTTGTTTGCCGAGGTTTCGTTGAGGCGAGATTGAAAACCGCCCCAACGCCGATCACAAACGCCGCGAGCAGCAAGCAATACTCCGCAAGCGGCAATACTCTCGCGGCAAAGGGCCTGAAGCCCTTATACAGAGGGGAGACCTCGGGCCAGCGCGCCAGCAACGCAGCGTGTATTAGGCTGAGCACGAAACCCAACGCGGTAATTATCCAAAATAGTCTCTGGTTAAATGAAATTTGCATTGGCCCGCCCCTGCCCCTCCAAAGATGTGCTGTAAGCCGCCCGAATTGGCCTTGTGTCTGGAGATGACGTTTACCATCTTGCGTCAACGCAGGCTCAGAGTACGACGAACTGCCCGGCGCAGCGAAATTATCCAACATCATTCCTCCGAGTTCCCCTCTAATTCGATGTGCACACGTCACCGCCAGTAGAACTACCGATAGGGACACAGGTGGTCGATGGGACCTGTGACTGTTGATGTTCGTTGGGCTGCGCGGGCGTCTCGCCCGACGATCGCCGTGCCGCATCGACACCGGTTTCAATGACTGTCGATGTCGTGACGCCGACTGCCTTTGACGCTATGGAGCGCTCCGCTTGGGATTCCACGCCCGCGCCGAATAATCCGGCGGCGGCGTCCGTCGCGATCGCCTTGCCGTCAAGAACCTTCTCTCCGTTCAACTTTCGCTCCGTTGCGCCACCGATCACAGTCCCAGTGATGGACAATGCAGCCTTGGTCGCGATACCAGCCTCGGGGCCAGCTAACCCGATTATTGCACCGGTAATTGCGCCCGCCACCGCCGCCTTTGCAATCGATTTACCGCTGAGGGATTCGCCCTTTAGCAGCTCACCGCCCGTCTCAGCGACGGCGCCAGTAAGAGCTCCGATGCCAGCCCCGAGCGCCATTGTGCACCAAGGATAGCAATGGCCGTCTAGGTCAGCCTTAGTGACGGGGTTGTTCCGAACGTAGGAGTACAAGTTCAGAGTTTGGGGATCAGTAAAGTTCGCATACGGTACCCCTTCGGGTTCTCCAGACCAATCGGCGGACATGAAGCGTCCCATTTGCGAGGACATGTACCGCGCTCCAAAGTTATCGAGATTGGACTCAGGGTCGCGTTCTTTGCCGGTGAATTTGTAAGGAGTAAATGTTCCTGAGTATATGACGCGTTCACCGCCGAACGGGTAGTAGTCGGATTCATTCGTTGGCCATCCCGCATTGTAAATCCGTAGACACCGAGTGTTACCCAGTTCGTCCGTGAAGTACCAATCGACTTCGTTGTCAGGCTGATCGCGGGCGATTCTCTGGCCATTAAAGAAAAAGTAGGCGTATTTCAAGTTGTTCGAGAGGTCCGTTTCGAGCAGCGGAGATGAGTTCAAACCGTACCAATAGATCGTTCCGTTGGATTTCATCACCCGCCTGCCGTCGCCGTCGTAGGTGTACGTGACGCCTGATCTTCGACAGAGCCAAAACGGGGGAATGGCGCGCCCAAGGGGACGATCTTAGAACTTTTATCGGTAATTTCGTGGCTGCCGTATCGAAAGTTGAGACTCCTGTTGCGTTGATCTCATAACTTCGAAGACGCCTGTGTCTCGGGAAATCGCTGCCCACTCGCTCATTGCCCGGCCTCCGGCCAGCGCTTCCAGCCGCGCGTACTCTTCCTCGCTCACTTTCGTGCCAATGGATTTCCTGCGGAAAACCGGCTTCACCATGCGAACCCTCCCGCTACCGACTCACACGCGCACAGTAGCAGGAAGCCTTCAAAATCAACAAGTTCGCATATAGGAACTTCCGGCGCTCCCGAGCGCCCAAAGTTTTGTATCTGGTTTCTTTTCTGTGGTTACCCTACAGCAACCAAAGTTGCCGTGCAGCACCCTTTTAGGGGTGACGTGTCCCCCCTACTCCCGGCGCGTCAGCGCCGTCCTTCCGGGCGCTCTCCGGCGCTCCACGTTAACCGCCAGCAACCGGCCTCGGGGGGCGAGACTCGGCGCGAATCGCGCCCCTCGGCGGACCGACGGCAGGAACAAGGCGGCTAAAGGGAAAGGCTGCCGGACCGGCTCACACTACCGGGCTCACCCGCAGTCCGCGACCGCTACACCGTGACATGGTTAGGGCGAGATGCGTGCTCGGTGCGGTGATGGCGGTGGAAGCGGTCATAGGCCCACGCCAAGAGAAGGCAACCCAGCCCAACCAATAGGCCGAGATCAAAATCTGAGAATTTAGCGGCATCTGCCCGCCACACGAGACAGAACAGGTATGCGGTCAGCGCGATACGATCCAGGGTCGTTGGTCGATTTTTTGTAAACCGATACATCAACAGGATTGACACCATGCAGAAAAAACCGAGCGCCGCCGCTTCTGGGCGGGGGAACGGGGCGTGAGGGGCATATATGTCTCTTCCCGTTACGAGAACGATGGCACTTTTGACGAAGCCGAATAGCATGTAACCAGCGAATAATTGCCACCAAACTCCTGCGGAGGACAGTAGCGCCGCCGCCGCAAGTGCAAGCTCTGCCCACCCGATTGGGTCGGACCACACGACGTAATGAGGCGGGGTCGCCGACCAGGCGACCCTGCCCATTCCTGCGCTTAGGAACATCCCTCCGATCAGAAACAAGCCGAAACCGATACCCAAGCGCAGCCCGCTCTTAACCTGCTTTCTTGTTGTTTGGCTCATATCCGATTAAGGAATTCCACAACCAATTGCCTCCGCACCTGTGAGACCGGCGTCCGCTGCCAACTTAAGTTCGGCGACGCCTGAGAGCCACTCCGCTGCCACTTCAGCGCCAGTCTTGCCCAAAATCATGGGTGCGGGCCCGGTCACGCCCTCAAGATTCAGCGAAGTAATGGACGCAGTTCTTCTTCCCGCGGTCATGACCGTGCCAACTCCACCCGCGAAGGCTTTCGAGCCTCCTTCGCTGAAGAACAAGCCAGCGGTGCCTTCACTAGCGTTTCCGAATGCGAGATTCGCAATATCATTGCCGGCTACCGCTTGCGCGTGGCCACCCAAGAGAGTGCCGGATATGCTGTAGTTTCCGGAATTTGCCGCCATGCACGCACCGAAGGTTTGGCCCGGTTGTCTAACACTGAGTGTGAATCCCGGCGCTTGCGGC
>JBOGMX010000020.1:0-5852 GCA_050746725.1 Candidatus Acidiferrales bacterium | reverse complement strand
AACAACCTCGTTCTAATTAGGATCCGCCCAAGTTTACGGAATTGTTACAACTTTACGCAACTAAAATAACCCTCCACCTCCCCTATCCGCAATGGGCCGTTGGTACAGCTGTCTGATAGGACTAGATGGGAAACTACGGACAAATTCCATCAGCGAGCGATGGGAAATAGCTTCGCCTCATTGCGGCTTAGTGCCGAAAGCAAAAGCATTTTGCAAAAGCAAGTGATTGGCTCACGCGGCAAAAAAAATAATTCCAGCCACGCGGCGTGTGCGCTTTCACGGCGCCAAGCGGTGTGTTAGACTCCGCGAAGCGGTCGTGCTGCAAGAAAAAAATGCCGCGCGACTGCCGATCGGTGGAACTTCGGGCTCTGTGCAACGATTCCCCGCAAACCCCGCCAGGCCCGGAAGGGAGCAACGGTAGCGGGTCAGTTTCGTGTGCCGCGGAATGCCCGAAGTTCCTCTCATCGCCGCGCATCGCGAGCCGAACTTCCGGCGCACCGCAGCCCAGTCAAACCAATCACATGAGCTACAAAGTCATCGCGCGTAAATATCGCCCGCAAACCTTCAGTCAAATCGTGGGCCAGCAGCACGTCACGCGCACACTCGCCAACGCCATCCAGTCCAATCGCGTCGCTCATGCCTATATTTTTTCCGGCGTGCGCGGGGTAGGGAAGACCACTGCTGCGCGCATTCTTGCCAAGGCGCTGAATTGCGTGAAGGGCCCCACCGCCGAGCCTGACAATACTTGCGACTCCTGCCGCGAAATTTCCGCCGGCACTTCGCTCGACGTTCTTGAAATCGACGCGGCTTCGAATCGCGGCATCGACCAAATTCGCGAGCTGCGCGAAATGGTTCGCTACGCGCCCGCAGCCAGCCGCTACAAAGTGGTGATTCTCGACGAAGCGCATCAGTTGACCGGCGATGCATCCAACGCGCTACTGAAGACGCTCGAAGAGCCGCCCGATCGCGTGGTATTTATATTGGCCACCACGAAGCCCGAAGATCTCGTCGATACCATCAAATCGCGCGCGCAGCTTTTCCAGTTCCGTTCGCTCACGTTCCAGGAAATCGCCGGCCAGATTGAACGCATCGCCAAAGCGGAAAATCTGAAAGTCGATTCGGGCGCAGTCGCCGTGCTGGCGCGCGCTGCTGAAGGAAGCCTGCGTGATGGCCTCTCGCTTCTCGAACAAGCCATGGCCTATGGCGGCGATACCATCACCGACGCGCAGGTGCGCGAACTTCTCGGCGTCGTCGCCGAAAGCGTGCTCGACGATCTCGTCGAAGCCATCGCCGCGCAATCCTCCGAAGGCGCGCTCTCGCTCGTTCACCGCCTGATCGCCGACGGCCAAAATCTCCAGCACTTCTGCCGCGAGGCAATTCGCCACTTTCGTAATCTGCTGGTCGCCCGCGTGTGCGGAGCGGATTCACAGCTCATCGCTGCGCCGGCCGAAGAGCGCCCGCGCCTAGCCGAGCAATCCGCGCAATTCACCGAGGAAGATCTCACGCGCTTCTTCAATATTCTCGTGGCTACCGAAGACGATCTGCGCCGCAAGCCCGATCAGCGTCTGCATCTCGAACTCGGCCTTCTGAAACTCATCAACGCGCAGCGCCTGGCGCCGCTCGAAGAAGCCATCGCTCAACTTCGCGGCGAAAGCTCTCACTCGCAGCGGGCCGCGCAGCCGGCTCGGCATTCCGGCGCGTCTGCATCAGCACCATCAGCATCGCCTTTATCGTTCGCGCCTGGCTCCAGCGCCCCTGCCGCTGCGCCCGTACGATCCGTACCGCCTGCGCAATCTGCATCAAGGTCTTCCGGCGCTGCTGTGCGCATGGCGCCCGCCGCCGAGCCATTCGCGTCGACCGAATCAAGTTCTGCTAGCGCGCCATCAGCTCCGTGGGCTCGCACTGCTCCGGCCGAGCCATCGGCGCCAGTTTCTGCGCCCGCATCGTCGCCGGCGCCTCAAGAAAATTCTCTAGCATCGCCCGCTGCCGCGCGTCCCAATCGCGAAAAGCGCGATCGTCCGATTCCTGCGTCCCCGCCGCGTATCATCGCGCGCGCCGCAGAAGATTCAGTCTCTTCGGCGGACGGGGGACTCGCCTCTGCGCAAGTGGACGCCATCAAGTCTGCCCTGCAAGGCAGCCATCTTTTGCTTTCAATACTGGATCAGGCTTCCCGATGGGAGCTAAACGGCAACGAGCTCCATCTTTTTTTCCCGGTGGAGAACCGCACGTTCACCGACGTGTTGCAAGCCCGCGACCCGATGGAGCGTTTGCGCACAGTCCTGCACCAAGTGCTGGGCCAGCCTCTTCGCGTCTGTGTTAAACTCGAATCCGGTCGGGTAGGTGCGACTCGCGGTTCCGAAGTTCGCGCTCGCTTCGAGGAAGATCCCCTCGTTCGGGCGATGCTCGAAAAATTCGGTGGCCGCATTTCGAACGTAAAGCGTCCCGGCGAGGAATAACGCATGGAAGTTAAAGCTCTGCAGCAAATGCTCTCGCAGTTCCGCCAGGCGCAGGAAAAGCTGGAAAAGCGCATCGGCGAAATCTCCGTGGAAGCCTCCGCTGGCGGCGGCATGGTCACCGTGCGCATGAGCGGCCAAAAGCAGCTGATCGAAGTGCGCATCGATCCGGAAGTTTACAAGGGCAAGGACCAGGAGATGCTGCAGGAGCTGATCATCTCAGCGGTCAATGACGCAGCCCGCCGCGTCGACGAAGAACTCTCCAAGCAAGTCACCGACCTTGCTGGCGGCATGCCCGGCATGGCCGGAATGAAGATCCCCGGCCTCTTCTAATTTCGTTTCAATCTTTCAAATTGCACCGGTCTGTCATCCCGAACCCGGTCGCACGTTTTTCGCGAACGGTGGTGAGGGATCTGCTTTTGCTTCCGTTCTTTCAGATGCCGCTTGTTCTGAGCCCCGTCAAAGGCACCCTTCACCTTTCCCGCGAACGGCACGGATGTTGCCCGCCTCCGCGCTAGCTCGTCATTCGGAAGCGATCCGGCGAGGATCGCTGAAGAATCCCTCGGAAAACCTCGTCTCACTAAACTTTCCGGATTACTTCGCACCCGAAAAAAAATCCCCCTCCGCCCATCGCGGGCGGAGAGGGATTTTTCACTCTAATTGTTGCTATTCGGCGGGAAGAATCTCCCGCGAAATCGTCTTAGTGCCTCGGCGGCCCACCCATCGACGTGCGATGGAACATCTCAATCATCACCGTGCCGGTCAAGACGTGCCCGTTCATGGCCTTCATGATGTCGTCGCGGCTGGCGCCTGCCTGCAGATCGAGCGTGGTGTCCAGCGCGTACAGTTCAAACGTGTAGTGGTGCGCCGGTCCCGGACCCGCGCATGGCCCGAAGAACCCGGGTTGGCCCGCGATGTTCTTGCCCTGAACGCCCACGCTCGCCGGCGCGTCTGCCTTCACGCCTTCCGGCAGCCCGGTCGCCGTGCCTGGGATGTTGAAGATGATCCAGTGCGTGATGTCGTCCACAGACTTGTTCGCGTGCGCGTCGGGATCGTGCAGCAGCAGCACGAAACTCTTGGTGCCCGCGGGCGCGTCCTTCCACGAAAGAGGCGGCGAAGTCATGTGCGCGATGTCCATCTGTCCATTCGGCGCGCACGAATACTTTTCCGGATACGTCCCCAGATCCTGAAACGCCGAAGAGCTCAACTGCAGCGGCGGTCCCATCATCATCCTTCCGCCGCGTCTTCCCGGTGGCGGACCCTGTGCGAGCACGGGAACCGCGCTCACTGTTGCCATAAACGCTACAGCCAAAATCCATCGGACTGCTTTCGTTCGCATGTTTCTTTCCCCCTTTTGAAATTCGAAACCTTCGCAGTGAGCCTGGAACTCCGATCCTGTATTGCCGAAAATGTCCCAATTGCCATTCCGGGGGCGCTGTCTGCTCGAGGAATCCGCTTTTGCTTGCCGAGCATTTCGCCTGCTGAACTGGCCGGCGCAAGCGCAGCCGCATTGTAACCGGGGCACACCACGTGCGCAACAAACCCGTCGCGTTGGACGCCCCGCCGTCTCATCCCGTTTCACGCCGTCGCTCTTGGAAGGCCCTCCGGCCCGGATCACGCTACTTACTCCTGATCGTCGGCCCGGCTTGCGTGCCGGGAATCAGATCCGTCTTGATCGTGATCTTTTGTTTCGGACGCAAATTCACTTCGGTGGTGAAGTCCTGATATCCAGCCAGCGCGATTCGGATCCTATGCTTGCCAGGAGCGATCACCATGGCGCGTCCGAGCCCGCTAAACTCGTGCGGCGTTCCCACATATCCTCCGTCGACAAACACGGCGGCTCGGTCCGGCGTCACTTCCAGCTTTACCTGCGCGGCCGACGCGTGCGGGTACTGCGCCCTGGGATTCTTTAGCAGATGGACGCGAATCGTGGTCTTTTTCCCCGGCTCGACCGTCACCTTCTGCGTTTGCCCGATATAGCCTGCTTGGCGCACCTCGATTTTATGCTCGCCCGGCAGCAGCAAGAGTTTCTTGTTGCCTTTCAGCTCCTTCACGAATCCCACATACTGCCCATCCACCCACACGCCCGATGTTTTATCCGCCTTCGTCTTGCCCTGAATCTCCACTTGGCCCAGCACCCGGTTCCTCTGCGCAGCGCATGCAGCCGGGAATAAAGGACCCAACATGATCGCGAGCAAAGCTCCCATTCCAAGACAAGTATGTCGTCTCACACCAACCCCCATCTGTAGATTTCGCTTTTGGTCATGTTCCGGGCTGGGCTGGCCGGATCTCTTCGCGTGAACTCCCGCCCACCATCGTACCGCTCCCCTTGCGCGCTGTACAACGCGCGCCCAACAAAATCGCCGTGCTGATCGGGGCGGGTTTTGGGGAGGGGCCGAACGTCAAAGCTCCGGCATTAAGCGGATGCAGCGCGTTGAGCTTTCTAGCTCCAGAGGACAGCGTGCTAGATGCCCCCGTCGTCTTGCGACTCCCAACGGGAGCGATTTCAAAGGCCGAACGCTGCGGGGTATTTGACGCTTCCTCGGACTCCGGACAGCGCTCCTTGTTTCAATGCGAGCGCCATGTACGCTTCGGGAGGGAAGGGGCTTTCGAGGCATCGTGCGCTTTCGCAGGAAAATCCAAAGTGCGGGTAATAGTCGGGGTGCCCGAGAACGATCACGATTTCCTCGCCGCGCTTCCGCAAAAGATCGAGTCCTTTGCGGATCAGCTCGCCGCCAATGCCTTTTCTCTGGTGCTGGGGAAGGACGGCCAGCGGAGCTAGCGCGACGGCCGGGATGCGGGCTCCGTCCGATTCAATCGACATCCGAGTGAATAGAATGTGCCCGAAGATCTCTGAATCCGATTCGGCTACCAACGACGCAAGCACAACGTTCTCCGCTCGCAGTTGATCGACAAGATCAGCCTCGTCCGCACGCCCGAACGCAGCTTCGTTCACGCGCCGCACCTGCTCTTGATCGTCTGGCGTTTCTTCGCGGATGTGGCAGTGGTTGGCGACCATTCGACGGATTATATCGCTTTTGCGCCGATGCGCTCCGTGAGAGGCGCTATTACCGTCTGGCGAATCGTTGCGCAAATCTGCCATAATCGTCCATCAGCAACAGCACACGAAACGAGATGACGCCGCATGCCTGACTTTGCTCCGTCGGTTTCCCGGCTGATCGACGAACTTCGCCGTCTGCCCGGAATCGGCCAGAAGACCGCGCAGCGCCTGGCTTTTTTTCTTCTTCGCGCCGACCGCGAACAAGCCTTCGCGCTTTCAGACGCCATTCGCGAGGCCAAGGAAAAAGTCCGCGAATGTTCGGTCTGCAACAACATCACGGACGCCGACCCGTGCCATTTCTGCACCAGCGCGACGCGCAGCCGCTCCATGATCTGCGT
>JBOGMX010000019.1:0-36830 GCA_050746725.1 Candidatus Acidiferrales bacterium | reverse complement strand
AGATCTGGTTCTCGAAGCACATGCCCAGCGTGAAGACGGTCTACCGCCTGAAGGCCGGCGGCTTTGCGGCGGATGACCCCAAACTCCGTGCGGAGCTAAAGGCGCACGCCAATGGCGTGATCATGGCCATCGGGCATTGAAGCACCTGCACTCCAGCGACCGTCGGTCACTGCATAGCATACGAAAAGATGGGAATCCCGACAGCGCCCATGGTCACGATTGCCTTTCATGACCTGGCGGAGGCCAACGCCGCGAGCCGAGGCGTGCCCGACCTGCGCATCGTCTACACGCCGCACCCGGTGTGGGGCAAGACGCCCGCGCAGATGTACGCGTACCTGGTAGGCGACGATCCTGTGACGCACAAGCCGCTGATGCCGGAAGTGATCAGCGCGCTCACAAAGCCATTGACGGAAGCCGAAAAGAAGACCGGCTCAGTGACGCCCTCGATTGGTCCAGCGACATTTGTGGATACCGCGGAGGCCCTGCAGAAATATTACATGAACAACGGTATGACTGATTTCATGCCGATCGTCATCCCGACCGAGGAAAGGGTCGACGCCATGCTCAAGGGCACCAGCCATTCGCCCGATGAACACGTCGGCGACCTAACTCCAGCGCGCGGTGCGTTCCCGCCGTGGTCGTTCAACGTACATCAGGTAGCCGTAAATGCCGTGATGGCTGGGGCGTTGCCGGAATATTTCCCGGCAATTTTGGCTCTCGCCTCCAGCGGCCAATCGGCGTTGTTTAGCTCCACGAACTCGCTGGTTTATGCGGCGGTTGTGAATGGTCCCATGCGCAACAAACTCGACATGAACTTTGGCATCGGCGCCATGGGCCCGTTCTCGCAGCCCAATGCCATGATCGGCCGTGCGTGGGGGATGTTGTCGAAGAACCTATGCAACGGCGGCCTTCCGGGCCAGACCTACGAAGGCTCGCAAGGCAACGTGATCAACTACAGCAACCTGATTATTCCCGAAAATGAAGAAGCCAGCCCGTGGGAGCCGCTCCACGTACAGAAGGGTTTCAAAAAAGAAGAAAACGTAATCAGCTTGTTCTTCGGTTTTGGAATCCAGCAAGCGCAGGGCGGTTGGGGTCTCGGCATCAAGCCGGTGCCTCATTTTCAGGAAGCGATGGTCTGCAACTGCGTTCCGTTCGCCACGATTTTCGGTGCTCTAATCGTGGCCGATCCGCTGGTCGCCAATGGCTTGGTCGGTCTTGGTTTCAAGAAGAAGGAAGACCTGGCCGCGTGGCTCCAGAAGAACGCAACTGCAACGGTGAAGCAGCTCAGGTCGTGCTTGTTCAGCTTTCCTCCACGGGGCCCGGCTGCCGCCGGTCTTACGGACGATTCAGTCGTGCCCAAGTGGCAGCGTCCGGATGCCTTCAACTTCGTCGTCGTTGGCGGCGAGACCAACCCCTATCACCAGATAGCCAACATGAGCTATCGCATGAGCGTGTCCGTCGATAAGTGGGCATAGCGAACCTCGGCGGGATGGTGGCCTCGCGCCACCATCCCGTACCCTAGCGTCTTTGTGCTCGCCCGATGCTCCGGCCCCGCGCCCAAACACGAGGGCTCGTTCGACCGCGTGTTGGTCGCTCAAGCCATCGTGGAGGGAATCACTCTGCTCACCGACGACCAAAAACTTGTAGGCCACCCAGGTCCAATTCGCGAAGTTTGATCCGGCCACTTGAACGCCCCGTAATTCCGATGCTCGATCCCGGCGGCGGCCCGGGATTTCAGCAACGCGGAAACGCGTGCCAGTACTTAGCGGCTTCAGCCCTGAAAACTGGAAAGTCCATTCGCAATCACTCCACGCTTACAACTACGAGCAAATCGAAATTCCTCATGATGCCCCGCCGTACCTGTGCTACCGTGGCTTGTTTTTAGTTCCGCGCGCGAAGCCGCTGAGCGTGGGGGCTACGCCAGGAATCGTCCGTCAGCGCTTGCCGCGCCAGCCTGGGGAAGGTCTCCCTGGCAGTGCGAGTGAGCGATCGGAGCAGTTGTGCGAGAAATTGAGAGACACGCCGAATGCGGGATGGAAGGGCGGGGTTTTAACCCCGCCGCAAACACGCGCCTTCTTGCGCGCCGCTTTTCGTTTACCCTGAAGCGAATCGAAGGGCGGAGCCTCACTTGCGCGACTGCTTGTGGCTCCCACGCGTCGGATGTGCCGGTCGTCCAGGAGAGATTGGATCACGAATCACGGCACATCAAACAAGCGCAATTACCCGGAACACGCACTCGAGTAGAAACACGCGTAAGTCATAGAAAACAAACGATCGCGTACCCGGCTACCCGGAACGTCCCGGTGCAGAGTTTTGCCACCTTTCGCGCTCAAAATCCCATTCCATTCCGCCGCTCTGCCACCTGCAAGTTCGCTTGCCTGGTCTAGTAAATCGGGCGTAACATGCGCGACGCGGCGGTTGCGAGATCGCCAGTCGTTTATTTTTTCTGATGCCTTGGGTGCGGGAGGCTCGTCATGAATAGACGCAAGCTGTTGTCTTTATTGGGCGCCTCGCCGGCGCTGCTCGCGGGCTCAAATCTGCACGCGTCCCAGCGCCAATCCGCCGCATCATCCGATGGGAAAATCGAAGGCCTGAACCCCAAGGGCACTCCTCCGCCGATCACGCTGATTCCCATGGCGCCGCGCCTGAAAACGCTCGACGGCAAAACCATCTATCTCGTTTCCGACGGATTTCCCGGCGCCGATCACTTCCTGAATCAGATCGCCATCTGGTTTCAGAAGCACATGCCGAGCGTTAAGACCGTCTATCGGCTGAAAGCAGGCGCGCTGGCTGACGACGATCCGAAGCTTTGGGCCGAGATTAAGGCCAAGGGCAACGCCGTCATCATGGCTATTGGCCATTGAAGCACCTGCACACCAGCGACCGTCGGTCACTGCATAACTCTGGAAAAGATGGGCATTCCCACGGCCCCAATCGTTACCATCGCGTTCAAGGACTTGGCTTACAGCAACGCCGCGCAGCGCGGCATGCCCCACGAACGCATCTGCTTCACTCCGCATCCGGTGTGGGGCAAATCGGACGCGCAGATGTACGCATATCTCGAAGGCGACGATCCAGTCACGCACAAGCCGCTGATGCCGGAAATTATCAGCGCACTCACTAAGCCGCTCTCGCCCGACGAAGAAAAAACTGGCACCGTCACGCCGCCGGTCGGACCGGAGAGCTTCTCCGGCACGCAGGACGAACTGCAGGACTACTACATGAACAACGGCATGACCGACTTCATGGCCATCATCTTGCCGACCAGGGAAAAAGTGGACGCGATGCTGAAAGCCACTAGCCATTCGCCCGGCGAAGGGTTCGTATCCGGAGTGGTCTTATACGGTTCGCAACGTCGCCGTGAACGCCGTGATGGCCGGATGCGACCCAAGCTACTTCCCGATCGTGCTGGCCATCGCCGCTAGCGAATTGCCGTCTCTTTCGAGCTCCACAAATTCCTTTGCGACCGCGGCGATCATCAACGGACCCATTCGCGACAAGCTCAACATGAACTACGGCATCGGCGCGATGGGACCGTTCGCGCAGCCCAACGCCACCATCGGCCGCGCTTGGACGCTCGTCTCGAAAAATTGCGGCAGCTGCGGGCAGCCCGGCCAGACCTACCTCGGCACCTTCGGCAACACCTGCAACTACAACAACCTGATCATCCCGGAAAACGAGAAGGCCAGCCCGTGGGAACCGTTCCACGTACAAAAAGGATTTAAAAAGGAAGAGAACGTCGTCAGCGTTTTCTTCGGGATGGACATTCGCCAGGGGCAAAACGGCCCCGGTCTCGGCATCAAGCCCGTGCCGCATTATCAGGAGGCGTTCGCCTTTAATTTCGGGACGTGCGCGCCGTTGTTTGGAGGCTTGGTGGTTTGCGATCCGCTCGTCGCGCAAGGATTGGTTGAGTTAGGTTACAAGACCAAGGAACCGCTGCTCGAATGGGTGTGGAAGAACGCGACCATCAGCGTGAAGGATGCGAAGACCACTCTCTTCGGACTGCGCTTCACCGAAGCGGGCGCCGTCAATCTGCCCGACGACGCACGCATTCCGATCTTCCGCAACGCCAGCTACCTAAACATCGTGGTAGTGGGCGGCGAAACCAACCCGTACCACATGGTCGCCAACATGAGCTATCGATCGAGCGTCTCGATCGATAAATGGGCGTGACGATAGTCCCCACCTGAGCTTGCCCGACGCTCAGCGCCCAGGTTGCGAACCTGCGCTACTCTAAAGTGAACGCGTAACTCCCGCTCTTGGCAGCGACGCGAAATGCTCGTAGTCTATTCTCATTCGGCAAATCGGCCGCGACGAGGCATGCCGGCCGATGATGGGTTTTGCGTGAGTATCGGCTAAGCCGAAACATGAGCACACAAGGCGCTCTAACCAAAGCTGGCGCAAAAAGCCCGGTGCGGCCCGTTCGCCTGCGAACTTCCGGCGCTTCGATGCAGCGCCGTCCGGATGGCGCGTTTATCATTCGCCCGGACGAGCCGCTCGAAGAATATCCGCGTGTGCTCACCGAGCGCCTTGTCTATTGGGCTTCTGTAGCGCCGGATCGGCCGCTCGCCGCAAAGCGCCACGCGAACGTCGGCTGGCGCTACCTTACCTACGCCGAAGCGGTTCGCAAAGTCCGCAGTCTCGGCCAGGCGCTGCTGGACCGTGGCCTTTCCGCCCATCGTCCCGTCGCCATCCTTTCGGAAAACGATCTGGAACATCTTCTACTGATGCTAGCGGGCCAGCACGTGGGAATCCCAACGGCCTCGATTGCGCCGCCGTATTCGCTGATCTCGAAAGACTTCGCCAAGCTGCGCCACGTGATGAAAATCCTCGATCCGGGGCTGATTTTCGTCTCGCGTGGCGACCAGTATCGCCGAGCTCTCGACGCAGCCGTCGATTGCGAGACCGAAGTCGTCTTCGCCGATGGCCCTCTTTCCGATCGCCGCGCCATTTCTTTCGACGATCTCGCCGCCGCGAAGCCCACTGCGGCCGTCGAAGCGGCGCACGCCGCCATTCAGCCGGACGACGTCGCGAAGTTTATCTTTTCGTCCGGCTCGACCGGCTTGCCCAAAGCCGTGATCAACACGCACCGCATGATCTGCAGCAATCAGCAGATGATCCGGCAGGGCTTCCGCTTTCTCGAAGACGAGCCGCCCGTTCTGCTCGACTGGATGCCGTGGAACCACACCGCCGGCGGAAATCACAACACCGGCCTGCCGCTTTACAATGGCGGAACTCTTTATATCGACGATGGCCGCCCCACCGCCGCCGGCATCGTTGCGACGGTGGAAAACCTGCGCGAAATCGCGCCCACGCTCTACTTCAACATGCCCCGCGGATACGAAGAACTGCTGGCGTATTTCCGCCGCGACACGCAGCTGCGCGACAATTTTTTCAGCCGCCTGAAATTCATGTTCTACGCTGGGGCGGGCCTCTCGCAGGCGGTTTGGGACGCCTACCGCGCAATGATGATCGAATGCCGCGGCGAACGCGTGCTGATCGCGACGGGGCTGGGCGCCACCGAAACATCCCCTATGGCTTTGCAATGCACGTGGGACACCGATCACGCCGGCTCGATTGGCATTCCCATGCCCGGTGTGGAAGCGAAGCTCGCACCGGTTGGCTCAAAACTAGAGGTGCGTGTGAAAGGTCCCAACGTGACTCCCGGTTACTGGAAAGATCCGCAACTCACCGCGCGCGCGTTCGACGAGGAGGGCTACTACCGGTTCGGAGACGCCGCGCGCTTCGTCGATCCGGACGACATTAATCAGGGGTTATTCTTCGATGGGCGCCTCGCCGAAGACTTCAAACTCTCATCGGCTACGTTCGTCAATATCGGTCCGCTGCGTGCCCGCATCCTCACCTGGTTTTCGCCGTACCTAACCGATGTGGCCATCGCTGGGCCGGACCGTCCCGATCTCGGCATTCTTGTCTTCCCCAACCTCGAAGCCTGCCGCGCGCTCGCGCTTGATGCATCCGCGACCGCTACGCGTGCTGAAGTTTTTCGGCAGCCCGCCGTGAAGCGGAAATTCTCGGAGTTGCTGGAATCGTTCGCGCAGCAAGCAACCGGTAACTCTAATCGGGTGGTCCGGGCGATGCTAATGGACGAGCCGCCGTCGCTCGATGCCGGCGAAATTACGGACAAAGGCTCTCTCAATCAGCGCAGCATCCTCGAACGCCGCGCCGCTCTCGTGGAAGAAATGTATTCGCACAACTCTTCCGCGCGTGTCCTCCGCATCTCCAAGGATCCAGAATAGCGATTCTCCTCAATGGCCAGCAGCTTCGGATTCAGTCGTTTCGCGTGTGGCTTGCCACGGCAGCTCGATCGCCGAGGCCGGGATAGATTGCCTTCAGCGCGATGGCGATAGCCACCAGCAGAGCCGCGGTCGCGTTGGCCCAAATCACAGCCGCCGCGTGCAGCATCAGCCCGTAAATCAGCCACAGCGTCACGCCGACGAAATACACCGCCAGCATTAAATACGAGAGATCTTCGCCACCTTGCTTTCGAATCTTCACGATCTGCGGAATGAACGCTCCCGTGGTGCAAATCGCCGCCACGGTTCCTACTTCACCCAAAAGTTCCATTTCGTTTCTCCTGCTGATCCGACTCAATCGCGCCGCCGAGCCGCGCTACAACCAGTCTACTAGAGCGCCACGCGCCGCTGTTAATTTCAGCGCGACAATATGCTAGCCTCAGTGGTTCAATTCGCTTCCGGATTAGCCATGAAACTCAGCACCGATCGCATCCTCACCACGCACGTCGGCAGCCTGCCGCGCTCGGCCGAGCTTTCGGACCTGCTCTTGCGCAAGGATCATGATGAGCCTTTCGATCAGCAGGAATTCGATCGCGTGGTGCGCGACGCCGTCGCTGACAACGTGGCCCGCCAGGCCGCCATCGGCGTCGACATTGTCAGCGACGGCGAAGCCAGTAAAGTGAGCTACGCGACCTACATTCACGAACGCCTTTCCGGCTTCGGCGGCGACCAAGCGCGCAAACCCGCGCTCGATCTGGCCGCCTATCCGGATTTCCGCGAACGCATCGGGCGCGTTGGCGGCAAGCAATCCTTCCGCCGATCCTGCTGCGTGGGCCCAGTCGAAGTACAAAGCCGCCAGCAGCTCCGAAAGGATCTGGCGAACCTCCGCGCAGCCATCGGCAAGACCCGCGTGGCGGAAGCGTTCATGAACGCCGCTTCGCCCGGCCTGGTCACCGCGTTTCAGCCGAACCGATTTTATCCCTCGCACCGCGCGTACGTGGAGGCAGTTGCCAACGCGATGAAGGAGGAATACGAAGCCATTGTGGCTGCGGGATTCATGCTGCAAGTGGATTGTCCCGATCTGGCCATGGCGCGGCACACCGGCTTTCAAGACTTGAGCGAGGCGGAATTTCTGAAGCGTGCCGAACTGCACGCCGACGCGCTCAACCGCGCCCTGGCCCTGATCCCCGCGGACATGGTGCGCATGCACGTGTGCTGGGGAAATTACGAAGGCCCGCACGACCACGACATTCCGCTCGAAAAAATCATTCCCATCGTGTTGCGCGCCAAGCCGCGCGCGATTTTATTCGAGGCCGCCAATCCGCGGCACCAGCATGAGTGGACCGTCTGGCACGACGCGCGCATTCCCGAGGACAAAATTCTTGTCCCCGGCTTGATCGAACCGTGCAGCGCCAGCATCGAGCATCCAGAACTCGTCGCGCAGCGCATCGCGCGATTCGCGGACGTCGTGGGGCGCGAGCGTGTGATCGCCGGGACCGATTGCGGCTTCAGCACGTTCGCGGGAATGGGCAAGTTGGAGCCGGAAATGGTGTACAAAAAATTGCGCTCGCTGGTCGAAGGAGCCGCGATCGCCTCCGCGCGGCTCTGGAAGCGTTCTCCTGCCAGCGCCCGCTACGCGAATTAAAATAGGCCAACGATCAGAGCATGGGAACCGACGTGAAATGACGACCCCACAGCAAACGCCAGAATCGCAAGGCGGTCCAAAATCTTGGCTTGCCCCATACGCGCGAACCCTCAAATGGCTCACGTTCCTAATGCTCGCTGCGATTATGATCGCGCTGTTTGCCCGCCGAGGCGGCAAAGATCTCTCCAAGGAAACCGATGCGCAACTCGGCTTGAACGTGCAGCAGTCCTTCGGACGCGTGGTTTTTCAGACAGATTGCGCCGCATGCCATTATGCCTATTCATCGTCTGGGCTAAAAGGCCCAGGTCTGAAGGGTCTCTTCCGCAAGAAATATCTGCCGAGCGGCTTGCCGGCGAACGACCGTTTCGTGGAACAGACCATCGTTAACGGCCGCGGGATGATGCCAGGACAAGGCGGCGTGCTCACCGATCAACAACTCGCCAATTTGATGGCGTACCTGCACACTCTTTGAAGGCGCATAATCTCGTCGAGATTCGAATGCAAGGAGGGCCTGATGGCGGCATTCCCGGGCGTGGATTTTCTGGATCTCGATTCGTCATTCAGCGATGAAGAGCTTCTCGCGCGCCGCACAGCGCGGCAGTTTGTTGACGAGCGCGTCTTGCCAGCCGTCGACAAACATTATCGCGACGCGACCTTTCCGATGGAGTTGGTTCCGCAGCTAGGCGAGCTGGGATTTTTCGGCGCGAATCTGAAAGGCTATGGCTGCGCGGAAATGTCCAACGTCGCATACGGACTGGTGATGCAGGAGTTGGAGCGCGGTGATTCCGGCTTGCGCAGCTTCGTTTCGGTGCAAAGCGCGCTGGTGATGTACCCGATCCACGCCTATGGATCGCCCGCGCAAAAAGACAAATGGCTTCCGCGCTTACAATCCGGCGCGGCCATCGGCTGCTTCGGGCTCACCGAGCCGCAATTCGGATCGAACCCCGGCGGCATGCTCACGCGCGCCGTGCGTCGCGGCAATCTGTACGTGCTGAATGGCGAAAAAATGTGGATCACCAGCGGATCGATTGCGGACGTGGCCGTGGTGTGGGCGAAATGCGAAGACGAGCGCGTTCGCGGATTCCTGGTGGAAAAGGGCGCGAAAGGCTTCGCGACGCACGACGTGCACGGCAAACTGTCCATGCGCGCATCGGTTACATCCGGGCTTTCGTTCAACGATTGCGAAATTCCCGCCGAAAATCTTCTGCCCGGAATCGACGGACTGCGAGGCCCGCTTTCATGCCTCACGCAAGCCCGCTACGGAATCGGCTGGGGCGGCATTGGCGCGGCGATGGCCTGCTACGATACGGCGCTGCAATACACCAAAACGCGCAAGCAATTCGCGAACAAGCCCATCGCTTCGCACCAGTTAGTCCAAGACAAGCTCGCCTGGATGATCACCGAAATTTCCAAGGCGCAGCTTCTGGCGCTGCACGTTGGGCAGCTCAAGGATCAGGAACGCGCACAACCCGTCCACATTTCCATGCTGAAAATGAACAACGTGTGGATGGCCATCGAGGTGGCCCGCCGAGCGCGCGAACTCCTGGGCGCCAACGGCATCGTGGACGATTACTGCGTCATGCGCCACATGAACAATCTCGAATCCGTCTACACCTACGAGGGCACCCACGACATTCAGCGCCTCATCATCGGCGAACACATCACCGGAATTTCCGCTTTCGCCTGAGTGAAGCGTTCGCGGGCAGCTTACGGCTGATTGATCATAAACGTCGCCATCTGCGAGAGAAATTCGCGCAGAAACTGTTCCGCTTCGGCTGGAAGCGCGGCTTCCGCAAACGCGTATTGTCCATCAGCGCTATCCAACGATCCCGCGCCGCCTGATTGATGTGAAACGGAATGTGCCGCGCACGCAGACGTGGATGCCCGCGACGCTCGATGTAACGCTGCGGTCCGCCGAATCGCCCAACCAGAAAATCGCGCAAGCGCTCTTCGGCGCCCTGCAAATCATGGAGCGGGTACATGCGGCTCAGAATATCGTCCTTTGGTACTTGCCGGTAAAACGCCCCCACCAGGCGGGCAAATCCCTCTTCGCCAATTAGCGCATACACGTTCAGCTCATCCATAGGTTCGAATTCTATCCGAAGCCCGTTGGAAAGAACCACACCGCGCGCAAAAATCGGCGTAACAGAGGGCGGCTGCGCTCGCAACCGCCTTAGAGCGGGAGTGCAACAGTAACTGGAACTCGACCGCTGCGGCTTATGCGGACACTTGCTCGCATTCGGGAGACAACGTTTCGCGCAATTTGCCAAGCAACGATTCGCGCGTGAACGGCTTTGGAACGATCGCGGCCGCCGGATCAATCGATCTGTGGTCGATGAAACCGGTATAGCCCGAGATGTAGAGAATTTTCATGTCGGGTCGTATCGCGGTCAGAGCTTTTGCCAGAGCAGGGCCATTCATGCCGGGCATAATCACGTCCGTCACCAGCAGGTGAATGGGCAGGCGATACTGCTTGGCGATACGCATCGCGTCGTCCGGATTGCTTGCTTCAAGGACGTTGTAGCCGCCGGCGCCTAGCCACTCGCGCGTCAATTCTCGAACCGAGCTCGCGTCTTCAACCAGCAGCACCGTCTCGGTGCCACGCAGGCTTTCGGCCCGGCACGGCCCCGGCTTTCGGGGCAGCGCTTTTGCCGCGGTTTTCGGCAGGTAAATAGAGAAAGTAGTACCGCGCCCGGGCGCGCTGTCGACCGATATGTGTCCGGCGCTCTGCTTCACCACTCCATAGACCGTCGATAGTCCTAGGCCGGTTCCTTTGCCCACATCCTTGGTCGTGAAAAATGGCTCGAAAATATGCGCCTGCGTTTCCACGTCCATGCCCAACCCGGTATCCGATATTTCCAGCAGCACGTACGGGCCAGCCGCTAGCTGTTGTTCGCCCTCGAAATTTTGCCCGATTTCGGCATCGGCTGTGCGGATCAGCAGCTTTCCGCCGTTAGGCATGGCATCGCGGGCATTCACCACCAGGTTCATAATCACCTGCTGCATCTGGCCGGGATCGGCCTTGATGTTTCCAAGCTTCGGGTCCAAAAGAGTTTGGAATTCAATATTTTCGCCGATGAGCCGCTGCAGCATCTTCTCCAGATCGGTGATGATGCCGTTCAGGTCCAGCACTTGCTGTTCCAGCATTTGCTGCCGGCTGAATGCGAGAAGTTGCCGCGTCAGCGACGCCGCATGCGTTCCGGCTTTTTTGATTTCTTCCACGCTGCGCAGCGAAGTTCCGCTGCGCGCCAGCCGCTCCTCAAGCAGTTCGCTGTGGCCGATCATCACCGTCAGAAGGTTATTGAAATCGTGAGCGATGCCGCCGGAGAGCTGCCCGATGGCGTCCATTCGCTGTGACTTGCGCAGCTGGCTCTCAAGCATCTTTTGTTCGGTCATATCGCGGAAGATCGAGATGACGCATTTCTTTCCGTCGATCTCGATGATTTCAGCTGAATTCAAGCCGATCCGTTGTTGACCCGATTTCGTAAGGAAAGTAATCTCCACGTCGCGAATCGAGCCGTGCTTTTCGAGCGCTTTCAGCATCACGGCGCGATCGTCCGCTCGTTCCCAGAATTTCAGATCCACGGACGTGCGGCCAATCACCTCGTCCCGGCTGCAGCCTGTAACGTTCAGGAAACTTTCGTTCACATCGATGTACACGCCGTCGTCCAGCCGCCCGATGGTGATCGGCTCTGGATTCGCGTGGAACGCCTTATAAAACCGCTCTTCCGCCTTTTTGCGGTCGCTAATGTCCCGCGTGATGGCCGCCGCGCCCACCATCTTTCCGGTCGCGTCGTTCACGGGAGAAATCGCGGTCGAAACTTCGATCCGCTGCCCATCTTTTCGCACGTGCACGGTCTCGTGCAATGCAACTGTTTCGCCGCTTTTCAGCCGTTCGAGCATGGCCGGCAGCTCATCGCGCCCATCGGGCGGCAACAAAATGTTTCCCGATTTGCCCAGGACTTCTCCGCCCGCGTATCCGTAAAGCCGCTCCGCGCCCGCGTTCCAACTGACCATCGTGCCGGCCAGTGTATGGATGATGATCGCGTCGGTGGAAGATTCTATGATCGACCCTAACTGCGAAAGCCGTTCTTCGATTCGCTTGCGCTCGGCGATTTTGCTCTTCAGTTCCTGGTTCGCGCGCACCAGGTCGGCCGCGCGCGTGGCAACCTCTTTCTTCTGCTCCCAGTCGTTTCGAAATTCCAAATCGACGCGTAGAAACTCGATAAACGCCGTCCAGGAAAAATTATCCAGCAGAAGCGGCAATATCAGATCCGCAGTCGTAGCGCCAACGCGATGAAGCTTCGCCGCGCTCATGCTATGGAGCGATTGCTCGTACCTGTGCACGGAAGACCACCGCGCGCCGGCTGCCGCGAAAAGTTCCCTCTCCTTCTTCGACTCCAAAAGCTCTTCGATTTTTTGCACGAGCGTCCGGATCCTGGTGAAATATTCAAGCTGCTGCTCCACGAGCGGCTCAACGTTTCGGCCCGAACGCACGAAAATTTCGGTGGTAACCTGCACGAGGCGGCCGGAGATCGCCAGAACTTTCTCGGCCAGTTCCAGCTTCGTCTCGATCATGATGCGGCGCTGTTGACTGGGGTTGGGGCTCATGCCGTCTTTTTCTCCGTTAAAAGGCGGCCTATCGTTTCCAGCAGCCTCTGAAATTCGACCGGCTTGGAGAAGTAATCGTCGCAGCCAACCTCGTCCGCTCTCGCACGATCGTTCACCAATGCGTGCGCCGTCAGCACGATTGTCGGAATTTCCCGCGTCCTACTCTCGGACTTAAGCAGTTCGATCACTTGCCAACCGTCCATGCCCGGAAGGCTGATGTCCATCAGGATCAGATCGGGTGATTCCGCCCGCGCCAGCGCGTACCCCTGCTCCCCGTCCGCGGCGGTAATCACCGCGAAGCCCTTGCGGTCAAGCCGCCGCGCGAGCATCTCGCGGCTCGTCTCGTTGTCCTCAACAAGCAGGATCTTCGACATGTCTGCTCCTCAGTGATTTCCCGTAGCCCCTGTTTGCCACATCCGGGCCGCACAAAACCTTACTTTTCAGCGGATTACGCCACAGCGCCCCGCGATTTACTACTTTTACCGTCTGGCAACGCTGTTTCAAATAGGCATTTAGTACCGAATCGGAGCACCCTAAGTACCAGTCGAATTGCCGCGCGGCATGCCGCTCACGACGCACTTTCGCTCGCTGGCAATTTTCGGGAAACTACTGCACAGGTTCCGCATGAAAAATTGTGCCTTGGATGAATCAGCCACGAAACGTGACCTAGAGCCCGAAGGACCGCGAATAAGAGGAGTAATGTATAATGACGGCACCGCCGGTGGGAGGTAGTGAAATTGGCATCACGACTGGCTCTGAACCAGTTATTCCAGGTTCAAATCCTGGCCTCCCAGCCATTCCACGCTCGCCAGTCTGACGTAATCAGGAACGCCAAGGCCTCCTCAGCAACGGCATCAGCAGCCATCTGCTGGAGCAGCATCTTCTTCTGAAATGTTGGATTATGCGCTGACTTAAACTTGGCGTGGTGTCACAACCAGTGAAGGCCGAAACGAACCGCTAAGGGTGCCGAGGCGCCGCCGGAACCAGCCGCTTTTCGCGGACGTAAAACTCGCGGCCGCGCCAGTGGATTCGCTGCGGGAAAAAACTCACCACCCACACCGCAAACGCAAACAGATCGCGCAGGGGAAGCAATCGCCATCGCTCGCGCATCGTCTCATCCTGCATTCCCCATGCGCCGGTCACGTAAGCCAGCGCGCAGCGCAGCACCAGATACGCTCCCAGATACCCGCCCGCGATGGCCCGCGATGGCGCAATCGCAGCTCCCAAAACAGCCCACGGCAACCCCTGCGAAAAAAGCAGCCCGAAATGTCCCCACGGCCGCGAATGGCGAATGCTCAGGTTCCATCTCAGCTGGTGGCGGAACGCTTCGCCCAGAGTCTCGCGCGGATAGACGATCGAGACAGGGAATCCGCTTAGCACCACGCGCTTTCCGCCCGCGGCAATGCGATTTCCCAGCTCGTAGTCGTCGCAAAAATAGTCAACCAGGGATTCGAATCCGCCGATCGCGGCCAGCTGTGTTTTCGTGGTAACCATCACCGCGCCGAGCATAAAGTTCAGTCCGCCAAACAGCCGCGCCACCAGCACGCCGGGCGCGAAATCGCCTGTGTTGCCCAGCGCTTCAAGAATCGCGGGAACGGATATACCGGCCAATCCACGATAGAGGCATGTGACACCGCCAACCGAGGGATCGCGAAACGGCGCTGCAACGGCGCGCATGAATCCCGGCTCCACGCGCACGTCACTATCGCTCACCAGAATGATTTCGTGGCGCGCCTCGCGCGTCATCCGGCAAAGTTTGTTGACTTTGTCGTTCACGCCCAGGGGGTCCGATCCGATCAGCAGCCGGATCGAACGCGCTGGAAAATCTCGGATGAGCTGTTCGATTTCGGGAATCGCCGGGTCGCTCGCGTCCGAGACGCCAAAAAGCAGCTCAAATTCCGGGTAGTCCTGGGTGCAGAAGCTCGCGTAGTTTTCGTAGGTCTCGCGATCGAGCCCGCGGATCGGTTTCAGGATGCTGATTGGAGGCAGTGACTCCGCCTCCGCGTCGGAGGAGGTGGCAGATTCGGTTTCGGCTCTGGATTTTGCAGCGTGGAAAAACTGGAGGGATGCGAATATCGCTAGCAGGTAATACGCGAAGGGCGCGAGCGCCAACACCAGAAAAGCGTCGCGAACATCCGTCCCGATTGGCAAGGCATTATCCTCTGCCGATCACAACCAAAGCCACGCCCAGCACAACCAACCCCACGCCAGCCCAGCGCTGCTTCGTAACGTTTTCGCCAAGGAGAAACTTCCCGCCCAGCGCGCCCACTCCGTAGCTAAGCGCTGACGCCGGGTAAACGAAACTTACGTTAGCCATCGAAAGCAGTCCCAGCAACGAAAAGAATCCAAGCGCCATGAGCCCGATACCGATCCACATCCACGGCACCTTCATCGCCTTGCCGATGGCCCGCGCGATCGACCGGGGGCGAAAATCGGTCACTTCGCCAACCGTCTTCATTGCATGCGAGACGCACATCTCGCCGCCCGTCCCGGACAGCAGAATGAACAAGTAGAAAATCGCGCCGGTAATAATCAAAGTTGCTCCGTTGTCGTCTGCGGGTGCGTGCGGCCCACCACAAACACGCCTCCACAGATTAGTAGAATGCCCACCCATCGGATCGGACTGATATATTCGTGCAGAATCAAAAGCGCCAGCACCGCCGTCAGTCCGTTCGATAGCGCCGCGGACGGTTGCACGAACGTATAATCCGCCCACGTGAGCACCAACAAGTACGACAGGAAAAATCCCATCAAGCAGCAAATCGCAAGCCAGATCGTGCCGGTCGAAAAAGCATGAACGAAGAAAGCCACCAATCGGGATGGCGCCCAGCTCACCATCGGCCCCACTTGATCCATTCCTTTTTTCAGCAGGATGTTGCTGACTGGATTCAGCACGACCATCAGTAAAATCAAAATGTACGTTTTGACGCGCAGGTGCTCCCCTCTATTCGGGTGTTCGAGCGCGCGGATGGCTTCATCAGACATGTCTGTTTCTTGTTCGCAAACCAGGCTTGGCATTAACGCGGCTCGGTGGTACGCGGTGCGGTCTGGCCCACTGCGAAGACGCCGAGGCAGATGAAGAAAACACCGCCCCAGCGTACAAACGAAATCCTTTCATTCAGTATAACGAATGCCAGCAGCGCAACCAAACCGTAGGAAAGAGCGGAGGCCGGCTGAACGAAGCTGTAGTCTGCCCAGGAGAGCGCTAAAAGGTATGCCATGAAAAATACGGTCAGCGATCCAATCCCCAGCCAAACCGTCGGCACGGCGAACGCGCGGATGAAAAATCGCAGGACTTTTGCCGGCTCCCATCCCTCCATCGGAGAAACCTGCTTCATGCCCTTCCCGAGCAGAACGTCGCCGAGAGGACCAAAAACGAGCATCGCGCAAATCAAGACGTAGGTTTTAAACCGCAACCCGCCCTGATCCGGGTTCATGCCTCTTGGGATCCGCTCACTTCCGGACTCGCCGGCAGCGGCGGCACGCTCACAAGCGCCTTCTTCGCCACGCCGGTCTTCCGAGCCACCTTCCTTCGGTCGGCTCGCAGCTTCAGGAAGTCCACAGCCTCGTGGTATAGCCGCTTTCGCTCGTGCCCGTCCCAAAGCGCTTCGCGCACGATCCGCCAGGCCACGCGCGGCCGGAAATAGTAGCTGTCGTAGAAGCGGTTCACCGCGTCCACCATGTATTCCTTCGAGAGCCCTGGGTACTCCAGATGCGGCAGCTGATGTCCCCCTTCATCGGTGATCGCTTCACCGGCCAAAAACCCTTCGCGCATTCCGCGGTCGTAAAGCTCGGTGCCCGGATACGCGTGTGCCAGCGAAACCTGAATCGTCTCGCAATCCAGTTCCTTCGCGAAATCGATCGTTTTCTCGATGGTTTCCTTGGTTTCGCCGGGCAGCCCGATGATGAAATCTCCGTGGACGTGAATGCCCACCTTCTTACAATTTTTCACGAAAGTGCGGCCCATCTCCAAGGTCTGGCCCTTCTTAATGTTCTTCAGGATCTGTGCGTCGCCGGACTCGAATCCCACGATCAGCAGCCGGCAGCCGGCGTTGGCCATGGCGGACAGCGTCTCGTAGTCGCCGTGCACGCGCGACGTGCACGACCATTGAAACCCGACCGGCTCGAATTCCTTGCACAGCGCCTGCACGCGGTCCTTGCGGATGTTGAACGTGTCGTCGTCGAAGAAAAACTCCTTCGCCTTTGGAAACATCTTGTGCGCCTGCCGGAATTCCCGCGCCACGTTTTCCACCGATCGCGTGCGCCACGAGTGCCCGGAAAGCGTTTGCGGCCACAGGCAGAACGTGCACAGGGCCGGACACCCTCGGGTGGTGTAAAACGAAACAAACGGATGCAGCAGAAATGGCACGTTGTAGTCTTCGATCCTCAAATTATGCTGGTACACATCCGTCGCGAACGGCAGTTCGTCCAGCTCCGCCATTTGCATCGGCGGGCGCGATGGATTGTGGACTACCTTGCGGTTCTGTATGTAGCTGACGTTCTGAATCTGATCGATCGGAATACCCTTCGCGAATTCCACCACTGCGTGGTCGAATTCGCCGCGCACTACGAAGTCGATGTCCTGGCTCGCCATCAAGCTTTCCGCCGGCTTGATCTGCACCTGTGGTCCCACGAAGGCGATCTTGATGTCGGGATTTAGTTCCTTGATTGCGCGGATAATCCGGAGATCGCTGTAAAATCCGACCGTCGATGTGAACAGCACCAAGAATTCGTAATCTTTCGCGATCTGAATCACTTCCGAGGCGGGCATGTGGCGCGGCGGAGCATCCAACAGCCGGCTTCCAGGCAGCATTCCGGCAGGATAGGAGAGCCACACCGGGTACCAGTAAGATTCAATCTCGCGTGTGGCAGGCCAGCGGGAACCCGCGCCACCGTCGAACTTTTCGAAGCTCGGCGGATTCAGAAAGAGCGTTTTCATCACGGACGGCATGTACCCCCCTCAGGATTTCAACGAACGCTTTTCCATATTTCATTCTACTTCAGTTCCGTAAACTACCAAGACAGCCTTTTTGGATGCTTGCTATTTAAAAATCTTTGCCAGCTGCCCAGTTGCCTCTAACAACACAAGTTGTGCGTGCTCGCGTGCAAAGTCCGCGTCCAGAAAGGCTACCCATTTCTCGCTTTCGTCCAGCCGCTCCTGCTCGATCTGCTGCAGGGTGGCGCGACCGTCGTTGAACCTGGCCTGTTCGAGGTCCAGGCTCTGCTGCGCCAATTGCAGGTCCAGCCGGGCCACTTCCCGGCTGGCGTCCAGCTCGCGCGCGTTGTTTATTTCCTGCTGGACCTGACGGCTCACCTGCTGCCGCCTCTGGCCCAGCTCCACATCGGCTTGTGTCAACTGGCTCTTCGCCAGGGCCACTGTCGCGGAGGTCTTGGCAGCGAAAAGAGGGATCGTCACTTGTACGCCAACGTTGACGTTGTTACGCTCGAACGTCTTGTAGAACTCGTCGTAGTTATTGAACTTGCTCAATATCGAATACTGCCCCACAAGCGCCACGGTTGGGAAATAGCTCCAGCGCGCGCCGTGCAGCTCTTGCTGCCGCGCCGCCACTTCGTTCTCCGCCTCTATCACCGTGCGGTCGTTCTGTACCGCCCGATCGATCGCTTCGCTTTCGGACTGTCCCGTCGGCAGTGCTGGCGTCGCTAGCTCCCCATTCGCTCCAGGAGTGCTACTGCCAGCCGCGAATGACGGCTCTTGCGGGCTCGCGTGTATCGGCTGGCTGGCCGGAAGCCCGGTAACTTGGCGAAGTTGCTGCTCAAGCCCCTGTTCCTGGTCCTGCATTTTCACCGTGCGCTCATTGATTTGCGCCACGGTAAGCTCGGCTCTCGTCACGTCAATCGGCAGCGCCAAATTCGCCTGTTGCCGCTCGCGGAGAATTTCGAGGATGCGCTCCGCGCTGTTTTTTTCGCTCTTCATCAAATCCAGTGAATGCTGCACATCCGCCAGGTTCAGATAGTCCGTCGCGGTCCGTACGATAATGTCGTCGTGAACCCGATCCATCTCGATCTCTTCATTCTTCGCGCGATCTTCCGCGGCGTGTTGTCGCCCCTTGAGGAGAGGATCGAAAATCGTTTCCTGGTAATCGAGTTCAAAAACCGCCGGCGCTTGGCCGCCGGGAAGCGACGGGAAGCCGTGCGTGTAAGCCAACCCGGCTCCCGTGTAGAGGTTCGGCAGAAATGACGCCCGGTCCACTCTCGTGTTGCCCAGCGCCACCTGGTATTGCGCTCGGGCTAGCCTCATATCCGGGCTGTTCTGCAACGCCAGCCGAATGGCCCCCTGCAAACTCAAATTCCCTGAAGTCTGCGCGTGCGCAGGAACGCCCCATAGCAGCGCCACGATTGCCGCAGCGCCCAGCCACCCTAGTTTCCTTTTCTCCCATTTTCCTTTTTTATTCATGCCGGAGCGACTCAATGGGCTGTAATCTGGCCGCTCGGTTTGCTGGAAGATAGCCAAAAATCAACCCCGTGGCACAGGATACTACGAAGGCCAGTACGACTGATACCCACGAAATCGGCAGCGTGATGTTTCCGACATCCGGGAAAACGCCAATCAAGAAATTCACCAATTCCCGGATGGAAACCGCAATCCCAATTCCAACAAGCGCTCCCACTCCACTGATCGTAAACGCTTCCAGCAGGAACTGGTACAAAATTGCCTCGCGAGTGGCCCCGATCGCCTTCAAAATCCCAATCTCGCGCGTTCGTTCCGTCACAGTCACCAACATGATGTTCATGATGCCGATGCCGCTGATCGTCAGCGCAATCAGCGCGATCACAACCAAAACCCAAGTGAGCGCCCGCGCGATGTCGCGCGCCGTCTCTAAAACTCCCACCAAATTCTGAACCGCGTACTGCGCGCCAACTCGGTGGCGCATCTGCAATATCGCGCGAACCTGGTTGGTCACCTCCGGCACGGTATCGGCGCTGCTCGCCTGCACGTATAGGTTTTGGTAAAAATCCGTGCCTGTGTAATACCGAAGAAGCGAAAAGGGAACCAGAACCGTTTCCGGCATGATTTCCGATGCGCCCAGCGTCGACTCGCGTTCTTCGAAGACGCCGCTTACCATCAAATCCATTTCGCCTACGCGTACCGACTGCCCTACCGGATTCTGGTGCGGAAACAAGCGCGCCGCCAGCGCCTTGGTCAGCAGGCAGACTTTGCTCGTCGACATGAAATCGTCCTGGACGAAATAGCTCCCGCGCAAAATCTGTAAATGCCGAATTTCTCTAAATCCAGGCGTCACCCCAACCAGCGCCACGGACCTCTGCTGCCCGTTCGCAGTGGCCGTCATGGAAATGCTATTCGCCCCGGCGGCGTCCACCAGATCGTTCGGGATTCCCTCCTTCACCGCTTGCAAATCCCCCGGGGTGATTAAGTCGCCGCGCGGCAGCGATTCCGGACCATTCGGCGCCACCGCGTAGGCGTACACCAGATTCGCCCCGATCCCCTCGATCTGGCTCAGCACGTATTTCCGTCCTGTGAGCGCAACCGTAACCACCAGTACGATGCAGCTGCTGCCGATCACCACGCCCAGCATCGCCAGCGCCGCGCGCACTTTATGGACGCGCAGCGCCTGCAACGTAAGCCCCCAGGTTTCACCCCAGAAAGCTGTTGAGTTTTGAACGTGTCTCATGCAATCCACGGACGCCGGAGGACCCGGCCGCTGATTGGATTCAACGCTGCTTTGGCGTGAAGCCTTATTGCACGGCTTTTTCGAGCCGCTGCAACCGCCGTTGCGCGTCCTGGTTTTGCGGATCGAGTTGCAGGGCGGCGCGATACTGTTCCGCCGCCATCACGCCATTCCCCTTCTCTTCGTAAAGCCTGCCCAGCCAATCTCGCGCCGCTGAATGGGACGGCCAATCGCTTCGCTCCGGAGTGCTCGCCAGGTACGACTTCATATCTTCTTCCGCGCTATCCAGATTGGTCCTGGAGAGCACGCCATAAATCCCGCGATAAAGCGTCACGCGCGAATCGTTCGGATGCGCCTGCGCCAGCAAATCGATGGCGTCCTTCATCTGCGGCAGTTCGTTCTGGCGGCCGAAAAACGCAGCCGCTTCCAGATACGGCTCCACGCCCGAGGGCTTTTCCGCCAGAACCTGCTGGTATTCGTTTTCCGCATTCGCGGGATTTTTCAGGATCGCCATGTCGTACTCGGCCCGTGCCAGATGCCCCTCGACGGGATTAATGGCCGCGATCGCGTTCACTTGTGCCAGCGCCTCGTCCTTGCTCCCCCCCACGATCCTCGGCGCGTTCATACAGTAATCCTCCAGATCGCGCCGCGCCGCCACGTTCGACGGGTCCAGCTTCACAGCCGTCTCGAATTGGCCTTTGGCATTCCGGGCCACGAAGAAACTCTTTTCCTTGCCCGCCTTCCCCCCGAAAGCCCGCCCAAGCCACTGGTGATACTCGGAACTATCTGCGTTCAGGCTCAATGCCTTTTGGAACTGCGCGACGGCGTTACTGAAATCACGAATCTCAAAAAACGCCCTGCCCATCCAAAAATACGTGGCGGCGCTCATCGGGTTCTGCGTTTGCGCTGATTCCAGCGTTTTCAGCGCCGCGCCGTATTGCCCCTGGTCGAACTGCTGCCGTGCGGCATCCAGCAATCCGGAAACGTCCGCCGCATTTCGGTTCGCGGCGCCGGCGCGCCCACGCGCCCATGAAGGCGGTGCCGCGCATAAAGCCCACAGAACTCCCGCCATCAAAATCCATCGCACGCTTCCGTTGAACTTCCTTTTCACTGCGCCTCCAAAGGTCGAATTTTCATTCCTGTGCGGAGAGTCTGCTCCACCGGCTCGGCCACAATGTCCCCGCTCGATAGTCCCGAGATCACCTGATACATGGAACTACTCGCGATACCCACTTTGATGTTCTGCCGCCGTACCCGGTCGCCCTGCACCAGAAAAACGTAATGTTGAGTTCCCTCTTCATTTACCGCAGCGCGAGGCACTGCGAGTACGTCCCGTCTTTCATGCACCAGGATCTTCACGTCCACATTGGTATTCGGCAGCAAATCCCGCGCGCTGTTATCGATCGAGCAGAGTACGTCGCCCACGTTCCGCATCCCTCGCGCCACCACCTGCTTTGGGAGTTGCTCCGTCTTGCCGGTCCAGACTTTTCCCGGCTTGCCGTCCCAGGTCACCTCCACGTCCTGCCCGACGGCCAGCGATCCCAAATCCGGCTCGTCGACGAACGCCCGCACGCGCACTTTTTTCAAATCGGCCATTTCCGCCAGCACCTGACCGGTCTGCACGAAGTCCCCTACTTTCACCGGCAGCGAATACAGCGTCCCATTCAGCGGCGAAACCACCGTCGCCGAATCCACATTCGCTTCGAGCGACTGCACCAGATTTTGCGCCTGGCTCACTCGGAACTCCGCGCCTTGAACCGACTGCGTTGCTCGTTGCGCCAAATCCTCTTTTTTCGCTTCGAGCGTCTGTAAAGTGCCCTCTTCCTTGGTTAGATTCTCCTCCGTTTGCACCAGTTCCTGCCTCGTCGCCGCCTGCTTCGCCACTAAATCCTTCAATTCCTTCACCGAGTGCTTCAGGTTCGCTACCTGCTGGCGCGCCGACTGCAAATTCGCCTTCAGTTGCGCCACCTGTTCGGGAGCGCCGCCTGCCCGTGCATTCTGCAAATCCGTCTCGGCAGTCAGCAAATTGGCTCGCGCCTGGGCTAGTTGCGCGCGCATATCCGATGATTCCAGCGTCAGGATCAACTCACCTCGATGAACCATCTGCCCTTCTTTGGCCATCACCCTCTGCACAAACGTCGGAAAGCCTGCGCGCGCCGTCATCGGCGAAATCGGTTCCACCTTTCCATTGCTTGTGATGCTCGAACTTAAGTTCTGCCGCGTCACTTTCGCTACTGGCACCTGCGGCCCTCGCCCACCCAGGATCACAGCGGCCACGATGATCGCGATTACCAACGCAGCCACGCCCAGAAGTATGTTTCTAATGATTTTGCTTTGTTCCATTTATCGGCTGCGCGCCCAACGCAGTCTGCCTCTCGAAAAAACTATTAAAATTGTAACAGAGCGCCTTCGGGCTTTCCCCACCAATCACCCGACGTGTTTCGATGGGGCATTTACCCACCCGGGCGCATCTCGCGTCGATGCTATACTTTCGCGCCGGGATGCCAATCGTATTCATCATTGCGCGCGACTGGACGCTTCGCACCTCGGTTCGCGCCGAACTCCGCGAAGCTGGCATCGATGCGCTGGGGATGGATTCCCCATCGGACGCGGGAAAAGCGCTCGCCGCCGGCGAATTGCCCTCCGCTATTGTCGTCGAGGCGGTCACCGGACTGGCCGACGATCCGCGCATCGCAAGCCTCGTCGAGCGGATTCCCGCGGTCCTGATCGCATCGCGCGTCGAAACCGTCGCTTTGCCTCCGGTCGCCGCCGTGCTCTATCGGCCCGCGCGCATCGGCGAAATCGTTGCGAAAGTCACGGACCTGCTGAGAAAAGGCCACGCCGCCTAGCTCGCGACGGCGCCCCAACCACGATGAAAATTTATAGCGAGTCCATCTCTTTGCAGTCTTCGAAAAAGCGCGATGCCATGAATATCAATTCCCGCCTCAAGGCGGTCGTCGAGAAAAGCGCCTTCCGCGAAGGCGTCGCGATCGTTTCCTCTCTGCATTCCGATTCCGCCGTGGTCCTGCTCCAAGATGATCCCAGCGTCCTCGATCAGCTCGACCGCTTCCTCGACCGCTTGGTCCCAGCAGACGATGATCGCGCCACCGGGAGTGGCCAGCAAACCCCCGCTGCGCACATCCAGGGCGCGCTACTTGGTCACCACCTGGCGATCCCTTTTTCGGAAGGCCGCCTCGATCTCGGCCCTTGCGAAGCCGTTTTCTTCGTTGAACTTGACGGGGTCCGCCCGCGTTGCCTGGTCGTCAAAGTCCTCGGCGAATAAACGGTTGCCGCTCCCCCACGATCGAATCTATTCGCACCTCCACGTTCGTCGGTAGCATCAAAACTACATGCTGCTCACCCGCCTTTGCGCCAACTGCGGCCACGAATTGACGCAAAAAAGCCGGTCGAAATTGACTCTAACCGGTGTCGCAATGCTCGCGCTCGCCGTTCCGCTTCTCTTCCGATCGTACGTGTGGATTGTGGGGATTCTTCTCGCGTCCGCGGGGATTTATCTGCTGATTTGGAGCGTCCTCGGCCGGGGACTCTGGTGTCGCCGCTGTAAAAAGTTTCCCGTTTCAAAAGTATTCGCGGGATAAACCGCGAAGGTTTGCCGGTAAAAAGCCGAAGCGGAGCGGGATTGATACCCGCGCCGCTTCCATTACATTCAGAACTCGATTCCTCCCCTGCGCCCTATTCAGCCCCCATGCCAGAATCCGGGTGATTCCATGACTTCCCAGTCGCTGATTTGCTTGTGGAGTTTCAGCGTGCGGCATTATTCTTCAACGGGATCGTAGCCATTATGCCCGGAGGTAATTCGATGAATCTCGATGGTCGCCGTCTAAAACACTCTCCGCATGCAAGTGCGGTTTCGCTGGGCGCGTGCATTCTGGCCTTGGCATTCGTCGCCATGGTCGCCGCGGCCTCGGCTCGCGCGCGCCAGAGCGAGTCTCCCGCTGTTTTCAATCTCCACTCGTACGTCGGCACGTGGAAAGCAAGTTTCCAGGGGAAAGTGTTCGCGATCCTGGTGCTGCGCGAAAGGCACGGCTCGCTCGAAGGCACGCTGAACAATTTCGCGATCGCCTTCGATAGGCAAGGAAATCTGGCGGACGGCACGCATATCGATATCGGCGTTTCGCCAATCATTAGCCCGCGTTTCGATAACGGTTCGCTGATTTTCACCGTGGCGCAAAAAGACGCGTACTCGCAAACCACCGATTGGAGTTTCGTGGTGAAAAACGATCGCGAAGGCCAGCTGACCGAAAATCTCGATAATCAGCTCGAAGCGCCCATGAGCATGATCGTCAAACCAATTCCGATGCGCCGTGTTTCCACACATTAGAGCGCGGCGCTCAAAACCTCCGTGGGGCACATTTCAAATTCGGACTAGGTGCCATCGGAATTTGAGATTAAAGTGTCGCCGCGCGGGAGCATTGCGGTTGCTGCCCCGTATCGAGTTGCCGGCCAATAGGAGAAGCAATCGTGCCGAGCGCACATGACATCGTAGTGATCGGCTCCGGCCACAACGGCCTGGTTGCCGCCGCCTATCTCGCCTCCGCCGGCAAAAGCGTTCTAGTGCTCGAACGCAATTCCTGGTTCGGCGGCGGCGTGGTGACCGCGGAGCTTACCGGCCCCGGTTACCTGCACGACCGCTTCAGCACCGGGCACATTTTTATTCAGGGCAATCCGCTGATTAAAAATGACGAGTTGAAGCTGCTCTCCCGCTACGGCCTGAAATACGTCTACCCGGAAATTCCGTTCATGACTGTTTTCGAGGATGGTTCGTCAATCGGCCTGTATCGCGACCGCCAGAAGAACTACCAGGAAATTGCGCAGTTCTCGAAGAAAGACGCGGAGACGTACCTCCGGTTCGCCGACACGGCGATGAAGTACCTGCCGATGATTTCCGCCTCGTTCTACACGCCGCCCCCTCCCATGGGCGCGATGCTGGCGATGATGGACCAGAGCGTCGAAGGCCGCGAGCTTTTCGCCTATATGCAGAAAAGCCCGTACGACATCATCTTGGAGAATTTCGAGAACGAACACGTGCGCCTCTTCTTGGTGCGCATGGTTTCCGAAAATCTCACCGGCCCGGAGGAAAAAGGCACCGGCATCGGCATCTTCGTGTTTCTCGGCTTCATGGAAACGTATGGAATCGGAGTCGCCGTCGGCGGCAGCGGCGCGCTGACCGCTTCGCTAGTCCGTTGCATTCAGGACCACGGCGGAGAAGTCCGCAACAACACGTCCGTGGAGCAGGTGATCGTAAAAAACAGTCGCGCCGCGGGCGTCCGCACCTCCGATGGCGCCGAGCATCTCGGTAAGGACGCAGTCATCGGCTCGATTCATCCGCACTTTCTTTCGAAATATGTTGCCGGAGTCGACGCGCGCATTACGCGCGACGCGGCGCGCGTTGAGTTGTCGGCGAACTCGTGTTTCACGGTTCACGGCGCGCTCAACGAGCCGCTGCGCTTCAAAGCCGGCCCACATGTGGCCAAGGCCTACTTCACCGACCTGGTCCCCGCTAACATGACCGTGCTGCGTCAATATTTCGACGCGCTGCGCTACGGCCGCATTCCGGATAGCGCTCTGCTCGGCGTTGCAAGCCCATCGAATCACGATCCAACGCGATGCCCGCCGGGCAAATCCACGTTCCACATTTGGGACTACGTGCCGTACTCGCACCCCGGCGGCGGTCCGCAGCATTGGGACAAAGTCAAAGACGCGTTCGCGCAAACGATGATCGGGCGGACAGCAAGGTTCTGCGAAAACCTGACGCCGCGGAACATCATCGCCTACGTTTGCGATAGCCCGCTCGACCTTGAGCGATGCTCCGAAAGCTTCCAGCGGGGTGACCTGCACGGCGCGGCTCCCTACCTCTATCAATCTGGCGCACACCGGCCCACGCCCGATCTCGGACAGAACACGGTTCCCGGAATCGAGCGGCTGTATCTGGTCGGCCCGTTCCAGCATCCCGGTGGAGGAGTATTCGGCGCGGGCCGCGCCACGGCGATGAAAATGTGCGAGGATCTGAAAATTAATTTCGACAAAATAGGCCAGCGCCGGTGACGGCGCGGCGAGCCGGTTAACGGAAAGCTGATCAACAAAAAGATGATGAAGATCTACGGGCAGGACAATAGCGAGTTGATGCAGGTCCACTCTCTTGAATCGGAAGACGGTAAGCTGCTGATCCGGGGAAAAGTGTTCGGCTCGATGCCGATGACCGCCAAGCTCACTCCGCGGGAAGCGCGCAACGCGCTGAAGCTGCTGAGTCCGCGTCTTGCGCTGTTTCTTCTAACGTTTCTGTTTCGGAAGTGATACGCCTCCGTTGCGCGCGACATCCTAAGGCGCCTTAGCGAGGTTCACTCTCGACAGCGGCAAGTGAATCTTCATTTGTCATTTCGAGCGCAGCGAAAAATCTGCATGCCCGAACTACACGGGAAAACAGCAGGTTCCTTGTCGCTGCGCTTCTCGAAATAACTGGTCAACAGGCGACGCTAGCTTTTGCCCGGCGCAACGCCGAGCTGGCTCACGTAGTAGGTGTCCATGTATTCGCGGAAGTTGTAAATCTTGTCGTCTTTCAATTCGAGCACGTAGGCGTAGCGATTGGAGTATGGACGCCCATCCTTGAATTTTCCCAATCCGCGCCCTTCCACCGCGACGAGCGGCCCCTGGCAAATTATCTGGTCGATGTGCACCTTCGGATCGCCCTCGACGAACATGCCCCGCACCGGCGCCAGAAATTGGTCGATGATGTTGTCGCGTCCCTTGCGCTCGCCTTCGCCCGGAATGCCCGTGCCCATTACTTTCCAGGTCGCGTGCTCGTGAAAGAGCGGCCGAACTTTTTCCAAGTCGCCCGTGCTCAGCGCTTCAAAAAATTTCCTCACCACCTTCTCGTTGTGCTCTTCTGTCGCTCCCATCGCCGCCTCCTCGCGCTTTCCGCCGTGGCTCTTGCCCAGAATACTTCCGGCGAACGCCGCGCATTATACGTCCATTGGGTTCCGGTGGCGCGTACCGCCAGGCTTGAACCGACGCCGACGCAAAGGTGGTACATTCGTGGCGTGCATTCTTGTTGGATCGGCACTTGCACGTCAGGATAAGGAGCGCCGTGTCTGCACTGTTGAAGACCTTTCTTTCGTTTTTTGCGATTGGTTTCCTGCTCGCCGCGCCGATCGGCGCGCGCACGTCAACCTCATCGTCCAAGCGCGCGCCTGTCGTTGTCGAGCTATTTACCTCCGAGGGCTGCTCCGACTGCCCGCCTGCCGACGCGCTGCTGAAGAATTTCGAGTTGCAGCAGCCGATTCCCGGTGTCGAGGTAATTGCGCTCGAAGAGCACGTGGATTATTGGAATCACGACGGCTGGGTCGATCCGTTCTCGTCCGCGAGTTGGACTTTCCGGCAGCAAGACTATGTGGCCAAGCTGAAAGGGAGCACGGAATACACGCCCCAAATGGTGGTCGACGGCCGAAGCCAATTTGTGGGAAGCAACGAACCGGCAGCCGTGGCGGCAATCACCAGTGCGGCGCACGGCCCGCAAGTGAATGTGACCATCGGACCTGAGAACATCGACGGCAACGACGCGCGGGAATTCTCGGTGTCGGTGGGAAAGCTCGCGGCCGCGGCCGCGCGCGGCGATGCGAACGTTTGGCTGGCAGTCACCGAGGACGGGCTGCATTCCTCGGTAAAAGCGGGAGAGAATGCCGGCCGAGTTTTGTATCACGCTGCCGTGCTGCGTTCGTTGAGCAAGATCGGCGTGGCCAAACCGGGCGGCGAATCGGCATCCTTCACCGGCAACGCGCGCGTGAAATTCAACTCGCATTGGAATCGCGCCAACCTGCGCGTGGTGGCGTTCGTGCAGGAAAAGCACAGCATGAAAATTCTCGGGGCCGCTGAAACGCGATTTTCCGCAGGCGCACAAAACTAAAAACCGGAAAGCGCTTCAGTCGGCAGGCTCGACGCTGGATTCGAGGCCCGCAACAGCGCGCGGTTCCGCTTCGTCCCCCCGCGGACGCGTCAGCAATTTGCGCAGCAGGATCAGCAGCAGAATTGCAGAGGCCATGCTCGCGATGCTGTCGGTAAGCAGCAAGCCCGTGACGCCAAAGTGCTTGGAGGCGTGCCCGTCGGCCGCGGTCATATACACGATGGCGAGATTCGTGGACGCAGAGAACAATCCCAACTGCGTGCTGGCGACGGCGCTGTTATTGCCCACCAGTTGATAGCCGAACGCGTTGAACGCCGCGTAGGCCACTCCGGCGAGCCCGTTGTAGACCAGGGCGCCCAAAATAAAGTTCAGCGGCGTATGCGGCGAAAGCGCCATGGCCATTGCAACAAAGCTGGTGGCCAGCCCCGCGCCAAGGTACAAGCGCCCGCGGGAAACATGGTTCGCGGCATATCCTCCGAGCAGTGCGCCCAGTGATGCGGTGACGGCGCAGCCCGCGCCAGTAACCCAAACCACTGTCGTCGCTGAAGTGTGAAAGTCGTTGCCCATGCCGGAAAACAGATTGATCGCCGCTTCCGCGCTGGCCGGCACCAGAAAGACTGCGAAGCCAGTGAGCACTTCCTTCGTCTTGCACGCGCGCCAGGTAGCCTTGAGCGCGTCAGTGAAAATCTGGCGAAAACCGAAAGCGGAGCGAGTCGCCTCGGGAAAGAATGCTAGCGGCACGGCGCCCAACAGGATGGCCGCGCCCAGCCCAAGCCCGAGCCACTGCACGCGTACGTGCGGCAAAAGCGACATCACCGCGAGTGAGCCGAGCGCGCCGCCGCCCAGATTGGCGACGTTCGACCATCCGCTGACGGAGCCGCGCAAGGAATCGGGCGTAAATTGCGCCGTCCAGCCGGTGACCGCGCCGGAAAAGAGCACCATGGAAAGCTCCGCCACCAGCAAAAGTCCCGCGGCTAGCTCTAGATGCGCCACCGACAAAATCATCAACGCGGCGGCCAGACAAATGGCCGAGACCGCCGCAGTCAGCCATGCGTAGGCGCGCCGGGTCAGCCCAGTGTCCATCAACGGCTGGAGCAGAAAACCCCAGAAGGTCGGCGACATCACGATGGCGCTGACGGCAGCCACTTTGTAAAGCGGGATTCCCAGATGGGTGAGCACAAAGGGCAATGCGGTGACGGTGAACCCGACCGTCAGGCCAAAGGGGAAAAGCGCCATCCCGACGATCCATGCTGGGGGCACGTTTGTCCGGCTGGATCGCTGCCGGTCTTCGCTGGTCAAGAAGTCCTCCGGAACCGCACAAGCAGCGCCAGGATGGCTGCCCTGCTCGTGCGCCGCGCCATACTAGTGTGAGTGGCTGCTAACCACAAAGGTTTTCTGGGTGGGCGTTCGCCCCTACAAGGCGCTTCGTAGCCCTTGTAACCTTTCGCGACTTCGTGGGCCACCCTAACTCGATCGATCTTCTTGACCATTTTTAGTGGCGTTTGAAAGCACCCTTGCTATAGTGTCGAGCGTCCACGTTGGGATGGTTACACCCGGAGAGGTGAAATATGAATCGGCGAAAACTTTTGTCTTTGCTCGGATTGTCGCCCGCGCTGCTGCTGGAAGCGCGTGCGGCGGAGGCGAAGGGAAAGAAGAGTGTCCGCGGAGGATCCGAGAGCGAGCCCAAAATTACGGCGGTCAGTCCCAAGGGCACTCCGCCGCCCGTTCATCTCTACTCGATGGCTCCTCGGGCCAGTTCCCTTGACGGCAAAACGATTTACTTGGTCGACGCCACGCATTTCGATGGCAGCGTGACGCTCCTGCTGAAAATTCAGGCCTGGTTTCAGCAGAACATGCCCAGCGTGAAGACCGTCTTCCGCAAGAAAGCCGGCGTGTATGCCATGGACGATCCGAAGCTCTGGGCGGAAATCAAGGCGAACGCCTACGCCACGGTGATGGCTATTGGACATTGAGGAGGCTGCGCCCCAGCGACCGTGAGTCACTGCGTAACGATGGAAAAGATGGGCGTCCCGGCAATTCCGATGTGCACCATAGCCTACAAGGAAATATCGCACCTCACCGCCGCGCGGGACGGTATGCCGCACCTGCGTGAAGTGTTTACACCTCATCCCGTGGGCGGCAAAACTCCGGACCAACTCGCGGCGTATATCGTGAATCCCGATCCGGCATCGGGAATCCAGATCATGAAGGAAATCGTGGAAGACCTGACGCGCCCCCTCTCCGCGGACGAAATGAAGTCGGGCGTGGAACCGATCGCGGCGGGGCCGGCCACGTTCAGGGACACCGCGGACAATCTGCAAGAAATCTTCATGACCAACGGGATGACCGACTACATGCCGATCATCATTCCCACGGAAGAAAAAGTGGAGGCGATGCTGAAAGGCACGAGTCACCATCCGGACGAAGTGCTGCGCACGCCGCTGCAAGGCGTGGGATACACGTCCGCGCGGTGGGGATACACCATCAGGCAAGTGGCCGTGAACGCCGTGATGGCCGGATGCAAACCCGAATACTTTCCCGTAGTGCTGGCGATGGCTTCGGTGGGCCTGCTCGGGTTGTTCGGATCCACCACGTCGAGCAGCAGCGCGATCGTGATCAACGGTCCCATTCGCGACAAGCTGAACATGAATTACGGCCTTGGAGCGCTGAGCCCCTTCGCGCACTCGAATGCCACCATCGGCCGGTCGTGGACGCTGATGGGCAAAAACCTCAGCAACGCAGGTATCCCGGGAGATACCTATCAAGGCTCGCAGGGCAACCAACTGGACTACAACAACTGCGTGATCGCCGAGGACGAAAAGAACAGCCCCTGGGAACCGCTGCACGTTCAATTCGGACATAAGGCTGAAGAAAACGTCGTCAGCTTGTACCTGGGGCCGGACGTGCGGCAGGGCCACGGCGCGAGGGGTGCGGGGGCTGAACCGGCTATGTTCGACCAGCAGATCAGCTTCATGTGCCAATCGATCGTGGGAGGATCGGGCGCGCTGGCAATTCTGGACCCGCTGGTGGCGAAGCGACTGTTGGCGCAGGGATACGACACGAAGCAAAAGCTCACCGACTACGTTTACAAAAATACGACGCGCACAGTGAAAGATTTCAAGGAATCCTTCCTGGCGCCCTTTCACCTGTATCCGATCGCACTTCAGGGACGGGAGCCCTACGCAAGCTGGTACAAAATGCCGGACGACGCGCAGATCCCGTTCTTCGTTTCCGAGAGGCAGATCAATTTCGTGGTCTGCGGCGGCCAAGCCAACGCCTTCTTCCAACTCGCCAACATGGAGCGTACCCGCAGCGAATCCATCGACAAGTGGATGTGAGGACCCGCCGGGACGCTCCGGCTTTCTGGAAGCTGGATACCGGACGCCAGAGGACGGAGAACGGGGTGCGCTGCGCGTTGAATTTTTCCGTGGAAACTGCGCGTGAACGCTTGCACCGGGACGTTCCGGGTGAGCAGGGGCGCTGTCGTTTGTTTTCAACAAGTTAGATGGGTTGTTACTCGAATGCCTGTTCCGGGTCAAAACCGCTGGAATCGAGGCGGTAGAAGCGCACAAAAGGCGGAAGCGATTTGCGCTCTTCAGGGCAGCCACGCGGCTTGGTCCTGACCGAGCCTGGCGCCGAATTTTGGCGATGCGGTTCATTCGTCTGTTTATCGATTCATCCCCGCTCTCGGCCATTGCCACTTGGCCTGCGAGTTTGCCGATTGATCTCCGATTAGTTCGAATTTCGGAGACCGCTTACAGCTCATGCCGACGGTAGCGCAACGCGGGCGGAAATCTCTACTGGTCTGAAGTACAGTTGTAGTACCGGGCGAGGATTTTTCGTTGTGGAGCGGCGGAGGCATCGCGGATCGCCCTAATTCGGCGACAGCCGGAGTGGCGCCCGCCGCGCTACTCCAGACCCGTAGCAAGAGGTATCACGGCAAACGCTATTATAAAATGATGGTAAACATCGCCGGGGGTCGAACCGGCGCTCCCCCGCCTAGAGGCAAAAAAGGAAAGATCTGACTGCAGGACGCGCGGATCTCAGCTCTGAATTCGGAACCAATCTTTCACGAATAGTTTGAAGCGTGCGATCTCGTCCTCGTTGAGCTCAGAGCTGTGGGCCACAACATTTCTTATTTTATTGAACTGCGACAAGATTTGCTGCATAGCCTTCTGGCTGCGCAGCGTGTCGGCGAAGTCAGCCCAGTTGGTATCAAAGATACCGATGAGTTCTCCAAAGTTCGTATAAGAGAGCGGGTCCTCGCTCCGAATGCTCATAGTTGTATCCCGCTCATCCTTCTGTTTTTTCTCCACTTCCCTTTGTAGTGCCTCAGGTACTTTATCCTTCCACCATGTAGCTCCGTACTTCTCGGCGAGCCGCTCCGCGATTAATCGGCGGATAGAATTCTCTAGGGAGTAATAGAGAACGTAGAAGTCGGCCATCTTACGGGCTTTTCGCAGAATGTCGATTTCAAAAAGTTCAACGTCGACGACCTCGGTTTTTTGAATAGAGCGGACGTGCTCTATCTGTATTCCGCTGGATTCTAACTTGGTGAGGTCTGACTCTAGCATCAGGTTGTGCATGCCGAAAAGCTTGAGGCTATCGGTTAGGCTCACTAATCCCTCAACAAGTTCTCGCGCAGACTTTTGAATATCGCATTAAAGACTTCAATCTCCGTCGTGGCAGGAAGGTTCAGATTAATTGTGTAGGAGAGCCCAAGCTTGCCGTGGAAACCGCCGAGGCCGTCGCTCCAAGGCGCCGCATCGGGTGCGCTTGGCACATGCTCCTCTTCGCCCTGCTTGTTCTTCTTGGGTGCTGCGCCATCCCATGTAGCGAGTTTGGCAAGTTCAATGAATGTGCTAGCGACGGTGGGAATGGCTTGATCACTTTCCGCCGCGCCCAATATGGCCTTTAGGCGTTCCTGCATCTCCTTCTTGCTTAGTTTCCAGGCATATTCGTTAGACTGAAACAAGTCCTTATATCCGTCACGAAGCCGCTCAGCCATTACGCGCGGGGATAGAGCGGAATCACGGTAGTCCTTATAAGCTTGCGTGGGTACGTTCGCCTGATCGATGAACCCCAAACGTTTCAGGAGCGGAATCATCGCCCTGAAACTTGAGGACTTGAGACCCAGCGCAGTGTTTACGAAGTCCTGCGTGAATTTTGGAGGCACTGACGCCTCCTTAATCTTTGCGAACAGCTTTGGAATTCCCCCGTACCCGTTGACGTACGGCGGATACTCAGCAGCCATTATGCGCTCCTTACTTACTGGATAATGGTACCATCTTGCGCCAAACAACAATGCGTCTACAACCAAATATCCAGGCCGCCCGCCAGCGCGGGTCGATGGTCGTGCAGCAGGCAGATTCGCTTCCTCACTGCCATCTTTCAGCTAGTTCACCTTGCACGGTGAGGACCATGCGCGGAACGTGGCGCAGGCGGAGGCATGCGTTCACGGTCGGGATTGTGGGCTACCACTAGGAGGCAGCGATGGCCAGAAAACTGAAGCCGGTGCATCCGGGAGAAGTCTTGCGAGAGGAGTTGATGCTGCCCCGTGGGTTGAGCATGAACAAAATGGCGATGGACCTGCGCGTTCCGGTGAAGCGAATCGCGGAGATATACCACGAGCGCCGCGGTATCACGGCAGACACTGCGTTGCGATTGGCGCGGTACTTTAACACTTCCGCGGCTTTCTGGGTGAATTTGCAATGGCGCTACGAGCTGGAGCTGACCGAGGATCGCGAGGCGGGCAAAATCGCCCGCGACGTTCGCCCGCTGGAGTCCCAGCCCGCTAAGTAAAAGCCCCGGTTCACGGCCGGGACGGCCACAGAACGGGCTCAGCAAAAGCAGTCCGGGGAAAGACCGGCTTGAGCCGGCGAGAGCTAATAGCAGGCGGGGCCGGGAGCGGGATCGCGTCACGCGCACATACGGACTTCGGGAAACACCTCTGCCTCGCTAAGGATCTATTCGCGGGAAGTCATCGGTACACCGCCTGATCCTGTTCCTCGGCGATTGGCGGAGCCGCCACGGAAGGCGCCGCGGCGTGCAGACCTTTCCGGAGACCCTCCCTGGTGAGCTTGAATATGGCGCGCCGATTTTCAAAAGCTGTTTTCAGCCATGCCAAGCGGCCCATTTGCGGAAAATAAATTCCCCGGAAACAAAGGCGCGCAATAAAAATATTGAGGCGATAACCCAACGGCTTGTGACTCAGCAAATCCACTGCCTTTTCGATTCCCTCCGGGCTGTAGAATTTGCTCCACCCGAGCCGCACCTCGTGGTGAGCTTCTTCGATGCTCATGCGCAACGGCGTGTGGGCCATGGCGAACGGTATGAATTCTTGCCAATGTTTCGGGCGCGTGAGACGCCCAGCAGCTTCCAGCCTCTTGTAGAGCGGCGTGGCCGGCAAAGGAGTCATTAACCCGAAAATCGGCAGTCCCGGCGGCCAACTGCGAATCTCCTTCATGGTTCGCTCCGCCACTCCCGGCGTGTCGTTATCCATGCCGAAGATAAAAGAGGTGATGGCAAACACGTTGCGCCGCTCCAGCCGCTCCAGGACGGCCGCATACTCCGCCGGCTTGTTAAAGCCTTTTTTCACGTCCGCCAGGTTGGCCGGATCGATGGACTCCATTCCGATGAAAATCCACTTTCCACCCGCCGCGGAGATCAACTCCACAAGCTCCTCATCACGCAGCAGATTGGCGCTGATCTGCGCCACCCAATGCACTTGCGCGCCGGCGGCGATGATGTCTCGCAGCAGCGATTTCGTGCGCTTTACGTTGATCGCAAAATTGTCGTCGATGAAAAACACGGCAATCTGGCCGCCCTCCTCCCGCGCCCGCGCCTTCAGCAGCAATAGTTCGTTTACCACGCTCTCATTGGTTCGAAAGCGGATCGAGTCTCCGAAAAACCCCGTCACCGTGCAAAACTCGCATCCGTAGGGGCAACCGCGTCCAGACTCCACGGGAATGATTCGAAACGTTCCCCAGCCCGCACCCACGCGCTTCAGCAGCGGATGCAACATGCCGGGAAGCAAATTGAACTGGTCCAGATTGATTTTGTCCCAGGGAATCACCGGATATGGCCGCAGCGGCGGTTTGCGCTCCTTTCCAAGGGAGTCCACCGGAGCGTAGAGATCTTTGAGTGTGCCGCGCACCGCGTCTTCCACGATTTGGGGCCACGTCTCGTCGGCTTCGCCGAGGGCGACCGCGTCGGCGTGGCGCGGACCGCCGTCGCGCCCCAGCGCTTCATCGGGCAGTTCCGTCACGTGAGGGCCGCCCATGACCACCTTTACGCCCGCGCCGCGCACAGCGTCCGCCATCCGGTAGGCCTTGGCAATCATGCGGGTCATCGCACCGATGCCCACCAGCCCGATATTGTTTTCACGCACGTAGCGCGCGATGCTTTGTTCGTCCATCGGCTGCGCGTTGCCGTCAATCAGCGCCACTTCGTGGCCCGCCGGAGTCAGTGCTTGCAGCAAGAACATCCAAAGATGAGGCATGAAGTTCCGGGTTACGCCGTTATCAGGGTTGTACAGTAAAATTTTCATTGAATCCTTTGTGGTGCAATTATTTCCGATCCACGCTGCAACCGGGCAGAGTCCATCCGCGCGAGCTCGACGGCTCTCTCAAATTGCGCGATCAACCCGTGCTACGAAACCTGACGCAGTGCGGAGGTAGGAACGGAAGGACGCCGCGCTGCGGGCAGCCTCACCGCGTGCGAGCTAATCATACGTCCCGGTTCGCGACAAGAGAAAAAAGAAAACTCGAGCCGGTGTGGATACAACACACCCCGTCGGCCGATGAGGCGCCAACCTTCGTTAGCACACCTCCGAATGTTGTGCGGACCCAACTCCTCCTTGAGCGTGCCCACCAATTCGAGCGAGATGGCGCCGAGGGCCGAGACGAACGTGACACGGTTTTCCTCCCATGCCGCGAGAAGCTCCCGTGACCAAAGACGTCTCAATACCACTGCGCAGCATGCCGGCCATCAATAGGTTTATCGCTCTACAGGCGTGATTCGCGTTACGAGGAAGTTCTGGAAGATCGCACCGCTAATTCAGGCACCGCGGCGCTGTGAACGAGACCGAACTCGGAGGCCTAAATTAATTGCTGGTCCGGTTCGTATTGGCTGGAAGCGACGGTGTTCAAAACCACCGTGCTGCCAAAAGAGGAACCAGAAATTTTGCGGGTGAGCCTGTAAGCCGGATTTTGTTCGCTGCGCGGGGCGCATTCGATTTGCATCGAGCTGCGCACAACGCGGCGCGGCGATCATTCCTCTAGGTCCCGGATCGCTCCGGGACTCCAGCAGCCTACCCGAGGGTCGCAGCCACAGCTCTTGCGAGCGCGGCATACGGGCCGGGCCAGCCCTCCCCTCCTATTTGGCCTTGCTCCACGCGGGGTTTTCCGTGCCCCGGATGTTGCCATCCGGGCGGTGGGCTCTTACCCCACCTTTTCACCCTTACCAAATGCCGCTCGACCGAAACTGGCAAGCTCCGCGGTTTCCCGCAAGCCTGCCGACGAGGCACAAGCCGCACCGGCGGTGTATTTTCTGTGGCACTTTCCGTAGCCGCGTTCCCTGGCGCGAGCTTTCGCCCGCAAAACCTCAAGGACCGGCCCCCTGGCGGTACCAGGCGCGTTGCCCCATCGTGGCCGGCTCTCGCGAGTTCGCCACGATCGGAGTCCGGACTTTCCTCCCGTTCGCCCCGTTTGCACGGGGCAAACCGGCGATCACCCGGCTCACCCGCTGGGGCC
>JBOGMX010000018.1:0-19748 GCA_050746725.1 Candidatus Acidiferrales bacterium | reverse complement strand
GCTACCAGCTCACCGAAGCGCTTCACCAAATGATCGACGATGATCGCGCTTTCGGGCTGGGGCGAATTGATGACTTGAGCGTTTGCTTTATCGGGCATGAGGTCTTTGGGTGCCGGTCAGTTGCGAGCCAACCAGTGTTTGCTTGAGGTCGACGGCATGAGTACGTACGCAGTCATACCGGTAAAGAGCCTGTGGCTGTCATTTGGCACCGACACTTTAATGGCAAAGGTTTTGATATCGCGCTTGGTGCGGCTCACGTCGCGCTGCGTGGCGAAATCGCTTTCCACGCCCTTGAAAAACACCTGCCCCTTCAGAATGTCTCCGGAAGGAAGCTCTACACGCAACGTCTGCCCAAACTCCACGTCATCGATGTAACTTTCCTCCACGTCGGCCCGGGCCCACAAGTGGTCCACGTCCACGATCACCACGATCGGGGATCCCTGCGACACCACTTCGCCCTGCTTTGCCACGCGAACCGACACGATTCCGCCAATCGGCGAGTAAATTTTCGTGTAGCCAAGCTGCGTCGCGGTTTCGGCCTCGGCCGCACGCGCCTGCTCCAGTTGCGCGATGGTGGTGGCAATTTCGCTTTGGCGCACGCCCACCTGCTTTTGATTGGCAATCGCAACATCCAGCGCCGCCTGCTGAGCGCCGACGGAATCTTGCAGCGACTTCACGTTAGCCTTGGAAACTCGTAGCGTGGCTTCGGCGTGGTCGCGGTCTTGCGCCGATTCGATGCCGCTTTTGAAAAGCTCCTGCATACGGTTGTAATCGGTCTGATCGCGCCAAAGGTCTGCCTGCGCTTGCGCGAGTTGCGCCCGCGTGGACGTCAGCGTCGCCCGCGCCTGTTCCACGGAAGCCTTCGTTTGATCTTTGGTCCATACGTAATTGTGATTGGCTTCCTGGACCTGCGCCTTGAGGCTATCCACGTTCGCTTTTGCCGATGCCAGGCTGGCCTGCAATTCCTGCGAATCGAGTTCCGCGATCAGTTCGCCCGCTTTCACCCGCGTCCCTTCGTCTACGTTCAACCTCACCAAGCGTCCCGTGATCTGCGGGCTCACGATCACTTCGTTTCCGTCCACAATTCCGGTGAGCGGGATGGAATTCCCGGACGGCGTGGAGTACCAGTAGATGCCGGCGGCAATCAGAAAAATCACCGCGAATAGAATCACGAATTTCCGGCCAGTCATCGTGTTCCGCTCCTTCCTCGGGCCAGCCGTTTCCGCACTAATCCATGATCCAAAAAGTCCAGCAAGGCTCGCTTGCGCTTTTCAACTGCTTCTTCGGAGAGCAAATTCCTCCCCATCACGCGGCTCATGATCGGGGCTCCGGCGAAATACGAAGTCACCATGCCCAGGGTGATGAATGCGGTTTGATCCGCATCCACTTCTCGAAACTCACCGCTAGCGATGGCTTTTTCAATCGCGCCGGCCAGCCGTCGGTGAAGCGGACGAAAATGCTCGCGTACCATCCAGTCGAATTTCGCGCTTTCTTCCATCGCTTCGCGTTGCACCAGCTTTGGATAATTGGGATGCGTGGCCAGAAAATCGAAATAGCCGGTCACGTAACGAAAGAACTGCTCGCTGGCGGAGAGATTCTTAGTGGGTGGCGTTAACACCCGTATCCGCAACTGGCGAAACAGGTTTTCCAGCACGGCGCGGTGCAGGCGGCGTTTGTTTCCGAAATAGTAGTAAAGCATCGCCTTGTTGGCGTGCGCGGCTGAGGCAATTTCCTCCGTCCGTGCGCCCGCCAGACCACGCGCCGCGAAGTGCTGTTCGGCGGCCGCCAGAATTCGCCGCGCCGTTGCCGGATCTTCTGCTTTTCTACGTCCTCGAGGCATGGCTTGTTTCAGACGCCTAGCCGGTTCATATACTCATCCGGATAGCGCGCGCCCGCAGCCGCACCGCGCGGCGCCGATTCCTCGATCCGCTCCAAATCCGCCCGAGTAAGGGTGACGTCCAGCGCCCTCAAGTTTTGTTCCAGATTCGTGCGGCGCTTCGTGCCCGGAATGGGCACAACGTCCGGACCCTGCGCCAGCACCCAAGCCAACGCCAGCTGCGCTGGAGTGCAGTTCTTCTCCGCCGCGATGCGTTCAATTCGCTCCACGATCTTCAGATTCTTCTCGAAGTTTTCGCCCTGGAATCGCGGTGAAATGCGCCGAAAGTCCTTTGCGCCGAACCCCTCGGTGCTTTTAACTTTGCCTGTCAATATTCCACGGCCAAGCGGGCTGTAGGGAACAAGGCCAATTCCCAGCTCGCGGCAGGCATCTAGGATTTCTCCCTCAGGATCGCGCGTCCAAATCGAATATTCGCTCTGGAGCGCGGCGATGGGATATGTCGCGTGCGCCTGCCGGATTGTCTTTGCCCCCGCTTCCGAAAGCCCCAAGTAACGAACTTTGCCCTGCTCGATGAGGCGCGCCATTGCGCCAACCGTGTCTTCGATCGGCACATTCGTGTCCACGCGATGCAGGTAGTAAAGATCGATCGTCGAAATCTTCAGCCGCTTCAGGCTCGCTTCGCACGCCGACTGCACGTATTCAGGCTTTCCGTTCACGCCCAGAAAACGCCCGTCGGGATTCCGCATGTTGCCGAATTTCGACGCCAGCACCACCTCGTTCCGCCGCTTCGCCAGCACTTTCGCGAGCAACTCTTCGTTCGCGCCGCCTCCATACATGTCCGCGGTATCCAGCAGCGTGATGCCTCGGTCGATGGCGAGGTGGATGGTCGCGAGCGACTCCTGCTCGTCGGCGGGCCCGTACGATTGCGACATGCCCATGCATCCGAGACCCATGGCCGAAACGACGAGCGAACTTTTGCCTAGGCGGCGATATTGCATAATATTCCTCCGGAAACGAGCTGATTTATTTAACTAACCGGTTAGTTTAATTGCCAGGACGGGAGCTGTCAAGCGCTCCGTGGTTCCAGAAATTGGCTCGCTTAGCCTTCGAGGGCGCCGCCCGCTCCCGCGGGCAGCTCGATGGAATACTTTGTGCGGCTCTTCTCTGCGTGCTGATCGAGAGCCAGTTCAAGTAGTCGGTCGATCAGCTTCGGATACGGCAGCCCTGACGCTTCCCACATTTTCGGATACATGCTGATCGATGTGAAACCAGGGATCGTATTGAGCTCGTTGATAAAGATCTTCCCGGTCTTGCGTTCGAGAAAGAAATCGCAGCGCGCCATGCCCGTGCCGTCGATGGCGCGGAACGCGCGGACCGCATAATCCTGCACCGTGGACACCTGCCTCTTCGTCAGTTGCGCGGGAATCATCAGCTGCGTTCCCTGCTCCAAATATTTCGCCTTGTAATCGTAGTATTCCCGGTGCGGCACCACTTCGCCCGGAATCGACGCTCGCACTTCCTCATTCCCCAGGACCGAAACTTCAATCTCTCGCGCGTTTACGGCCCGCTCCACCAGGATCTTCAACGCGAATTCCCCCGCCAAGTCCATCGCCGCCGGCAATTCCTGCGCCGTCTTCACCCGCGTCATCCCAACCGAAGATCCCCCAGTCGCCGGCTTGACGAACACTGGCAACCGAAACTTTTTCTTGATCGCTTGCAGCACCTTATTCTGCTGCTTTTCCCACTCCCAACGGTTCACGGCGAGAAATGACGCCACGGGCAGACCAGCCTGCTCGAAAAGGCGCTTCTGCACATCCTTATCGAGGCCCACCGCCGAGCCCAGCACGCCAGCTCCCACGTACGGCAGCCCCGCCAACTCCAGCAGGCCTTGCACCGTGCCATCCTCGCCAAACGTTCCATGCAACACGGGGAAAATCACGTCCACGCTGACGCTCGGCCGCCCCGTGCCCGGCGAAAGCGGCACCAAAGCTGCAGCGGTGGGATCGGGAGGCAGCGAAACACGTTCGCCCGATTTCAGTACTTCCGGCAGCATCTTCTGTGCGCCCGTGCCCACCAGCCAGCGCCCATCCTTGGTAATTCCGATCGGCACCACTTCGTATTTTTCCGGATCGAGCGCGCGGATTACCGACGTGGCCGAGGCCAGCGACACCTCGTGTTCGCCAGAGCGCCCTCCATAGATCACACCAACCCGTAGCCGCTTTTGAGAATTCATCCTTCCCCTGCCCTTTTCTCCGCCGCTCTTATCCCGATTGCAAAGCTCATAAAATCTTCTTGCCCAATCCCGAAAGCACCAGCTCTACTCCCAATGTCGCCGTCGTGTTATGCAGGTCGATCACCGGATTAATTTCGACCAGCTCGAAGGAAACCATCGACCGGCTATCCGCAATCATCTCCATCGCCAGGTGCGCCTCGCGGTACGTGACTCCGCCGCGCACCGGCGTCCCAACTCCCGGCGCATCCGAAGGATCGACGAAATCCATATCCAGACTCACCGCCACTCCCGCTGTATCGTCGCCCGCGAACCGCAGCGCTTCGGCCATCACCTCGCGCATGCCGCGCTCGTCGATATCCCGCATGGTGAACGCATGCACGCCCGATTCTTTCATCAGCCGCCGTTCTTTGGAATCCAGGTCGCGCACCCCAACCAGCACGACGTTGCGCGGTTCGACCATTGGCTTCACATCCGCAAGTCCCGTCAATTCCGGAGGACCATAGCCCATGATCGAAGCGAGCGGCATTCCGTGCACGTTTCCGGATGGCGAACTCTCCGGCGTGTTCATGTCCCCATGCGCATCGAGCCAAATCATCCCCACGCGCTTCGGCTGTTTGTGGAAATAGGACGCGACGCCAGCCATGGTGCCCACCGCAATTGAATGATCGCCGCCCAATACGAGCGGCAGCAGATCGCCTTCGAGCGTCTTCCGCACCGTCTCAGCCAGGCCCTTGCAGGTTTCGGCGATCTCGTCGAGATATTTGGCGTTTTTCTCACCGTAGTGCTGCTCTTCGGGCTGCCGTACGGAAATATTGCCGATGTCTTCCACTTGCCGCCCCAGCTGCTTCAGCCGCGCCTGCAATCCGGCTACGCGCAGAGCGGAGGGTCCCATATCGACGCCTCGGCGGCTTGCGCCCAAATCCATTGGCACACCGATGATGCGGAGTTTTTCAGTCATTCAGGTGGTGCTTTCGCGACCCCGAATACTTCGGAGGGACTCTTAAGGATAGACGCGATACAGCATGCGTGGGAAGGGGATCACTTCGCGAATGTGCTCGGTTCCGCAAATCCAGGCCACTGTGCGTTCCAGGCCCAGACCAAATCCCGCGTGCGGCACGCTGCCGTACCGGCGCAGATCGAGATACCACTGAAAAGACTCTTCCGGCAGATTGCTTTCGCGAATCCGGCGCACCAGCGTTTCGTAATCCGACTGTCGCTCGCCGCCGCCGATGATTTCGCCGAAACCTTCCGGCGCAATCATATCGAAGCTCAACGAAACCTCCGGCCGCTCCGCGTCGGTAGCCATATAAAACGCCTTCATCGCCGATGGGTAACGGTGAATGATCACCGGCTTCTCGAATTCCTTTGAAAGCAGCGTTTCTTCATCCCCGCCAAAATCATCGCCCCATTTGGTGGCATTGCCCGCTTTTTGCAGCGCTTTCACCGCGTCGTCGTATGTGATGCGTGGAAATGGCGCCGCAATCTTTTCGAGTTTTGAAACGTCACGTCCAAGCGTGGTCAACTCCCGCGCCCGATTCTTCACCACAGATTGGACAACGGCACCGACGAGGCCTTCGCCGAGGTCCATCATGTCCGCCAAATGAGCGAACGCAGCTTCCGGCTCCAGCATCCAGAATTCCGTCAGATGCCGCCGCGTCTTCGATTTTTCGGCGCGAAAGGTTGGTCCAAACGTGTACACCTTCCCCAGCGCGGCCGCGGTCGCTTCCACGTAGAGCTGCCCGGACTGCGTCAGATACGCCTTTTGGTCGTCGATGTAGTTGACTTCGAAAAGAGTGGTAGTGCCTTCGCAAGCCGCGGGCGTAAAAATCGGCGCGTCCGTGAGCGTGTAGCCCTGGTCGTCCATGAAGTTTCGCGCCGCGCGAATGGCCTCCGCGCGAATGCGCAAAATCGCGGCCTGGCGCGGCGTGCGAATCCACAAATGCCGCTGGTCCAGCAGGAAATCGACGCCGTGTTCCTTTAGTTGGATGGGATAGGGACTCGATTCCGGCACCCGCTGCACCACTTCAAGCGAATGCACGTGAATTTCGCAGCCGCCCGGCGCTCGTGGCTCCGCTTGAATTTTCCCGGTGACGATCACGCTCGATTCCTGCGTCAGCCCCTTAAGCGCGCCGAATGCATCTGGCTGCTCTTTCAACGACACCACGCCCTGCATCACGCCCGTGCCATCGCGAAAAATCGGAAACAGCAGCTTGCCTGACTCGCGCAGGTTGTAAAGCCACCCGCGAATCGTCACTGCTTGTCCCGCGTGGTCTCCGGCTCGATCGATGGTAATCACTGGAGCTTTCGTCTGTGCTTCTTGGCTCATGGTCTGTGTTAAGGGAAACTCGTCAGCGCGGCGAAGTGTGCGTTCAGCTATTTGTCCGAGAGCTTCTCTAATCTATCGAACGCCGCGCGAATTTCGTCCAGCCCCGGCGTTCCCGCGGCCTTCTCCTTCAGCTCCATCACCAGCGCGGGAGGCTCCGGCGCGCTCGCAAACGCGGCGAACGCTTCTTCCCAATCAATGGCGCCTTCGTACGGCAGTAAGTGCTCGTCTTTTTCTCCCTGGTTGTCATGCACGTGGACGGTCACCACGCGCTCGCGCATCAGATCGAATCCCGGTCCCACTCCGCCTTCGATATGCGCATGGCCTGTATCAAAGCAAAACTTCACCTGCAAGTGCGTTTCCTGGATGAATTGGTGCAAAGACGCAGGACAACTCAGCTCATCGGCTTTATTTTCGAGCGCGATCGTCACTCCGCGGTGCTTCGCGAAAATCGAAAGGTTCTCCAGAGACTCAAAGGCCGCATCCAGTTTGCGCGGATCGGCCGACTGCCGCCCGCCGCCCATGTGCTGGATCAAATACCTGAATGGAATTCGCTCCGCCACTTCCAGCGCGCGCTTCACTTCGTCCACGGAGTCGATGCGACGGATACGCTCTGTATCCGAGATCGAGATTTGCACACCACTCTGCGGTCCGGACGTGGAATCGCGCTCGGTAGGTGAATGGAGAGCGTGCAAATGCAGACCATGCTCGGAAAGCGCGCTGGCCAACCCCCGCACCACCTCGGCCGAGCGATATTCAAAATGCCTGGTGGCGCAAAAAACCTCGACCGCTGGAATTTCCGCCTTCGCAATTTCTCCCAGCAGCGTCGGCGTGAGCGGATGGCCCACCCATCGGTACGTCGACAGAATGCGTTGCATCCTATCCTCGCGCTGATTCCCTTATCGCGTTGAACGTCGATTTTAAATGATTCCGCGCCACTAGCTCGCACCGCGACGCGGGACGATTCGATGCGGATGTGCTTTGCGGGCTCCCCAAATCAAGCCGCTTCCGGCAAGAATTCCACCTGGAACGAAGAAGGCACGAGACCCGCAGCGGCGCCGCGGCCCAGCAACTCCTTCACCGCTCGCCGTCCAACGTCCCCGTAGCCCATCGTCCAATTATTCACGTACATCCCGATGAACTTATCGGCCAGAGCTGGGTCCATATCTCGTGCAAATTGCATGGCGTATTCCAGCGCCGCATCGCGGTGCTCCATCGCGTAGCTCACGCTTTCCCGAATCACGCGCGCCACCGCATGACCCAGCTTCGGAGCAAGGCTGCGCTTTATTCCGTTTGCGCCGAGCGGCAGCGGCAGACCGGTTGACTCGTGCCACCACTGCCCCAGATCGACCACCTTTTGCAGTCCGGCCTGCGAAAAGAGGAGTTGGCCTTCATGAATCAGCAGGCCCGCTTCAACTTCCTTGGACTGTACCGCGTCCAAAATCTTATCGAAGGGCATCGCCACCGTTTCCACGTTGGGCTCAAACAGCTTCAATGCCAAATAGGAAGTCGTACGCGTTCCCGCCACGGCGATTCTGCGTCCAGCGAGCTCGTTTTTCTTAACAGGCTTGGATGCCACCACAATGGGTCCGTAATTCTCTCCAAAGCTCGCCCCGCAATCGAGCAGGATGTATTTGTCCGCCACGAAGGTGTAGCCGTAAAAACTCAGCGCCGTAACGTCGTAGGTTTCCTTGTGCGCCGCATTGTTCAGCGACTCAATATCTGATAGCACGTGCGTAAACTTCACGCCCGGAAGCCGCACCTTGCCGGTCGCCAGCGCGTAGAACATGAAAGCATCGTCGCTATCCGGCGAATGCGCGAGGCTAACCTGTGTCGTTTCCGTTGAAGCTACTGCTGTAGACATTTTCGTGACCATCCTCATGGAGGGAAGCCGCTCGCCATTCTCGGAGCACACCGCGCGATAGGACCACTGCCTGCGCCGGTGTGCTTTAAAAACCTCAGTTTGCCTCGGGCGTGCGCTTTCCTGTGTGAGCGTGTATGAAAGCGCCCAAGGATAACACATCGAATCCTCGCCAGTACAGGCGGCACCTGTACCTTGCGCCTGTACCCGGGGTTTTTCGGCTTCATTCCGCGCCGCTTGGCTGCGAGATCCCCGCACTCCCTCCACCGAATCGGCGAAAACGCCGAATTTATGCTTGGCTGCGACGCTCGTCTCAAATTTCGCGTCGTAAGACCATTGGATGGTTTATCATAGCGGCCCAGACGAAGCCCCTGTCTGCCGGTTCAATTTCAAGTCTCGGGAGTCCTCAATGGAACGAGCACTTAGTCTCGAATTCTTGCGCGTCGTGGAACGCGCCGCCATCTCCTCTGCTCGCACGATGGGCTTCGGAGACGGACACAGAGCCGATCAAGCGGCCGTGGAAGCGATGCGGTCCGAAATGGACTCGGTTGGCATGGATGGCACCATCGTCATTGGCGAAGGCGAACGCGACAAAGCGCCTATGCTTTTTATTGGCGAGAAAGTAGGCGCCGCGGTTCGCGATAAATCCCACAACTACCCAGCCGTGGATATCGCTGTCGATCCGCTGGAAGGCACGAATCTGTGCGCCACCGGCGCGCCCGGTTCGATCACTGTGCTTGCCGCCAGCGATCATGAAGGCCTCCTTCACGCCCCCGACGTTTACATGCAGAAAATCATGGTCGGCCCAAGTTCGCGAGGTTTCGTCGATCTGGACGCTCCCGTGGCCGTCAATCTTCGTGCCGTCGCCAGGAGCCTCGATCGCAAAGTGGAAGACCTGGTCGTTGTCGTTCTCGACAGGCCTCGTCACGAAGACCTGATTCGCGAAATTCGCAAGGCTGGCGCCCGCATCCGATTGATTTCCGACGGCGATCTCTCCGCCGGTATCAGCACCGCTCTGCTTGGCACCGCAGTTCATGTGGTGATGGGGATTGGCGGTGCGCCCGAAGGCGTACTGGCGGCCGCGGCTCTGCGCTGCCTGAATGGACAGATGCTAGCTCGGCTCGTCGTCTCAAAACCTGAACATGAAGAGCGTCTCGCTCAGATGGGAATCAAGGACGGAAAGAAAATCTACGAGGCCGCCGATCTGGCGCCTGGCAAAAAGCTGATTTTTGCAGCCACGGGCGTGACGGACGGCAGCCTGCTCAGGGGAGTGCGCTTCTTCGGCGGCGGCGTACGCACCCAGTCGTTGATCATGAGCCTCGACGAGCAACAGGTACGCTTCATCGATTCCGTCCACGTTGAAAATGAAGACGTGAAGGTTCGCTTCTACTGAGTTTGTGATTGATACCGCGCAGGCGCGAGCCAAATCACCTCGCGCGTGTATATGGCTGGTTCGCGCGAGGTAACGGGGAACAAGCCAGATCCCGCGCCTGATTATACAGAGCGCGCCGCGGGCTAGCTTGCGCCAGCCCGCGTCCCGTTCAATATTTTTCGCTGAATGCCCTAGCGATTCAGGGCCGCAGCGGTATGCCCGGTCTGGTGCTGCTGCCGTCGCGGCAGGTGCGCCGGAATTCTTTCGGGCGCATGGGCGGTCACCAACGGGCGCATGTGCTGATTGCTGCTCACGTGCTCGCTGATCGCCTGCAACCTCTTCAGAATTCCCTGCCATTGGTTCCAATCAAGCTGCCGCAAAAACGGCCGAAGGCCCTGAATGAAAGGATCCTCGAGAACCGTCTCGCCGTTCGATTCCGGAACGAAGAAGCGGTTCAGCCCGACTCCTAGCGCCTCGGCGATCTTTTCCAGCGTGCCGAGGCTCGGCGTCATTTGTCCGCTTTCAATTCTGGACAAATAGGAGCGCGAGACGCGAGAACGAGCCTGCAATTGGCTCTGCGTCATGCCGCGCGATTCCCGCAACTGCCGGATTCGCTGGCCAATGTTCTCCACAGTTTCGCGGTTCGGCCAGTTCTCAAACAGTTGACGGTCGTCTCCAGGCAGGTCCTGAGGCGACGGTGTAGGGATCACAAACGTCACCTTTGGTGGCAGCAAGCGCAGACAGCGACGACAGTTGTCTGTGCGCGTACGGTACTGCACCAACCCGCATACTTGACAGCGTATGACTTCTCGATCGAGTTCCATGCTCGTAGTTATTCCATCTTTTTCCGCCACCGGTCTCCTCGCAGACTATTCCCGGCGATGCGAAGGGGAGGAACGTCACAATCTAGGGAAGGCAGGAACTGGCGCGCGAGACATTCTCCATAGGGTGCCAATTCTTGTCAAGCTCTTTTTGACGAAATCCCCGCGCGCCATTCTAGCTCCGGCCAAAATCGCCTTACAAACAAATACGGATGGGCGTGTGCGGTATTCGCCACATGTTCTCGCCCACCGTCGCATGACACCATTCGTCCATGAGTCTTCACGCCGACGCGACATTTTTTGCGCGAAGTTCAATGTGCTATGATGACCTCGCCTACCTTGGCGGGCAATTTCTTCCCCGGAGGAAAGTTCTTTGAGGTGGAAACACGCGAGATCGGTCCTCGCACTGTGGTTGGTCGTTTGCACGGCGCCGGCGATTCTGGCGGCTGCGGGGCGGCAAGGCCGCGAAGCGTTGACCTGGAACACCGTTCGTCAGGAACTCGACCGCGAAGCCAAAGATTTCCACAGCCTCTCGGCAAATATGGAGCGCACCAAAGTCACAGTGGTCGTCAACGACCGCTCCACCGAGCGCGGCAACTTGTTCGTGCGTGGCGACAAGATGCTCCTACAGATCAAGGCCCCCGATCCCCGCACGATTCTTCGCCTCGGAGATAATCTGTATATTTACAATCCGGGCCTGAAGCGCGTTGAGGAATACAACCTGGGCAAGAATCGCGCGCTCGTGGATCAATTCCTGCTGCTCGGCTTTGGCACGCGGGGCTCCGAGCTGGAAAGGGGCTACGACGTGAAGCTCCTGCGCGAAGAGAGGATTGACAACCAGCAAGTCGTGGTCTTGGATCTGACTCCTAAATCGCCTCAAGTACTCCATCAAATCTCGAAAATTCAGATTTGGCTGAGCGAGTCGACATGGCTGCCGGTGCAGCAGGAATTCTACGAGGCCGGCTCCGGCGATTATTCGATCGTCCGCTATTCAAATGTGGTCCGAAATCCGCAAATTCCGGACTCGACCTTCCGTCAAAACTGGCCCAAGGGGACGCAGAAGGTAAAGCTCCAGGGCTAAGCCGCCACTGGCTTGCGCCCGCTTGGCGTAATCCCTTACGCTTTGCGCTTCCCTTTCGCCGCAGCTTCCGATTCTCGCTCCAGCAATTCCCTCTTAACGTTAATTCCCCACCGATAGCCCGCGTGATCACCGTCTTTGCGGATCACCCTATGGCACGGCACAACCACGGCTACTGGGTTTGTGGCGCAGGCGCGCGCCACGGCGCGGACGGCGGAGGGATTGCCGATCGCCCGAGCCACCTCGGTATACGTGCGCGTGGCGCCATACGGAATTTTGCGAAGTTCCTGCCAAACGCGGCGCTGAAAGGCCGTGGCACGGACGTCGGTTGGCAGGTCCAAGTGAGGTTCGCGCCCGCGTAGGTGCTTGAGGATATTTGCGACCCACTTTTGCAAAGGACCAGAGACCTTGTGACCCTCGCCGTCAGGCAATAGCTCTGCTCGTGGATACTCTTTTCGGAGCGCGGCGGTCAGCACTGCGTCCGAATCGCCCAAGTACAGCGCGCTTACGCCCCGGTCGGTGGCGCCAACGAGCAATCGTCCGAGCGGCGAATCCACGATGGCGTAGCGAATCCTCATTCCCTGGCCGCCGCGGCCGTATTCGCCGGGAGTCATGCCTAGCTGCGAAGGAGCACGTTCATATAGACGGCTCGAAGAGCCAAAACCTGCGTCGTAGAGTGCGGTCGTCACGTCGTCTCCTTTTTTGAGCCGCGATTTCAGCCGGCTCATGCGCTGCGCATCCGCGTATTGGCGCGGCGTGATGCCCATCGCTTTGCGAAAGGCGCGATCGAGCTGGTGCGGGCCCATTCCAGCAGCGGCGCCGAGGGCTGAAAGCGTCAGCCAGCCATTCTCCGCCGGCTCGCCAGATGGATTCGCCGCTATGCGGGAATCGACCAACCGGCAGACTCGCGCAACCGCGTCCAATTTCGGGTCGCGAGACGAAACGCTAGTCGGCTTGCAGCGCCGACAGGGGCGAAACCCCTCACGCTCGGCGGCTTGCGGCAACTGGAAGAAGCGCACGTTTGTCCGGCGTGGCTTGCGGGCAGAGCACGACGGCTTGCAGTAGATTCCGGTGGAGCTCACGGCGTAGACGAACGCTCCGTCGGCTTCGCGATTGCGCGATTTGACCGCTTCCCAGAGCGAGCAACGATCGGAGTCGCGCCAAAAGTCGGTTCCGGATTTGTTTCGCTTTGTCATCGGCTGTGAATTTCGCTGTTCATTCTCCCACGCGACCAATCTACCGAAATTCTAGCGAACACCGCTATCCGAATCTCGCGATCAAAGTGGCGGTCGAAGTGTACGAATGCTGAAACTTCGGTGTGCTTGGTTTTCCGCGCAAGCCTAGGATTATCCGCGCGTTGAGGGGGTGTTGCATTATAGAACACCTCCATGGCTTGCCCCTTGACCATACAAATCGGGGCGAGCATATTCGGGGAACCTGCTCGCGTGGGGGTCACTGTCGAGCAGGGCTTGGGGGATGTGCCATGGGAGCTGCTCCGGAGTGGATTGGGCGGCAAGCCGCACGCTCGCCGCTGCATGAACACGAAGTCGAACGCCGAACGGAAACCGTCACAGCACATACCGCGAAACCAGGACCGCGCAGATTCACGCGCGTTCCCACGCACGCCATCGGCATGCCCGACGAACGCCGCCGCTGTCCGCGAGCCGCTCTGGCGCTGCCGCTGCGCTTGACGCGCGTCGGGAACATGCCGGAGCCGACTCCGGTAACCTTGGTGACGCGCAACATCAGTTCGAGCGGCATCTATTTCCTTGCGCCTCGCGACATCAAGCCGGGAACGGCTATCGAACTGGAAGTCGCGCTGGTGGAGCGGCCTGTCGGCTTCGGCAGCGTGCAGATGTGCACCGCCGCGCATGTGATCCGCGCCGAAGAGTGCGACATGCCGGGCTGGCACGGATACGCGGCCAGTTTTGATGATTTTGCACTGCGCCGCGACGACGTGCTCCCTATTCGCTTCAATTCGCACTAGCATTCCCCATCCTCGAATAACCATTTGCTTCTGGCATCGAGCGGAAGTGTGATCTCGTAACCCTTCGCGCTTTGATGACCCGCGCAGCATGTAAACCCCGCAGCCGAGCGGCGCGCGCCCGCGTAAGTCGACCGACTTCTGGTACGATCCTTCCGCTGTGTACGATTCGCCAATCGATTCTGCCGCCCAATCGCGAAGAAGGCGCGCTCAAATTTCCGCGCGCGTGGTTCTGCTCGATTGGGACGGCACGCTTCTCGATTCTTACGCCGCGGATTCGCGGGCGTACATGGCGATGTTTCGTGCGCTGGGGATCGAATGGGGCGAAGCCGAACTCAAGCGGCACTACTGCCCAAACTGGTATGAGGTCTACCGCGCGGCGCGAGTGCCACGGTCGAAATGGCGGCAGGCTGGCCGGCTTTGGCGCGCGGCGTATGGCGCGGAGCGTCCGAAACTGCTGCCGGGCGCGCGTAGCGTGGTGCGTGCGCTGGCGCGAAAGTTCCGTTTGGGTCTGGTGACCAGCGGAAGCCGCGACCGCGTCCGCCAGCAGATTGCCGAATTTGGATTTGGAGAATTTTTCTCCGCGGCGGTCTTCAGCGAAGACGCGACGCGCAAGAAGCCGCATCCCGCTCCGCTGAATTTGGCGCTGAAACGTCTGCGCGCTCGCGCCGAAGATTGCGTCTATGTGGGAGACGCGGCGGAAGATATCGAGATGGCGCGGCGCGCTGGAGTGCGTCCGATTGGCGTGCTCGGCCCCTTCCCTACAGCTGAGCGCATCCGCGCAGCGCGTCCCGATTTGCTGCTGGAATCGATCCGCGAATTGCCGCGTTACCTGCGAGTTGCCGGAGTTCGGTAGATTTTTCAGCGAAAACGAGACGCAAATCATTGCACCGGGACGTTCCGGGTAGACGGGTGCGCTACCGTTTATTTTCAACAAGATAGATGCGTTTCTACTCGATTGCCTGTTCCGGGTAGAACGGACGCGGCTAGTGACACGTGGCGGGTGTTTAGGACTCACGCGGGAATCGCCACACCGCGACGCGCAGTCTTCGCGAATCGAACCAGCAACCGAGGAGTTCGCGATTGGGGCTGGCCTGCCCCAGTGCCTGGCTGAAGGCTCCAGCAGTACGTTCAATTCCTTCAGGCGAATCTCAACTTTTGGCGACTGCGCCATATTGTCCTGACTCCTCCAGAGCCTCACTTCCACACTAGCACGCGGCGCAAGTCGGAACAGGTGTAGCGACTGTGTAATTGGTAGTAGAAGCTGGGGATGCGAGGTTGAAAAGTTCAAGCGTTACTTGCGATTTTTAGGGGTTTTCCCTGCGGCGACGATTCCCGTTTCGGGAATCGCGCTTCTTGCTGTCGAGCTTAATGCGGGAGGATTTGGGCCGGAAAAATTTCCCTCTTTCCGCGCCCCTCCGGGCGAAAACCGTGCGCGCGCCCCAAAAACCAATCTTCTCGGCTTTTGGACGGGAATGGCGCAGATGTCACGCCGCTAGGATCCACCCGTCGGCATGGTCCTCCGCCGATCCGCAATGTGAAATCAAACACACTTGTTTCGTGCGTCTTGAGGGGGGAAGGACACAATCACGACGCCGAGGCCCTGAATGGGACACCCGCCGTCAGGGCGTATCCGTTTGGGGAGCCAGTCTGACGCTGAGGTGCGTTGGAAGCGGATTTCGAACCACGTTCGCAATATAACAGTCGGACTCTTCGTCGGAGCATTTCCGCTTCACGGCGGGCGCAAGGTTGAGCGTGGCTTCCAGGAATCTCCCGTTTACCAAGCTCGCCAGGACGTACTCGCCGGGGCGACGCTCAAGCACAATCCGGCCCTTCCGATCGGTAGAGCCCACACCGAACGTGTTGTCCTCCATCGTCCCAACGCTCTTCCGAATGACCACGGCTCGGTCGGCAAGCGCCATGCCGTCGGGCCCTTTCACCTGTACGCTTACCTTTATCGCACCGGGCTCAGAGACGATGTCCTGAATGGGCCGCACGCCAGGCAGGGTCACGGTCACGGACGGGGCACCCCCTTCGAACTCGGTGGTCTTGTCGAAAAACAATCGGCGCGGGTCCATGGCCGTCACGACGCACACCTTGCAGTTCAACCTCGGCAGAGTCGCTGTCCCGCTGCGATCCGTCACGAGTGCAATTGAATAGGCTGGCTGGCCGGGATTAACGAGCAGCACGGCGTCGGCATAGGGTGCCCCGCTGGGATCCGTAACACGAATAACCGTGGAACCTCCCGGCGGGCCTCCCGAAACGACCGCTGCAGACGTGGCCAGGACGGCCAGCGAAAAATAGAGTATCCGAGCCCTGCTCATAAGACATCTCCTTTTACGCGGCCAGGATGTACTGGTGTGACTTACAAAGCGGCCAAGTAGGACCGCTCTATTTGCAACCGGTGGCGTGAAGAGTGTTCTGCCCACGAAAAGCGTATCCGCTAGGACACGGCACCGTCATAAGCCGCGTCGAGGCGTCAGGCGGCGCGATTCTTTCTACCGGCTCGATGCCGCTTTTGAGCACGGACTTCGGCCTTTTGGGACTGCGTGCGCTTGTAGTGGAGCATGGCGTGGCGCAGGAGCGCGTTGGCCCTCGTTTGGTAACCAGTACCGGCAGATTTTAGCCATTCGATCACGTCCGCGTCCAACCTAAGAGTCACCGGCTTTTTCGGCGGGCGATAGAACTTGCCAATCTCGGCGCCGCTCCAATCGAGAACCGGCGGAATATCGGAGAAATCAATCTCCTCGTCCTTTTGATCGGCGATGGCGCGGATGTCGCGCAACTGTGCTTTGGTGAGCTTCTTCATAGACCTTCCTTTCGTGCGATTCCACGCGGCGCGCAGAAATAATCGGTATCACTTTCTCCCCAGCGCGTTCGAAGTGGGTATGTACAACGAGCAAAACAGACCCGGTCCCAATGGCGCCGATTGTGATCCAGCGCTCCTCTTCATCGACGCCTGGATCGCGCACGGTTATGGCGTAAGGATCGTCGAACGCGAGAACGGCGCTCTCGAAGCGAACGCGGGTGCCTGCGAAGATTCTGGCGACTCTTCGCCTCGTTCCATTCAAATCGCATGAATACCCGCGAACAGCAGCATGGAACCGCGCCGCAGATCTGTCCATATGTTTGTAGGTACATTTGCGCCGGACACGCGAGCTACCGGCTTGGCACGCCAGCGCCGAGCTACAGGTCGCGGCGGCCTTCCATGGCTTTTAGCATGGTGACTTCGTCGGCGTATTCGAGGTCGGAGCCGACGGGAATGCCCATGGCGATGCGGGTGACGCGGACGCCGAGCGGCTTGATCAGCTTCGAGAGATAGACGGCGGTGGCTTCGCCTTCGGCGGTGAGCCGGCGGCGATGACGATCAGACGGGAGTAACGGAACGCCGCTCATTCGCTCGGCGCACATCAGCGCAGTTGGAAGCGAATTCATGCTCTCCATGGCCTAAGATCGCCGGTCCTTCGCGTCGGCGACGCGGATGATTACTCGTTTGCCCAGCGCTCTGGCGGCCCGAGTGATCGTATCGAGCGTCACGGAGACATTTCGTGGGTCAAGCAGGCGATCCAGTTGTGACCGGCTGGTATGAAGCTGCTTTGCCATCGCTTGCTTGGTTTTTTGTTGTTGCCGCATAGCCTTTTCGAGTTGCCACGCCAATAACCGTTTGATGGCGACGGCCTCGACCTCTTCCCGGATGCCTTCCTGCTCGAGGAAGCTGTCGAAGGTTGACCCGCTGTGGTCCGTTCTCTGTTGCCTTTCTCTTGGCTCCACGGGCATCCGCTCGTTCCAGAAATCCGATTCACATGCCTACTACTACACTAGTGCTACTTCGCGGTCGAAATTTGGCTTCTTTTCGGCGTGGAGCTTTAGCGCCACGCCACAGGCCGTAGCGATGCGTTCCAGCATCGTGAGCGAGTGCCCCGCGTATTCGGCGTCCTCCAGACGGGCAATCACGGACTGCGAGGTGCCAACCTTCTTGGCAAGTTCAGTCTGGGTCAGCCCCGCATCCTCTCGCATCTCGCGGACCAGGAGAGCCAGGTCAATCTGGTGCAGGGCGCGCTCAAAAGCTTTGCGGTAGGTTGCGCTCTTTCGCACGCGCCGTTCGACAATCTCGCTATGTCTATCGCGCTTAGCCGTTTGCCTCATAGGCCCAACTCCTTCAGGATGGCTTCTCTTTCCTTCTGCGATCCCGTGTAACGGTTTCGATATTTCAACCAGAGCCTTCTTAGCTGCTCTGCCCTCGTAATCTCACCCGGCGGCGTCTGTTCCGTCTTCTTCTGAAATCCCGACGTAATCACGATCAACATTCCCGGCTGATAGAAAAATAGAACTCGAAAAATCCGGTCGAATTGTTTGACGCGCAGCTCAAAAATATCATCCGTGAGCTTCTTTACGAATTTGCCCTGCATCCGGTTCCCGTAGACGCGCAGGCGCTCGATAAAGGCGTCTATCCGTGCGGCAGTTTTGTCGTCCAGCGAATCCACGAACTCACGTGCAGGCATCCGCCCGTTCGGCAACTCCACATATTCAATCGTGAATTCACCGTTCACGCTCTTAGATTATCGCATTATTGCGATAGATGGTCAAGAAAGCACCGGGTTCCGGAGGTGGATTCTCGTCCATCATACTGTTCATAGATCTGTTGAGATCGAGGACTGGCAAATCTTCTTTGGCGGAAGCGTACACACATATCGGGCAACGGGGCTACAGGTCGCGGCGGCCTTCCATGGCTTTTAGCATGGTGACTTCGTCAGCGTATTCGAGGTCGGAGCCGACGGGAATGCCCATGGCGATGCGGGTGACGCGGACGCCGAGCGGCTTGATCAGCTTCGAGAGATAGACGGCGGTGGCTTCGCCTTCGGCGGTGGGATTGGTGGCGATGATGATTTCCTCGACCGTGCCGCCCTTGAGGCGCTCGATGAGGCTCTTGATTTTAAGCTGGTCGGGGCCGATGCCCTGCAGTGGAGAAAGCGAGCCGCCGAGGACATGGTAGAGGCCGTTGAATTGGCGCGTCTTTTCGACGGACTGGATGTTGGTGGCTTCCTCGAGCACGCAGATCATGGAGCGACTGCGCGTGGCGCTGGTGCAGAAGTGACAGGGGTCTGTGTCCGTAATGTTGTTGCAGACGGAGCACTCGCGGACTTTTTCCTTGGCCTCGCGGATGGCGTCGGAAAGCGCGAAGGCCTGTTCGCGGTCCACGCGGAGAAGGAAAAAGGCAAGGCGCTGCGCGGTCTTTTGGCCGATGCCAGGCAGGCGGCGGAGTTCGTCGATCAGCCGGGAAACCGAGGGAGCAAAATCAGGCATGCAATGTCATCTCGTTTCGTGTGCGGATGCGAATAAGTGATTATGGCAGAAGTGCGCAGGACTTGGCCACAGAGACCCGGAGGCACGGAGGACCAGCAAAAAGGTGGGTTTCAGTAACCGCAGCGCCATAGGTACAGGCATTTCCAAGTACGGCGCTTCACAAGGGCTGCCGGCGCAAGAACCTCAACGAACGGTTCTACCGCTACGACAATGTGATTCCCAGTTCGTGTGACGTCGGGTGTAGGTTCGCCGCCCGTTTCGGCGCTCTTTAGCTGAAACGTGTACAAGAGATGATACGGCATGGTCTTGCCGTCGCAATTCCGGCACTCGAATTGAGATTGCCGTGCACTTTCCAAAGCAGCGCGGTACAAAAGCACAGGTCCGCTTACGGCGGTGGCCGCCTCGACCGTGCCGTCTTTTTTCATTTCCAGATCCACCCCGACGTCGCCCGAGATGTGCGCCATTCGCGCGATCTGCGGGTAGATCGGCGGCGCTAGCTTCGTCAGGACAACTTTAGCTTCCGCCGACCGCGCCTTGACATCTTGAGCAGGCATGTAAGGCGCATACAGTGCAAGCGCAGCCAGGCCGAAAACCAGCGGGCGGCAGATCATGCGCGGAGTGTATCGCAACTTCGCTTGGCTTTCGACGTTCCGAGTTGGGGGCTTCGCGGTTATATAATCCGCCGAATGCTCGCCAATCACTGCAACATCCGCGAAGAAACGCCATACGATCAAGCGCAGGTTCGGCGGGTCAACGAGGCTGCGTTCGGCCGCGCGGACGAGGCTGATTTAGTTGAACGATTGCGCGCGGAAAACGCGGTGCTCGTGTCACTCGTGGCTGAGATCGATTCAGCAATTGTGGGGTACGTGCTTTTCGGCAGGATGTGGATCGAAGCTGCCTCCGGGTCTATTTCGGCTGTCGCCCTCGCTCCCGTG
>JBOGMX010000017.1:0-42407 GCA_050746725.1 Candidatus Acidiferrales bacterium | reverse complement strand
AGAAGTCAAAGAGAAGGTGCACCCAGCTTGGGCCGTTTTGTCGAAGTTTGCTGCTACGCTTCGATTTCTCTCAGCCCTCCCGATTTTGGGACATTTCAAGGCTGTTAACCGAACGCACTGCGTTCCATGGGGGCTGCCAAGTTGATGCGAACGACCCGAAACTCAGGCCGCGGGGCTGACAGAACACCGATATGCCAGTCATTGGAGCAACTTTGGAGCGATCTAAGTGGGGCCTGAAACGGATAAGCGCAACCAAAGCAACGACTTAGATTGACTTTTCACCCCCTTTGCAAGCAGGGGGTCGCCGGTTCGATCCCGGCCACGTCCACCAAAATTCCAAATAAAAACGATGTTTTATGAGGACCGGCGCCGTCGAGCTGCTTTTGGTTGTACCTTGGTTTTACCGTAGGTGACCGCACCCCTCATATCCCCGCGGCCACGTTCAGTCAAAAGGCGTCAATATCGTCTTGCAACCCGCAAGGTGAGCGATGATCCTATCCAAGCTCCACTTGGGATCGACAAACCTGACCTTGCGCCCACCTGTTTTCATGCATTCGAACTCTGCGATGTGATCCCCAGGACACAAGCCGAACACGATTTCTGACCAGAAAAAGCTGAAGTCTCCGTTGTGACGCCATTCTCTTTCCCACCAAAATTCTTTTTGATAGCCGTATCCGTCAGCTTTCTGGCCGCTTCCCATCTGTTCGATGAAAGGGCAAATCTTGGCTAATTGCGTATTCCTGAACTTTTTCACCTTATTAACTTGACGCTCGATTAACGCGTTGATGGGTTTCATGAGCCAATCGTGCCCTGGCGTGATATCCACATACCACACAGGATTGACGCCCCTTTTCCGTGCGGTCATTTTCGCAAACGCCAAGCCATACGAGGATAACCTGACTTGCCGCTTCGGAATCTGTTGGGTCAGACAATGAAGGTGCTCCAACGGCGTTTCGCTGAAGGAGACACAATGCTGACTGGCGAGATCTCTTCCCGAAAGTAGGTGGAATGCCGAACCGAACGGCGTCCGTGCCTCTATCGTTTGCTGTCTGAGGATACTTTTCAGATTTTGCCGAGCACTTTTTCCGTCATGAGTCTTGCGCGTGAAATGAACGACAAACGTGGACAGATCGCTCCTCCGAGCGAGCAATTCGCTCATATCCGCCGATGGAGTGGCTGCCATTAGCGCTCTAGAATGATTACCGATCGTCCCGCTTTTTCTGCGATCTTTTCGCCGCCTTCTGTACCTTGGCCTTCAACTTCTTCTTAGCCTTCCTTACCTCGTCGGCATCAGGACGTGCGATGACCATCTGTCGGAGGTAGTCGGCAAGGTCCCTTCGAGAAACTAGGTCCACGACGTTCTCGCGTAAATCGACTTGCCATTGTATGGATCCGCTCATTACATCAATCCGCCCGTAGCCGGGAGCCAACGCTGGCACGCCCCTCATCTTAGGTACTTCGTGCTTGGCGAGATTCATTCGCAACGCCTCAACGCGACGAAATAGCGGTTCGACACGTTCATAGGCATGATCTAATTCCGCGACAAACGCCGCATCGGTTCGGACGCGCTCAAGTTGGTCCTGTCGGAATATTACCGTGAGGTCCGATAAGTTAGGCGGAGGAGCAGGATCGGGTGGCTCGGGAGGTTTCTGAGCTTCTTGCTTCAAATCTCTGACACGCTGACGCCATGTACGCAGTAATTCGTAGAGCGCGAAGATCCACATTTGGCTAAGCGCCGAGACAATCAGAGTTTCAGGAAAGGGTGTTCTTTCGATTTCCATGTACCTTCGCATGAGACCTCCTTCCATGTCTTGCAGATACAAATCCACAAGCATCACGTTCTGGGCCTGCATGGATAGGAACAGGTCTTCAAATAGAGGCAGATTCCATCTAAGGTCTGCGAACGAAATGGTGTTGGGAGAAGCCATAAAGCCCTGGCTCGCGGATTATACCGGAAGTCATTTCCCAATTCGATATATAGGGAGCGCAATTGTCGCCTAGCCGGACATTTGGTCTACCGAACCCCTCTGGGCAGAACTTTCCGCGCCGCTTCGTCGAACGTCAGGTGAGGGTAGTCGAACGCGTAGTCAGCGAACTGGGCGGCGAGTTCGACCTGGTCGGGCGAGAGCGACGCTGCTGGTTTCTTATCTCGGCATTTCGGCGGCGGCATGGCATGAGAGTTTAGCATCAACAAACTCGGGTGTAGAATGCCGAACCATGAGAGTTAGAGATGTGGAGAAATTATCGAGAAAGCAATTGCGGAAGATGGCTGATGACTGCTTTGCTCTTGCCGAACAAACGGGGCAAGACCGCGGCGCCTTGATCCGGCCCCCGTCCGGCGTCGTTAACGACGCAGTCGCGCTCAGGCTGGCCTCGCTGAGAGGCGAAGAGTGGGTTGCGGGGATCGCGGAAGGACTGAACCCGGTTCGTGTTTCGGTGATGAACGTCGCGGTGGAGCACGCCGTCAAGATACAGAACTTCAACAAGTGGCTCGGCCTCATATAGTCCGCCATTGAATAAAAGGTTCGCGGCGCGGAAGTTGCGAACTGCCGTAAGCCTCGTTCGCAAAGGTCAACTAATCTGTGCGTCTTCGGCGCCAGTGATTGAGAACACCGTCCTAACGAAACACTCGCCGCCGCCTGGCGGGATCGGCCCTTCCGTCGCCTCGCACCAATGCGGGGTTCCGTCATCGGATGGGTGACACTCGGAGCACAGCGCGATTAGCTGCGAGACGCCCTTCTCGTCGTACACGGCATATGCCAGTTCCGGTCGATGTCGGGGCGACCAACGGTGGTGAACCAGGTACGATGCGTTGCGACATTGAACCAGCCGACTGCCCTCCGCGATGAGCTTCTGACAAACCGGATTGCGTATCAGCGACTTTGGAAGCGCGGTTAGCAAAATCGATTGCAGGGAAAACTTCCGACATGCCACCCATTCGTGGATGCTGGTCGAGAGCATAACGCCCGTTTACTAATTTGATGAGGGAAGTCAATCTGCAACTCCAGCTCCGCAGTGTCGTTGGAAGTTCACGACAAACGGGAGCGTCACAGAGTGTATGGAACGACGAGTTTCTACACAAGTGCCTCCTGAGACTGAAGCTCTGAGGTTTTGGATTGGAGCGCTTGATAATGGCGCGAAAACTGGCGAGATTATGGCGAGAACAATCAACCGGAGAGCCTTGGCCGCACCTAATTAGGGCTACACAATACTTCAGATTAGTTGTAGTATTGTGTTGTGAGAAAAGAACGCAAAGCAGCCGCCAAGCGGCTCTACGCGATCGCGGAAGGCCAGCAAGGCTTCTTCACGACCAAGCAGGCCAAAGCTGCGGGGTTCGCGGAGAATACTCACCCGTACCACGTTCAGGCGGGAAACTGGGTTCGTGAGCGTCGGGGAATCTATCGGCTGGCCAGCTTTCCGCGAGGGGAACGCCCTGACCTGATGCTTTGGTCGCTCTGGTCCAGGAATCGTGGAGAGGCCGCGCAGGGAGTGTACAGCCATCAAACGGCTCTGAGCCTTCACGATCTTTCGGACGTAATGCCAGCGAAGCTGCACATGACTGTACCGAAAAGCTTCCGGCGAAACAGTGAAATCCCCCGCGTGCTCGTCCTGCATTTCGCTGATCTTCCTCAGAGCGACATCGGAACTGCTGATGGAGTGCGGGTGGCAAAGCCTATGCGAACAATTCTTGATCTGCTGGAAGGCGGAGAGGTGCCGCCTGCGATTCTTCGGGAGGCACTCCGGGAAGGGCTGCGGCGAGGGCTCATTCGCAGAAGCGAAATTGCAGAGGCTAGGAAGCATGTCGCTGGGAGCAAGGAACTGCGAACCTTTTTTCGGAAGGTAGCCGCATGATGGAGCCCAAGAGATATGCGACAGCCGCCACCTTTCGAAGGGCACTGGAGGACAGGCTTCAGGATATTGCCGCGAAGGAAAGCGTTGACTTGCAGCGTCTGCGGCGGCAGGTTGCGTTTGACCGGCTCTTGGCGCGACTGTTTCAGACGGCACAGCCTAGCGCGCTGCCTTGGGTACTGAAGGGCGGTTACGCGATGGAACTGCGCATCAAGGCCGCACGCACGACGAAGGACATTGACCTGACGATGCGCAGCGTCCCGAGTTCCGGGGGCAAGAAGGACGAGAAGAAAAATCTGGCCGTGCTGGAAAAGCTACAAGAAGCCGCAGCATTCAAGGGTGACGACTTCTTCGCTTACACGATAGGCGAGCCAATTTCTGACCTGGATGCTGCCCCGTATGGCGGCGCGAGGTTTCCGGTCGAAGCTCGCATCGATGGCCGCGTTTTCGTTGGATTTCACGTGGACGTAGGGATAGGGGATGCGGTGATGGAGCCGCTCGAAGTCATCGAGGGGCGCGACTGGTTGGGGTTTGCTGGCGTTGCGAGGCCGTCGTTGTACATGATTCCTCGCGAGCAACAGTTTGCCGAGAAACTTCACGCGTACACTCTGCCACGACAGGGTGCGATGAATAGCCGCGTGCGAGACCTCGTGGACATGGTTCTCTTGATTCAATCCGCCACCTTGGTCGAGGCGCACGTCGGTGAAGCCATCCGTGTCACGTTTGAGCGTCGAGGGACTCACTCTTTGCCGAAAGTGCTCCCGAAGCCTCCTGCAGATTGGGCGAAGCCGTACGATGCGCTGGCCAAAGAGTGCGGTTTGTCGGTAGAAGTAGACGGCGCTTTTGCGGTCTTGGACGGGTATCTAAAAGAGGGTGGGAGTGGATCGGAATAAAAAACAGTCGATGTCCCAGGGAGTTATTGCGGCTACGACTTGCAGGCGCGCCATGCGTAAAGTAACGGGGCCGTGATGAGCGTAGTAAGAACGTCGTACAAGTCGTGGCAAATCCGGCCACTTTGCAAACAAAAGGCGGAAAAAGAACGAGAAGACGGTTTGGCTCTTTCTGTCATAACTTGACCTGTCTAAGCGAGTTACGTCGGCTCCGGCAAGATTTGATAAATTTGGTTTGCCGCTTTGCAAGCAGGGGGTCGCCGGTTCGATCCCGGCCACGTCCACCAACCCTTTACCGCTCTCCTTTCTGCAATTTACGCTGCAATTTCAGGCACCACTTTCGGGGTCGATATTTTTGGAGCATTTGGAGCAATAATGTTCCGAGGCAAATCGAAACCGTAACCCACTCGCTCGGCCTCTTGGAGACGCAATTCAGTTTCCTCGTGAAGGTGCGAGTAGACCTCGGACATCGTTTGCGGTTTGTGCGCCATCCAGAAGTTGTTCAGGTCTTCTAAACAGCGCGCTCCGCGCAACCATGTTTTGCGGAACCGCAGGCGGGGCGAAACCAGCCCAGGCGAAGATAAGGCGACAACGATCGCGGAGCGCGCATTCGCCCTAGTGGGTGCCGTCACCTTAATCGGGGGAGGCATAATGCGGCGGTTTGCGACCGAAGTCGCCGTTTGGAACAGGCGCGTACTAATTAAAACGGGTAGTTCTCCCGTCGAAACATCGAAGTCCTGCTTCCAAAGGTGGAGAGCATCGGCGCACATGAATCTTTCCTGGGCCGGATACTCGGGTACGGCAGTGTGATCGTTCGGGGCAGTGGAGGCACGTTTGAGATATACGACAAGATTGCTCATCCGAACGAACTGCGACGGAAAGTTCAAGGACAGTTGAAGGGTACTTCTGTCGCCTAGTCCACATCAGGCGAGGTTGCGAGAATCATTCTTCCTGAGACTCAATTGACTTCGCTTGCTCTCGAAGGAAAATCTCGATGCGATTTGTGGTCCAAACTGCGATTCCGGTCCCAAAGAAGTCCGCGTCCTCGTTCCACACACGCCACATGCTAATCCGAGCGCGGTGGCCAGCACGGGCCAGTCATCCTCATCACGACCGCGTAAGCGGAGTCGGGCGTCACTTTCAAAAGGTGCATAAATTTCGAGAGTGACCGGCTCGATGACTTGTCGCAAATAGCCAAGTGGACCGGAAAGATCGTGCGGTTTGCCACGCTTCTTTAGGAGAGGAGGGAGATATTTCTGGGCGTCCGCGAAAGCAACATCGGGAGCGAAGAATCGGACACCCTGGGCTGCGTAGGTGGCGATGAGTTCGCGAACACGGCGGCCCAGCACGCCACGTATGAGAATGTTCGCGTCAAGGACAATCATCTCAGCGGGCTGCGCCCTTGCCGCGCCGCCGCACTTCCTTGAACTCGGCGACGATCTGTTCTTCGTCAACATCCGAGAGCGCCTTCGCGAGGCGGTCCGCTGCGGCCTTAAGTTCGGAAAGCTCGGCTGCCTTCGGATGCTTCCGACGTGTGGGAACATAGACACCAACTGTTTCGCCGTGCCTGGTGACGGCCACTGGAGTATCGGATTCCAGGAAGCTTGCGATGCGTTCGCGAAACTCGCGGACACCGACTTTGATTGTGGTCATGGCCCTGCTCCTTATGTACACCATAGTGTACACATTAGTGCGGGTTCATGCAAACGGTTTTGGGTAACTAAAGAGGGTGAGAATGGCTCCGAAGTTACGGTGAGTGGCACGAGACGCGACACTTGGAATTTCAACGGCAACGGTCCTGTAAACCGAGGGCTTGCCAGTTGCGGTGCAACAGGCCTCACCGATCTGAACCGAGTTCTTTCGGAGCAACATTGGAACAATCTAAGAAGAGCTTTAAAGTGATAAGCGCAACCGAAGCAATGACTTAGATTGAATTTACTCGCTTTGCAAGCAGGGGGTCGCCGGTTCGATCCCGGCCACGTCCACCAACTGCCCGCAATTCCAATCCGTTGCTACGGACCCTGGCTGGCTTCCATTTCTGCTTGGGCCTGACCGCAGTAAAAAACGGAGCAAATTTCCCACTCCCTGATACTCTGGTTCGCAAAGTTTGGCCCACCATTCCAAATCGGATCGCGAGCTATCTAGGCTGAATCCCAGCTCGCATTCTTCAGACCGGAAACGAAGGCGGGGCAACATCAGTTAAAAGGGCAACACCATGGCGATTCTCCCGTGCCTGTCTCCCGTTCCCGTTCTTGGGTAACATTTTCACGTGGCTATTAAGGGGCGACAGAATTATGGAGCTAAGACACAAATTCGAGACCAGCCTTGTGGGCAGACCGGTATTGTGATTCAATAAGCGCGGCAACGGAGTTTGCCTTCCCGACCGCGATCGGGACAAAGTGCCCTGCTGTTCCTGGGCTGATAACTCCTCTCAATTGTGCGCAGGATCTGGTCCTGCACGAGGATGCAAATGGGAGGAGCCATAGATAAACCAAGCAGTTGGCGCGGTGCAAGTTCTGCGTCGCTTTTCTCCGCAACAAGGATTGGTTCCCAGTTCACTCGCAAGTATCTGCTAGGTGTTTGTCCCTCGGTTCGCGCGGATTTTCCTCACCACACATTCCATGGAACACCAACACTCCTTACAGGCGGAGGCGCGCAGTGGCACGGATGATCGGGTACAACATCGTTCAGATCCTTTTTGTGCTGGTGTCTGCGCCACTTTACGCGGGCGTGCTCTCGCGGTTTAAGGAGATCGTCCAGAGCAAACGAGGCCCCAGCATTCTTCAGCCATACCGCGATCTCTGGAAATTGTTTCACAAAGACGAAGTCGTATCATCGGAAACAACCTGGCTTTTTCGAGTCACACCGTATTTGGTTTTCATCACGCCGATCTTTGTGACAACGCTGATTCCCGTTTTGACGGACTATCCGCTTGCTTTCGCTTTCATGGGCGACATGCTGGCCGTCGGATTTTTTCTCGCGATGGCAGGATTTTTTGCTGCCCTCGCGGCCGTCGATACCGGCAATCCGTACGGCCCAATGGGAGCGAGCCGGACCCGCATGGTGGGATTCCTGGCGGAGCCGGTTTTCATGATTGTGTTCTTTACCGTCTCATTTGTTGCTCAATCAACGATTCCGTACGTCGTGCAGCAAAGCTGGGTCTCGAGCGCTGCGGCATTTTTGTCGCCAGCACATGTGTTGCTCCTTGTTGCTTTCTTCATGCTGATCTTGGCCGAAGGCGGGCGCATCCCGGTCGATAATCCGAGTGGTCACTTTGAGCTCGCGATGATCGATGAATCGAAAGGATTGGAGTTTTCGGGTCGAGGCGCGGCGCTAATGAAATGGGGCGGTCAGATGAAGTTTCTCGTGCTGGCCTGCGTTTTTCTCAACGTACTTTTCGCGCCTTGGGGACTTGCAAGTGGAGAACGGCTCTTACAGCTATTAATCGCGATCCCGTTGATTCTGGTAAAAGTCCTTATTTTTGCAACGATTTTGGTGATGATCGAAACCTCGCTTTCAAAATTGCGATTGTTCCGAATCAGTGAGTTCTTGGGAGCCGCTTTCATCGTTTCGGTGGCGGCAATGATTGTCAGCATCTTTGTGGCAGTGTGACGCGAGGGAGGGCTACTAAGCAATGCACCTGCCGATTGGCGAATCGCTGAACGCACTAAGCGCCGGCTTGATTTTGATCTGTGCTTTCGCGATCGTTGGCACGCGACAAGTTCAGGGAGTGCGACGTTTCTTTATTTTTCAGTCTCTGCTTCTGACGGCTTCTTGTTTTTTACTTGCCTTTGATGAGCACGTGAGTGATCTCTGGTGGCTCGGCGGGATCGAGATAACTGCAAAGGTGATCCTAATCCCGTGGGTACTAACGCGAACTCTTGCGCCGGAGCTATACGTGCGCAGAGAGATTTCGCAGACGATTAACGTACCTTCGTCTCTCCTTCTCGCGCTGCTGCTCGCAATCGGAGCGGAACTCCTAGTCGGCCCTCTAGCGGCGGCGACGAAAAATCCCATCATCGAAATCAACCTGCCTATCGGGCTGGCTTGCGTGCTGATCGGCGCGTATTCACTGGCGGCACGGCGAGAGGCCATCCCGCAATTACTCGGAATCTTGGCAATGGAAAATGGAGCGTTCCTCGCGGGAATCGCGATTGCTCCTACCCTCCCCCTGATTGCTGAGCTGGCCATCGCCGTCGATGTGGTGTTAATCGCGGTGATCGTGGGTCTGCTGACGCGGACCATCGAACAGACGATGGGCACAACCGAAGCTGCGACGCTCAGCGAGCTGAAGGAGGAAACCGTCGAATGATGCTGATCGCGCTCCTGGCACTTCCTGCATTCGCGGCGTTTTTGTGCTGGTTTGGACCCCTCCGAAGGGCCGCATGGCACGTCACCGTCGTATGCCAGTGCCTGGAGTTCGGCCTTGCGGCGTTTATTGCCGCCAGGGTAATAGCGGACGGACGGTACGTAGGCGCGGCGGGCTGGTTTGAGTCTGACGGGCTCGGAGCGCTGACAGTGGTGATCGTCACGTTCGTGTGCGCGCTCGCGGCGATCTACGCCGGTGGGTACATGAGCCACAACAGCAAGGGTCATCTGTGGCGCTTCTATGCCATGTACAATCTGCTGGCGTTCGCCCTGGTTGCCGTACCCTCACTCGCTGATCCTAACCTCACCTGGGTCGCGATGGAACTCGTAACGCTTTTCTCCATTCTTCTGGTGGGTTTTGAAAATACCGCGGGAGCGCTGGAAGCCGCGTGGAAATTTTCAGTCCTGACGATCATGGGCGCTCCAATTGCGCTGCTTGGTTTTCTCGTCCTGTTCTGGGCATGGCATTCGGGCGGCGGTACGCAGCGCGAGACGTGGGACGCGCTCCGTGCCGCGGCTCCGGCGATGTCTCCAGCCTTGCTGAAACTATCGTTTTTACTGGTGTTTATCGGCTTCGGAGCGAAAACGGGCTTTGCGCCCATGCATACGTGGCTACCCGACGCGCATAGCGAAGCTCCGACTCCGATCTGTGCTGTGCTTTCCGGCGTAAAAACCTCGGTACCGTTGTATGTGATCCTGCGTTTTCTGGGCGTCGTACTTGCGTCACCCGGGGTGCGCCTGAGCGAGTGGATGATCGTGATCGGGCTGATCTCAGTAGCGATTGGCGCTTTTCTGTTGCTGCAGGTTCACGACTATAAGCGCATGTTCGCTTATTCCACGGTCGAGCATATGGGAATCATTTTGACGGCCGCGGGACTAGCATCACGCGCATCGGATTTTGGGGCTGTTTTCCAGTTGTTGAACCATGCAATCACAAAGTCGCTCTGCTTCTATGTTGCTGGCATGGTGCTGCTGACCATGGGCACACGCGAAATCAAGTCGATCAGGGGACTGTTGCGGAGTTCGCCGTTTGCGGGCGTCGCGTTGGTCTTTTGCGCGCTCGCGATTGGCGGAGCTCCTCCTTTCCCAATTTTTTTGAGTGAATTTTCGATTCTCTCGGCCGGAATGCGCGCAGGACATCCCGTGGCGGTGTCGATATTGGCGGTACTGATCGTAATTGCTTTTGTCGGGATCATGTTGCAGGTGAACAGAATGGCGTTCGGCCGGCCAGACCGGCCGCATGCGCGCGTCGGCGCTCCACAGACGTGCCGGATAGCGGTGCTAGTAGCAGCGGTACCCGTCGCCATGTTTGGGATTTACGTGCCGGGGCCGGTTCATTCCCTGCTGGTTTTAGCCGCGCAGCAGTTGGGGGGTCGCTGACATGGTCGAGACGCCTTCGCCGCTGGCTACTGCGAAAAGAATTCAAATCGGCGAGATGGCCGCGGCGATCCGAGACCGATTTGGACCTGCGGCGTCTATCGCGAGCGGAGACGGCGGAATCACGCTTGTGATTACCTTGACGGAGCCGGCCGCTCTGCCAACGATTTGCAAATTTTTGTTCTGGGATTCGGGATGCTCGTTTGGCGGAATGATCGCGGAGGAGCGGCAAGGTAATTGGCGCCTCTCCTACCTGTTTCTTTTGCCTGGCTCTGGATGGATCGAAGTTCTGCTAGAAGTACCCACAACTATAACAACTGTGCCGAGCATAAGCTCAGAAGTTCACGCAGCGGATTGGCACGAGCGCGAGGCGGAAGATCTGTTTGGCCTTCGATTCGAAGGCCATCCGCGCCTAGGGGACTTTATCCTCCATGACCAGATGTGGCCCGAGGGTGTGGCGCCCTACAGAAAACTCAGGCGGGACTCAACCGAAGCCGATCAGGACCGTTTCCAGCGGTATCCGAATCCGGACTGGCGACCTCTCCTCGTCGTCCAAGACCCAGGTGCATTCGCTATGCCTGTAGGTCCGGTGTATGAAGGCGGATTGGGTCAGTCCGTACACTTCCTACTCGAAACGGTGGGAGAAGACGTGGTCAGGGCCGTTCCACGTCTCTTCTACAACTTTCGCGGCGTCGAGAAGCTCGCCGAGGGTGAGCCTGTTTCTCGCGCGATGCTGCTCGCCGAGCGCTTTGCGGCTACATCGTCGTTCGCTCATTCGCTTGCTTTTTGCCTTGCCGTCGAAACGATGTGTGGGGTCAACATTCCGGCGCGCGCGAAGCACTTTCGTATTTTGTTGAGCGAACTGGAACGGCTTCGGCACCACACCGGTGCAATTACAGCAATCTGTGAATCGACGGCGCTTGCCGTTGCCGCTTCTCAAGCGGCGATGGTCGAGGAGCGGCTACTGCGCGCATCGTGCCAATTCGCCGGCCATCGCTATCTCTTTGGATTGAACACACCCGGAGGGCTCCGGCGCGATTTTTCAGATCAAGCTTGCGCCGAACTACTGAAGGCGACTGATGGCGCAGTCGGCGAGCTGCGCGTCCTCGAAAACCGGCTGTATTTCACGAGCAGCTTTCTGGATCGATTGGAAGATGCAGGGATCGTCAATCCGGAAGAGGCGCACGATCTGAATTTCGTGGGACCGGTGGGACGCGCGTCGGGCCGAACCGGCGACTTACGCCGCGACTGCCCGTATGGAGGATATGAGGAATACCAATTCAAAGTTCCGCGTGAGCGCGAAGGCGATGGATACGCGCGGCTTCGAATTCTGTTCCAGGAGGCCTATCAATCCGCTCAGGTGATTCGTCAAGCGGCGAAACGGCTTGAACCAGAGCAGATTAGCGTCCCATGCGAATTGCCCGCACACGGCGTGGCGCTTGGCTGGGTCGAGGCGCCCATCGGAGCCGCGCTTCATTGGTTGCGCTTGGACGGAGCAGGCATGGTGGAACGATATCGAATTGTCACCGCCTCTTTCAACAATTGGCTGGGATTCCGCGTAGCTGTCGAAAACTTCGCATTTCAAGACTTCCCGATCATTCTAGCTACTTTCGGACTTTCCGCGACCGAGTGTGACCGGTAGCAGCAAGGAGTTACGGATGAGCTTTTGGTTTTGGCATGGGCTAAAAAAGAGAGTTCACTCGACGCGGTATCCGAAGATGCTGGAATCGGCTGCCGGCGTGACGCCGGGAAGGCCGCTTTGGAAAAAGTTCCCGTCAGCCGAAGAGGTGGCTCTCGCCGCAGCAAACTGCCCGGTAGATGCCATCCTACCCGAGGGCGATTCGGCTCGCGTGGATTTAAGGCATTGCATTTATTGCGAGCGCTGCCACTTTGGAGGGTCACATCTTCTGGAGTGGCGGTTCGATTATGAGTGGGCCACTCCGCCACCGGGGAAGAGCTATCAGGCGTTGCCTCGGCCGTACGGTTCGTCGTTGCACGTGATCGCGGTGGATGCGGGCGACTGCGGCGCTTGCCTTCACGAAGTAAAACAGCTGAACAATCCCTTCTACAACATGCACCGCTTAGGAATTTTCTTCACGGCAACGCCACGAACGGCGGATGTGCTGCTCGTGGTGGGCCCGGTGAGCGAGAACATGCGGGTTCCCTTACTGAAGACGTATGAGGCAATGCCGAATCCCAAGCGTGTGATAGCTGTCGGAGCATGCGCCATCACGGGAGGCGTGTTTGGGAGCTCATTTGTATCCGCCGGGGGCGCAGCTTCGATCCTGCCCGTGGATTTAGAAATTCCCGGAGACCCGCCGCCACCGCTCGCGATCCTTCATGGACTGTTGGTGGCGACAGGGCGAAAGTCATGCGCCTCGCTGGAATTGCCGGCCGAGAGGAGTTTGTAGACGTGCACACTTGGGCAGGCGGAGCGCTCGCTCTATTTTTCATCTTCTGTGCGTGCGGGCTGGTACTTTCAGCAGTCTCCCGTGGCCGCTATTCGATGCGCGTCCTGGTGGTATTCAGCGCGATTTGCTCCGCTTTCATCATGATTGCGGCGGCGATAGCTCTGGTTAATGGGCGCGGTTTTGAGGCTACGCTGTGGCATTTAGACGGCGTGGGTTCATTTTCACTTCGTCTGGACATGCTCTCCGCTATTTTCTTGTTTACGGCGGGGTTGGTATACCTACCCGCATCGCTGTTTGTAAGGAACCTCATTCAGGCCCGATACCGCGGACGCTATCCGTTGCGCCGTTATGGTGTGATGCACTTCGCGTTGATGGCTTCCGTCGTTCTCATTCTGACGGCAAATGATGCGCCCCTGTTCCTAATCAGTTGGGAGTGCATGTCGATCCTGTGCTATCTGCTGGTGAACTACGAGCGAGGCCGGAAAGCGGACACACGAGCCGGATACATCATGCTCGCGATGGGCGAGGCGGGTTTCCTCGCGGTTGTTGTTGCGTTCGCGATTGCCGGAAGGACTGCACCGGATTGGTCCTTCGCCTCCCTGGCAGCTGCAGCCGCGCATCTTTCCGGCGGTGCTATCTGGGCCATTTTCATACTTGGCTTCTTCGGTTTCGGAGTGAAGGCGGGACTGGTACCCGTGAATTTTTGGCTTCCGCCTTGCTATACGGAGACGCCTCCAATCTTTATTCCAGTGCTGGCCGGAGTGACCCTGAATCTCGGCTTCTATGGGATATTGCGACTCAATGCGGATTTGGTTCCCCCGCATGGATTGGGTCCCGGATTACTCGTGCTGGTGACAGGCAGCATCACCGCGCTGGTGGGAATTCTCTACGCCACCACCGAAAGCGACATGAAGACGATGCTTGCCCATAGTTCGATCGAGAATGCCGGGATCGTCGTGACTGGCATCGGTGCGTCACTTGTATTTCGCGGGTCCGGCTATGGTCTCGCAGCGGCAATCGCGCTCACGGCAGCCCTCTATCACATGGTTAACCACTCCGTTTATAAAACCCTGCTTTTCCAGGGGGCCGGCGAAATCGAAGCGACAACCGGAACACGGGATATGGATTCGCTGGGAGGCTTGGCGCGCTTGCTTCCGGCCTTATCGGTAGTTTTCCTGATCGGATGTCTTTCAATTGCTGCCATTCCCCCGTTCAATGGATTTGTGAGCGAATGGCTCACGTTGCAGTCGCTTCTGCGAAGCGCCTCTCTGATGTCTCCGGCCGTCAAAATTCTGTTCGCAATCTGCGGTGCGGCTCTGGCCTTAACGGCCGCGCTGGCAGTGACTTGTTTCGTAAAAGTTTACGCGATGAGTTTTCTGGGTATCCAGCGCGGGGATTGGACACTGCGAGCGCCCAAGCGATCGCGGAGGCCGCAGTTTGCATTTGCCTATTTGGCCATTGCTTGCTTCTTGTTAGGCGTCCTTCCCACATACGTGATTCCAGCGCTGAATCGCGCCGTGGAACCCCTTGCCGGTGCGAGCGCGACTGCGTCGCTGGTGCCATCCTTTTTCACCGCGACCGCTCAGAATCAGCAGCTTCCGTCAGCATTTCTTCATGATTTCCACAACATAGGCGCTCAGGTAGGTACCGGAATATTGCCGGGCAGAGGGATGGTCGTCCTGGTGAGAGGAGCGGCACAAAATCCGGTCATTTTTGCGATGTCTACGTTCTACGGTCTCATAGCTCTGGCGATTTTTGGACTGCTAACGTGGATTGTCGTTAGCCGATTCACGCGCGCACGCAAAGTGGTACGCAACGAGCTATGGGCCGGCGGAATCGCGCGACTGTTACCTAAAATGAGCTACACGGCGACTGGGTTTTCGAATCCGGTTCGTGTTGTGTTTCAGGCGGTCTTCCGGCCCAGCATCGTAGAGGACACCCGGAAAACGGTTGCAGTCCATTTTCGGACGGCTATCTTGCGGCGCAGGAAAGAAACGCATTTGGTGGACCGACTGTTCTTTAATCCGATTGGAGGTGCATTCAGTTGGTTCGCGAGACTGCTCGCAGGCATGCATCATGGGAGACTGAACGCGTATGTAGCATATACGCTCGTTTTCTTTCTAGTGATTCTATTGCTGTATCGCGTGTTATGAAGCGGCGGACTTGTGATCCGGTGACGATGTTTGATTTCGGCGCCACACAAAGTTAACATTGTGACCATAGGCCAAGGAGTTCGGCCTTAACCGCTGTCCCTTCTTAAGCCGGGACAGATGATGACTCCTGACAAGGGATACTTGTCGCGGAGCCATATTCCCGGCAAAAACTCCCTTCAAAAGTTGTGATTAAGTCAGCTGCCGGGCGTGCTGGAGTGCATTGTTGTGCTCACGGTGGCAGCACTAACGACCGAAATATGACGGCAAGAGAACTCACGGAGCAGGAGATCGAATCACTCGTACGAGATTTGGAGTCTCTGCGAGGGGGCCCTATGGCTGCGGCGACTCTTGTCGGTTGTGGCGCCCGAGCGATTCCTCCATTGCGCTCCTTTCTCCTTGCAGGAAAACCGCGAGGGATTTTCCAACCTAGGCAGTTAGCTGTTGAGACGCTCGCGGAGCTGGGAGCCAAGGACGCTTTGATTGAATACTTGAGCGCGCCTGCGACTATCAACGACTCCGTAGTGCGGCATGGAGAGGACGCGGTGAGAAGTACCGCCGCACGCGAGCTGGGGCGATGGCAGACTGAGGACGTATTTCAGTGTCTCAGCCAAGCGGGACTCGATCACGTTCTTCCTGGCATTGTGGAGGCGTTAGGCACATTCAAGAGAGAGGAAGCGGTGCCGTACTTCCTTTCGGCTTTGGGCGACGGCGTTTGCCGTCTGGATGCAGAAGCGGCGATCCGCAAACTGGGCGAACGCGCTCGACCTTGGCTGCTGGACGCGGTCGAATCACCCAGCCCCTCGGCGAAGGAAGAAATTCCATCGAGTCTGCAACGGCGGCGCTGGGCGCTGCGAATCCTCTCGGATTTAGAATTGTCGGACGAAGACTGGGCACGCCTACGAAATCTGCTCGACGAAAATGATGCGTCCATTGTGATTACCACCGCTGGTGTGGCTTTTGAGATTGGCCCAATATGCGATAAGCGAGCAGCGATTCAGCGCTTGATCGAGATGTTGCCTCGTGCAGACTGGCTGCTTCGGAGCGACGCCCGGATAGCACTTGCTAAACATTTTGACTTCGCTCAAGAGGCGGTTGAGCAGGAAATCACGCGGAGAATGAATTTGGATAAAAAGTCGCAGGCACTGGATGTAATTCTTCGCCTACTGATCAACTTGCGGGCCGAAGCTTTGGAAATGCGTCAGCACGCCACCAAACCAGATCGGCTATGTGGTTCTGCCAAAAAAGGAAACCAGTTCGATGACCGTTGAGCCAAGAATGTCGGATAAAGAACGCGCCGACCAGCACGCTCCATACGCAACGGACGAAAGTCCGCGGCGGCCGTTGGGGGACTACGAAAAGATCAAATTTGAGCTAGCTGCTTTGATTCGCGAAATCAACTCTGCGGCGTGGCAGGCCAAGAACGAGAGAATCCAAAGCGACTGCCGCGCGTTACTCAAGCGTCTAGCCGAAGATCGCTTTTATCTCGCTCTGGCGGGTCAGTTTAGCCGCGGAAAAACGACGTTGATGAACGCGATGTTGGGAATGGACAGGCTCCCCACGGGTGTTGTGCCGGTGACGTCCGTCATCACCGCCGTGAGTTACAACTCGCGCGAGCGGGTTGTGATGTACTTTGAAAACAGCACTTTGACTCACGAGGTTCCACTTTCGGCCCTTCGAGAATGGATTACAGAGATAGGAAATCCGGGCAATCGACGAAAAATTGAAATGGCAGAAGTCCAGCTCCCTGCCGAAATCCTGCGACGCGGCGCATTCTTCGTGGATACTCCGGGTCTTGGATCGGCTGTGATTGAGAACACGGCAACCACCCATAGATTTCTTGCCCAAATTGACGCCCTCGTGCTTGTAACGAGCTTCGAGTTTCCGCTTTCCCATGAGGAAATTCTCTTCCTACGGAGAGCACGGGCGCTGCGACGGAAGGTATTTATAGCAATAAATAAAGCAGACTTGCGCCCGCTAAAAGAAAAAGATGAGGTCTTGGAGTTCATCCGGCTCCGACTAGCCGAGGAAGGATACGCTGGGGATGTACCTTTGTTCGCGATCTCCGCTACTGAGGCTCTCGCAGCTAAAATCGAGCGGGACGATGAAAGACTCGAACGGAGTGGTCTGCTTGCATTCGAGCGCGCTGTGGTCGATTACCTGCTAAAGAGTCGATATGATGATTTTATAGCGGCGACCTGCCAGCGTATCGAAGCTCTGCTCGCAGCCGGAGGCATACCAGAGCTTGCACGGTTAGACGAGCGTTTGGAAAACGTGCGGTTAAAATACTTGCACCAGAAGCCCACCGACGATGAGTCGAGCGGCGCTGCGGTCATCGAGACAGGCCCGGCTCTGAAGGTTTCCTCATGTTTCGTTTGCAAGCAAATGGCTGAAGCGACGTTTAAGTTTATGAGCCAATTCCAGTACGACCTGAGTCACAGTCAGGATGAACAGTCCTTCCACGCCTCACGATCCGGGTTTTGCACGTTGCATACCCGCGAATATGCGCACCTTGCCTCTCCGCAAGGAATTGCGTCGGGATATCCTCGGACTTTGTTTTTTGTGGCAGAGCGCCTTCGATCGCTGTCGCGAGCTGGCCACTTACGTGAGAACTGGAAAGATGACTTTGAAGCGTTTCTGCCGGGCCACGGGAAATGCAGGGCGTGTGAGGTCGTTGCCGAAACAGAAGCATCGGCAATCAATAACCTGGCGCTCGAATTCAGAAGTTCACCACCTGCGGACGATCAGCTGCCGTGTGTTTGCATCGGACATCTTTACGCGATTCTCGGAAGGGTGGGGGAAGCGGAGTGGGCCGATCGCCTCTTGCTACGATCCGCCTCCGCCCTTGAACGCACGGCTGAAAATATGCAACGGTTTGCTCTGCGGCATGGGGGCCTTCACATGGAGCTTGCGACCGACGAAGAGGTACGATCGCCCGAAAGAGGGTTGAATTTGCTGGTTGGGCAGCCGAACGTGCGCCCAGCGGGAAGCGGTTGACTTCGGCTGGTGGCCCGTCTGCTGTGGGTGTTGGAATTCATCCTAGGCCGCCCCAAGAGGGCAGATAACTGCACGAAGGTTTCGTCCTTGGTGGGCATAAGTTGCTCGCGCGTCATCTGCGTTAGGAATTCTCAGAAGACAAATTGAGTTTATACACGCGTTAATTTTGCGCGCGTTCCGTGAGACTCATACGAAGGCGACTTCATAATTGCCGAGATGCGATCAGTGTCGGACAATCATGCAACTTCAAAAGGAGAGGAAACACAGCGATTCCTATGACCAAATACCTGATCGTCGCCCTCGGCGGAGCGACAGGGGCCATGTTGCGCTTTTGGGCCGGGGGATACGTGAGCAGTCGGATGGGCGCCCGCTTTCCCTATGGCACGTTTGTGGTCAATATCACGGCCTCGTTTCTAATTGGCTTTATCATGACAGTTCTGGCCGAACGGACACATTTAAGTCCGATCTGGAGATACCTGCTCGTGGTTGGCTTTCTTGGTGGATATAGTACCTTCTCGTCTTTTGAATATGAAACCTTTCGTGTCTTTGAAGACGGCGAATTTCTCATTACAGGCTTGAATATCGCGCTCAGTGTAGGCGTCGGTTTTGTCGCGGTGTGGATCGGCGCAATCACCGGGAGGACAATTGCGTGAAACGATGCCAGATGCACTGCGGGGGAGCGTGCAGGAACTCTTGGCCACCAATAGCGAGAAGATCGCGGAGATTTTGAAAGATTGCCTTCGACGTACTCAGACCGGGAGGCATATTGGAGGGACGTTCTCAGGCGGCCCGCTGAATTCCTGGTTGCGCAGCGAAGGATTGAGATCTAGGGAGGGACGATGCTGAAAGCCGGACCTGCAAAGAAGGTGACCATCTACGTAGGCGAAGACCATCAGTATCACGGGCAGTCCTTGTATTCAGCGATTCTGAATTTCCTGTTTTACCATGGCATATCTGGCGCCAGTGTCGTGAGGGGCATCGCGGGATTTGGCGCGGACCACCATCTGCACACCACGCGCATTGAAGTCCTCACCGCCGACCTTCCGATGAAAATTGAATTCATCGAGTCTGCGGAAAAAGTCGAGGAGATTTTGCCGAAGCTCCGGGACTTGGCTGGGACAGGTCTGATCGAGATCCAGGACACGCTGGTCGTCAAGCCGGCGGAAACCGAGAAGAAAAAAGAGCCGCAAGAATCCTTACCGTCTTTAAAACGGGAGAGCAAGGCCAAGCTGATGCGAATCTTCATCGGCGAAAACGACAAGTGGCGTGACAAGCCGTTGCACAAGGCTCTCATCGAGAGCCTGCGAGCCAACGACATTGCCGGAGTCACCGTCTACCAAGGGCTCCTCGGTTACGGCGCAAATCGCAGGATTCACAAGGATTCTGCCCTGCACCTATCGCACGACCGCTCCATCATGCTGACGGTTGTTGATACCGAGGAAAAGCTCCGGACGTACCTTCCGGTTTTGGATCAGATGATGCAGCAGGGACTCGTGGTTCTTTCCGATGTGGACATCATCAAGTACACCCACAACTTCGCGACCGCCGAACGCAGAAAGGAGGCGCGGCCATGAAGCTTGAAGGAAAGGCCAAAATGCTCCGCGTCTATTTTGGCGAAGATGACAAATGGAACGGCAAGCCCCTGTACCGGGCCATTGTTGAGAAATGCCGTGAACTGGACATTGCGGGTGCAACGGTACTCCGCGGAATCGCGGGATACGGAGCTAGCACTTTGATCCATAGGTCGCACCTTCTATCACTGTCGCACGATGCTCCTGTAATGGTTAGCGTTGTCGACTCGGAAGACAAGATTCAAAGGTTGATTCCCTTCTTAGACGAGGTCGTCGATCAAGGGCTTATCGCCATATCGGAAGTAGAGGTGATCAAGTACGTGCACCAAGCTTCCGCCCGCGCTTGAAATCGAGCCTGCAAACTTAATTCGGCGGGTTCTTTCTAGGTGCGATGGATGGGGTATGACACGGGTAGATGCATCGCTCGAACGCTTGGTCGGCCCTTATACCGAGCTGCCTCAGCTTCGCGCGACTCTTCGAGAACCGCAAAGTCAGTTGATCGGAGACGCTTTGGATCCCGGAAAAACGTTTCTAGGTCTCCGTGATGGTGAAACAGATGTGTCGCGAAAGATCGGCGACAACTGGCAGCAGCTAAGGCCGGGCCACCGGCAACGCTCTGCTCGGCGACTCATTACATCCATTTATCTATCGAGACGCTCCTCCCGTAACTAAAATTCGCCACCTGCGATACAGGGTCGGTTTGCCCGCCAATCACGACGATGCTGATACGGCTGGGATGCGGGAATTTCGGAATTACCGTGTCGTCCGGCAGCTTGTACCACGTTGCGAATGGCTCAACGCCCTTAAGCGCCTGCCCGTACTCGAATAGATAGGACCAGTTCCTGTCCTTATAATCCTTCACTGTTTGCGTCGTGTTCTTATAAAAATAGTCGATCAACTTCTCCTTCGTGTCGTAGCCCTGTTCCTTCAGACTCTGGGCGCAGATTGGTTCGCACAAGAGCAACGCCCCAAAGAAACCAGTAAAATCGTAAAACAGGTCGACGTATTGCTTATCGAAATGCGGCGTGCCGCCCACGCCGCTGCCTTTTCCGACCTGACCAGCGGAGATGCTATTCCCCGCGAACATGCTCACCACGTTCTCTTCTTTCTTGAAGCCATGCTGTACGTGGAACGGCTGCCACGGGCTCGCTTCCTCGTTCTCAGCCATGATGAGGTTGATGTAATTCAGCGTGTTTCCCATGTCTCCCATGTACGTTTGCCCGGGGATGCCAGCATTCCCCAGGTTTTTGGAAAGTACGGTCCACGCCCGGCCGATGGTGGCGTTCGCCTGCGCAAATGGCCCCAGTGCGCCGATACCACTATTCATATTGATCTTATTTCGGATGGGCCCATTGATAAGAGCGCCGTACGCAAGATCGTTCGTGGAACTGATCAGCGAAATAAATCCAGACGACGCAATTGCCAAAATGACCGGCAGATATTCGGGTCTCGCGCCCGCCATAACCGCGTTAATTGCGACGTGCCTGACCGTGAACGTCCAGGCAGCAAACGCACCACCGGCCGCCGACAGCTTGCCAACCACTTCGTCGGGGTGGTGGCTGGTGCCTTTCAGCATTTCGTCAACGGCTTCCTCCGTGGGAATGATGATTGGGAGGAAATCCGTGTATCCATTTTGCCGGTAGAATTCCTGCAGATTCTTCGGGGTGTCCGCAGCAAATGTCGCGGGTCCTACCGAAGGTGTTTCGGTTCCCGTCTTTTTGTCGGCTGCGGTCAGCGGGTGCGTCAGCGCATCGATCACCTGCTGCATCAATGGTTTGTCAGTGCCGGGCTCCTTGCCATTGACGTAGGCCCAGAGTTGTTCTGGAGATTTCCCCCACACAGGATGGGGGGTGAACACGAGTCGCAGGCGCGGCATTCCCCGGTGCGCGGCGTTCAAAATGCATTCCTGTTTGAACGCCACCGTCACCATGGGGCATGTCGGGACCCCCATCTTCTCAAGCGTTATGCAGTGACCGACGGTCGCTGGGGCGCAGGAGCTTCAATGGCCGACGCCCATGATCACGAGTGCGCCAGCGGCCTTTACTTCCGCCCACAATTTCGGATCGTCTTGCGGATAATCGCCGGCTTTGCGCCGGTAAATCGTGGTGACGCTGGGCATATGTTCCTTGAACCAGCGCTGCATCTGGTGGAGAAACACATCGCCGTTATTGAAGCCAATGTCCACCATGTAAATCGTCTTGCCGTGGAGGGATTCAAACTGCGGCCGGCGAGGCGCCATAGGCAGGAGTGTGATGGCTGGCGGCATACCCTTGGGGTTCAGTCCAACAATTTTCTGATCCGCGCCGCCCGAAGCTTCGCGTGCAGCGGCAAGTGGCGCCGCTACAGTTGAACCTGCCAAGAGCGCCGGCGACATCCCCAAAGCTTGCAGTAGCTTTCGTCGATTGATCTTCATCCACTCCTCCTATGGCCCAACCGCCCGCGACCGCCACTGCATGTTACAACCGGGCATATCGTCCGTCTAGCTGGCTAGAAATAGAACTTCAGTCCGAATTGGATGATTCTGGGAGGAACCGAAGTACTTGTGATCTGGCCAGCAATCGAGCTGGTGAGACTCAGTGACGGCTGATTGAACTGAGCATGGTTCCAGAGGTTGAAGGCCTCCGCCCTGAACTCCAGATGCATGCCTTCGGTTACAGGAATGTTTTTCGCCAGAGCCATGTCGAAGTTGAACTGCCCAGGGCCCGTCACGATGCCAACTCCAGAGTCCCCGTAGATCGTTCCGCAATTATAGAACTCGTAGCTTCCGGTGCTCCCAGTCGTGCAAGTTCCGGCCGTATAGGGCCCCGGATTCGCATTGGGTGTGCCGCCAACCAAGGGTTCTCCTCCGGATGCCGCAAATGCGGGGTTCGCGGAACAGCTCGCGATCGCGATCCAGCAATTCAGCCGTTGCTTTGTGCTTCCAGGAGTGGTGAATGGGACAGATGACTGGCAGTTGCCCAAAGCATTGCAGTTAACAGGGTGTAGGACTTCAGCGCGAGAATTTCCGCTGGTCGACGCGGAACCGTAGATTGAACCCCCTCTTCCGTCAGTGACCGAGAAGGGCTCGCCGTCCTGCACGGTAGTCACGCCCGAGACGGTCCAGCCTCCCAGCAACTTGCCCTCGATTCCGTGGGTGCCTTTATAAGGCAGATTGTACGCATAGCTGAGAACGAGGCGCTGCGGACGATTGCCCTCCGAAAGACCGTACTGCTGCGCGGCGTTTGGAGCGTATCCGCTATTCAGACCCCCTTCCACTAGGTTGCCCGCCTCTCCCGAGAACGCGTTCGTGAACCCTCCGGAGACATCCGTCATGGCCTTGCTCCAGGTGTACGAGGCCTGGAAGGAAAGCCCATGGGAGAACTGATGTTGAACGTTGACTTGCAGGCTGTTGTAGGTTTGCCTGCCATCGGTCAGAATCTGATACAAGCCACCCTCAGTACCGAGGCCCAGATAAGCCACGCGCTCCAGTTGATTCGGGCTCACCGCTCCTGAATCTAGAGGTCCATTGTTGGTGGTGAGCGGATAAGCGTTGAGAGGGTCGTTGAAAGGTACCGAGCCCGATGGCACCTCTCCAAAGAGACCCGCTGGCGTGTTTGGAGCTCCCGCTATCAGGTAATCCGTGTTACCCGCGCGTCCCTCGTCTTCTAAGCCGACGGAGTGAGAGCCCACGTAGCCAACCGAAACGATCCATCCGGGGGCTGCTTGGTATTGAAGGTCGAGGTTGTACTCTTGCGCAAATGGAAGCCTGAGGTTCGGCGACACGGTTACGACCGTGAAGGGTGCGTTAAGGTTGCGTGGCACCCAACCAAGCTCTGGGCAGACGCCTCCGGTAGCTGGGCAAGTTAACCCCTGGTATGACACGGGGAAAGGATTGGCAATCGTCTGGTTGGGTAATTGGGTCGATGTGTATGGAGCGACCTCCGGCGGATTCGTGTCGAGCTCCTTGCCGATTAGACTTGCGGCAATATGGTCGTGAAACCAACCGTAACCGGCCCGCACTACGAACTTGCTCCCGAATGGCTGCCAAGCGAGTCCAAACCGCGGGTCAAAGACGTCACGAGGAGCGCCCCCGGGCAGCAGCTTGTTGTTGTTGCTGACGACCACGCCCGTTGCGCCCGTCGGCGACACCAGGCCGTACTTTGCCACGGGAAAAGTTGACTGCACGACATAACCAGCCAACGTACCCAGTGAGTTTTTCGGATCACCACCCGGAGCGAAGAACGATCCGGTATTCACGGTGCTCAAAAGGCTGGGCCATACGTTGGTGAGCTGGCCATCAGCTCCATAAGGAAGGCCCTCATATTCCCACCGGACGCCAGCGTCTATGGTGAGCCGGTTGTTTACCTTGATGTCGTCTTGGAAGTAGGAGCTGAAGTCGGTCTCGCGGATGTCGACTCCAATACCTGTGGGGAGACCGCGGACCTGCGCCGCTCCCAAAGCTATAATTGTGCCTGGGCCACCGTACAAAAGATCGCCCATCGAATAGAAGGACATTCCATTCTTGTTCTCCGACGGGAGTTTATACATCCATTGATCTCGCTGGGCATCAAATCCCACACGAATGGAGTGCCTTCCGTGGTTCCAGGAAAGCTGATCGTTCCATTCGTACGTATTATTGATGCTGCTCCCATACGTAAAGACGTTCCCCCCCATGGAGAAAGCTCCCACGTTGACCGCGTCTCCGGCGGTTGGAACACCCAAGACGCTGATGGATGGCAATAACCCGATCCCCGGAGTAACTCCAGCGGCTAGTGGGCACGGAGCTCCATTGTTAGCGGCAGGGGTTATGCCCACATCACAAGCGGTCAAGGAAAAGCCGTTCGTAAAAACCGCCGAGGCGCGATTCAAGGAATATGTCGCTTCGTTCACCAGGTTGCTGCTCAGAATCGAAGTAAGCTTCAGGCTCGCAACATCCGTCGAGAAGTCCTGATTCGATGGCGAACCCGGCATCGAGGATCCAAACGCTGAGAGCGTTGGTATAGTTGAGTAAAAAAAGCGCTCACTCAGCGTATTCCTGCTGGAAAGATCGTAGTCGGTGTTAATCATGTACTGGTTCTCGCTCGCCCTGGCGGGATCCACGATGCTCGTCAAGCAGGGGGTTGTACCGCATGAAGTCGGCGCTCCCGGTACGAAGAAGCCTTGGTTATAGCCTCCTTTAAGTCCAGGCGCCTGGAATAGCGCAATCGTCACAGGGCTAATATTGGAACCATCGGCCGCGATTGGCGGTCCGGTACCTAGGATCGTGGTCTGGGCCTCCGGGCCGCCCACCCCAAAGACGCTTCCCAGAAACGCTCGATACGCCGCGGTGTTACCTGTGCAGCGAACGTTTGCGCACGCGCCGCTGGTCACATCGGCATAGTCATTGATGTTCGGCAGATTCACGGACGAATAGCCTTGCGGAACGACTCCGTTGATCTGGCGAGTGCCCTGGTAAGAACCGAAGAAGAATGCCTTGTTCTTGATAATGGGGCCGCCCAACGTGAAGCCGAACTGATTCTGCTTTAAGGTCTGCGGTGTATTGATACCGCTTAGCGATTGTTGATGCTTGAGGAAGTATTCGTTCGCGTTGAAAAAATTGTTGCGGTTGAATTCCCAAGCGTCGCCATGGAAGTTGTTTGTGCCGCTCTTGGTCACAACCACGACGTCCGCACCCGAGTTTCGGCCATAGGCCGCATCATATTGGGCGGTTTGAATCCTGAACTCTTGGATGGTATCCGGGTTGGGAATCGGTATCGGGACGTACGTGGATTCCTGCGCCGACATCCCAGTGGTAATGTTGGAGATGTCGACTCCGTTCATGGAATAGTTGTTGCTCGAAACGGTGCTGCCGTTCACGTTCACATCTTGGGTGCCGTTGCCAAGGCCACTCGCACTGGAGACGTTCGTGGCAACTCCCGGCGAGAGGTCAAGGATTTGCGTATAGTTGCGGGTGCTTAGCGGCAGGCTCGTGATTTCGTGCGAACCGACGACCCCGCCGATGGTGGCGTTCTGAGTCTGGACGGCCTCGGCGTTGGCTTCGACAGTCACTTTCTGAGATTGCGAGCCGACTTGCAACGATCGGTTTAATACGGGAATTTCCGTAACGTTGACGGTCACCGAACTGACCTCGCTCGTTTGGAACCCCGTCGCTGAGAACTCCACCGAATAGTTGCCGGGCGGCAGTAAGGAGAATTCGTAGGAGCCGTTCGCATCGGTGCTCGTCGTGCGCACCCTTCCCGTGCTGGTGCTCGTGGCTGTTACGGTCGCACCAGCAATTACCGATCCCGATGGATCGGTTACCACTCCCGTTAACGCGCCCGTCGTGGCCGTTTGTGCCAGCATAGGCGCAGCGCAGATGCACAGCATTGCAATCAATCCCACGAATCTCGCTATTCCGAACCTGTTTTTTTTCGTGCCGGTCATCCGACCCCTCCCGATTTGCTGTGAAGTGCCAAGTACTCGCACTGCTGGATACGCGCACAACCCTGCGCCGACGGTAACACGACAAACAGCCGCCCTCTGTTCAGTTGGATGTGAGGGTATCGAATTCAGCGCGCGGGCCCGAGTTTAAATTCGGGCGCATTGAAATCCATTGTTAAAATAAACACGTAACTCCAAGTATACTTAAACATACTAAGTACCCTGGAGCTCCCCCAACCCACGTCGTTTAATACTATTCAAGTCGCGTTGTGTCAAGTCACAAATACAATAGACCATAAATTGTATGCATACCGTGACCATACGAGTCACTACAAAGTTGCACTCAAGACTATCTGAACGGCGCGAGCGGACCTGTACTTCCTGCCAGTAGGCTTTAGGTTGAAAGCCTGTTAACGTCAGTCGGGGATGATGAGCGGGCGGGAAAATTCGGCGCAGGGCAACCCAACTTAACCTCCAGGCGGTGCCGCGCCCGTGTAGCCGAATCCTTCTCGTGCGCCGTGCACGTTCGATCCACTGGTCAAGCCCACGGGTCCCTGGCATCAGCGCTGCAAGCGAAGCGCAACTCTCAATTCTCGGTCGCTACTTAATCACGTACCCGGCGCCCCACAGCACTTCGCGTTTGAGGCTGATCGTCCGGAACAGCATTCGAGTAGAATTGTTCTTAAATCACAGAAAACAAAAGACGCGGGTCCAGCCTACCCGGAACGACCGCAGCAGCTAATATTTCGTTTTCCCTTGGCTGACGCACAGCGCCTGCCCGTCTTTGCAGTTACCACCGTACGGCAGGAATGGCCCAGCGCGCGTGGGGTGGTGCTGGTTCCACCCCGACGGCATGACGAATGGACATCAGCTTTCCCACTTCACACGGCCGCCGTTATCTGCAGGATTTCGCCGAGTTGGCAGACGATCCGATGTGGCCGCCGACCTTGCGGTTGTGCGGCCCAGTCCTGCGCCGTTGACATGCCAGTGGTCACGCCAAAACCGACGGCCTTGCCGCGCCGCGCCATGATTATTTCCACGAGCGGGTCGTCTCCGACCACGCCCACGCTGCGCATCGGAATCCCGAGCTTTTTTGCAACCAGCTTCAGCGCATGCAGCGAAGGTTTGCCGGTAAGCGTCATGCGGGCGCGGGTGATCTTGCGCACTGCGGCAGCGATCGCGTGTGAGTACCCCATCGATTTGCCGCCAGCGGTGGCGAAGAAGGGTACGTCCGACGCGACGTAAAGCTTGGCTCCGTTCCAGATCGCCTTGCAGGCCATTTCGATGTCCTTCATGCCGCAATCCGGATGCCAGGCGATATAGACGGCGTCAACATGTTCGGCGCGATCTTCCCCGGTGAAGACAACCTCTAGCCCCAACTCGGTCAGGGCTTTCCCGACCCCCGAAGTCCCCAGCACGAGCACGCGTTTCACGCCACGACGCAACATCAGATCGGCCGCTACCACGTTAGGCGTTAGCAGCGCCTCATCAGAAATCGGCAATCCCAGGGCGCGCAGCTTTGGACCTTGTTCGGCCGCTCGGTAGGCCGTGCCATTTGTGAGTATGACAAATGGAATGCCACGCGCTTGCAGCTCGCTGAGAACTTCAACGGCGCCCGGCAGCAAACGATATCCGCCAAGCGAACGGTCGCTCAAAATCAGTGTGCCGTCGAGATCGAACATGAATCCTTCGACCGGTCCCAGCGGCTCGTTCCAATCGTTGCCAGAAAGCGTCATGCTGAAGCCTCCGCCGGAGCAGCCTGGCCGCGCAGCTCAAGCTTGAAGCCTTGCTTCTCGACCGACAGAAAGGTGATGTCGCGCCGCTCCGTCAATTGACGAATCAGATTCATCACGGGCGCCATTTCCGGATCATACGTTTGCTCCGCAGGACCGGCCACCTTCATTGCGTCGACTTGGCCCGCGGGCATAGTCGCTCGAAGCAAAAATTCCTCATCGCACAATTCCGGCCCGATGCGCTGGCGAAGTTCCGGCAAGGGAAGCATGCCGGGCTCGTCACGAAGCTCTCGCGCGCGCGGAAGAGATTCGATGCGATCCATCACTTCCGGCGCAATGGGAATATTGGGACGGCCAAATTTTCCCAGAGCGTAGCGAACGATTTCGTCGGGGATCATTCCATAGCGTTCCTTGCCAGTCACGTTCAGCACGGCCTGAGTGATCAGCATCTGCGCGAAAGGCGTCATCACGATGGGCCAGCCCAGTTCCTGGCGTACGCGGCCCAGTTCTTCGATCACTGCGGCTTCTAAATGAGAAACCCGCGACTCCGCCAGATGCCGGCGCATGGTGCCGATGGTTCCTCCAGGCAATTGGTGGTGCAGATAGTTTGCGTCGAAAGCCTGAGGACGGCCAGCGGAAAGATCTTCGGCTTCGGCAAGACGAGTGAAGTAGCGACCGACTTCCGCGAGCGCCCGATCGTCGATATCAATTTGATGACCGAGCGCGCGCAGATTGGCGACCACGCGCTCCGATGGAGGATTCGAGTTTCCATCCGCGGCGGCGCCCGAAGCGCACTGAACGGCGCTGACGCCCCACTCGGGCGCGTCCATGTAAGTTAATTCTCCCACTCCGATCGTGCAGTGCGAATGGAGTTCGAGGGGTTTGCTGCCGATTACGCTCATGACTGCGGGAATCAGCGTGCGAGCGCGCAGCGGCGTCAAAAGTCCGCCAGGATCTTTAATGTACAGCGCGTCCACATCGGGACTTTCAGCAAGGGTACGGGCGCGGGCGACGTAGTGGGCGTCGTCATGTATGGGACTCAGCGTGAAAACAAGCGCGCCAACCACACATTCTCCGCCGGCAGCTTTGATCATGCGCGCGCAGGCAACGTTGGAATCGGCATCGTTCATGGGATCTGCCAGCGCGAAGCGGCGCATACCATTGTTGATGAGGGTTTTGAAAGCGAGACCCATGAAATCCGGGCTGGCCGTTTGCCAGGAAATGAAGCGAAACCCAGTCGAGAGGAATTGTAGCGGCGTGTTGGGCATGGCTTTTGCCATCAACCGAATGCGTTCCCACGGATCTTCCCTTTTGTAACGCACCGCCACACCCATGTGCGTTGAAGTGGTGAAGTCGATAGCCTTGAAACCAACGCGGTCCATCATCGGAGCGATCGTCAGCGTCTTTGCAGTGTCAACGCCGAGCGCCGACCAAAGGCACTGATTGCCATCGCGCAGAGACGTCTCGACGATTTGAACGTTAGCCACGCGCTGAAACCTCCTGCGCCATGCGGTGCCTTTCAAGAAACCGCGGCAGATAAGACGTATCCACGCCACCCTTCTCAAACTCCGGATCGGCTAAGACCTCTACATGGAAGGCCACATTCGTCGCCACCCCATCGATGTGAGTGGCGGCTAGGGCCAGCCGCATTCGTTCGAGCGCCACGGGGCGATCCGCCGCGTGAACGATGATTTTGGCCATCAGCGAATCGTAGAATGGCGGGATGCGAGCGCCAGAATAAATATGCGTGTCCACACGTACGCCCTCGCCGGAGGGCCACACGGCGGTCAGGACCGTGCCGGGACTGGGATGAAAATCGTGCGACGGATCTTCTGCATTGATCCTGCATTCGATAGCGCAACCCTTTCGCCGGATATCTTTCTGCTTCAGCCGCAGGCCCTTACCATCAGCGATAGCGATCTGTTCGGCGACGATGTCCACTCCGGTGACCGCCTCGGTAATCGGATGCTCCACCTGAATTCGCGCATTCATTTCGAGGAAATAGAACTCACCGCGTCCGATATCTACGAGAAACTCAACGGTGCCGGCGCTGCGATAAGACAGCCGCTCCGTGAATTGAACGGCGGCGCGATGGATACGCGCGCGAAAATCCTCGGGGAGCCCCGGCGCGGGCGTTTCCTCGATTAACTTTTGATAGCGCCGCTGAACGGAACAGTCGCGCTCTCCGAGATGAACCACACGTCCCTTCCCGTCGCCGAGAATTTGGACTTCCACGTGGCGGCCGCGCGCGACGTATCGTTCCAGATAAACCCGCGTATCCCCAAATGCAGCGCCCGCTTCCGCTGCGGCCATATCCAATGCCGCGGGCAGATCCTCCAGCCGATCCACTCGCTTCATGCCGCGGCCACCGCCGCCGCCGACGGCCTTGATCAAGAGTGGCGGCCCGATTTCCCGGCCGAGCACCATGGCCTCACTTGTGGTGTCGACGGCGCCACCCGGTGCGGTTGGGACACCAGCGGATTCGGCCTCCGCGCGCGCACGCAATTTGTCACCAACGGCTTCGATCTGCGCTGCTGTTGGTCCTATGAAGATCACGCCCTCCTGCTCGCAAACTCGCGCAAGCGCAGGCCGCTCTGAAAGAAATCCGTAGCCAGGATGAACGGCGTCCGCTTTCACACCAAGGGCTGCCTGAACGATCGTCTCGGCCTTCAAATAGCTATCGGAGGCGCGCCCCGGTCCAATGCAGACTGTGCGATCCGCCAGGCGCGCAGGCGCCGAATCCAGATCGGCTTCGGAGGCCGCCAGTACCGTTTCGAGACCCAGCGCGCGACAGGCACGAATCACGCGAGCGGCAATTTCCCCTCGGTTAGCGATCAAAATGCGGCGGATCGCCATCGCTAAGTTCCGGGCCGCACGCGCATCAGAATCTCGCCGTATTCCACCAGCTCGCCGCTTTCGGTTAAGATCTCGGCCACCACTCCATTCGTCCCTGCACGCACGGAGTTCATCAGCTTCATCACCTCGATGATGCCAATGACGGTATCCTCTTCAACCTTTGCCCCAACCTCGACAAACGGCGGCTCGCCCGGCTTCGGCGCACGGTAAAAAGTTCCGAGCAGCGGGGATGCCACTTCCGCAAGACCGGGCCCGGATGCTGGCCTTCTCTTCCTCACGGCCGAGTTCACGGCACGCTGCTGCGATTCCGCCGGGGGGGGCGGCGCCTGCTCTGGAGCCACCGGCTGCCGCACAGGCGCAGCGGAACCGCGTTGGAGGTTCAGCTTTACACCATTCATTTCAAGCGACAAGCTGTCGAAACTCGAGGACTCCAGCAGCCGCATGATCTCCGCCACATCTTTGGCTGAAAGACTCACCCGCGCCCTCCGAAAATTTTCATCACGTGCTGCAACGGGTCCTCTGCCGGCTTCGCGACCGGCGCACGCTGCTTGGCGGACCAGACTGTTTCCGGCCGGCTTTGCAGCAGAAAAAGCTGTCCCGAGTGATCGATCGCCCACTCGATATCCTGTGGCCGCCCGTAATGCCGCTCGACCTTGCGTCCGATTTCTTTCAGAGCGTCGATTTCCTCATCCGTCAGGCAAGGAGCTCTGCGAAGAGGCTCCGGAGTTTCGACTTCCTGAAAGCCGCCTTCCGGCGATGGCAAATGCTGGATGTGCTTATCGGCGATTTCGCGTACCGAGATTTCACCGGTGATTTTGGCGATTACGAATCGATCTGGAGTCACCTCACCACTTACAACCGACGAGCCAAGGCCCCAGGCTGCCTCGATCGTGACCACCGAGCGGTCGCCCGTTTGCGGACTGCGAGTGAACATCACGCCGGCCTTGCGCGCGTTTACCATTCCTTGGATAACCACAGCCATCGCGACGCCGCTCTCCGGCAGGCCATGTTTCCGGCGATAAGCGATGGACGGAACGGAATAGAGACTCGCCCAGCAAGAACGTACGTATTTAAGGGTCTCCTGCGCGCCAATCACCCACAAATAGGTGTCCTGCAACCCCGCAAAACTGGCGTCTACTGCATCCTCGGTGGTTGCCGACGAACGCACCGCCAACGGCGGATGGCTATCCGAACCGCAGAGATCGGCCAGCGCGGCGAGAACCTCGGAATTCACTTCGTCCGGCAATGGGGTGCTTTCCAGCCTCTCGCGCAGTTCTTGGGAAAGAGCCGTGATCTTTGTCAATTCATCCGAAGCGAGCTCTTCCACCTTTGGCCGGATCGGGTCCTCTTGTTCTAATGTGCGGATAAAACGTTCGAAGGCGGCCGTGCGTACCACAAATCCAGGAGGCACGGCGATACGCGCTCGCGTCAGCTCGCCCAACGAGCCGCCTTTGCCTCCGACGGTAGGGCGGTCTGCCAGACCAACATCGGCGAACCAGCCAATAATCTCTGATGACTGCACCGAAACTCTCCTAACCGAGGATGGTCACTACGCCGCGACCCCCATCGACGCGAATCCGCTGACCATCTTTGATTTTTTGTGTTGCTGTGCCGGTGCCAACGACGGCGGGCAAACCGTATTCGCGAGCCACTATAGCCGCGTGGCTCATCGAGCCCCCGATATCTGATACCGCCGCCGCGATTTTCTGGAAGACCGGAGCCCAACTCGGATTGGTAACCTGGCAAACCAGGATGTCACCATGGCGCAAACGATCAATTCCATCCGCCGATTTGACGAGGCGAGCTACTCCTTCCACCACGCCATTCGAGGCGGCGACACCTTTGATCTCATTCGAATTCGGCTGCTCGCCCGCTGAAAGCCACTTATCGAGGTTCTCTCGAGTGATGCCCCACAACATGACAATGGCGGGATCGTCGATAATATCAGGAACAGGCCCAAGCGCCGGCGGAGTGTCGTGTTTCGCCCACTCGGCGATCGCTGCCTTGCGCTCCTGCACGACGGTCGGCCAGTAGGATGTGCCCCGCGGAAGCGAACCGTTCGACCAGGAAGTCATCAAGTCCACGATTGCGGCCTCGACTTCGTAATGACTTAGTTGGAACACGTCCTCAGCGTCCGGAAAGAAACCTTCCTCGGCCAAGAGCGCGCCGAATTCCCTGATCTTGTTGAAGAACAGGTTTGTGTACCAGTGCTCGCAGTAGAACTTGTGCCCCTCGACGTATGGGAATACGCGATGCGCCAGCTCGATCATCTGGTCGTAAGCTGCGCGTTCTTCGTCCGTTTCCAAAAGCTCGCGGTAATCCGCAATGAGTTTCTTGCGCTCCTCCATGAGCTTTTCGGTCTGCCGTTCAAGCCGCTCGCCTTTTTTTGCATTGGCGATATAGCCGGGCAGAGCGCCAAAGGGCATCGTAAGATCGTCGTTCCAAGAACGATGATAATGATAAAAACCATCGCCGACATTGATGTTGAACCAGGGATCGCGAGAGACAGCAAGTTCCTTAAGCCATTCTTCGCCGGGCTTGCCCAATTTCTTGAGCGACTGGATGATCTGATCCGGTGATGTGCCTTCGCGAAATTGGCTATCGACGCCTAGATCGATTGCGCACTTTGCCAGGCGCCGCAACTCATCATCCGGACGGAAGATCTCCGCTTCTATTCCCGCCACCATGCGCGCTATCGTCTGATCGCTAATCTCCGGAAACGCCTTCTTGCAGAAATCAAAGAATGTTAAGTATGCGCCGTAGCCCAAAAGCAGAAACTCGAAGTGATGGTGCCACATCCGGAAATAACCTTCGAGCGTCTTTTGGTAGGTCTGGAGCAGGTAGTGGTTGGACGCGATGCCTCGCCCGGCGTGGACATGCTCGATCGGCTCGAACTCCGGCAGGTCGGGCTTGAGCAGAGCTTCGGCTTCATGGATCAGCGCCATCATCTTTTTCTTCCACTGGTCGAAAAGCCGCTCCCAGTTTGCGTAATAATAAAAGGCGCGGCGCTGAAACTCTTTTGTGCGCCGCTCGATTTCGGCAGGATCCGTCACGGCATTACCGCCGATATACACACGGCCGTTCACAATCCGATAATCGATGCCCAGCGTCGTCGGCAGACAATGAACCCGCGTGTTCGCAGAGCCCAGGGCACAATAGGCCGCCTCAGCCGTCACCATATCGAAGACGCACATGGGCTCTGGGAAGTGCATGGAATTGTAGAACCAGAACTTCTCATCGTCTTCCTTGGTGAATTGCATGTAGTAAGGATATGCAGCTTGTACCCGCTCCGTGCCAGCCGCAACCTTTAGCGAACTAGGAAGCGGGAAACCCTTTTTTTTAGCAGTGGAGTTCATATTGGTCCTTCCCGTGGGCCGACTTCAATTCTGCATAAGGGCCGTAATGTCAAAGCTCGCGGCACAAGACTTTAGCGACCTTTGGACGCCGTCGGCTACACAAATATCGCTCGCAGGCCGCAGCCACGATCCCCAATAACTTCCGTCGATCCCCCATTCATCTTTAACATAATGGCCCTGCCTCTCAACAAACATTCCGCTGGCCTAACATCTTGCTGCGCGACATGCCAAATCCCCATCTACAATGTGACGCGGGTCTACGCAACAGCGTTCCGCGCGCCTCGCCGCGCTATCGACACTACACTGTGGCAAAAAAGCCCCGCGAGGAAATCGTACGCTGAAAGCCAAAGCGGTCGTTTCCATTGTATCGCTTCGACGGTGGCAAAATCGCGCAAGGGCGCCAGCCACTCGCACAATTCCCCTCCATCGATGGCTCGACAACTACCGAACGCATTCCCAAGCCTCTGAGCGGTCAAGAGATATGCAGGCTGGAGCGCAGTATGTTGTCTTTGACAACGTGGACCAGGTTTGTTGTACTTGGGCCGCGACTTCAGGAAGGCGCGAATCGAATTAATCGTCCACTTAGCCGCAATTATTTTGTACCATGATGCTTGACACGACTTTGTAAATCGGGAGGAAAGCCGGCTAATCATCGATCGAGGAGGTGGTCATGGACAGACGAAAAATGTTGGCGTTACTGGGCATCAGTCCAGCACTCGCGGCGGCCGCGCCATCCGATGCACGGACGGCTGTACCGGCAGTTCCAGCAGCGCATCCCGCAACCGCCTTTGATCCAAAGCTCACCGTCCTAAGTCCCATGGGAACTCCTCCGCCGGTTAAATTGCTGGCCATGGCGCCGCGGCCGAAATCTCTCGATGGCAAGACCATCTATTTTGTGGACGACGGCTTTCCAGGGACGGACGTCCTGCTAAAAGAAATGGTCGCCTGGTTCAAACAAAATATTCCCAACGTCACCGCAATTTACAGGCGCAAAACCGGAGGGTTCCCGCAAGTGGATCCGGCTCTCTGGGCGGAAATCAAAGCCGAAGGGGATGCAGTGGTCATGGGAGTCGGGCATTGAAGCTACTGCTCGCCAGCGGTCGTTGGCCATGACATTTTCTTCGAATCCGAATATCACAAGCCGACCGTCTCCATCATCACGCAATACTTCAAGCAGTTGGTTGAAGAGAACGCCGCGAAGAAAGGCATGCCCCACCTTCGGTTTACCTTTGTTGAGTCGCCCGTGTGGGGCAAAACAGCAGAACAATTGCAGCGTGACGTAATTAACGGAACCGATCCGATAACCGGCAAGCCGGTCATGCAGGAGATCGTCTCGGAGCTGACCACGCCATTAAGTCCCGAAGATAGCGTCAGGCGAACGATCCCGCAGTCAGCCGGCCCAGAAACCTTCGGCCCAAACACTGCGGAAGACTTGCAGCACATGTTCATGGAAAAGAGGATGACGGATTACCTGCCTGTCGTTCTCCCTACCGAAGACAGAGTGGATGCGATGCTCAAAGGCACCAGCCGCAAACCGGACGAAGTAGTTGGCAAGATGTGTCCGACGCCCGGCGTGTACCCGGCATGGTCCTACACCGTCAGACAAGTTGCCGTGAACGCGGTGATGGCGGGCGCGGACCCGAAGTATCTTCGGGTGATTCTCGCGATCGCATCTATCGGTAAGGAGGCGCTGTCGAGCTCGGATAACTCCTTTGCCGAAGCAGTCGTCATCAACGGCCCCGTCCGGGATGAAATCGGCCTCAATTACGGCATCGGTTCGCTCGGCCCCTTCGGCCATGCCAACGCTACGATTGGCCGCGCCTATAGTCTGCTTTCGCTAAACGGCGGCAATTGCGGCAAAGTCAATCAGACTTACATGGGCGTGATCGGAAATCCCATGAACTACGCCAACATCATCATCGCCGAGAACGAAAAAGAGTCGCCATGGAAACCATTCAGTGTCCGGCTCGGATACAAACCAACAGAAAATGTCGTCAGCATATTCGAAGGCTGGGGCGTGATCTCGGCGAAAAACTCTAAATTCGCCGTGTGGTCCAAGGCGATGAATTTCTCACAGCAGCTTAAGAATATCTCCAACGATCAGGACCAGATGTTCGGAATTCTGGCTGTTCTGAGCCCCGCGGTGGCCAACTACGTCAAAAGCGAAGGCTACGATAGCGTCGAAAAGCTTACGGACTTTCTCTGCCAGGGCCAGGATGGATCTGCGCCTCACTTCCGAAGCAAGGCGCAGATCAACGTCCTCGTCACCGGGTCGTCGAATAACCTGTACTGGGACTACGGCGGGATGTATCACGTGAAAAGCGCCTCGGTTGACGAGTGGAGCTCACTTGACAACAACACTTTAAGGTACTGAGGGCAGACCCATGGCCACACAAGTAATGTCTGCGGTGTTGAATCCCGAAGGCTATCGAACGGTAATTCCCGACGGCGAGTCCGAGCAGCGCGAGAGTGGCTCATTCTCGGCCATGGCTCCACGCCTCGATGCCCTGAACGGCAAGACCGTGTACCTGGTCGATACCGGGTTCGGCGGAAGCGGCAAATTCCTGGATGAGATGCAGTCTTGGTTTGCGGAATGCATGCCTTCCTTGAAAACGGTGCGCCGGCGCAAATCGGGCAACGTTTTCCGCGATGACACGAAAGATCTCTGGAAAGAAATCAAAGAACGCGGCCAAGCCGCCATTTTGGGAGTAGCCGGTTGACCCGGTGCGCCGCGGCAGTTGCCGCGTGCTCCCGCACACTCGAGCAAGAATACGGAATCCCGACGGCGCCCGTCTCTACTCTCGAATTCGCTAACGTCATCGCTGACGATCGGCGCTTCCACGGCGTTCCCTTGCGATTTATCTACACCCCGCATCCCGTGGCAGGAATGACGCCCTCGGTCCTTCGCAGGTATGTCGAGGGAGCCGATCCAGCAACGCGGCGGCCTGTGATGGACGAAGTCATCGAAGCCCTTACAAAACCGGTCGGCGAAGAAGAACGTATCGCGGAGTATGCGCCAGTCACGCGCTCTGGCGTCAGGCAAGTTTTGATTGAGCCGGATACGGAAGATAACCTTCAGCGCCTCTTTTTCGACAGGGGCTGGACCGATGGGCTTCCCATCATCCTTCCCACCGAAGAACGCGTGGCCGACATGCTCGCTGGCACAAAGCACGCGCCGGATGAAGTCGTCGGAGAAATTTATTTGCACGACACCCGCGAGCGCCTGAAGTTTACCGTGGAGATGGTCGCGATCGTCGGTGTCATGGCCGGAGCGCGTCCCGAGCACTTCCCCGTCCTCCTGGCTGTTGCCTCAACCGGACAGCCTTCCATTCCTGGCTCGACGACTCCCTTCGCGACCATGCTGCTCGTCAACGGCCCCATCCGTAACGAAATCGAAATGAATTCAGGCATTGGCGCGTTCAGCCCGCGCGCTCTGGCGAATTCGGTCATCGGGCGCGCTTGGACGCTCTTAACAATCAACTGGGGCTACATGCGGCTCCGAAAGCAGTTCTGGACTTCCCAGGGCAATCCAATCGCCTATAACAACATGTGCGTGGCCGAAAACGAGGACAAAAGCCCCTGGGAGCCTTTTCACGTACAAAAAGGCTTCGAACCCGAGGAAAGCGTCGTCAGCCTGTTCCGAGGGTGGAATCTCATCAACAACGTGGTCGGATCATCGCACCGCTCCATCGGCGAGGACATGTTCACCCAGTTGAGACCATTGCCGGGACTATTCTCCGCGGCTACGCTCATACTCGATCCGCTCGTCGCACGCCACCTCAAAAAACGACCAGGGCTTTCAAACCAAGCCGGACTTCTGCCGGTGGCTGTCAGAAAACTTCAAGATGCCTGCAGGAGAATTCTGGGACAACGATTTGATCGACATGCTGATGGGTCCGCTCGCCAACCAGGGCGTCGAACCGTATGCCACTTGGAAAAAGCTCCCCAAGGACGCGCTAATCGCTCCCTATAACAAGCCGGAGAATATGAACGTCCTCGTGGTCGGCGGCGAAACAAGTCCCATGTGGAAAGTCTAGGATTTTTCCTATACCGTGAGCGCTTCCGTCGACAAATGGCGCGTCAAGCCGCTCACCGATGGGTGCGCCGACGGAAGTTGCGGCCTTCCCGAAGAGCCGAGCAACGGAGTTCACTGATTCCGAGGCGCGGTCGATTTTAGCGGCGCCGCCCGCTACGTTTATTGTTCGGCACGATCTCCTCGTGCATCTCTTCGGCAAGCGCCGCCAGCAAATCAAGTACTCGCTTCAACGTCATTGCTCCGGTGCCCGGGCAACAATTGACGCTGATATTCCTCAGCAACCGGCGCGGTCTCGCGGGAGCCCGCTCTCGGTGGTGTTCCGTCTTCGGATGCCCCGTGATTCGAATTCAACAGCATTCAGTATCTTGCAACTCATAAGTGATCGTGCGCCATCGGCGCTCATCTAATTCTCTTCCGCATTTGCAAGGCTTCGAGTATAGAAGCGTTATCCCGCTTCCCCAAAAAGAAAGCGTCAGCGAACCCAATCGCTGGTCCATCTGACGCAAGGAGCGGCGGCAAAACCGAAAGCCAGAGGTGCCGGAGGCGGTACTTGTCCGTAGGCGCGGTGTAAAGTAGAGTTTTCACGCATCCAAGGGCCATCAATGAAGGTTTCTCTGCTAGATCTACAATCGGAATACGCCGAATTGCGGGAGGAGGTGCTGCCGGCGCTCGATCGCGTTGGACAGAAAGCCGCCTACGTTCTGGGAGACGAAGTCGAAGCTTTCGAGCGCGAATTTTCCGATTTCTGCGGCACGAAACACTGCGTGGCCATGAGCAACGGCACGGCCGCGCTCCACGTAGGCCTGCTCGGGCTCGGCGTGCAAGCCGACGATGAAGTGATTACCACGCCGAACACGTTCCTTGCCACAGCCGAGGCCATCACCTATTGCGGCGCCGTGCCGGTGTTTGTCGATATCGACCCGGCGACGGCAAATTTGGACCCCAAGCGAATCGAGCGCGCCATCACACCGCGCACGCGAGCGATCCTGCCGGTACACCTCTACGGACGTCCCGCGGACATGGACCCCATCCACGAAGTCGCCGCGAAGCATAATTTGCGCGTCCTGGAAGACGCCGCGCAGGCGCATGGCGCCCGTTATCGCGGCCAGCGCGTGGGCGGCATCGGAGACGCGGGCGTCTTCAGCTTTTATCCCACGAAAAACCTAGGCGCCTTCGGCGAAGGCGGCGCGCTGACCACCAATGATGATCGCGTTGCCGCTTTCGCGCGAGCAGCGCGCAACCACGGCCAGACGGCGCGGTACGAACATGAGTTCGTCGGCTACAACTACCGCATGCAAGGATTTCAGGGAGCGGTGCTGCGTATCAAGCTCAAGCGCCTATACGCCTGGACGGCACGGCGGCAAGAGATCGCGCGCCTATACAGGCAGCTGCTCGCCGGGGCGCGGCTGGAAATTCCCGCTGACGATGCACGCGACGAATGCGTCTATCACCAGTTCGTGGTCTACGCCAGCAATCGCAACGCCTTGGCCGCGAAACTCGCCGAGCGCGAGATTGAAACCGTGGTGCATTATCCCCGGCCCGTTCAACTTCAGCCGGCGTATTCATCGCTGGGGTTGCCGCCGGGCACTTTTCCGCACACCGAGCGGGCGTGCGAACGCGCGCTCAGCCTTCCCATTCATCCGCGCCTCAGCAACGAGCAGGTTGCTTTTGTGGCCAACGCCGTCCGGGAAATCGTCGGAGAAAAATAGACAAGCGCGTCGGTTCAGGCATTCGCGCTCGTGGAAGCGCCCTCGTTCGCTGGTGGCGGCATCTGCCGCTCAGGATTTTCGGCAGACTTGGAACTCGCGCCTTGTTGGTCGCTGCTTGCGGAATCCCTCTCGCGCAGCGCTTCGGAAAGCCCCTCGAAAACCTCGGCGAAAGAATCCCTCAGGGCCTGATCGGCGGAACGCAGAAGCGCATCCACGGCGGACTGGCCGTGCTCGTTGAGCCGCCGCGCGGAAGAAACCGCCCACGAATCGCACGCGTTTTCCAACCGCTCTTGAAATTTCGCTGTGGCCTTATCGCCGATCCGTCCGGCGCTCTCTGCCCACGCCGCTTCGCGCGCCTCCCTCTCGGCGCGGAATCCGTCCGCAGCCCTCGCGGATTCAGCAGCCAGCTCTTCTCGCCCGCGTGCAACGCTCGCTTCCAATTCAGAAGACATGCGCGAGTGCAGTTGCTCCATTCCAGCGCCCGCGTCGGTCTCAAATTTTTGCATTCGCTCGCGCGTGAGGTTTTCAAGTTCGCCGATGCGCTCGGCAAGCGCGCTCCGACTCGAATCGGTGAACTGCCGGGTTTCCCGGTCCGATACCTCGCGGATTACCTGCCCGAACGAAGCGGCCGCCGCTTCGGCAGCGGCATCGAGCTGTCCGTGCGTCCGGCCGGTGATTTCGCCGGCCATTCCTTCGAGTTGCTGCTGCATTTCGGCGACGCGCGCATTCGACTTCTCTCCGAGTTGCGTTTCGAGTCTCTTCGTAGCCTCCGTCGCTTTTTCGTCGAGCCCGGTCTCGGCCGTGGTTACCGCCTGTTCCACCAACACTTGCAATCGCGACCGCGCCTCCTGCTGAAACCACTCGGAAGAGCGGCCGATTGATTCCGCCGCGGAATACGCTGCGCGCACTCCGGCTGCATCCAATTCCTCATTCCATTTCGTAAGTGATTCTTTCCGGGCGTCTTCGAATTCGCCGCGAAGGTTTGCTACTGTCGCGGCCATCTGGTCGGCAGCTTCCCGCTGGTTATGCTCGGAGATTTGGCGGAGCCGGCTGCGATGAAGCCGCAGCCCTTCCTCGGTTTGCGCCTCACGCGAGGCCAACTCGTGGAGAATTTCCGTTACGCGCTCGGTCCGCGGACCGATCTTTGCGTCGAGATCCGCGATCGTGCGCTCCGCCAGATCCTGCTCCAAAGTAACAAGCGAGGGTCCCATGCGCTCCAGAACGGCTGCCAACAGGCTCTCCGCTCGGCGCTTCATTTCTTCCGTTTGAGCTTCGACAATATTTTCGAGGCGCCCGTGCAACTCGTTGAGCGTTCCGTGGCTCGCCGTTTCCAGCTGCGCCGAATACTCCTTCATTCGAGACACCGAATGTTCTATATCCGCGAGCGACGCGCGCGCACGCGCCACGTCCTGGTCGAGCGCCGATTTCACGGCTGCCAGCGTTTCCTGCGCGGAGAACGAAATCTGCGCCAGCGGCTGCTTCAGGTCCGCCAAGCGGTGTGTTATTTGTTGATCCGCATCTCGTAGAACTTCCTGCGAACGCCCGGATAATTCCTTCACTACACGCTCGATGCTGCCATCGAGCGACGACTGCAGAAGTTCGGCCCACTGAGCCTGAGCCACTGCCATTTCTGATTCGAACCGCGCGCGCAAATCCACCGCCGTGCTTTCCTGGACGGTGGGCTGTGAATTGACGGACTCAGCGGGTCTCTGCAACTGCGCGGCTTCCGCCTGCAATCGCGCTTGTGCCAGCCGACTAATGGATTCGAGCGCCGCATGGCTTTCCGCGCGCAACCCCTCGGCTTTGCTGTCGAGTTCGTGAACGAGATCGCGGACTCCGCGCAAATCTCGGTCAATCTCCGATCGCAATTCTTCGAGCAGACTCTGTTGCTTCGAAGCAAGTTCGATCGAGAGCGCGACGCCCGCCTGGGCGCGTTGGCTTTCGAACTCTTCTAGCTTGCCGCGAATCTGTTCGATCGCGTTTGTTGCTGCTCGTTCTACGGTAACAGCCGCGTGGCGTTCTATCTCGGCGCGCCACTCCCGCAATAGCGGGCTATCCGCCTCGATTGCCGGCTCGTGGCCAACGGCGGATTCGGGCGCGAAACTTGTTTCGGCTTTTCCTGAATTCATAACAGCGGTTTTCCCTTCCCCAATGGGGTTTGGCGATGCGGCGGTATGGCTTCCAAGATCGGCGGAGCGGCTGGAGGACTCCCGGGCGGACGTCCAGTCAGCAGGCGGTGTTTCGATGGCCCAGAAATTTTCCGCGCTCTCTAGTTCCACTGCGACCTGGAACAGTTCGCGCACCGACCGTGGACGCTGTACCCACGCCACTCGGGCACGAACGTTGCCGCGCTTGTTTCCATGGGAGACTTCGAGAGTCACCCATGAGTTTCTCGGGAGATGATATTTGGAAGCGTAGCGGCAACCGTGGAGATTTAAATCCAGCGTGGAGCTTCGCTCTTCGAAAGGCTGCCCGAGGAGATCGGTTCCTCGCACGATCACGGGCACGGACTGCACCATGCGTTCACTGCGCCGGCGTTCTATACCGGTATGGCTAGAATCCACTTCGAGCACCCACGTTCCTCTAGCGACGACCCGCGCCAGAGGATAACATTCAACGCATCAGCGGTCGAGTGCCGGTACTTCCAGGACGTGGAGGAACTTGATTGAATGCCCCGCCGCTCCTCGCCAGCCTCGGCGAGGAGC
>JBOGMX010000016.1:0-16386 GCA_050746725.1 Candidatus Acidiferrales bacterium | reverse complement strand
TGCGTCGTTTTCCTCCACGACTGGTGCGGACTGTCTATGTTTTTGTGAATAGTTTCGTCACGATTGGCTTACTTGCGCTATTGGCCCTGCTGAGCGGAAATCCATTCGTTTTTCCGTCGCTCGGGCCGACTGCCTATCTCCTGTTTTTTTCGCCTCTAGCGAAAACGTGCAGCCCGCGAAACACGATTTTCGGCCACGCGATCGGAATCATGTGCGGTTATGGAGCGTATGTTGTGACGGGCGCTGGAGCCCTGCCATTCGGTATACATCCGGGCATCTTTTGGCCTCGAATCCTGGCGGCCGCCCTTTCACTCTCGGCCACGGGAGCATTGATGGTACTTCTCGGAGTCAGCCATCCGCCCGCAGGGGCGACGACGCTGATCATTTCTCTAGGCATCATTTCCAAGCCGCGCGAACTGGTCATCATTGAAGTGGCGGTCTTTTTACTCGTTGCTCAGGCCTTGGTGATCAATCGGCTCGCGGGAGTGCACTACCCGTTTTGGAAAAGCGCAGCTTCAGCCGAAACTGCAACTGAGGACTTGGGGTAGAACCGCATCCACCCGGCTGGATTGTTTTTCCTAGCGCGAGAGGCTCACCGGATAACCCCAATCTCTTCTGGAACGCTGCCGCGTCGATCGAGCAACGGAACGAACATTTGGATTAGAGTGCGGCCGGTCAGCCAGTTGCTGCTTTGGCGGACGCAGCAGCCGCCATTGGCAGAATGGCTAGGATTGACGTGCCGTTCCCATCAGACTCAACCTTGAAATTGCCACGGAATTCGAGAATTCGCTCGCGCATTCCACGAAGCCCGACACCGCCACCGTGCCCCTGATTCAATTGTTCGACAAGTTCGGACGGCATGCCTTTCCCATGGTCCCGCACCGTCAATGCAATCCAATCATTCTCGATCTCCACCTGAACATCCACCGTTGGGCTGTGAGCGTAGCGAAGAACATTCGTCAGGCTCTCTTGCAGGGTACGGAACAACACAAGCTCCAAGGCCGAAGGGAGCCGCTTCAGGTCAGGCGGCATATTCACGTCAACTGGGATATTGCTTCGCCGCGAGAAACCGTCTAAGTATGTCCTCGCCGCAGATGCGAAGCCAAGCTCGTCAAGAAGCGGAGGGTGAAGTAAATACGAAATACTGCGCGTTTCGCTCAAGCATTTATCCAAGCTGTCCGCGATCTCAGAAAGCCTTCGTGCATCGCGCTCACTGGAGTCGGCTTGTTTCAAAAAAGATTCAAGATTCATTTTCGAAAATGCCAGATATTGCCCCACGGTATCGTGCAAGGCACTGGCAATTCTTCGTCGCTCTTCATCTTGCGAATTCATCAGGCGGACTGAAAGCTGGCGCAACGACTCTTGCGACTGGCGGAGCTTGGCTTCGGTGCGCGTCTTCTCAGCGATTTCCGCATGCAACTCTTGCGTCCGTTCTTGAACGCGAGCTTCCAGATTTGCGTAACTCTCTCGCATAGCTTGTTCCGCCCGGTCGCGTTCCGCGCTCGTCACTTGGAGAGCTGCGACGGCGCGCAACCGAAGATGCACTGGAACTGCCGCAACGATTAGCGCTAGGGCAATCATGCCGCGATTCAGAAAATCGACCCATGTGACCGGCGTATTTCCTACCGGTAATTGACCAAAGGAGACGCCGCCAAAGGTGAGCAAAACGAAGATCGCGGTAGAGGTCCATAGCCATTTAACAGAGCGCGTCCAAACAATCAGAACGATGCAAATGATATAAAAGCTCGCGATGTTGATGTTGTCGGGAAGCGCAAAATCCACCGCTGCAATCACGGCGGCTATCAGACAGACAAGAACCTTTGCCTCGCGTGGCTCAAGCTTGGGAAAAAATCGTCGCAATTGCATAAAAACGGAACCCTGCTTACAGGCGCATTATACTCAATGAGCCGATCCTTATTGATCTAAATGCAAGGACAATTCAATCGAAGTGTGGAATCAGCCTTGGGGCAGAGAGGGTCCAGTCAATTGGTCAACGGCTCAGCTTCGCCTGGACCGCTGGAGGAACGCGCACAGCACGACTGCCTGATTGCGCCGGTCATCTCGGGCCGAATAGAGCAATGTAATGGTGTCATGTTCCTTTTCCAACTCGCGCAGCTGAGCAATCAGTTCTGCGTCCATTTTTAGCTGCTGGCGATAGCGCTTTTGAAACTCGGGCCAACGCTCGGGGGTGTGCCCAAACCACTTGCGAAGTGCATCCGACGGCCCAATCTCTTTCATCCATAGATCGATCCGCGCCTTCTCTTTCGACATACCGCGCGGCCAAATCCTGTCCACGAGGACGCGATATCCGTCTTGCGTTTCAGCTGATTCGTAAATGCGCTTCAGCTTGAACATAGCACCTTTCGAAGAGAAGTCTGATCTCCCGCTGAGGGAGTCTCGTTTTCGGAATCTCCTTCAAATCGGGGGAACCGTGGCCGCCGCGCGCGAAATCGAAATCTTCCGCCGTTTTGCTGAACATTCACATCCTTGAAACCAGCCGCTTGCAGCCTGGCTGGCAGCTGTTTCGGATCAACACAAACCATGGTATCGCCGAGATGAACCAAGTGCATGCTAAACGACGGCACGCTATCGGCGCCGACAAAGATTCCGCCCGGCCTCAGAACTCTAAAACTTTCGCGGAATACCCGGTCTTGCATAGCAGAAGAAGGCACATGATGGAGCATCGTGAAAGACAGGACAACCGAGAAGAGCCCATCGCTGAATGGCATCGCCGCCGCATCACCCAACTTCACAGTGATTCGGCTATCCTCAACGCGCTCGCTGAGGACGCGAGCTAAGTTGGGATCGAGCTCCAAGCAAGTGATGCGGCCACAATGAACGCGCAGCCAATCGGTTGTGAGACCCGGACCCGGTCCTAGTTCCAGCACCTCGCCACTCAAATCCACACCGTCAAGGCACCAGGGCAATATTTCAGAGGAAAGCTTCTGTTTCCAGTGGCTCGATTGGCAGTACCATCGGTGAAATCGATTCATCGAACCTCGTGGCCTTGTCAAAATGGCTTAACCCTGCCGATTGCCCCGCCGATCTCCGTTGAAGGTTTGATTCCTCTTCTTGCGGCCATCTCTGCTCCAATCGCCGATTGATCGCTCTCGCCTAATACTCGCGCCGCAATCGGGAAAACCATTTGATCCTCGATGCTGATGTGCGGTCGGTACAGGGCCTGGAGACTGGCGATCGCTTTGCCGAAATCCGCTGCGTCCGCCGGCGAGAGACTTCCCTGCGACAAATACAATTGCCCCAGGCGTTCAACCTCAGCGTGTAGCACATCGGCGACCTCGTGATCCTTCTCTAGTTGCTCGAGTTTCTGTAGTGCCGATTGAGCTTCTGCGTCATGAACTTGGCGCAGCCTTGGAAATAGCGACTCTTCTTCATCGGCGGTATGCTTCGGTGCGGATTCCCGGAAGTACCGCAAAGCCGACTGGAGCGCGCTTCGGGTTTGGTCAGTTGCAGGATGATCGATCACCCTTCCGACAGCCTCCAACGTGTTGAGAAACATCTCGATGCGCCGGTGACAATCAGAAAGCAATCCAGTAGGTTGCGAAAAACCGTGAGCTTCGATTCCGATCTGTACGGGCATACCGATGTGCTCCTAGAATGATGGTGGTCTCAATCGGGGATTTTGAATTACCCCGCCTTAAGCGTCTTTTTCTTGTACCAGTCGGCATTAATAGCGGCAAAGCCTGCCCATTTTTCTGGCAGGTCGTCCAACGCGAAAATGGCGGCTACCGGGCACACCGGCACGCACGCTCCACAGTCGATACATTCGTCTGGATTGATGTAAAGCTGCGTTTCTGGCGAAAAGTTCGACTCATCCTTGCGCGGATGAATGCAATCGACGGGACACACATCGACACATGCTGTGTCCTTGACTCCGATACACGGTTCAGCGATAACGTACGCCATGCTTCATTCTCCTGCTTTTCTCTGACGCGAAGCGAGTGCTTTCGCTCGCCGCGAACGAAAGAACGTTTCGCGATCCTTCTTGTACGGGCGACTAGCAGATGCCCCGATGCCAGCGTACGTCCGCGATGTGCGATTCCCTATGACTAAAGTCACACTGACCAAAATGCGGCATCAGCTCGGAACAGCTGTAAAAACCGCAATGCGTAGCGTTAAGGCGCGACTTTTGGCCTTATGCGATTTGCAAACGCGGATTCGGGTCACTCGTATTGATTTCGAGCCGAATTGAGATAGCCCTCCTCAATCATTGTCGGAATAGGTCGACGGGCGCAGAGTGCCGTGGCGGAGCGCACGTTCTTTAAGCATCTCGAACAGTATCGGGACGAGAATCATGACGGCGATGGTGGAGGTCACCATGCCGCCTACGATTGGCGCGGCGATTGGCTTCATCACGTCCGAGCTAATTCCCGTCTCCCAAAGAAGAGGTCCGAGGCTGGCGATGACGGCAAACACCGTCATAAGCTTTGGCCGCAAACGCAGGACAGCGCCATCAATCGTCGCCGCTTCGACGTCTTCACGCTCCAGCGGGGTCCCCCGCGCCAAACGGAGATCGAGAGCCTCGTGCAGGTAAACGATCATCACCACGGCCGTTTCGACTGCAATGCCGAACAAGTCGATATAACCCACGGCGACCGCGACGCTGAAGTTGTAGCCAAGCAGTAGCTGCAGGAGCAAGCCCCCTATCAGCGCGAAGAAGGCAGGGAAAAACAGCATCGCGGCTTCCGCAACCGAGTGGAACGTCATGTAGAGGAGCAGGAAAATTATAACGAACACGATGGGCAGGATCAGTTCAAGGCGCTTCTTGGCCCTTACCTCAAATTGGTATTCGCCCGACCAAGTGTAAGTGTAACCCGCAGGCAGCTTGAGTTTTTCCCGGAGCAATCGATTGGCGCGGGTGACGAAGCCGCCATAGTCGGACGTGCTCAGGTTGAAGTAGACGTAGCCGGTGAGCTGAGCTTCCTCGTCGCGGATCATCGAAGGCCCGCGCGAGAAAGAAATCGTTGCTACTTCGCTGATCGGAATTTGCGCTCCGGACGGAGTCGCAATCACGACGTTTTGGAGGGCGGGAATGTCGTCGCGGAAGTCCCGGTTATAGCGGACGTTGATCGGAAAGCGTTCGCGGCCCTCGATATTTTCCGCGATATCCTCGCCGCCGATTCCGGATTCGACGGCGCGCTGAACGTCCCCCACATCCAGGCCATACCTAGCCGCGACGGGCCGGTTCACCGCGATGTTGATATAGAAGCCCTGGGCCACGCGTTCCGCGAACACCGAGTCTACCCCTGGCTGACCAGACAGAATGGTGCTGATTTGTGCCCCGACCTGCTGGATTCCGGCGAGGCTGGGCCCTTGGACTTTCATTCCGACCGGAGTTTTTATGCCTGTCAATTCCATGTCCAGCCGGTTTTCGATCGGCATCGTCCAGGTGTTAGTGAGGCCGGGGAATTGCAGTTTGGCGTCCATTTTCTGAATCAGCTTTTCGTACGTCATTCCGGCGGGCCATTTAGTTCGTGGCTTGAGCATGATCGTGGTGTCATACATATCGAGCGGCGCATTGTCCGTGGCGCTATTCGATCTCCCCACGGTGCCAAACACGGTCTGGACTTCGGGGAAGGTGCGAATGATGCGGTCCTGTTCCTGAAGCAATTGCGACGCTTGCGTGATGGAAATGCCCGGTAACGCCGTCGGCATGTAAAGCGAGGAACCTTCAAAGAGCGCCGGCATGAACTGGCTGCCGATCCGCCGCGCCAATGGTACGGTCAGTACGAGACAGATCAAAGCAACGAGGATCGTCGTCTTGCGAAAGCGTAGGCAGACGCGTAGCACGGGCAAATAGATCGCTTGCGTGATGCGAGACACGGGATTGTTGGCTTCTGGGCGGAGCCGCCCGCGGATAAACAGAGGCATGAGAACGGGAACCAGGGTGATGGCGAGGATGGAAGAAAAAGCAATGGCCAGCGTTTTGGTCCACGCGAGCGGCTTGAACATCCGGCCTTCCTGCGCTTCGAGCAAGAATACCGGCAAGAACGAAACGACGATGATGACCAAAGAAAAGAAGAGTGCTGGGCCGACTTGCTGTGCCGCGGCAAGCAAGATGTGCCTTCGCTCCTTCGCGGGCACGCGCGCCCCGACAGCCGGATTCCCATCCTCTAACAGAGCGGCATCGCGTCCTGTGTTGAGTAAGGGCAGCCTGCTCTGCTCGGGCGGCAGTTGAGCCTGGCGATCGGCTAGATGCCGGTAGCCGTTTTCAACCATGACGATGCCAGCGTCCACGAGCACACCAATCGCCAGAGCCAGCCCACCGAGCGACATGATGTTGCTCGAGACGTGCAAGTAATACATCGGGATGAATGACGCGACGACGGCAATGGGTATGGTGAGGATCGGAATCAACGCGGAGCGGAAGTGCCACAGAAAAACGATGATGACCAAGCTGACGACGATGGCTTCCTCGATTAGGTCGCGCTCGAGAGTGTGAATCGATGCGGTAATCAAGCCAGAGCGGTCGTAGCCTGCGCGGATTTCTACGCCAGGAGGAAGAGACGGAGCGATCTCCGCAAGCTTTTTTTTGACTCCATTAATTACGTTGAGGGCGTTCATCCCGTACCGCATCACGACAATTCCACCTACGGTCTCGCCCTCGCCATCCCATTCCGCCACGCCGCGGCGAATATCAGGACCGAAGGACACGGTGCCGAGATCGCTTACCAGGACAGCGGTGCCGTTTTTGGTTGCAACCGGTACATTTCTAAGGTCATCCAGCGAGTGGAAATACCCCAGGCCGCGAATCATGTATTCCGCGCCACCCAACTCAAGCAAGCGTCCGCCGACTTCATTGGTGCTTGCGCGGACTCGGTCGATTACCGTCGAGAGCGGGATGTTATAGGCCCTGAGCTTATCCGGATCCAAGTTCACCTGGTACTGGCGAACGAATCCGCCAATGGTGGCGACTTCAGCCACTCCGGGCACGGATTCCAGCTGATAGCGCAGGTACCAATCCTGCAAAGTACGCAGATCCGCCAAGCTGTATTTGTGCGTGTGATCCACAAGTGCGTATTCATAGACCCATCCCGCGCCGGTGGCGTCCGGACCAATCGCCGGATGAACTCCTGTTGGCAGCTCGCCCTGAATCTCCTGCAAATATTCGAGCACGCGCGAGCGCGCCCAGTAGAGGTCGGTGCCATCTTGAAATACGACGAAGACGTAGGAATCGCCGAACATGGTTTGCGCGCGCACAGCTTTAACGTGCGGCGCCGCCAGCAGCGTGGTGACGATGGGATAGGTGACCTGATCTTCGATGATGTTGGGCGGCTCGCCGGTCCAAGGCGTGTGGATAATTACTTCGACATCGGAGATATCGGGCAGCGCGTCGAGCGGAATGCGCATCATCGACCATACTCCCGCCGCGACGAGTAGGACTGTTGCAGTGAGGACCAGGAAGAGGTTTCGCGTGCACCATTGAATCAATCGCGCGATCATCTACATGCCCCCAGTCGCGTTCATGGAGAGCTGCTTGCTGGCAACGACTTGGCCATCTTTCTTCGCGAGGATCGTGACCTGCCACGTACCTCCGCTTCCAAGTCGTCCTGAACCTTGATACACGCCGTTGCCTTTGTCGTTGAGGGTGACGGCGGTGCGCATCGCCGCCATGCCCATCGCGGGCATAGCCGGCATAAAAAACGTCACGGAAACGTTTGCTCCGGAGACCGGCGAGCCGTTCTCGCTTGTTAGTTTTACGCGGAAGGTGTTGCTGCCTTTGTGAGGGGGATTCGGCTGCGTGGTCAAATCGACGTTGGTTCGGGGAGCGTTCATTGCGCTCGCAACGCCCGCGCCTGGCGGAGGCGGAACAAATGTTCCTAACGCCGCTTGAAGCTGGCTTTCGGAGTCGATCAAAAAGTTGGCGGAGGTGACGATCTTTTCGCCCGCTTTGAGCCCCTTCAGAACGATGAAGTTATCGCCAACCTGAGCGCCCAACTGAACGTCGCGCGGTTCCAAATTTCCGCCACCGCGATCGACGAACACAATCTGCCTGGTGCCAGTTTGGAGAACGCCGGCGGCGGGAATCACTACGTGCTCTCCCATCGGAATCTTGAGATCAGCGTTTACGAACATTCCAGGCGTGAGCTTCAGGTCCGGATTGGGGAATACCAGCCGCACACGTGCGGTTCGGGTGGACATATCGACTTGGGGATAGATGAAATCCACTCGCCCCGAAAATATGCGGCCTGGATAGGTATCGACGGTGAGAGTGGCCGGGTCCCCAACTCTGATTCGTCCCAAGTCGTTCTGAAATACCTGAGCGAAAACCCAGATCGTCGAGAGATTCGCAACGGTGTACAACCGCGTCTGCGGCTGCACGTACATGTTGGGAAGCGCTTCGCGCTCGGTGACGTAGCCCGAGACGGGAGAATCGATTTCCAGGTTCTGCTGTACTTGGCCGCTCGATTCAAGCCGCGCGATTGCGCGCTGCGGGATGTTCCACTGCCTGAGTCGCTCCGCGGTCGCGTCCACGAGGGATGCCGCGCCCGAAGCAACGCCGGGCACTGTGCTCCGCGCCACCTGCTGCTGATTCTCCTTTGCTACTAGGTACTCGCGTTCCGTCGTCACCAGGTCGGGACTGTAAATCGTGAACAAAGGTTGGCCCTTTCGGACGTACTGGTATGTGGCGTCCACGAAAACCTTCTGGATATAGCCTGAAAAACGCACTTGGACGTAAGCCAACTTGGTCTCGTCCACGGCTACGTTTCCCGTGGTGAGAATGTCGTCCTCGATCGACTTCCGCTGGACCTCGCCGATCTTTACGCCGATGCTCTGCAATCGCTGCGCGGAGATCTGTACTGGCGCCAATGGCGTCTCAGTTGGTGCTGGCGTTGCAGGCGCGGAGCCAGGTGCCGCTGTCGCCATAGCCGCAACACTCGTCCGTGATTCTGTTTTTGCAGTACGGGTCGCCGTCCGAAAGTGCCACCACAAACCGGCAAGGGCTCCAACGAGAATGATGATCGCTGCGACGGCAGCCAGGAATGCAGCACGATAGTTCTTCATCGATTTGCCCCTCCGTTGTGCAGCGATAATCCGGTGAGTTCTTCAATCCGCGCCAGTGCGCTCTCGCGATCCGCAAGACTCTGCCGGTACTGTTCATCCAAATGCAGGACGTCGAGGAAAGAGCTCAAGAGCGTCTGGAAATTCGAGCGATTGTTTTGGTACGCGGCAATCCCCGCTTCAAATTCAGCGCGGGCCTGGGGCAGGAGTCCGCCCTCGTAAATGTTCAATAGTTCTTTGTCTTTCTGAGCTGTGTCGAACTCCGTTCGCAGCTCGGAGGCAACTTGCTGAGATTGCGCGTCAGCCTCGCTACGAGAACGGTCCAGGTTTGCCTCGGCTTCGGCTACTTCATGGTCCAGCTTGCTCCGGTGGATGGGAATGCTGACGCCAAGGGTCAGCATGTAATAGGCGCGGTACTGCGTGGGGTCGGTGCGCTGCCACATAAATTGGACGTTAAAATCCGGGTAGAAATCCTTGTGCGCCAGATCGACTTGTAATTTCTGTTTCTGTACAAGGTCTTTGGCGAAGGAGATTTCCGGATTTTGCGACTTGGTGGCATCCAGAAGTTCGTTAAATGTGTATGGCAAAGGCGTCTCCGATAATTGGGCTGGTTGTATATCGAGTGAAGATTGCGAACGGTTGAGCAGTTGCTTGAGTTGCGCCTGCCGTTTAGCGATGGCAAGGTCGTCCATTGTGGTTTCTCGGAGGAGTTTGGTTGTTTCAAGCTGCGCTTGCAGGATGTCTTGCTGATTTCCGAAGCCGGAGCGATAGCGCGCATTGGCCGCTTGCGCGACTTCGTCCAGCAGTTCGCCGTCACTGTGAAGTATTTGAAGCGTTTCGGATAAATAAGCAATCTGAAAGTACTCCGACTTAACTCCGGCTAGCACGTCGCGGCGAATGGCCACGTACTGTTGTTGCGCGGCAGCAGCATCCTGGTTGGCGATCTCTCCTTTGAGGCGGAGTTTTCCTGGATAAGGTAAGTTCTGCGACACGCCGAGGCCGACGTAGGCGAAATTGCTGTTGGTGTAGCCTGCGAACGGGCGCGGGCTGCCAACGTTCATCTGCTGAATTTGAGCTTGTGGGTCGGGAAGCGCGGATGCCTGGGAGGGCACCTGCTTCGCGGCAACCCAAGCCATGCGCGCAGCCCGAATTCGCGGATTGTTCCGTTCCGCCTCATTAAGTAACTCCTGCAAGGAGGCGGCAGGTGCGGATTGAGCGTGTCCTTGCGTGCGAGATACGGTCAAATCTGGCGCGTTCGGTTGCGATTGACCGAAAGCCTGGGGCGAGAAGCAGAAAGCGATACTCACTAAGACAAAACAACACACGTTCGCAACGAATGAGTGTCGTTGCGGCGGAGCGCCGGTCAATTCGGACATTTTCCCCCTCCCGAAACGTCGGGGTGCTATCGATAGGTTTCCGGCCCGCGCCCGATTTGCCCGCGCGCGAGGAACGTCAATAGAGACACGAAAAGAAAAGCGTGCGCTGGACGCGCACTTATAGGCAGGTCTAGATCAGCAGAGAGGCGTGAAGCGCGTAAAGCTCGGGAGGCGAATGTTGCTGGGCTTCAACCAGTAATGGCGGAGCCAGAGCGTACCCCCGAAGTTCAGTCACCCTCGGATACTCGACGGACGCGACTGTCGGGCTGTGAAGAGCGACGTGTTGCACTGGCAGCATGTTGGGCGGTTGCGCCGACAACATGTTTTTGCAGCAGTTTTGACGATGGTTCGCCGGTGTGCAAGGCATCGAACGACAGCATTGCATGGCCCTCTGGTTCATTCCCATGGCGGGCGTGCATTCACCAAATTGCAGGAGCAAAAGCGCAGCCGCCGCGCACACCAAGAATAAACGCTTTAGCATTGCTCCAACTGTAGGCAAGTTAGACCTTCCAGTCAAGAATTCGGATGGCTGAGTGTGCCACCGAGAAACGGTCAATTCAAGGAGCGGGCGTTCTCCGGAAGCGCCAGCGTGAAAGTGCAATCGCTGGATTTGGCGGAGCAGGAGAGGACGCCGTGGCGGACCAGTTGGACCGGCGAGGCGTTCGGGAAAACATCGCCGTAATCGAGAGAGCGGAGGCGGTCGGCGAATGAGCCAAGCCTTTGGTCGCCTCCGAGGAAGCGAACACCATCGACGCGCGGGCGCTTATCTCCGGGGGATAGCAGAACCAGAAATTCCGCGCGCAAGTCTTCGCGTCCGTCGAATTTCCCGGCGGGAATGGCGCGCAGCTTTTTGAGTTCGGGTTTGGCCTGTGCGACGAGCGCATCGATCCGCGAATTGCCGCCGAGCAGCAGCGTGAGCCACGCGCGAGTGTCCGGAAGCGGATGCGGCGTGGCCAGCGCCAACGCGCACATGTGAATGGCGCGGTCGTTCTCGCCGAGTTTTTCATAAATTTGCGCCAGATGATCGCCCGCTTCGCCATCAAAATTCAGGAGCCACGCGGCGCGAACGTACGGTTCGGATTTCTTAACGTCGCCCTGTTGAAAATAGACCCAGCCGAGCGTGTCCCAATATGCGCCGATGCGCGAGGCCGCGGTGATCTGATCCGCGTTCACGGTGGCTAGATCGATTCCGCGCAGATTCTCAGCGGCGCCGGCAATGGCCGCTTCCGCGAACTTTTGCGCTTTATCGAGCGCGATTTTGCGGCCGGCCAGCTCGTAGGCGATTTCATTCAGCACCGGCGGCGTGGGTGAAATTCGCGCGGCGTGGTCGAACGCGTTGGCGGCTTCGGACATTTTGTCTAGATTCAGATAGGCACGGCCCAGCGCGATTTGTACTTCAGGGTCTTTCGGCGCCAGCACGCCGCCCTTTTCGAGTTCGGGAACCGCCGCGGCGTATTCGTGCTGACTTACTAGAAGTTCGCCGAGCGCCGCGTGCGCTACTGGATCGAGCGGGTGATCGGTGGCCTGCTTGCGGAATGCGGCGATCGCATCATCGAAATCCTGCTGCCGCTCGAGCGCCACGCCCAGATAATTTCCGGCGTGTTGGTTCGCGGGATTCACTTCCAGTTGTTTGCGAAACGCGGAGGCCGCGTCGGCGTTCTTTCCCATCTGAAGGTACGCCAGTCCGAGATCGTTCCACGCCCCTTCATGTTTCGGATCGAGCTGCAGGACTCGTTGGAACAGCGGAATGGCCGACTGCGGGTTGCCGCCGTTCAGCGAGGCGCGGCCGGCGGCGAGCAGTTGATCGGGCTTGGCGGAATCGGGGACGACGGGTTTACCGGAGCCGGTGTAGTCGATCGTGAGCGGCTGACTCTGGTCGAGCGTCACGGCGCGCGTGAACGCGAGGTAATCACTCAGGCGTTCGGCCGGCAGTTCGTGCATTTTGAAGCTGAGCGAGCGCTCGGCCGAAAACACGTGGCCCGCGTAATGGTAGATCGAGTGAAAATCCGCGAAGTCGCGTGAAATTGCGGTGCCAACCGGCGGCTGCGCCGCGAAGTTGTCCGGCAGGTCGAGGTGCAGCCGCACGTTGACCGATAGAGGACTGCCGATATCGACGGGGCGGCCGTGCTTTTGCGGGGGATTGGGCAGGCCGATAGCCAGTAGCGGCATTGACGTGCTATTTGACGCAGCGGACCAATCGAGGAAATTCGATTCGTTAAAATTGATATCGAAGGCGAACGGCTTCTCGAAATCCGCCAGGTCGCTTGGCTTTACTGAGGTAACTTCGCCCCGAATTCCGTCGAACGCGAGAATGGTCTCGCCAAGGTCATTCCATTGCGATTGCGGCGTGTTTTGAAACGCAAGGCGCAACGCCAGTTCAGTATCGCCGAGCAGCGAGTAATGCGCGCGCGCGGTGAGTATTCCCAGCGGCGAAACGCTGCCATCAATATCAACTTTCTGCACGGAGCGGAAAGGCGGATCGGCGGGCGTTTCGACGATGCGGCCGATGCCATCGGATGGAACCAAAAGCGCCGCTTTGCCGCGCAATGGAGCAGGCAACATCCGAAATGGCGCCAGGCCAACGGTCGAGTCCATCCAGATCGTGCGGCCGCCGAGCGGGACCACCGTGAGCACGTGCTGGAACTGCGAGGGAGACGGAACGCCGAGTTCCAGCTTGCGCGTGTATGGAATCAGCGCGGCGTCGGCGTGCATCCCCGCAGCTTGCAGCATCGCGGCGAGCAGCACCTGCTCGTCTTTGGCATCGGCGTAGCCGCCAGAAAAAATTTCTGCTGCGGAGCGCGGCTGGTAGCCGTCCTGGCCAAAGGGAATGCTTACGTACCGAATGGACTTCGAGACGTAGTCGTAAAGCGCCTGAACTTTAGCTAGCTCGGTGGAGGCGCGTTGCGTCAGCTCGGCTGTTTTCGCGCGGATGGCGGCATCGGGCTCGGTTCGTCCCTGTTCCAGTGACGAATACCAGTGCGCGACGGCGGCCCAATTCGTAAATGACGTAATTTCGACGTCCGGCGGATGCTCTTTACCGACAGGCGATTTCTGCTCGGCGTCTTTTGATTCCGATGGATGAATATCCGTTCGCTTCCAAAGATAGATGGTGCGTCCGCGCGCGACCACTTTCTTGTATGCGAAGTGCGGCGACCGCACGATCACCGCACGATTTTCCGGGACGCTAATTTCCAGGCGTTCGTCGCGAGCCGGAGTGCCGGACAGAAAATTGTGCTGGAACCAGAATTGGCCGGGCGCGGCGGGAGTCGCGATGCGCGTGATGATTTCATATTCCAGCGTGTCGCCCGCTGCGAGCGCAGGCAATGCGACGTGAAATTCTTTTGCGCTGATATAGGCGGGCGCCTCATTTTTTCTCGGAGCGGTTTTTGCACCGGCCGCGGGTTCGTCGGTGGCCGCGCTGGCTGGAGCATTCACCACAGATCCGTCGGTCTTGCGCACGCGGAGATAACCGAGTTCCATTCGTTCGCTCGTGGAGTCGTAGGAAAAAGACAGCGCGCGAAGTTGCTTTGCGCCAGCATCGCTTTGAATGCGCATGCGCACGGAAAGATCGCGCTCGCCGGTGCCGTCATTTTGAAATCGCACGGTGGTGACGTAGCGCACAACAAGAAGCGCATCTTGGGTTTTGTTGGACGAACGCTCCCGGCCCGTGCGGCCGCGCGATGGCGGCGCAATTCCGCGATGGGCGCCACGCTCCGATTGCACCTTCTTGGCAGCGTGACGAACTTGCGCGCTTGCCGTGAGCGGCAAAATTGCAAGGCAGAGAAACGCCAGACGACGTCGAAACATTCCTGCTCCGTGTGGAAATCTCGGGTACACCAGTTTAGGTGTGTTTGGGGCTGAGCGTAAAGCGGTGATCGAGGCGCGGTTGCCGAGGTTTCCAGCTCGGGCCTTCGTGGGCTATGGAGCTTAGAAGTGTTCGCGTCGGATGGGAAAACCTCGGGGGAAGCAGCGCCTGCGCTCTATTGCGTCCAAATCTCTATCGATCAGTCATTTGGCTGGATCGGATTGTCCGGAAGCTTCCTGGCCACGCTGGTACTGGGACTATACTCCCCGACGTTTGCAATCCAAATTCGTACAGAGTGCATCTAACTCCTCAAGTCGCCGCCCGAAGTGGGCGAAGACAGCTTGACGCACGGGCGTCGAGTAGCACAGCTGCCAACTGGCGGAAATTAAAAATTTCCGCAAGTGATACGAGTTGACACGAGTCGTTTCTTTTCCTATACTTGCGCGGTTGTGCTGAGGGCAGTGTGCCCGGTGGTATGAAAGGGAAGTCCTCTCGTCCCGGAACAAGAGCGATGGAACGGGGCAGTGAGGAGCGGCCGAAATGGGGCGCCAGCCCCGCAAAGCCGCGTAAGCCTCTCCGCAGTTTTGCAGATGCAGTTCACTCCTCGGGGTGAGGCGTCGGCGGAGTACCGTAGATCCTCGGATCATGCGATCAGGGCGACCTTTTCTGTTCATTCACCCGCTAAGTTCCGCGCGGGCGAATTCGCTGCGCATCGAGTAACGCGGAATTAACAATAGTTTCGAAAGCAAACGGGGGTAGAAGAGTGCCGACGTTCTCACAACTGGTGCGCCACGGGCGCGAGCAGATCCGGACGAAGACGAAATCGCCGGCTCTCGAAGGGTGCCCGGAAAAGCGCGGTGTGTGCGTTCGCGTGTACACGCAAACGCCGAAGAAGCCGAACTCGGCGCTGCGCAAAGTGGCGCGCGCGCGGCTGACCAACAGCGCGGAAGTGACCACCTACATCCCTGGAATCGGACACAATTTGCAGGAGCACTCGATCGTGCTGGTGCGGGGCGGCCGCGTGAAGGATTTGCCGGGTGTTCGCTATCACGTCGTTCGCGGCACGCTGGACGCTGCGGGAGTCGAAAATCGCAAGCAGGGGCGCTCGAAATACGGCGCCAAGCGGCCCAAAGCCGCCCAGAAGTAAGGCAGGAGATCAGGAATGCCACGTAAAGGCTGGGTTCTACGCCGCAAAATCCCGGGCGATCCGGTGTACGGAAGCGACCTGGTGCAGAAGTTCATCTCGAGCATGATGTACGACGGGAAGCGCTCGACGGCGCAGACGATCTTCTACACGGCCATGGATCAGGTGGCCAAGAAGGCCAACGACGACGCGCTGAAGATTTTCAAGAAGGCCATCGAGAACTGCAAGCCGGTGCTCGAAGTGAAATCGCGACGCGTGGGCGGCGCGAACTACCAAGTGCCGGTGGAAGTGAACCCGTTCCGGCGGCAATCGCTGGCCATCCACTGGCTGGTGGGCTACGCGCGGGAGCGGTCGGGCAAGTCGATGACCGATAAGCTGGCCGACGAGATTATGGACGCCTCGAACGGTCGCGGCGGAGCGGTGAAGAAGCGCGAAGACGTTCACCGCATGGCGGAAGCGAACAAGGCGTTCGCGCACTATCGCTGGTAAGTGGGCGCTGGTAAGCAGTCGCAAGCAAATGGGCGGAGAGATTTAACAACCGAATAACATGGCACGGCAAGTACAACTCGATCAGACGCGCAATATCGGGATCATGGCGCATATCGATGCGGGCAAGACCACCTGCACCGAGCGCATCCTTTTCTATACGGGTGTGACCTACAAAATCGGCGAAGTGCATGAAGGCACCGCCACGATGGACTGGATGGAGCAAGAGCGCGAGCGCGGAATCACCATCACTTCCGCCGCGACCACTGCTTTCTGGAACCGGTCCAACCAGAAGTATCGCGTGAATATTATTGATACGCCGGGCCACGTGGATTTTACCGTAGAAGTCGAACGCTCGCTGCGTGTATTGGACGGCGCGGTGGCTGTGTTTGACGCCGTAGCGGGCGTGCAGCCGCAAACGGAAACGGTGTGGCGACAGGCGGACAAGTATCGTGTGCCGCGCATCGCGTTCATCAACAAGATGGACCGCGCGGGCGCCGACTTCCCCGGCTGCGTCGAGGAGATCCGCACGCGCCTGGGCGCACGCCCCATCC
>JBOGMX010000015.1:0-22473 GCA_050746725.1 Candidatus Acidiferrales bacterium | reverse complement strand
CCTTGGCATAGATGCCGGTCGATTCCAGGCTCCGATGCCCGAGGAGGTCAGCGATTTCTTTGAACGAAGCCCCTTGCTGTAAAAGCCGAGTGGCCCGCGCGTGTCGCAGGGCATGAGGGCATTTTCGCCGGCACTGTAAGCCCAGCGCGTTCATTCGGCGACTGATGAGAGTCCACAGCGATGCAGAGCTAACGGGGCGATATGGCGGGTTGAGCGTCACGAACAGATGCCGGCAGTCGCACTGCGGACGCCCTTTCCGCAGATACTCCAGGATGGCGGAGCCAACGTTACGCAGCAACGGATAGCGTTGGACGCCGCCTCTCTTCGAATGATTTACCGCAAACACTTCTCCGCGCCAGTCGAAGTCGCTCAGCAGCAGCCGGCATACTTCACCGCTTCTTAGCCCATAGAATGCGAAGAGCATGAGGATGGCGCGTGCCCGCAAGGCCGCCGGATTCGACCCCTCCACTGAGCGCAGCAGTTTCCGCATCTCTCCCCAGTTCGGGCCTTCCGGCAGGCCTTCATAACGGTAGATTTTGGGCGCTTGAATCCCCTTCGCCAGTGCCGCGAGGCACCAGCCACGTATCCCGGCGTAGCGGAAAAAAGCCCGCAGTGCTTGTGCGGCAACCGAAACCGATTTGCGATTCCATCCATTCCTGCCTATGCTGGCCAGGAAGTCGTCGATATCTTCGATCATCACCGTTGCCAGCGACCGGCGCCGCTTCCCGATCCAACGCAGGAACATTGATGTTTTCGAACAGTGTGAGTTAACCGAGGACGGCGAAAGTCCCTGCTCCTCACTCATATATCGAGCGAACTGATCAAGCTGTTCCGCGAACGGAACCGGCGGAGGGGTGGGCACCCTGAGGTGACCGTGGAAGCGGAGCCATTTCTTGGCCGCATACATAAAGAAGGTGCCGGTGTGACGGTACGAGCGCGCTCTGGGATTTGATTGCTCCTCATCTACAAAGCGGTCTGCCGCGCATCGAATCTCCTCCAGCGGGACATCCCTCATCTTGTCCAGACGCAAGAGACGAATGATGTGCAGTAGCTCACTGGATAGAGACAGCAGCGCAGCGCGGCTTGTCCCTTGCTCTTGGAGATAGCGAAGAAACTCCTCGCGTTCCTTCAACAGAGGTGCTTCGCGATGGCGATTCAGGAAGAAGGGGACCTGACGAAGGGTTTCTAGCATTGGCGCGGACCTCCTTGGGCCGCGCCCGAATGCTAGATGGCAAGCGTTCTGGTTGCTCGTTTACTTATGTTGTCCTCGAAACTCCGAAACCCCGCAAAACGTGCGTTTCCCGGTGCCCACTCAACATAAATACAACCGCCACATAATCCTGAGACGCTGAGCCCGTTTCTAGGCCGGTGGCGTGGCAGACTACGAACGCGACGGCCTCGGCCTCAGTCTCGCGGATTCGCTTGGACGTGCTGCTCCTTCGCTCGTCGCGGTGCATCATTTCATGCGCGAGTTCGTGCGCCAAAGTCGCAAATTCCTCAGCCGGAGACTGGCGGGGTAGCAGCGTGATCTTGCCGCCTGCTGATGTGCCACGGGCCGGCGCGATTTCTTCGGAGTATTCAAGCGCGATGCCCTGGTCAGCGACGAATTTCGCAAGCCGCTCGCGATACTCATGCGGGTCGCCGTTCACGCTGCCGATTTCAGGCAACGGCTGGCCGTCCGTCTGGCTGATGTCGAACACATAAGCCGCGCGGAATCCGACAGCCGTTGAGAATTCGTCCGCCCCGGTTTCGCGGTTGTTTTCGGCTTTCTTCCGAACGATCGGGGCGAGAATCAGAATGCCTCTCTCGCCTTTCTTCACGAAACGGCCCAGCTTGTGCCAGGCGTGAAAACCGGCGACGTGTGTCGCGTTCGCGTTCTGCGAAGCGATGAGCATTACGTTCCGCAAACTGTAATGACGGAATCGGCCAATCGCGGCAAGGTACTGCGTTAGTGTCTCGCTATGCCCCTCGTTGAGCGCCGTGATGAGGTGCCCGATGGCTTGATTTGTAACTTTCTTGATGCTTTCTGAATTCATTTTCTTTGTCCTTTCGGTGAGTTGAGAGTTGGTTCCCTCAACCAGAGAGGGGAACCAAATCGCAACGAACTCACTGAAAGGACAGGGATCGAAGCGGTTTAGTATTTGCGGCTGGAGCGTATGGCAACGGCGTGACAGATCGGTTTTTCTGGCGCGACCGTGTGCTAGCGGAAGCCTAGCGGGGAGTTCCGTCATCGATTCAACAGTGCGAAGAGTGCTAGGTACTCGCAAGCATGCACTCTGGGGAAGTATTCCGTTTATGGGTCGATTCTGTGGAAGTGATGAACGAAAGCAACTTGGCTCAGGTCAGTGAGATTGACCTGAGCCCGTATAAGGTCGAGAAGAGTCGAAATCTAAACCGCTCGCCAAAAGTTATTCTTGAATGTAGCCCAGAATTGTCAGCCGATTTACGAGCGCCTGAGAACTGACGCCGTATTTACGGGCCAGCTCGGACAGGAATTCGTCGTCCAAAAGATGACATAGTCTTCACCTACCAAATCCTCTTCGAGAAGGTGCTCCGGCATTAGCAGGGAAGCCGCAAAAAAATTCGCCTCACCAAAACCTGATCCGTGCCGGAGACAGAGCGATTCCAGGCTGCGAATATGGAATCAAGACGCGAACTGCCAGGTCGCCTCGGCCGACGGCATGATTCTCGGTGCCAGCAGCCCATGGACCCGTTCAGCACATATATATAAGGACGGAGTCCGGGCGTGTGGTTTCGGAATTAAGACAAGCGGATCAGCCAACCCGATCGTAGCGATGATGAAGTCCGCCGAGTCGTTCGTGAGAGACGACGCGACCGGAAGGCGACGACCGAGTTCTCCCTGCCGGCGTTCCCATCCGGAGTCCGAGATGCGTGCGGTCCTCGTGGTAGTAACGGACCACCGTCTCGGGCGTAACCACGATGAGAGCCTGTTTCCACTTTGACCAGAACTGATGCAAGACGACCCGAAAGAGCTTGTCGAACAGGTTCATGTGTGAGCGCTGCGGTGTGGTCAGTCGCCACGAAGTTTGAGCCCGCAACGTAGGAAGATGCCGAGCGGATGCGGGATTGATGAGATTGCTGGCCGTTCTCGCGGTGCGGCGCACGGGTCAGCAAGTGGAAGCGCTGTTATTTTTACCTGTGAGAAGGGTTCTTAGATTAGTGGCGACAATTGTGGCCATCTCGTTCGATGTCATTCGGCGGAGCTCGCCAAGCATGTCGAGGGTGGAGCCTATATCGGAAGGCCGAGCCGGGCGATTGTTGACCCGAGTGAACGGGGCGTCGGTTTCGGTAAGTATGCGATCGGCCGGGAGGGCGCAAACGAGATCTCGTCCTCGTTCTTTGCTGAGCATTGCGGCATTAATGGAGAAGTAGCAGCCTAACTCGGATGCCCTCGTAGCTTCAGATTTTGAACCAGTGAACCAGTGCAGTACGAGTTTGCATCTCCGTGACGATTGGTGCTCCTCGATGAGATGGAGAACAGCAGCGGCAGCACGCACGCTGTGAACCGTCAAGATCTTACCGCCTGCAGCGTCACACTTTTTCAGGATGTGAGCGAAGACCTCTTTTTGTGCATCAAGCGAAGAATAATAATGCGGGCCGGCGTCTAGTCCTACTTCCCCGACGTAGCGGGCTTGGGGTAAATACTCCTCCCAAAGAGAAATCTCGGCAGCTCGTTCGGGCACGACTTGGGGATGAAGTCCAAGAGCGGGTCGGATCAATCGGGATTTATTGGTAAGTTCCACATTGCGAGGCCACGCACGCGGAGTTGTTGTCACCGTTAGCGTATGAATTCCAGCCTCTTCGGCTTCCCGAATCGCGGTAACGGGGTCGGGAAATAAATCCAAGTGGCAGTGAAAATCGACGAGAGCGCTTATCATGACGAGTCAGCTTGGTGCTGTGGTGACATCCTTTAGCAGTTTTGCAACCTCTGCTAACCCACGACTGTAGACACCGGCCAAGGATCGCTGTTGGTCCTCGGTTTGATCCGTGAGCGGCCCGGGTTTATGAATAAGGATTTTGGCCAAATCAGGTCTCCGCAGAATTCGAGCGACAGCGAACTGAAAAGAACGCACCTGCTGGCCTTCCGCGCTCCGCGTGTCGAGCTCGTGCTGCGTCAGACCTGAGAGGCTATACGTTGTCTTGTCGGAGCCAAGGAGTGCGGCGCGCCGTATGAGACACGGGAGGCAGTACCCACAATGTTGTGTGCCGAGCCCGAGCCAACGACCTTTTGTTGGCGAAGCGCACGACATCGAATCGGGAACTAGCTTTTTCAATAAAGTGGTGTTCGCACATTCCGCGGCCATTTCACCTTTGGTTTTGTGCCAATATGGGTTGTCGACCGTACCTGGGATGTGCAGAGCCTTTAATAGATCGTTCCATCTCGCCATATAGTAAGGATGTGTAGTACGCGTGCTGAACGCGCCTAGACGCAGCGGATCAAGCGGAACGTTGAGCGCAATTAAGCCGTTCTCGGGAACTGTCAGCGCGAAGGTCTCCCGCCAGGCCGAGCCGACGAAAATTCCTGTGGCCATGAAAAGAAAGGAGCGTCCGCGCGTGGTCTTCTCCGGTTCGACTCCGCGAATCTTCCACCCTCGAAAATCCATCCATATTCTGAGCCGTTCAAAATTGCGGGATTTGTAAGCGATCCTGAGACTCTTGAAGAGTTTGTTTTGCGCATCACTCGTGGCGCCATCGCCCGCGTGGCTTACGAAGAGAGGTGTCTCGCCACGTTCTAGAGAATCTATTGCGCTCATCAAGCTATCGAGTCCGCCGGAAAAGAGCGCCAGAATATCGAAAGGGGGCTTGGGTGACTGGGGTGGTTTGTCGGGAATCATTCGTTCGAATCCCTTTGGTCTTTTTCTGAATCCGATTATCCATCGATCACCGGTGAGGAAATTGAGCATGCGCTGAAGCAGGGTCACGACAGGATTCCAAAGAGAGAGATCGCTTACGGGAACGACGATGCGGATTTCGCGCGTCCATCCGTCCTGCGATTCAGATGCTCGGGAGATTTTGGTATCGGCAGCCTGAACATGAGCAGCGAGAACCAGCACGTCAAGTCCGGATTCGGTCGGGAAAATGCCGAGTTTGAGTAGATCATCCAAGGCGTCGCCGATTCCGTGCGCTAGATGTTTCTTCTGTGCTACGAGGTTCAAGCGACTGGCGAACTCGCCGGTCGCGGTGAGTACATCTTCTCGGTCTCCCGGACCAAAGCGGCCGACGATTAGATGTCTTTTCATTACGCGCTCGCCTCCGCTTCGGCCAACGTTCTCAAGATCGAAAACGCACTCTCGTATATTTGCGTTACAAAGCGCAAGACGTTTTCGGGGGTGAGCGTCGTTATCGCGTCACGAGCTTTCGTAAGCGCGTCCGAAACGCTTCGTCGGATGAAATCAAGTAATTGTTTCTGCACCACCGCCGCACGTGCCGCGTCTGTTGGCATCGTTATAGCCTTGGCACCGATGTCGTTGCAAAGGCGAGCTTCGATGGCGTGCGCAGCATACAACTCGAAGATGGTTTGCATCTGTTCAAACGTCAAGTTATCAAGCTCGGTGACGCCGCTCTCGGCTAGGTCTACGATCGTTTCTACGAAAGCCTCGCGAGCGATCCCCTCATCCAACGAACCTCCTTCGGGACACAAATAATCGATCAGTCCGACGAAGACTTCCTCGATCTGTTTCCCGGCGAGTCGCTGTAAATTGAAAACGCGAAGGGTTGCTTGTTGTCCGTTGGCGACGGTTCCTGAAAGGAAATTAAGAAGCTGGGCGCCTGTTGTTCTTGACGAGCCCATCCTCTGGGCTGCCGTCGTCGCGCCGCCAGAAGATGTCGAAACATAGTGAGACAGGGATCTGCCAAGACTGGTTCGATCGTTACCCCCGGAGCTAACAAAGCGAGAGAAGTTATTTCGGGCGGCGATAAATCGATCGACAGCGGCTAAGGCAGGTAGTAGCGGAAATGACGGTGGTGTCGGCACGCCTTGGGGCGGGGGCGGCGTGTTGTCGTCGGCCGGAGGGTTCGGGGGCGGCTGGGGTGGGGCTGGAGAAGAGGTTGGCAGAGGGGCGGGCGTGAGCCAACTAGGTATAAGCGGCGTTCGGCCGTCCTGCCCGCGGTTGCCGTTTGAAGTGCCCATTACGAGGGACCTCCCTATTTCCGCGTGCGCAGGACAGCGTCCGCCGCCGCTCTGAGCATCGGCCCGCCTTCGGTTTTCCAGGTCGTTAGCAATCGCTCATACCGCCGGCTGGATTCGGGGTCTTTGATCACGCTCGCCCAGCCGGAACAGGCCCATGGCCCAAGCCGTTGCTTGGGCAACGATTCGAGAAAATCCAGAAGAGCTGGCTGCAATGATGGATGGGCCCTGACGAGCACCTCGAGCCCAGCCGCGCCTGACGGCTCGGTATCGAACGTATCGGAGACGACGATCCGCGTTCGTAACAGGTCGAGTACCTGCGAGGCTTCAGGAGCGGCAAGTCGTTTGAGCTCGCTCTCGAAGCCTTGCACAGCGAGTTTTGTGCCCAGGAGCTTTTCTGCGATGCCCGTTAATTTGCCGAGGATCGTCGTCGCGCCGAAATAGTCCTTCCGGTCCTTTGTGACGAACAAATAAGGCCGTAGGTCTAAGCCGCCTATGGAGGGCGCAAGTTGCGCCCAGGATTTTATCCAGTCCGAACTCCGCCATTCGGCTAGCTGCGCGCTCTCAGGGATTTTGAGGACTTCTACTTTCGTTGGGGGCTTCGGCTCTGAATCCGATTTTGATTTTTCTGTTCTCTCGACGGCCTTTGCGCTTCGGTCGGTACTGTCGCGAAGGCTTTCCTCCAGTACGGCGAGATCGCTGCACTTTCCATCTGGTGAGACGGCCGCCACCGATGCGATCTGATCGAAGAGTTTGGGGATGAATCGTTCTGCCAGCATCAGTTTGGCCAGGACGGGAAGCTTGACGTCGTCGCCAAAACCTCGCGCCCGAGCAGATGCCTGACGCAACAGTAGGCTATTTAAGAACCTTTTTATCTGCCGAGGATTGCCTCTAGTGCCACTTGCGAGGATAGGCCCGACTTGTGTGCTCAGAGTCAAGGCGTTCTGGGCACGGGGCGCCTTCGCACCAAGAACGGCATTTACGGCCGTCGAATCGATGGGTGTTCCCGTCCATGGCCGTTTCAATCGGTCCCTCGCAACAGCTATCAATTTTGCGAAGTCGGGATCACCCTCCTTGAGTTCTGCACCGATCAGCAGCAACGTGACGAATATGCGTGTCTCTATTTCACCGAGTGCGGGAATGCGGAACGGAACCTGAATCAGCTTCTCCAGGTAATTGCGTGCGTACGTTTGCGGTCCGCTAGTGTCTGGTAAGTCAGGAAAGTGCTTGCGCACGGCATATTCGATCATCGCTTCGTCAGCCGCGACAACAAATGCGGTGTTGGAAGTGAACAAGAAAAGTCTTATCGCCTCCAGGGTTTCGATTGCGGTGTCCGGAAGACATCGGTCGAGGTCATCAATTAAGACCACCAGTTGCTCGACGCCGGATTTTTCTAACAATTCATCGAACGCCTTCCGAAATCCGGCGATTTCTTCGGGAACATTACTCGTTTCCTGCTTTGGTTTGAGGAGTCCTCTGGTTTCGGACAGTACGGTCTCGACGTTTTCTTTCGTTAGTTTTGAAGGGTCAGTTATCCACCCTTCGAGGCTACCCAAGAGGGCTGGGATCGCGAGCGCCGTAGGTCCCATCCCATGGAAAGCTGCATAGCCTGTGAGCGCCAAGCCGCCAGCGCGCCTGGCAGCCTTTAGAAGATCAATGCGACGGTAGATGTCCTTAACCGCATCGCCAGCTTTAGTAAGCAGCGACCGCTTCTCGATCAAAGTTGTGACGATCCCCTCTATTAGTGCAATCTTTGCATCTTCAAAACCTTGAAATCGCCAACCGTTGAATTTGAGACAGAGCGATTTATCTTGAGGGGCCAACTCCTGCTCGATCATTTCTAGAACGCTGGATTTCCCCGCGCCCCAATCTCCATGGACGCCGATTGTGACGGGATGTTCGGGGTACTCGCGAAGAAGAGCTACGATTGTCTTTGCGATCGACTCGTTGTTGAGGAGATCGACCTTGGTTTCGTTATCAGAAAGAATCATGGCCCACGTGTGCTCCGACGGCCGATGGAACGCGTAAGTTACGCTACAAATGCGATCGCGTTATGCGAGCTACACTGTCGCCTTCGCCGCACATTTACTCCGGGGAGGTCGGCGTGCCGTCCATGATACCCGATGTGGCGGTCGCGCGTGGGTGATTATGCTTATGTTAACAACGGCCATGTTACTGAACCTTAGAGAGCTGTGGGCGAGCGAACTCAGCAGTCGGATTGGGACGAGGAGGGCCCGCGACAGGAGTGCCGTTTTCCATTTCTTCATGCCGAACGCAACCCTCTTATGCATCGGTGGGCCTGTCGGTTTTCGTGTATCGCGCATATTTCGAGTATGTGATAGGCCTATGAAACTATGAGGCTACAGTAGGTTTATTAATTTCTGTACAAGCTCAAAGGCGCGCCGAGCTTCGATGTCTTGCGCGGCGTGGTCGGACAAATTCAAGAATTCGACGACTTGCCGAGGACCAAAACCGTCCACAGTGGCAAACTTCTCATGCAGGATTTCGACGGCGCGGCTCACGTCTTTTTCGTCTGCTCGAAGTTTCCACGCCGCAACCAACGAGTCGAGACCACCGGGAAAATTGGCCAAACAATAACCGATGTCATAGGAATCTTTCGGCTTGTCGCGACCACCCAGGGCGTGTGCTTTCATTACCAGAAAATCCGGCAGCGAGGCAACGCGAAGTCGCACGGTGTTTTTGGCACCCTGAATGGTTTGACCTTCGAGGGTGACATCGACCGGAGCGTTGAAAGCCGTCCCGCACCCATCTGCCTGCAAGATGCGAAAGCCCTCCAACAGCTTCGGTTTATTCTTTTCCAGTTTCACCTCTTTCGCTGCAAGGAACTCGACTTCGACTTGGATGGAAGGACTACCATCGGCGAGATCGACATCCGTGAGGAGCTGAAAGGTCTTCGGACCCGGTCGATACCGTCGTGTGTCGATCAGCAATTTGAGCAATTCCGCGTAACGGCCGTCGCCAAGCTTCTCGGCGTCTAAGGCTAAATCGACGTCGATGCTACCCACGTGCGGTTCCTCGGCTTGGGGGATCAGTAAGTCGGGTACCCAACCTCCAACGACCACCAAGCAATCATGAAAAGCGGCTAAAACTTGCCCGAGATCGACCAGAACACGACGAGCCGCTTCGACTTGCCGGGAATCATACTCGCTTTGATACCGTGGCTCGTCATTCATGCCCGTTTGTATTGGCTCCATTTTGGTTTGAGGTTTTGTTCCAGGAGTGCTTCGGCCGCTTCTTCGCCCCGGCCCCCACAATGGAAGAGATCCACGTAGGTCTGCACTGGATTGGTTGATGGCAATCGTGGCTCTCCGACAGCGCCGCCGTCTTCCAAGTAGAAGACGCCCGGGTCGTCCGGTATCAAAACGACAAGGTTGTCGCCGGAGTCGACCCGTTTCGCCTCGGCGAGTGCTTCGAGTCGTTCGACGTATTGCGCGTCCACATAAATCCAGGTCTTCGGCTGTCGCACATGCGGTGCCTGAAAATCGGCTGCGGAAAAGGCAGCGTACGCGGCGAAACCGCCAGCGTCAAGATCAAGACGTGAGAGGGCGTCTCGCAATGGCCTGCTCTGCATCAGCGTAAAGTAGTTGCGGCGTTCATGACGGTCAAACCGGTAAACGTCCCGCCAAGCAAAGAGCAATTTCTGCGGGTCGTCGAGGCGAAACCCGCCATCGGGGGATTCCTGGATGAAGGCTTCGTCCCTTAGGTATCTGACGACCTTATTCACGAGACCAAGGCTGGGTCTAGGGACGATGGGACCAAAGTGTGTTTCCATACGCCTCTGGGTCCAAATCATTCCGGTATTTTCTGGAGCCAGAAGCGCACGAATTACACGGGCGGCCTCAGGCGTACTTAAATTCGCTGTCGGTCTAGGTCGTGGGTATTGGGGCTCGTTGCCACGACGGTCTAAGTAAATGGCGTTCGGCACGTTGATGTGGCAGTTTCCGGCAAGGTCGAACCAGCTCCAGCCGTGCTGGACACACAGCTCGGCAATCCGAGGTGAAACAAAGGGCATAGCCAAAGTGGGAACGACCAATCTGGGCCGTCCGATTGGAGATAATTGTCTTTGCGCAAGAGCGTGGAAAGCGCTCGGTCGCAATTCCTTTTTCGCTTCGACGGCAAGGAGAACCTTCCCCTTGGGCAATGAAAGTATGGCCTCAATGTCGTAACCGGGGTCTGGCCGGCGCCGAACGGAGTCGACCTTCCACTTGCGCAGCCAAGGAACGCTATCCAGAATTTCCGTCAGCTTTGAGGCCAGGGCTTGTTCCAGCGCCAAGGCATTTGAATGATGTATGTTCACGTAATAAAGTCCGTTCACGTATGCGTGAACATAGCATATTTCATGAACGTAGCGCAATATGGCGCCGGCCCAGTGTGCGTGACGTATGCCCTTCCGTCATTCGAGAACGCAATACCCAGCCAGGCATTCTCGCACGGTACGGCCGCGATTTCCGGCCGGTGCCACCGTGGTAGAATGTTTTCCCGTGGTCCAATGTGACCACCGCAAAGCAGTTCCACACATTGACAAGGAGGTAGGATGAAAAAACATACCACGAACAAGAGCTATCAAGATCGGCACGCCTATGTTTGGACGGACGCGGTGATGGTTGATTCGCGAGGGAACGTGATCGGCGTACTGCGTGACGGTATGTGGCGGTATCCCCGACTAGCCAAGAACGAATCGGTGTTGCCGCCAGCGCGACTGCCGACTGCTCGCCGAAACTGTTGCGAGCATACGCGGCGAGCTTATGCCGGAGTTCAGGCTATGATCGTTGATACACGGGTCTATCAGCGCGGGAGAATCAAACGGGTCCTGCGCAACGACGTATGGAGATTCCCACGTCTCGCTCCGGGCGGGTCCGCACTTCCGCCGGTGAAACTACCACACGTTCTGATGGGCTGAAGCGTAGTTTTCGGTCCCAATATTCAAAGCCGCGACTTCCGATCAGGAGGGCGTGGCTTTTTTGCTTCACGCGCCAGCCAGTCGGCCCTAGTTGATGCATCTCGGCTGCCGGCGCTACGCTCTTGGATATGAACGAACGCGTTGTCCGCAATCGCCCCGCTTCGCCGCCGACGTGTATCTACTGTCGGAGTACCACGAATCCGTTCAACCGCGAGCACGCCATTAACCAAGCGTTCGGGACATTCAAGGTAGACACGGAGAACGATTTTTTCTTGCGGCATATTGTGTGCCAGTCGTGCAATCAGGTTTTCGGCGACACGATCGATCTGGCTTTGGGGCGCGACAGCGCGGAAGCAATCCTGCGTTACAAGTTTGGTTTGAAATCCCCCGCAAGGGCAGATGACCTGTCGTACAACCGCGTCACGCTCAAATTCTGGGTTCCGGGAGAATTTTACGGCGCATATTTCGAGCTAGGCTCGGATGCTGCTGGGTTGAATCTTGTTCCTACTTTCCCTACACAGATTGGTTTGCGATGGAAGGGGGCAGCCAGGACAAAGTGGCTGCTCGAATCCGAGGTGTCGGCCGAGGCAGTTGCAGAATACCGTAAGGCGCCAGCCGGCGGCGTCGAAATGCTAATTCTTGGTCCACGCGAAGAGGACAGGAAGCGCGTGGAGAACGCCGTCCGCAATGGCGGGATCACGGTCGCAAACAAGCGCGACGTGACGGGCCAGACGCGGATGAACGATGAAATCGTGACGCAGGTGAGCACACTGCTTGACGATTCTATCCTGCGGGGGCTGGCAAAAATCGCGTTCAATTACGTTGCCTGCGTTCACGGCGCAGATTTCATTCTGCGGTCCGATTTCGATCAGCTTCGCAATTACATCCGACATGGTGCGGCGTCACGAATGCCTTTCGTAGTTCAGGCCGATGGGGGGATTCTTACGGACGAACCGCGCGGCCAGAAGTTCACTGACGGACATCTAATCACGTTCGAGTGGAATAGGACGGAGCGGGGCTTGTTGGCCCGCGTGAGCCTATTTAATCATGCGAAGTATCATGTGCTTTTCTGCACCAATTACTCCGGCATCTGGTCGAATGAGCTGGTCAGCGGTCATCACTTCGATATCGAAACGGGCGAGATCTCTTCGCTGTCTTCAGTGTCGATGATTCACATTCCCGGGGTGACGCCCGGAAGAGTTGCCATCCGGCGCTAACAGCGGCACCGGACCGCCCGAAACCATTCGGAAATCAAGCTGTGCCCGGCGGCCAGTTGAATTCCAAGACATGCGAATTTCGCCCGCTGACACCGATGCCTAGCTTGTGAGGGCGTCGCGTCACCTGCGGTTTCAGAGCCTTGCCGTCCCCTGTATGGAAAACAAACTCTCCTGGGGACAAGGTGTTGGTGAGCATCAAGAGTATTCCGAATCCCCAATAGCTTATCCTTGCGCCACTGATTCGTTTTGTGACATTCGAAAAGGTGGCGATCTCGACTCCTTCCGCCACGCTTATATCCGTCCCCGCATTTCCCATCCAATAGAGGCCAGCGTGCGGCGGCTGAAATCGTCGTAAATCAAATGCGATCTCCACAAGTTCGCGAGGCACAGTGCCCGGCCCAGTGTCACCGTCGCCAATTGAATTCCCACCGTCAATAGCAATCGTAATTAGCGTTTTCAGGCACCATCGTTCCAGCGCCAAACCGTTCGCAGTAAAAGTCTCCAGCGACCACTGTTGCGGCGGTAGCTTGCCGCGCTCTGAGGACAAGTCAACAATCTCACAAAGCGTCTTTCGGAACTCAATGGCTGCATTATCCACTTCAGAGAGTCGGGAATTGTGTTCGCGGCAAAGCGCTTTCTTGACGAAGCTCGAAAGGCCAATCGTCTTGAATTCGGTAGCGCACCACGGGAGGCCCTTGACCCTTACGGAATCGTCCGTGAACGTGCCACGGGTCACAATATGCTCGCCGCTGATCTTGTCCGAACACCCGTCCAGACATGCAGCCCAACATCTATTCATCCTAAGTACCGTCAGTCCCGAACACAGCTCTAAACGCACTTTCAGCTTTTCCGTACTCAATCCCGCCGCTGCCCGGATGCGTTAGCAATCGGCTTGCCAAGTCGCGAAGCCTCTTGGCCATTTGTATTGCGGCTAACCCATCTTGACCCTCGGCGGAAAACGGCGAACTGGCCACGCTCCCATCCTTTCCTAATCTCACATAGAGAGCATCTTGCTTAGCTCGATCCAGCTTTCCCGCTGCCACTTGCTTTGCGGTTTCGTCGTACGCCTGCAGTTCTTCCCATTCCGAGCCGGATGACTCCCAGCGGCCGATCTTCTCATATCGAAAAATGTTGATGCTGTCCGCCACTGATCGTGGCAGCAGACTATCCCGTACAGCGAATGCTTCCAGTTGTCTCCAAATCGTCTGCCGCTCGTCGTAATCAGACGTACTCTTGTACGCATCGAGTAGCGCGGTTCGTTTCTTGTGCTCCTCGAACCAGGCCATCGATCTTTCCCAATCATCCTCTGGATTGATGTAGTCCATTACGATCCCTAGTAACTGCTTGCAAGTATGATCGCGCGTCGCTCGGTAGATGAATTTATTCCAAGCAATAACGTTCCTTGCTACGAGAATCAATAGGAACGCCTTGGCGAATTCCTCTTGCGCGATTGTCGCGAGCGCAACGCACGTAGCTCGTTGTGACGTTGAGTCCAAATACTCAATGGCGTCCAACAACCGCTCGCCGTTTGCGCAGCATGTGCTAGCGGCTTCCACAAGATGTGTACGTTCCATTGTCACTCCTCAATAGCAAACCGTTCTGGGCAATCAGGCAGTGTGACTCTTTGCCTTCAGGCTTTCTGCGCGTTGGGCAGCTCCCTTCGCGTCTTCCAAAGTCCTAAGGCATTTCTCGATGCGCGCGGCGTCCGTATGCAAAATACCCTCGTGCGGCAGCTTAAATAGAATCTCGAACTCGTGCGCCAACCAATCATCGATGCGGTTTTGTGCCAAGCACTTGTACGTCGCATACGCGATGAGGTCTGCCGCTTGAAGGGGAGCCCACTCGTTTTTGGAACCCTCGCCGACAGCTGATATCCCGTACTTCTCGCGCGTGCGCTCATAATCACCAAGTTGCTCTAGCATCCGGCCATACTCATTCTTCAATTTGTTGCCACGCTCGAATATCAGAGCGATGGGTTTGCGTTTTGGCGAACGCCGCCGCCATCGATCTACGGCTGGCAGCGCAAGGAAAGCACAGAATCGATACGCTGTTCCTATCACAGTTGACGGGCACATCTGGAGCGCGGCATCGAAATCGGCCCGTACGACCGCGTTGCCCACAAGAACGCGCACATGCCTGCATATGATTCGTACCAGCTGACGGAGTCGATAACATTTCTGTGCCTGCGTCCATTCCTTATAGTCGTTGTACCCGCTGACAAAATCGGCCATGTGGAAATATCCGCGTCTGAGACTCCACGGGTCGATTGCCTGCTCCCATTCGGACGACAATCTGTCCCATTGCTGCACGCTGGCGACCCCGCCAGCCACGACGACGAACCGAGAGTCACCATGTGTTCCGCTGTCGTCAAAGAAACCGACCAAGTCTGCCATCGGTCACGCCTCCCGCCGGATGGCATCCAAGGAATTCCGAGCGCGCGGTGCGAGAAGAAATTCGACGAAACGCATTGCCTCTCGCGTGATCCATTCTTGTTCCGGGTGGTTCCCGCGCAGTTCGGGCGCCCACTTGAGAAGTCGTTTCACGGAACGCCGCACAGGCCGAAGTAGGGGCTCGCATCCGTTGTGAAAAGGTGCCATAAGGCATCATGCAACTGTTGCAAGAAGATCAGCAAGCGTTCCAGTCTGGGAATAGACTGCTGTCGAATTTCCGTTCAGGTGAGTTACCATAGCGCCGTTATCCCTGAAGGAAAAATCGCATTGCCTACGCTAGACCCTGTCTCGCTCCGCGACTACGGAATCTATCGGCTCCGCAATGAGCCTCTGAGCATTTGGTACGGTCAGCCGATTGTGGAATTACCTGATGAGCCTCCGTTTATTCCCCAACCGGGTGCAAATGCCACAGGGCTGCAAATTCTTCAGGGAATTCTCGGACACCGAGATTTTCGCGAATCCGATTGCAAACCCGCTATAGTCATTCTCCCCGAGCTCGCGATTCCCTTTACGGAAATCGTGGCCGCGCGAGCGTTGATATCGAATGCTCCGAAGGGTACGTTGTTCGTTTTCGGTGTGGGCAATATGACTGACCAGGAAGCGCTCTCTATCGAGAACAAACCTGGACTCTGGGACGGCGAGGCGGCGGGAAGATATGCCAACTGTGCGGTCATCGGAATGGGCGGATTTGATCATCTCTTCCTGCAGCCGAAAATCTTGCCATCTGCGTCAGAGATGAATTCTCACTGGCCCGGACAAGTCATCCGTTGCTTCATAGGCGACTATATCCGATTCTCCGTTTTCATCTGTTCCGACCTGTTGAACAGGGCTGGGGACTCCAGCTACATGACCTGGTTGCACGATCAGCTTGAACTCGAACAGAACAAGCTTACCTTCGCTTGCTGGCTGCAACGCAATCCAAAACCTCGATCCGTCCAGTTCTCCAATGCAATCGATGCGATCGGCAAGATGGATCGCACGACGATCTTTGTTGCCGCTTCCCGAATGCCCCTTGGAGGAAAGCGTTACGAGAACTTTGCTGTTTCCGGCGCATTCGTGCGGCGGGTTCTCTTTCCCGCCGACTTCGACAAGTTCACGCATCGCTTTCATTATGCCGAACACGCTCGCCCCGATGTTTCTCGCACCGTCTTGCTGCGCTATGATGCCGATGCCTATCGCCTTCGGACTGTCCTGGCCGATGCCTTGGATGCCGAGGATAAGGTCGAGAAAGGCGAGTTATTCGACAGTTCTCAACCGTACGTCTTCCGTGAAGGGATCTTAACCACGTCCGCGGAAAACGAGCACATCCGCGATTTGTGTGAACCCGCGCGACTCCTTGCTCGGACTGCGTTGCCGGATATCTCGGCGGCAATCGATTCGGTTACACAAGGCCTCACCACGATGGGCACCTCGCGTTTTCTCGCCTTCCTCGATCTCGGGGTCGTGCCGAGAACACCCGATGGCGAGAAACCTCATATTGCTGGGATCCGGCACGACGGCGGAGATCTCAAATGCCAATGCTGGAAACATCGATTCTGTATTGATCTCCTTACGGAGCCTGAGGGTGTTACCCCCTTAAAGGCCATCATCGAGACCCTCGGCCTCTTCGACGCCGGCGGGTGTGTTCCCAAGCCGCGATACGATCCGAACATGCGCACGAATGTAGACCTAACAGTTGGCGGCGTTCGAAACTCCGCTGCCGTGATCTACCCTTTTGACTTCGCGTTTGATGCCTTAGGGCAGCGGGTGTTCGGCGAAAAACCTACGGTCCTAAGGAAGCGCTTTATCTTCGTGGCTGATCCCGTCGAGAACCGACCACACGTCCAAACCATTGATGCAGCGGAGGCCGCACCGGAAGGCGCAATCGATCCAGCAAAAGCGGCACTGCCCACGTTCACTCCGGTGAGGGCCAGCGAACTCCAACAGGCCAGAGCGGCGGGCAACCTCACGGCCTATTTCGGTCAGCTCTTTGCGGGTGGATAAATGAAAAACGCTCCTGACGTACTCTTCACGCCGACCTCGAAGCTCAAGAAACGACTAGAGGCTATCGACTGGCAAGACATTACACTCGGGCCTTTGAACATCGCACAGCTCATCGAGGACGCCACGCGGCCTCATGTCTTAGTACTCGACTCCAGAGAAGCTCACACCGTGTGGACTGGTATCGAAGAACGCGCGCTGGACGCGCCCTTGTATCCCGTCGTCGTCACCGACGACGACCACATCAAGGAAGATGCTTCTGCTCTCCTAAGGCTGGCGCCTGCACTCAAGGAACCTGTCGATTCACTAATACAAACTACCGCTCGGATGCTGCTACAGAGGGCGGGCTCGCTGTACCGCGAACTCGCCTCCGTAGATTCAGAAACCGAACTCCTGACCCAAAACTCGCAGTGCGAGTGGAATAGGTGCAGCGTTGGCATTGTGGGGATCGTTCGAGTTCCCCATGACTCATCTCCTGCGACCCTGCCTGATCGACTCGAGCTGCTCCGTTCCAACGCGTATGCTGCCATTGACCGGGTTCCGATCGCTCGGCTCTCAACAGATGATCTGTGGACTCTCTTGTTAGTCCTCGCAGTTCCGTGGACGAGAACGGAACTGGTTACCAGGAAAGCGGAATCATCGATCCTCAGGGCATTCGAAGGCGACACGACCGGAAGCCGTAAGTTAGTCATGTCAAGCGACGAATCGATCCGGGCTCTCCTCGGGCCTGTCGCCGGTACAGGCTCAATTTGGTATCCGACGAGCGATGACCCTTTACGCGACCGACTGCACGCCTTGGTCAAGAGCCCGGAAGAGCTAGAGGCGCTTCAAGTTCTGTTTAACAAACGTCTGTCGGGGGACGACTTCGACCGGCTCGTCACAGTCTTAGGGAGAAAACCATGATTACACGGGTGACGGTGCGGGGATTTCGGGGAATATCTGGAACCGAGGTATTCGAACCAGAGGTTCTGACGGTTCTAACTGGCCGCAATGGGCTCGGAAAGACGACTTTCTTTGACGCCGTGGAATGGTGTTTGTTCGGACAGGCTTCCCGGCTAGGCGCCCAAGATGGCGTGATCAGAAACCTTTACCGTCGAGACGCTGACCCTTCCGTTGAAGTTGTTCTCACGCTAGCGAACGGAACTCTCGCGGTGACCAGGACCGAAGATGGCGTCACCCTTGACGGGGCCCCCATAAGTGAACGAGAACTCGCGGAAGCTTTGATCGTTGACCCAGAGGTGTTTCCTCCCTACTTGAGGGAGCTTGGAAGGCAAGTTAGAACCGTCACCTATCTGCCCCAAGAACAGATACGCGACTTTGTCACGGCGTCGCTCACTTCAGAACGGAGGGCCCTGTTACGAGGCTTATTGGGTGTTCCGAATGCCGGCATTGTAGAGTCGTCGATCAAACGTATCGGAGACCATTTTTCACTTCGGGAGAGGGATTTGATCGAGGAAGCCGACAACCTCAATAGCGAGCTACGCCAACTTGCAACCGGTCTAGATTTCGATTCGACTGTCGAGCGCGACTCCAAAGAGCTGTTAGCTGCGTTCAGCAAGCAATACGGGGATCGATCCGCTTCGGTAGAAAGTCTCCGCGCCGCCTTAGAGGCGAACCTCGCCGCACGCGAGAACGATGTGGCCCTTGTGGACAGCGCTCTTGCTTCCCACGCCGCTACTGCCACCACCGTAACGCAGGCAGATGGAGAAATAGCGAGCATCGAGCAGCGGCAGAGCGAACGACGCAGCCGCAACGTCGAAAGGGAGCTGAAAGTTAGTGAAGGTACGGCAGCGATCGCCGCCGCCGTCGTCGCCCACCAGGATGCGGTTCGAACAATGGTCGCGCAGCAAGATCGATTGAACAGTATGACCCTCGTGCTTTCGAAGAAGCAGCAACTTGAGGAGTTGGCGAAACAGCTTGTCAACTTGGATCGCCAACGCGACAGTGCTGTTGCCAGAAAGGCCGTCTTTGACAAATCGGCCGAATCTGTCCGGCTGGAACTCAATGCCGCGCAGAAGTTGGCTGACGAACATCGCGCCCAATTGAAGATGACTCAAGAACGCGCCGCAACCACGTCGCTCCGCGCGGATGTTGAGAAACGGTTGGCTAACCTTCAGACCGACCGCCGCGCAAAAGAAGCGGAACTAACGGAAGCCCAGCACTCTCAAGCCGCGGCATCCAAAGAATTGTCGGAGGCAACGGTAGCTAAAGCGGAAGCGTCAGCGTCGCACGACCTAGCACTGAGCTCTGCTCAGCGCGAAGCCCAAGTCGCCGATCTACGCGCCAAGTTGATTAGCTTAGTCGATGTTGCCGATTCGAATTGCCCACTGTGCGGCGCCGAATATGAAACACACCAGGGTCTTCTTGAACATTTGCGGCGGGGTGCAAGGCCATCTGGTATCAACGAACGCCTCCGGGACGCGAGCAGCGCCCTGAATGCAGTCGAGGCCAGGTTGCGAGAATTGACCGCACGCGAAAGACGGCAGTCGGGACTCTCCGAAGAACGTCGCATCGCACTCGAACAGCTCGATCGCGAGGTAGTCCGACTCACTGCACAGCACGAGAATCTAAGTTTGGCTCTGCGGGAACTTGCACAACCGACTCCGGTCAGCACTTCCGCCGAAGCCCTTAACAAGGTTAGTGAGCTTCGCGCCAGTTTGGAAGCCACAGAACGGTCACGTTCCCAAATGGAAGACGACCTCCGTTCTATGGACTATAGCCGCGGCCGAGTTGCGTCGGAAGCTGGCGACCTCAAGAGCAGCGCCCCTGCCTCTCCATCCGACGTAACGGTCGAGTCGATTGCGGAAGCTCGGGAGCTTCTTTCCCAGATCCGGAAGAATGTAGACGAGCGGGAACAAGGAGTTCAGATGCTTCGGAACACTCAGGCAACGCTGGAATCGAGTTTGTCCGATGCGCGCTCGCAAAGCGCCGCCCTAGAGGGTCGATTGAAAGCCGAGCGCGATAGGAAGAGGCGCGCTCTTGAAAACTTCGATCGTCAGTGTGCCTCCCTCGGAGTTGTCGGCGCCGACCTGCAAGCAAAAGGTGTGGAGTTACAGCGGCGAACTGCAAGTCTCCAAACGGAAATCGAGGAAATCAGGAATGCGATCGGTCGAGCAAGGGCGATTGAGCGCCGCCAGATCGTCAACGAAAGCGCCATAAAGCAACGCGATCGGCAGAAGCGGCTAGCCGACACAGAAGAGACCCTATCCCTGTTGCGTCAAGCGCAAATGCGGTTTTCCGAAATCGCCGAGCAACTGAGCGCACGGTCGAAAACTGAGGCAGAATCCGCCGGAGCGCTGCATCTAGTAGCAATTCAAGAATGCTTCAACGATCTGTATCCACATGGACATCTCAACGAAGTCGAAGTGAACTTTGCTGAAGGCGAGCTATTGGTTAAGGATCGGTGGCTGACAAAGGGTGTTCGTCCCCAGGATTATTCCTCGACAGGCCAGGCCAACGTCTTGGCCTTATCCGTATTCCTGGGACTCGCACTCAGACAGACATTCTCACTCGGCCGGTTCCTTCTGCTCGATGAACCCGTGCAAAACCTTGACGACCTGCACTTCCTTGCTTTCCTCACGCTTCTCAAAAGAGTGGCATTATCGCGACAGGTGATCATTTCGACAGCCGATTCCAACGTTGCTGAGATCTTGCGCAGGCAACTGCGCTCTTGGTCCGTCAGAAACCGGACATGGTGTGAATATGAGTGGGTCGCCTTCGAACCAGAAACTGGTCCAACAATCAAACAGCGCCAAAGTAAGCACATGGCTGTAGCATAGGCTGTTCGTTCGAGGGCGCCGCCAAACAGATCGGAATGACCTGAAACTGAAGCGGCCTCGTGGACGCAGACGGATGACGCTGTTGGAGCAAGTTTGGAGCAACCTAAGAAGGGCTTGGAATTGATAAGCGCAACCAAAGCGACGACTTAGATTGAATTTACGCTTGCTTTGCAAGCAGGGGGCCGCCGGTTCGATCCCGGCCACGTCCACCAACCATTTGCATAGCAATGACATAGCGTTGAAATTTACTCGGAATACCCCTTTCGACTCAAGCAGGGGGTCATCGGTTCGATCGATGGAGCGCCTGCCTAGTGAGCAGGTGTTCTCGAAAGGCATCCACCGGATCCCTCGTGACACCCTCGAATCTGGCGGCCGCTCTGGCGATCGATCCACCGATACCGGGAATCTCGCCAGGCGCGCAAGTGTATAACAAGAATACGGTGATTGCGGGAAAGCCAGGCGAGTGGTACAACCCGCATATGTTCACGCTACCGGCCTATGGGATCTTAGGCGATGTTCCTCGAGGTGTTCTGCGTGGGCCCGGACTGGCGGATTGGGACTTTTGGATAAACTAAGGACACGGCGGTTCCATGGTTTGGCGAAAAAGGACGCGCCGAGTTTCGAGCGGAGTTCTTCAATATTGTGAATCACACGAATTTGAATTTTCCAGGAATTTCGCAAAACAACGACAATTTCATTCAAACGGGTATTGGAACGGGAATCGTGAATCCAGCGTCCGGGGTAGTCTCTACGACCGCTACCAATGCGCGCCAGATTCAGTTCGGGCTTCGGCTCGAGTTTTGAGAAAGCATCGAGAACCCAAGAGGGAATCGAGGTCGCATGTCCAGACACCTGTTGTCCCATCTGGCTCACGTCGAGCTGTTGACGCCGAAACTAGAAGAATCCGTTGCCTTCTTCACCGGCACTCTCGGTCTTGCTGAAAGCGGACGTTTAGGAAGGTCGGTTTTTCTCCGCTGCTGGGGTGAACACTACCATCACAGCCTTGTGCTCACTGAATCGGAGACACCGGGCCTCGGACACGCGGCGTGGCGCGCGGCGGGTGCGGCGGAGCTGACCGAAGCTGTATCGCAAATTGAATCTACGGGGATCCGCGGCGAGTGGCTGGAGAAAACGTTGGGGCATGGCCGGGCGTATAGATTTCGCGGACCGGGTGGGCACGCGCATGAAGTCTTTTGGGAGGTGGATCGCTTCGATGCTCCCGCCGATATGAAATCGAGTTACCCGGATCGGCCGCAGCGATATGTTGGCAGAGGCATCGCTCCCCGGCAGATCGATCACATCACTCTAAACACACAGGACGTGATGAAAACGTGCGAGTGGTATCGTGATGCACTCGGCTTCCGCTTCATGGGGTACACCGTACTCGATCACGATCCCGAAATCCCCGTCTTCGGTGTTTTGACCACCAACGAAAAGTCGCACGACCTGGGCTTCGGCGGCGATTTCTCGAAGCTGCCGGGCCGGTTTCATCACGTAGCGTTCTGGGTGCAATCCGAGGAGGACTTATTGCGCGGTGCGGACTTGCTGCTGGAATCGGGCACACCGATCGAGTTCGGTCCTGGCAAACACGGAATAGGCGAGCAGGGTTATCTGTACTTTCGCGATCCTGTGGGTCTCCGCGTCGAACTGAACACCGGCGGATATCGTAACTACATTCCGGACTGGCAGCCAACGGTCTGGAGACCGTCGCAGGGCTCGAACGTAATGTTCCGCAACGTGGAGGATGGTCCAAAGTCGTTTATGGAGGCCATGCCTCCCGCTCCCGAACCGGCAGTTCCGGAACCCGACATAGCACCGATTGCTGCGAGCGCGGCGAATCGGGGAACGCGACGAGAATAAAAGAGGTGGGTCGAGGCGCACGCGCATGAATCAATCCAACTCCACGTTCGCCCTTGCCACTTGCTCGGCAGAAAGCGCTGCGCAGTTTCCGGCATTGGTGCTCGATGGGAGCGTCGTG
>JBOGMX010000014.1:0-63478 GCA_050746725.1 Candidatus Acidiferrales bacterium | reverse complement strand
GCGCAAGTTAGCCGTGCGTATGTACTGGATGCTGCGCAGTGGAGCAGATTACGCACGGCTGGTTCGCATGCAAGCCAGCCCGGGGGCCACCCTGGTGAACGCAAGTTCATCGCTAGGCTGATTGGGCGGCTTGCTCCCGCGAGCGATCGCGGCGTCTGAAGAACGAATCATGGTCGGGAGTGTAGAGACCGAATAGATGGTTGGTGGAACCAATTTTTCCACCGCTGGATTCACGGTGCGAGCCTTGGTCGAGAAAAGAAGGAAAGAGCAAGAACTCTGGCTAGGAGAAAAAGAGTCCTCTGCGACTCGCACACGTGAGGTGTGCCTTGACAGAGCCGACAACGTCATAAAGGGTGGCCCATACTTTCAGGCCAGCGGAATTCCGCTCTTCGTCGCGAGTGTCTCGGGCGCATCCTAGCACACCGTGCTTCGGCAAAGGCGAATCCCAAAGGTGTCGGGTCCCGCATCCTTCGCCGGTTTTGCGAAGGGTGCGTAGTGCGGGAAAGGCAAAAGCGGCGCGCCCGCAGAGACTCGAGCAGCGAAGAGCCCGGTACAGGTCCTGTCCGCCTGTTCTAAAACTGTACTTCCGGCCAGTAGCCGCGCCATCGCCCACGCTGTTAGCCTCGAACCGCGATGCGGCGTGGACAAAAACTCGGCAAAGGCAGTTCCGAAGGCGCTCGACGACGCTCTTTGCGCCCGATCGGCGCTCCACACACTGGCGCGCCGCACCTCCGCTTCCGGCGAAACCAAGCAAAACATGCGTCCGTTCTAATCGCTACACGTTCGGGTAAGACACCTCGTAAGTTGCTGAAAACACGCGCTGACGGGTCGGCCAGATCGATACACTTCCGTCGCGGTTTCCGCAGCGCAGTTTTGCCAAATTACTTCGGCTCATGTCGGCGAGAGCGCCGCCTCAATGCTCGCGCGGTGGAAAGTGCTGCTGGACAGTTGTTGGCGAACTCTCTAAGCTACTGCGTTCCGCATTTTTCAGGAGATTCCCTGTCGATGAAGTGCAACAACATCTTGGAGGCCATTGGCCGCACCCCGCTGATACGCCTGAACCGCGTCGCGAAGGATGTTCCCGCCGACGTTTATGTAAAAGCCGACTATCTGAATCCGGGCGGCTCGATGAAAGACCGCGTCGCCGTCTGGATGATCGATGAAGCCGAGCGCAAGGGCCAGCTGCGACCGGGCGGTACCATCATCGAGGCGACGTCTGGAAACACCGGAACGGGGCTTGCGCTGGTGGCCGCCGTGCGCGGCTACAAAACCGTGTTCACCCTCACCGACAAGCAATCGCGCGAAAAAATCGATTTGCTCAAAGCGTTTGGTTCGGAAGTAATCGTGTGCCCCACGGCCGTTGAGCCGGAGGATCCGCGCAGCTATTATTCCGTGGCCAAGAAACTGGCCCGCGAAATTCCCAATTCGTTTTACGCAAATCAATACGACAATCCCGCCAACCCCGAAGCGCACTATCGCCTCACCGGTCCTGAAATCTGGGACGACACCGGTGGCAAGATCACGCACTTCATCTGCGGTCTGGGCACGGGTGGCACCGCGACCGGGGTAGGTCGCTTTCTGAAGGAGAAAGATCCCGGCGTTAAAGTCATCGGAGTCGATCCTTTCGGCTCGCTTTTCCACGAATACGCTAAAACCGGCAACATAGGAAAGACGCACACCTACGTGGTAGAGGGGATCGGCGAGGATATTCTGCCCTCGACGATGGATTTTTCAGTGCTGGACGACGTGCTGCAGGTCAACGACGAAGAATGCTTTTTATGGGCACGCCGCCTCACCAAGCGCGAAGGAATATTCACCGGCGGTGCTGGCGGCGGATGCGTTTCCGGCGCGCTGCGCGTGGCGCGCGATTGCCGTAAGGGCGATCTGGTGGTCGCTTTGCTGCCAGATTCCGGTACGCGTTACCTGAGCAAAATGTATAACGACAGCTGGATGCGCGAACATGGATATACAGATGCGGAAGTGACGCTCACTGCCGCCGACGTGATTCGCGTGAAGCGACAGAATGGCAAAACGCGCCAACCCATTTTCATCGGTCCCAACCGCACCGTTTTTCAAGCCTTGCAGACCATGCAACAGCAGGACATCTCGCAGCTGCCGGTCTTTGAAGACGGTCAATCCGTCGGCGCAATTTTCGAGGATCAAATTTTAAATCTCGCGCTGCAGGGGAAAGACCTCCGCAAGCTGATCGTTCGCGAAATGATGGGCAAACCGATCCCCCAAGTCCCGGCGAACGCGCCGGTCGAACGCCTCACCCATTTGCTTGGCCATGAGAGTCCTGCGGTCTTCGTTGAGATGGAAGCCGGCAAGCTGGAAATCGTGACGAAATTCGATTTGATGGATACGGTCGCGGGCCTCGTCAGCCAGAAACGGTAATCCGCGTTGAAAGCCCGGCGCTGAAAGGTGCTGCTATCACGCAATCCCGGAACTCGCGATCCTCAACTGCGTTGGTCGGGCGGGGAGTGGCGTGCCGAACACACGCCGAACCGAGGCAAGAAACGCCAGCACGGTGGCGGATGCCTCGTTCTTTCGCCAGACCATGTGCACTTCCACGCTCGCGTCGGCGTCTTGGAGGGGAACCGCCGCCGCAGCGCACCCGAGCGCCAGGCGCGCCGGAGCTTCATCCGCAACGATGTAGATTCCACGATTCGCAGCGAGCAGTACTCTCTGACCTTCCTCGTTCGGCAGCGGGTCAGCCGGCAGCTGCACGATGCGAGGGGATACGCCGGATTTTGCCAACAGTTCCAAAACCTTGTCGTGCAGACCTCCGGACAGCCGTCGATCCTGCAGCAAAAGAGTTTCGTCCGCCAGATCCCGCACGCGCAGTACTTTTCGTTTCGAGAGGGGGTTCGATTTGTTCATCAGCACCGCCAGGTGTTCCTCGAAAAGGATTTCCGATTTCAAGTGAAGGCGGTCGATCGGAGGGTGAAGGAAGCCGACGTCGATTTTCCCTTCGACGAGCGCCGCGTTCTGCATCTCCGGGAAAATGCCGGCGGTCTGAAGTTCGACCAACGGGTACTGCTTCGAGTGCTCGGCCACCGCGCGGCTCAGCCGGTCGCCAAGGTGCAAGCTGATGCCGATTCGCACTGTTCCCGCATCCCCTTGCGCCGCCAGCCGAACGCAGTTGGTGAAGCGCGTCATCTGATCCGCAAGCGTTTTTGCCTCGCGCAGGAATAGCCGTCCGGCGTCGCTCAAAATCACCCGCCGGCGGTTGCGCACGAGCAGCTGTACGTCGAATTCTTCCTCGAGTTGGCGGATTTGCCGGCTGAGCGGCGGCACCGTGATGTGCAATTCCTCGGCAGCTTTCGAGAAACTGAGGCACTCGGCCACCGCAATGAAGTAGCGAAGCTGACGTAGCTCCATCGGTCACCCCCATGTTGACGCGACCACTAACACAGAATATCAAAAGAAGCAACAGACTTCTCGCGAGAGCATGGCGCTTGTTCGAAAGCCGACGAACGAATTTTGACCAGGTCCGCCTCCGGCTCTCATCAAGTCGCGGAAGGTCTTAGTCAGAGTCCTTTTAAGTAATGGACACGGGAGGGCCAAGTCGGGTTAAGTGTCGCCATCGATTCGGAGCGGTTTGCAACGAGCCGGGGTGGCCGTATCGAAGGGTGGATGCTTGGGGGAGAAATCTCTTCTGACGTCACGCTTGGGTTATCCCTGCTATTTCCTCGTTCAAGTCGCGATTCAATCCGAACGATAGTTTCTGACGCCGAGGCGTGGTGCGTGCCTCGCGCCTGAAGGCTAGGGAGAACCTATGAAATCGTTTCGCACGATTTTGCTGCTGACGATTGCCGCCACTCTGTTCGCTTTCAGCGCGCCACTCTCGATGGCGCAATCAGCGAACACCGGCGCATTGACCGGCACGGTAACAGATCCGTCTGGCGCCGTTATTTCTGGCGCGACGGTAACGATTACAAACCTTGCAACCGGCCAATCGCGCTCCGTCAAGACAGACGCCAATGGTTCGTACAAATTTTCCTTGCTTCCGCCGGCGAATTACGACGTGGAGTTTGCCGCTGCGGGCTTCAAGACTTTCGAAGTGCCGTCCGTGACCGTAAACGTCACGGAGACGCCGGTGCTGAACCGCAGCCTCGAAGTCGGTGCGGAGACGCAACAGGTGACTGTCGAATCAAACACGGAAACGATTCAGACGCAGAACGCGACCAACGGCGCGCTCGTGGGATCGAAGGAAGTGACCAGCTTGCCGCTCAGTTCGCGTAACTACACGCAGATCATCGATCTTTCACCTGGTGTGGTTGTTAACGTCGCCAGCGCTGCGGCGATCGGTAGCGGCACTCAGGATATCAACGTGAATGGCTCCGGGTCGGATCAAAACAACTACATGATGGACGGCGCGACCATCACCAACTACGGCAGCGGCGGCGGCGCGCAATCCGGCAATTTCCCCGGCATCGGCATACCGAATCCCGACGCGATCGCGGAGTTTAAAGTTCAGACTTCCCAATACGACGCGTCCTACGGCCAAAATCCCGGAGCTAGCGTTAACGTCGTCACCAAGGGTGGAACCAACAGTTTCCACGGAGACGTTTGGGAGTTCAACCGCAATAGCTTTTTCAATGCCAACGACTTCTTCCTAAAACATTCGGAAGCGCTGAACGGCCAGGGGAATACCCCTCCCACGCTGAAGCAGAACCAGTTCGGCTTCACGCTCGGCGGCCCAATCAAGAAAAACAAAATCTTCTTCTTCGGCTCTTATCAGGGTACTCGCCAATTAAATGGCATCGGCACCAATGGTTTCTCCACCGGCTTCACAAATGTCAGCTTGCTGCCATTCAACGAACCGGGATTCTCCGGTGCGGCTGCTCGCGCGGACCAGGGCGCTGGTTATACCGTGCCTCTTAACCTGGTGCCGGGGAATCCCGCCTGCGACGCATCGACGTACCAGAAATACTTGGGTTGCGCCTTCGCCGGGGAGAGCGACTCACTAGCAGGTTTTGGCCTCGGCACCGGCCAAGCAATTGCCCAGGATGGGTCCAACATCAACCAAGTCGCGATCAATCTTCTCCGTGCACGAGATAGCGCCTATGGAGGAAATAGCATCTACAATCAGGGCTTCTACGTTCCCAGCGTGCTGTATGGCTCCAATGGGCTGCCAAATTGCCGCATGGTGGATCAGACGAGCGGACTGCTTCCTGGCGGCGCTTCAAACTGCACTACCCCGACGTCCATAGTCGTGCCGCTGATCGCTAATGAGAATCAGTTCGTGGCGAACAGCGATTTCGTACTTTCGTCCAAGAACACGCTATCCGAGCGCGTTTTCTACTCCAGCGATCCGCAGGTCCAGAGCTTCACATGCCTCGGCGGCTGCTATCCCGGCGCACCCGAAAACGCTACTTACACGACAACCGATTCGCTCCTGAGACTTACCTCCATATTAACGAGCAACTTGGTGAACGAAGCACGGGTGTCCTACCAGCGCGAAGTGACGAACAGCCAGGATGCCATTTCGATCACGGCTTGCAGTGTTGGTATCGTACCCATGGTGAACAATGGCGTGGCTGGCTCCTGCCCCGGGCCTTCGACGAGCGCGAATCACGAACTCCAACTCGTCCCGGTTATTTCTTCGTCAGGACTCGACGCCGGCCCAGGCGGAACGGGTGCGCAATGGGGCGGATTCAATCTGGGCGGAAACTTCTTTGCAGCGGATACGAACTACTTCAACACCTTTCAGTTTGCCGACCAGATCTCCTGGAACCACGGCAGGCATGCTATTCGGGCTGGGTTCAACGCTCAGCGAGTCCAGTACAATTGGACGCTTCCATCGGCGGGAAGGGGTGAGGTTATTTTCGGCAACATCTCCGACATTTTCACCAGCGGGAGCGGCATTCCGGGGACCACGCCCACACCCGTGGAGAATGGAGTCCTCGCTAATCTGACAACGATCCTCGCGCCGAATGCGCCAAATTACCATGCTCTGCGCATAAACGAGTTTGCGGCCTTTACCGAAGACGACATCAAAGTGACCCCGAAACTCACCGTGAACCTTGGGCTGCGCTGGGAATATGACGGGCTGCCGTCGGATGACACCGGGCTGTTTACAAACTTCTGGGGCAGCACAGCTGCGTTGGTCAATACAGGTTCCTTCTTTCTTGGCAACGAGGTCGCGAATGGACCTGGTACGCCGAGCAACCAAGTCGGCACGCTCGCCGGCTTCGTCGTGCCGTCGAACTACAATGCGAACGCCACGATTTGCGGCGGCCCATGCGGTTATTCGACTGCTGCCGGGGCCGTGGGAGTCTACACCAATACCGGCAGGACCCTGACGCATGGCAGCCCAATCGCCAACTTTGCACCGCGTCTCGGTTTCGCTTGGCAGCCGTTCGGAAGCCGGTTTGTTGTTCGAGCCGGTTATGGCGTGTTCTACGATCGAATCTACGGCAACCTGCTGGCCAATAACCAACAAGCGCTTCCTCCGTATGCCGGAGCGGTCGGAACCGTTCCAAGCGAAACGTTCGATAACCCCGATCAAGCAGGCGCACTCGGATGGAAAGCTCGAACCATGCAGGTCATGCAGGGGTCTGCCGCCACTGGCGCTACGATCATATCGGATACCTACTGCACTCCTGCCTGCGGCGCGGGCTTGACTAACAACGCCACCTCCGATTCGGAGTTCATGGGCACTCCTCTGATCCAGCAGTACAATCTCGACGTTCAGTACGAGTTTGCCAAGAACTGGATCGCGGACATCGGCTACGTGGGAACGCACGGCGCGCACCTCTACGACTGGGCGCGCGACGTAAACGCGGCTTACCTCGTGCCGGGCGCCCCCAACGAACCGACCGATCCGGCGAATGCCTCGATGATCATAGGAGCGGGATGCGTAAACGGCGTACCGTCGCCCGTGACGCACACTCCGTGCTCTTTGCCGTTCAACGACCCCGGCAACACGAATCCAGCTACTGAAGTTACGGAGAACACCTACGATATCGTGGCCCCGAATGCACCGACATCCGGGAACGAAATGGGCCGCGTGGCACTCCTCGGCCTAGCTCCCAGCGGAGGCTCGGTCACGAGCACCGTGGGAGATTCCCTCTACAACAACCTGCAAGCGCAACTCAGGCACCAGTTCACGAACGGGCTTTTGCTGCAGGCGTCCTACACTTGGAGCAAGTCGATCACGAACATCAATGCGAGCGAAGGTGGCGGCGGAATCTCGGCACCAGGGAACGTCCTTTCGGGCGGCGCCACAAGCAATAATCCAAACGATCTGGCTCAGCAGTACGGGCTGGCTGCATTTAATCGTCCGCAGCGGCTGGTTGTGAGCTACAGCTATGACTTGCCGTACCGGCACATGAGTGGCTTCAAGGGGCACGTGCTGGGTGGCTGGACCGTTTCCGGCGTAACCACCATTCAAGATGGAGAGCCCTTCACAATCACCGGCAATGGCGGAACAATCTATGGCGAGAGTGCCAGAGCGGAACTCCAGGATCCAGTCAAGTGCAACTCCTATGGCACTTGCCAGTCTGGAATCCGAATGACTACAACTGGAAATGACAAATGCCGCCTTGGCATAGCAGGTGTTCCTGGTTGCGGAGGCGTCACTCAGGGTTGGATCAACGACGCTGCTTTCGGCACCTTCACTGGGCCGGGTAATTCCTTTGTTGCTACCCCTGAACCCTGCATCGGTGGCACGGTCGCCGGTTCATGTGGTGCGTTCGGCACGGGTAGCGGCCTGGGCTTTGGGGATTCTGGCGTCGGCATCATCATGGGTCCGGGTCAGTTCAACTCCGACATGTCGGTTCAAAAAAACACGAAGGTTACGGAGGGAACTAGCCTTCAGTTCCGCGCGGAGTTCTACAACCTGTTCAACCATCCGCAATTCAACACCGTGGGAAACTCCAACACATCCGCAGCGTTAGGCACGATCACCCAGTCGTCTGTTCCAGGGCGCGTCATTCAGTTCGGGTTAAAGTTCTTCTTCTAGCCCGCGCAAGCGGTCGTAACCGGCCCCATCCTTCGCTGAGGAGGATGGGGGCCTTTTCGTTTGCGGCACGCGTACGTCGCTGGATATAAACGATCAAACACCTACTGGTCCTCGAACAGCCGGGCCAAGACACCGTTGGGCAAAGCGCTTTTCGCGGGCGTCGATCTCTGATAGCATTAAGTGTCGCCAAATACTCTCATTTTCAATCGTGGAGCAATCGAATCATGGCACTGGCATGTGAAATCTGTGGCAAGAAGCCGCGTTACGGCAACTCCATCAGCCACGCGCACAACGTGACGCGACGCCGCTGGAACCCCAATCTCCGCCGCGTTCGCGCCGTCGTCAACGGAGTGCGTAAGCAAGTGCGCGTCTGCACCTCCTGCATCCGCTCCGGCCGCGTCAAGAAAGCCGCCTGAAGCATCTGCGTTCGGAAGGAGCTTTGATTGAGGCGGAGAACTCTGGTGGTCGCGGCGCTGGCCATCTGTGCGCTCGGCGCAGGATGCCGGAAGGAGATCGCGCCCGGGCCGGATGTGTGGGCCGTGGTGGACGGCAAGCAGATCCTTCGCCAGGATGTCGAGCGCGTTTACCGCTCGCGCGTCAATTCGCAAGGGCCTGCTCCCTCGCAGGAAGAAGCCCTCTCTCTGAAACTCAGCATTCTCGACGAGCTGATCAATAGCCAAATCCTTATCGATCGCGCGCAAAAACTGAATTTGATCGCCAGCGACGAAGAGGTCGAGGACAAGTTCACTCAATCCAAAGCGCCTTACACCGAGGAAGAATTTCAGCAGAAGCTGAAAACCTCCGGGCTGACCATCGACGATCTAAAAAGCGACATCCGGCGCCAGCTTTCCATCGACAAGCTCCTGAACCGTGAAGTGGTGGCGAAAATCTCGATCACCAATCAGGAAATTACGGATTTCTACGACAAGAACCACTCCGAATTTGATGTGGCTGAGCCGCAATATCACATCGCGGAAATCGTTGTCACCCCGCGTCCAGATCCCACGATTCACAATCGAAAAAACAGCAAGGCTGCCAACGCCGCCGAAGCGGGGCGCAAGGCTGCCATGCTAATCGATAAGCTCGATTCCGGCGCGGATTTCACCGAGTTGGCCATGGACTACTCGGAGGACCCCAGCGCTTCCACGGGCGGCGATATGGGCTTTATTCCCGAATCCTCGCTGAACCGTTCCGATCCGGCGCTAAAAAAAGCGGTACTCGCGCTGAAGCCCGGTCAATTCACCCAGCCGATCCGCACCAAGGATGGCGGCTACACAATCTTGAAATTAATCGCGAAAGAGGCCGCGGGTGATCGCAAGCTATCCGATCCGCAGGTGCAGCAGGCGATTCGTAACGCTTTGCGGACGCGTAAAGAGCAGCTTCTGCGCTCGGCGTATCTAATTGAAGCGCGCGACGGGGCGCACGTGACGAATTATTTGGCGCGCGAAATTCTGGAATCCGCAGGAAAACTGCCCGACGCAAATTAGATTTGCAATTTCACGTCCGCCCCGCGAAAATCCTTGCGCCGCGCGCGGCGATGCGGCACACACCGGAGGAAATCATGAACGAGGAACTTATAGATAAACTCGCAATCCGCGAGACGCTGCAAAACTGGGTGGTTTGGCGGGACGCGGCAGATTGGGAGCGGTTTCGCACCGTTTGGGCCGACGAGGGCCGTATGATGGCCACGTGGTTTCAAGGCACCGGCGATGAATTCGTTCGCGTCAGCAAGGAAGGGTGGGACAAGGGCGTCAACATCCTGCACACGCTGGGAGCCTGCTCGATTGAAGTGTCTAAAAACCGGGCGATTTCGCAGACTAAAATGTCCATCTTGCAGCGCGCCAAAGTTCACGACGTGCTCGTGGACGTAACTTGTATCGGGCGGTTTTTCGACTTTTTCGAAAAGCGCGGTGGAAACTGGCTGCTTGTTTTGCGCCAGCCCATCTACGAAAAGGACCGCATGGACCCCGTCGATCCGGCCGCCAAGCTCACGCTCGATAGCGATCTGCTGAAAAAATGTCCGGACGGGTACCGCCATCTCGCATACCTGCAAACGCTGATCGGCTACAAAGTGAAACTCGACATGCCGGGTTTGAAGGGACCGGATACCGAAAAACTCTACCAGCGTGGCAAGACCTGGCTCACAGGCGGCAGCGCCTATTAACATCGCGCGCATGCCACCGGTCGCGCTTCCCTGGCATTCTCGACGCGTGAGCTGAATGAATCCCGCTCAACAAGACGCCTGTAAGAGAGCCGCGGCGGAAGCCGCTGCGGCGCTGATCGAAGACGGGATGGTCGTTGGTCTCGGCAGCGGTTCGACGGCTGCTTTTTTCATCGCCGCGCTGGGTCGCCGGCTTGCCGGGTTGCACATCACCGGCATTCCTACTTCGGATCATACCGAGCGGCTGGCCAGGGACTTAGAAATTCCACTCAGCAGCTTCGCCGAACACACGCAAATCGATCTCACCGTGGATGGCGCCGACGAAATCGAACGCGGAACTCTCGGCCTGATCAAAGGACACGGTGGCGCGCTGCTGCGAGAAAAAATCGTGGCGGCGGCCAGCCGGCGGATGGTTGTGATCGCCGACGAAACCAAGATCGTCGAGCGGCTCGGATCGCTCGTTTCCGTGCCGGTTGAGGTTGTGCGGTTCGGATGGCAGGTCACGGCGCGAAGTCTCGCGAAGATTGGCGGAAATCCGTCGCTCCGGCTGGGAAAAAACAACACGCCGTACGTTACCGACGGCGGCAATTTCATCATGGGCTGCGCGTTTGGGCCGATCAACGAGCCGGAGGAAATTGCCGATCAGCTCGATCACGTGGTCGGGGTGGTGGAGCACGGACTTTTTCTGGGATATGCGAGCGAAGCGATCGTCGGCGGACTCGATGGCGTAAAGACGTATCGAAAATCCGGCGGTTGAACTTCGGAAGGAAGCCACGCATCGGGCAATGGCTTTGGGCGCGACCGGTCGGCGGCCCCAGTCGTTTCTTCGTCCCCCACCGCTGGGGTCACGCGTGGAATTGCAAACTCTGGCTTCTCGTCAACTCGCGGCGGCGCAGGCTTGCGGGTAAACGGCGTCAAGCGCGCCCCAAATCGCCTTTAGGGTCCGCTCAGCCGAACACATCGCGCCGAACTCGTCGATTTTGGGTTGGGTGACCAGCCACGAGCGCCACGCGGAGCGGCGACGCGCATCCGCTTCCTGCTGCGCCGTAAAGTACGCCAGTGCGCGCGGTTCGTAGACGTCGTAAAAGCGCCGCAAACAAGCGATCTTTCGCTCGGCGATTTCGGGAACCTGTGCTTCATATGCGTAAAACGCGGACACCGCCTCGCACATCGAACCCTGCGTGGAAATCTCGTCGAAGGTATCAAGCATAGCGGCCATTCCGGGCAGCGGCCGCGCGGATTCCATCGCACTTTCGCTCACTCCCATGGATTGCCCGAATTGCCGCCACAACATCGGAAGAGGCGCCGTAGGATTCATTTCCTCGGCAAGGCTTTGGCGGACCAATCCCGCGAGCGGCATGCTGGCACGCCCGGCCAACCGGTCCAAATTTTCAGGGAACGCTCGAACGTGTTGGTAATATTGCTCGGCATACAGCTGGAGGGATTCTTTCGACAATGCTCCCTCGGTCCACGCCCGATAAAACGGATGTTTCAGAAGATGACGCTCTTCGATCAGTACGTCCAGCGATTCGAGCAGGGTCTTCGGACGCAATTCTTTCCGCTTTCTGTACATGCGCCTGTTGCAACCTCCCACGATTTCCCCGGCCCAGGATGGTTTGTTTAAGTCCGCGAAATATTACTCGAATTGCGGGCGAAAATCCAGCCTGAGTTGGCCGAGGGAATCACTCCCAGCGCTGTGAGGTAGTTCCTCTCGTAAAAACCATCGCGGGAATCCACGCGCGGGATGCGCAGCTTTCCTTTTACACCGTCAAAATTAAGTCACGCCCTCAGAGTTCAATTTGACGTTTTTGCGACCCCATGTACTATAATGTCGCAAGAGGCCAAGGAGTTCGGCCTTAACCGCTGTTCCTTGTACGCTCGGGACAGATGATGACTCCTGACAAGGGATCTTGTCGCGGAGTCATGTCGTCTCGTGCCACGACTCCGGGTAAGAATTGCTTATCGAGTTGTTGTGGGCCTCGACACCACACCACCAATGGGCGCTGGCGAAACCAGATGCGGCTGCACGCCTTACGCAGAGGCGGAACTATGACCTTCGTTAGCATTCTCTCTGAGGCGCCCGAGTCGACGGCTCAAGAATCGGTCGGAGCGCCCGAGTATTTTGGTGATCTGAACCTCGAACAGATCGTTGAACTGATTACCGCGGAATTTAAAGAATACGAGCTGAAGTCTTTTTACTATTCCGGACTCCACGACCTCGAATCGATCCAATACCGCCAAGAAATTATGCAGGACCTTGACGATCCGATCGGGATGCGGGCGGTTACTGCGTTCTCCGAAAAGATGCGTCAGATGCGGGCGTTGCTGAACCAAGCGAAGCAGTTCCATTATTATCCGCATACCGTGACCCGCCGGTTTTTGGCTGCTGTGGATACATATTGCGAGGCCGTCGCGTGCTTACACCAAGATCTTTCAGCCTTCGATGCGTGTTCACGCGGCCTGTGCGCCTTTCGCGAATACCTTACCCAGTATGTAGCCGCGGAGTCTTTCCGCAGCCTCGTAAAGGAGACGGCGAAGCTCAGAAGCGACCTGTCGGCCATTAGATATTCCCTCTTGATGGACGGCGGAAGCATTACGGTTTGGAATTACAACGGAGAACCTGACTACAGCGCCGCGGTCGAAGAAACATTCGCGAAATTTCGACGGGGCGCAGTGGGTAACCACTGGGTTGACGTCCCGAGATGGTCAGGTATGAATCACATCGAGGCACAAATACAGGACCGGGTAGCGCTGCTATACCCAGCCATATTCCATTCACTCGACGCCTATTACGCAGCCAATACGGAGTACGTTGACAAAAAGATTGAGAGATTCGACCGCGAAGTCCAATTCTATGTTGCTTACCTCGGGTACGTTGCGAAGTTCCGCAGCGTGGGCCTAGATTTCTGCCAGCCACTTCTGTCACGCACTTCCAAAGCTGTCCTCGCTAGAAATACGTTCGATCTGGCGCTTGCAGGCAAGCTGATTCGTGAGAAGAAATCCGTCGTCCCGAATGATTTCTCCTTGTCTGGATCGGAACGCATCCTGGTTGTTTCCGGACCGAATCAGGGGGGCAAGACTACATTCGCGCGCACGTTCGGGCAGCTGCATCATCTGGCAAGTCTGGGGTGCTTGGTTCCTGGCAAAGAGGCACGGCTATACCTCTTCGACCGGCTCTTTACGCACTTTGAACGAGCCGAAGACCCAACGAATCTTCGGGGGAAGCTTCAAGATGATCTGGTTCGGGTTCACCAAATACTCGGCGAGGCGACACCAAGCAGCATCGTCATTATGAACGAAATCTTTTCCTCGACGACGGTCAAGGACGCGATCTATTTGAGCGAGAAGATCATCGGCCGGATGTCCGAATTGGACCTGCTCGGGGTCTGCGTCACGTTCCTGGACGAACTGGCGTCCTTCACCAACAAAACCGTGAGCATGGTGAGCACCGTTGACCCTACCAATCCGGCCGTGCGCACTTTCAAGTTGGTGCGAAAACCGGCGGACGGCCTGGCATATGCGCTTGCCATCGCCGAGAAGTATCACGTGACGTATAACTGGATCCACGCACGGGTGAAAGAATGAAGGCGCTGCTAATGCATCGGGATCGCGATTTCGATCTGAACCAGCCGTCCCCGTGGAATGCGGCAGACCTGACGCAAGACCTCGATTTGGAGACGGTCCTTCGCACCATGGCTGGCGACGACAAGTTCTTGTTTGAAGTTTCCCGTAGAGCGCTTCTTTGCGGCGTCGAGAATGACATCGATACGATCCGCTATCGGCAGGACAGCCTGAAAGATTGCCTACAGAATCCAGCGGCCGTTCGCGCACTATACGGCTTTGCGGTGGAGATCATCGAACGAGCCAGAAAACACACCTGGGGCTTAACGAGTCACTATGCATCCTCGATGCTGTACAACGCTACGGACCTTCTCGAGATGCTTGTCGGCATGCTCCGAAAACTCCGGGAAACCGCTCTCGCGCATTCTGGCGAGTTCAAGTCCGAGGCCTTCCGAAGGTTCTTTGCGATGCTCGCAAAGGAATTAGACGATGAGTATCTTGCGACAATCCAGGATCATCTGACAATATCGAAGTTCCGGAAAGGCGTGCTAATGAGCGCGCAACTGGGTGATTGTAACGAAAGCACTGATATCGTGCTTCGCAAGCCGCCCGACCGCCAGCAGAGATGGTTTGAGAGATTCCTTCGGAAAGGCCCGCCGGGTTATACGTTCCATCTCGCCGAGCGCGATGAGGCCGGGGCGAGGATTTTTGAGGAGATACGGCACCGCAGTATCAGTCGGGTGGCCGTTGCCCTTGCGGAATCCGCCGACCACGTGCTCAGCTTTCTCTATCTGCTGCGGACCGAACTCGCATTCTATGTAGCCTGCACCAATCTGCATGGGACACTTCTATTGAAAGGAGAAAAAGTTTGTTTTCCGACTCCGGCGCCTGCCGGAGAGCGACACCAGCGCTTCCGCAATCTGTTTGACGTCGCCCTGTCACTGCGAATGGCAGGCAAAATCGTGTCCAACACGATTGATGCGGATGGACGGAATCTCGTCGTCATTACAGGCGCCAACCAGGGCGGAAAATCAAGCTTTCTTCGCAGTATGGGTATCGCTCAGCTCATGATGCAATGCGGCATGTTCGTCGGCGCTGACGCTTTCGAGGGAGAACTCTGTTCGACGTTGCTCACCCATTACAAGAGGGAAGAGGATTCGGCAATGCATAGCGGAAAGTTCGACGAGGAGCTTTCCCGGATGAATCAGATCGTCGAACACATCCGCTCCAACGCGACTGTTTTGTTCAATGAATCGTTTGCAGCAACCAACGAACGAGAAGGTTCGGAAATAGCGAGGCAAATCGTCTCCGCCTTGCTGGAAAAACACGTTCGCGTCTTATACGTGACGCATTTGTATCAATTCGCGCGAACATTTTTCGAGAGCAGAAGACGAGACGCTCTTTTCCTGCGCGCCCAGCGACAGCCCGACGGGAGCAGAACTTTTCAACTAAGCGCGGCAGAGCCGCTCGAAACTAGCTACGGGGAGGACCTGTATAGAGAGATCTTCGAGGAAAGCGAGACAGGCCCGCCTCAACGGCCGAGTAGTACGATTCCGGCCGCCGCGAGTTAGAGAGTTCCAACTCCGATGAGCGATTGACTTGAAGCTTTCAACACGAAATAATAACGGCGTTAGGGGTGTTGGAGTTCGCCCTAAGACCGCCCCAAAAGGGCAGATGACTCCTACGAGGGTTTCGACCTGCTCGGAGAGTTACCTGTTCGCCTTCTCGCCTCCCGTGGCACTGGTCACCCTCAGGACAGAAATCTAAACTTCGGAGCGCGCTGGATGTTTGCGCGTTTGGTGGGACTCGGATGAGCTCAAACGAGCAGAAGCCCCGCGAATCTCTGAACCCGTATCAGGCGAACCGCCTCCGCACGACATGCCAATACATCGACAAGCTCCTTGGCGAGATCGAAGAGATTCTCAATACAACTAACTCAAAGGCCGCCTTTCCCAGATACGCTGCTGATATCGTGCCAGCGCAGCGCCGCACGATTGACGACTACATCGCACGCATCCGCGCACAACTGGTCCGGATCCTGGAGGGCCAAGGAATCACGCGCGAGAAGCCGTCCATCCCGGCCTCCCGTGCCGTTCACGTCCACCTTGGCGCGATTGATATCGCAGGCGAGGAACTCAAACCGAAATACATGCGCGGATATGGAGCGGTGCCGGAGGCTGTTGCGACGGAGCTCAATGGCATTGTCTCTGAACTTAGCGGCCTGATTCAGCGTTTTGACGTCTACCTGTCCCAGGGTGTTGGAGAGGATCTAAAGGCGCGGCTGAATCGTTTGGATCGGCCGGGAAACGACATCAAACTCCTCAAAAATATTGAGGCGGCGGTTCGAGATCGAGGGTTAGTCGAATTTCGACCCGCGATTGCCGCCATACTTGACCGAGCCGAAGACAGAAGTTTTGAGATTGCTGTCTTTGGCCGAGTCAGTGCCGGAAAGTCTTCCTTATTGAATGCCATACTCGATACAGACGCGTTGCCGGTGGGAGTCACACCGATCACCGCTGTCCCCACGCGAATCGTTCATGCTGAACAGCCATCTCTCACGGTATGGTTTTCCGAGGCGCCTAGAAAAACGCTGGAGGTCTCCCATCTTCCGGAGTTCGCCGCCGAACAGCAGAATCCGGGAAACGCGAAACATGTGGTCCGGCTCGTACTTGCCCTGCCCTCGGCGAGGTTGCGGGGAGGCGTAGCCTTCGTCGACACACCAGGACTGGGATCCCTGGCCACAAGTGGCGCGACGGAGACCTTGGCGTATCTTCCGAAGTGCGACTTGGGGGTCGTCTTGATCGACGCAGGTTCGACGCTTACGGCCGATGATCTTCAGACGATTATGGCGCTGCACCAGGTGGCGGTCCCCATGAACGTCCTGCTGAGCAAGGCGGACCTGCTTGGTCCCGAGGATCGTGAGCGGATCATCCGATACGTCAAGGAACACATCGTTTCCGAGTGCAAGTTCGACCTTCCCGTACATCCCGTCAGCGTCTTGCCTTCGTCCAGGGACATGCTCAACGAGTGGTTTGAAACACAGATCATTCCTCTCTACGCTCGTTCGCAGGAACTGCGTGCGGCCTCTCTCCGCAGAAAGATCGGAGCGTTAAGCGGGGCAGTCACGGCAGCTCTTGAGGCGCGCCTGCGAAGAGAGAACCAGTCGTCGTCAAGCACGCAGGATAGAGCGCAAACCGCCGAAGCATTGCTTCGAAACACGACCGGCACAATTGAAGAGATGCGCTCGGCCTGTGCACGGTATACCGAGGGTGCTATGAGCGCCGTGCCGGACGCTATCGCCGAAGCGGCGGGGCGATTGTTACATGCTCGATCTCACGGCAGCTACGGGGTTGTTGTGCCGGGTCAGATGGCCCGCGATGGCATCACGCAATTCGTCCAGGTACAAGTCAAAAAACTCCAAAAGGACGTTACGGCTCTTGCGAGCCAAGTCGGCGCCAATCTGCGGCAATGTGCGGCGGACTTGGGCATTCCTGACGCCCCTAGTGATGATGAATTTCTGTCGCTCGTGAGAGGTTCGCCCGCTTTTGAGTCGCCCTCATTCACGATAGCTATTTCGTCGCCTACATTCTCCCGGTTGTTGGGTCAGGGAGTTGCGGAGCGATCAGTGGCCAGGCAGATTTCGCGGCAGTTGCCGGCTGCCTTCCACGTCGCACTCGAAGCTTACTGGCAGTTGGTGAACGCTTGGTGCGATTCGGTGTTGGGACAAGTTAGGCATAAGTTTGAAACCTACGCCGAGAGCTACCGCGCCCAGGCCGAACAGACGCTGGGGGGGCGCGGGCTCACAAAGGAAGAACTCAACGGGGTCGAGGAGAGCCTCGCTCAAATCAAAGCGAGCGTCGACGCGGCAAGCGGAAAAAATATCGCTGAATCCGGCCGAGGAGTTCCCTCCCGGCAGGAGGAAACGGCATGACCATTCGACAGGGGAGGAACTCTGAGCGATACGTTCTCTCGTTTTGAATGCGTAGCGGCCCGTTGTAACAAGCGCCTCGGTGTCGTTGGAGCGGTGAGTATGGGACAAGCGAATACGGTGATCGAGCGTTTGATCGGTCGCGGGAGTGAACTGCACCGTCTTCATTCGGCTTTCCGCAAGCGGCAAAGCCAATTGATCTGGGGCGCTTGGCATTCCGGGAAAACATTTCTGATTGCCAAGATGCTTTGCGAGCTTCCGGAAAGCGAAAGGCGCAAGTGTATCTGCTGCGAGGGGCCAGCAGGTCGACGCCAGCTCATCGAGCACCTGGTTTACGGGTTGTATGTGGCAGGAGACCCGCTGGTGAGAAAGAAAGTCCAGGCCGATCGGTATAATGACGAAACCCTGAGCCGCTGGATTTCGGAGCAGTCTGCGCTGCGGCTGCGAGGAATCCTCTTTACGGCAGCCGAGCAAGGCGATTATTACTTTTTCTTGGACCACCTTCCTCCTGCCTCGCACACGCTCGCTCAACTCTTAAAGGAAATCGTAAACCGGACTAAATCTCCCGTCTATCTGACCGGGCAAGGTCACTCGCAGGCCGAGATTGGGTACGCGTGGAGCGTGTATTGGACCAATGAATACCGCATTCGGTTGGGTCCAATATCTGAAGCCGCTGCGCGTGAGTTGATGGAAGTATGTATTGAGAAGTTCGGGCTTAGTTCTCTCGACCTTACCGGGTTTCGAGACGATCTCTTGCACTTCAGCGGACATTTGCCCGGTTCGATCGTCAAGATGTGCGAACTGGCTGCTGACCCGCGCTATCACTACGGAGACCAAGTGAAAATGAAGTTGCTTCACGTCGATTACCTGCTCCTGGGTGGACGGTTCTCTTCTTCCGCGAGCTATGCCACATGAACCCGACCGACATCGTCCCGGACGTCTCTGCGGATAGCTCCCTTTATCGCCTCGCGGAATTGGCGAAGGAACTCGGGTCCGACCGGGTCCTAGAGGAGGCGACCGCGCTCGCTCAGCGGATGACCGAGGGGCGATTCTACGTCGCATGCGTTGGGCAGTTTAAGCGGGGTAAATCAACGCTATTGAATGCTCTATTAGGGGCACGGATTTTGCCTACCGGAGTTTTACCGCTTACAACTGTGCCGACGATTGTTCGCCACGGCAGCCCGCCCCGTGCACGCGTGCGATTTGGAGGCGGAACGTGGACAGATATACGGACCGAGGATCTGCCGCAGTACGTTTCCGAAGAGCTGAATCCGGAGAACCAAAAGGGCGTGTTCGGCGTAGAGGTCTTTTGCCCGAGCCCACTTTTGGCAGAAGGAATGTGTTTTGTAGATACGCCTGGTCTTGGCTCGGCCTTCGCAGGGAATACGGCAGCAACGCAAGCGTTTATCCCTCACATCGATGCGGCGATCGTCGTCGTCGGAGCGGACCCTCCAATCGCCGGAGACGAGTTGAATCTGGTTCGCGAGATTGGGGAGCAAGTAACGAACCTTCTGGTTGTACTCAACAAGGCTGACAGGACTTCCGAGGCAGACCGAACAATCGCCAAATCATTTACGCTCATGATGCTTGAAAAACAACTGCACCGTCCCGCTGGTTTCGTATATGAGGTTAGTGCGGAGGAACAACTCAGACATCAAGGGTCCGGACGCGACTGGAAAGAACTGATTGCCGCACTCGAAAGGTTGGTTCGTGAGTCCGGCCGCGACCTGGTCCGTGCAGCGGGCGAAAGAGGTTTCAAACGGCTCGCGGCGGAGCTGTCCACGATTATTTCGGAGGATAGAGAAGCGCTCGTGCGCCCCCTCGAAGAATCCGAACTGCGGGTCCTTGCGTTGCGTCGGACAATTTCGGAGGCCGAGCGGTCGCTTCGGGATGTGCGCTATCTGTTCATGGCGGAGGAACATCACCTGTCGGATATGTTCCTGGAGCACAGAAAACAGTTTCTCGATAAGACGATGCCGATTGTGAGTACGGAGTTCGAAAAGGAGTTGCAGACACTGCCGCGCCATTATGGACCAAAGTTCCGCCGGGATGTCTTGCGCGCGGCACGGATGGTCGCCGAACGACATGTTCGGCCCTGGCTCGAAACCGAGCAAATTGTGGCCGAGTGGGAATTTCGGAACGTAGCCTCCCGGTTTGTAAGTATCGCGAACGATTTTCTCAAGAAGCTCGCCGAGTCCGGGGTGCGGGAATTCACGCGCATGCCGAATGCGCTCGATTCCGATCGGGGCTTCCGCGTTCGGTCACGCTTTACCTTCGAACAATTGCTCCGCGTCGCCTTGCCTGCGTCGCCACTGCGCTACATAGCCGATGTGTCGCTCGGAATCGTCCACGCGTACGGCGTAATCGAGAAGGATGCATGGGCCTTCCTCACTCACCTGCTGGACATGAATAGCACCCGGGTCCAGTCGGACGTCGTGAATCGCGTTCAGGAAAGCCGAGGGCAATTGGAAGTGGAAATTCGTAAGCTTCTCCACGAGGTCACTCGAATCGCCGAACGCGCGCTTGACCGAGCTCGGACTACAAAAGCCGAGGGTGCTTCGGCAGTCCAAGCTGCGCTATCCCGTCTCGATCGAGCTGAACGCGCGCTTCGAATTTTGCGCGGCACAGAAGCGGATGGCACCCTTCCTGATTAGTTCAGCCAAACAATGAAGAGAGAGCTTCATACATGAACATGATTTGACAATGGGCGGACGGGTTCCTGAACTTGGTTCGCGGCGGCTGAATTTTACAACACGCGTTTCAGTCCGATTGGAGTATTCTCAACCGAGGTCCACACCTTCGATCATTGGCACGATGACCTCGACAGCCGGCCCGGCTATTCCGGAGACGCATTTCCGCTCCCAGCGGTTCTGGATGCACGTATTGCGTTCGATCGTCCGCATTTTGAGCGCCCTCGGGATCGTCGCAGGAATCACCTTACTTTGTTTTCGATTGCTGCATGTCCATGCCGCGACGACGGGATTCGTCTATCTGGTCGCCATCCTGATGATTGCAGCAGCAGGCGGGCTGCTCGAATCAATAATTGCCTCAATCGCTGCGATGCTGTGCTTTAACTTTTTCTTCTTTCCGCCCATAGGAACATTCACCGTCGCCAAGCCTGAAAACTGGGTGGCCCTGTTTGCCTTCCTGACCACATCTCTTACCGCCAGCCAGCTTTCAGCGCGAGCCAAACGGCGAACGAAGGAAACAATCGCCAGACAGCACGAAATGGAGAAGCTATATTCGCTCAGCCGCGCTCTGTTGCTCACGGACATGACACGCCCGATTGCAAATCAAATTCTTCAGCACATAGCTCAAATCTTCGAATTTTCTGCCGTGGGTCTCCACGATCGCAGTAGTAATACGATTTATTGGGCTGCGGAAGGTGATTGGCCCACGATTGACGATCAGCTTCGGGATGTAACGCTCCGATCAGCTATCCTCCGCGATGAAAATACGGGATTCACAGTCACACCGATCCGCCTCGGAGGCCAACCGACTGGCAGCTTGGCGATTCGCGGATCGTCTCTATCTGACGCCGCTTTTCATTCATTGTTGAATATCGTAGCGATCGGTTTGGAACGAGCGCTCTCGCAAGAAGCTGTGAATCGTGCCGAAGTCGCTAGGCAAAGCGAAGAGCTAAAATCCACCCTTCTCGACGCCATTACGCACGAATTTAAAACACCACTTACATCGATCAAAGCTATCACCACCGATCTGCTGTCGGACCCAGCTATTGAGCTCCGGCAGCATGAGCGCGAATTAGTGAGTATCGCGGATGAGGGCGCGGATCGCTTGTCAAAATTGGTGACCGAAGCGATTCAGCTGGCACGAATCGAAGGCGGGGCGTTTCGTCTTAATCGGGGCGTGCATCACTCGCGTTCATTGGTTTCGGCGGCGCTTCGCCAGATGAAATCACTCACTGACGGGCGGGAAATCAAGGTCTCCCTCGCAGACGATGTGCCACCTGTATGGGTCGATGCGGATTTAATTCAGATGGTGATAACTCACCTGCTTGACAATGCCCTCCGGTATTCTCCTTCGGGAAGCCCGATAATGCTCGCGGCGCGGCCCAAAGACGGCCAAGTGGTTATCTCCGTAACCGACCAGGGCCCAGGAATCCCGGAAGAGGAACAATCGCGCATCTTTGACAAATTTTATCGAGGGAAAGGGGACCGGAGCCTTAAAGGCTCGGGCATGGGGCTGTCGATCGCACGGGAAATCATGGATGCACATGGAGAGGGAATCTGGGTAGTGAGCGAACTGGGCAAGGGATCGGAATTCTGCTTTGCGCTGCCCGCTGCGCGAGGAGCCGGCGACGAATGAGCGCTGGTAGAATCCTTGTAATCGATGATGACCCTCAGATTCGCCGCGCGATGCGGGCCACGCTGACATCGCGTGATTATCAAGTCAGTGATACAAGAACCGGCGCAGAAGGTCTCGAAAGGCTTCGTTCTGCCGTCTACGATCTTGTTTTGCTGGATATCAACATGCCTGGAATCGGTGGGATCGAAACGTGCAGGATGATTCGTGCGGGGTCCGAAGTTGCGATCATTATGCTGACCGTAAGTAATGCTGAAAGGGACAAGGTCGATGCGTTGGATGCCGGCGCGGACGATTACATAACAAAGCCCTTCGGCATGCCAGAGCTACTTGCGCGAATTCGAGCGACGCTGCGGCGGCTGCCGCAACCCCCTGGCCAAGCCGATCTGCGGTCTCTTTCGGCGAAAGGAGTGCACATTGACTTGCCATCACGACAAGTAACGGTTTGCAGTCGTGCCTCCCGTCTTACTGCCAAGGAATTTGATCTGCTTTCTTACTTGCTGGCACGCCCGAACAGGACGATTGCGCACCGTGAGCTCTTGCAGGCGGTATGGGGGCCAGATTATGGTGATGAACTGGAATACCTGCGGGTCTTTGTCAATCGACTGCGCAAGAAAATCGAACCCGAGCCGTCCAAACCACAGTTCCTCGTGACGGATACATGGGCTGGTTATCGCTTCCATCTTCCGCAATAGTGCCCTCCGCTTGTCCTCCGGCAACTCGAATACCTCAAGTGACAGCTTTTCACCGGCGCCCGCAACCTTGCAAACGTCACTTTCTGGACTCGCGGATCCGTTTATCTCGTTCTTACGGTGGGTTTATGCGCCGTTTATCCCTCGCGGAGCAGGATTACCAGCGGATCGAGTCCATGAAGAAGGCTTGCGTCGACATCGTAGAACACTTCAGGCGTTCGGTCGTCCGCGGAAGCACCGATGAGGTCGCGGTAGAACCGCTCGAAGTGAACGTCATTTTTACCCAACCGTCGCCAACTGCGGCTGCTCCAGAAGGAACCGAATCTTTTGCGCGCGGGATTGTAGCTTGTGTCCGCATTCGAGCTGCGATTGTAGTTCCGTGGCAATTGCCTCCCAAGTTTGTACCCGAGCCGCGAACGCTGATGGAGTGAAACCATGCTGGATGTTTTCTATGTAGGAGTGGTCGTCGTATTTTTCGCGCTTCTCTGGGGATTTACAAAAGCGTCCGAGCACATGTAGGAGGAGTTCGATGGAGTACGCCATCGCGGGGATCATTGCTGCGGGTCTGTTTGTGTACCTGATGTACGCACTCATTCGCCCAGAGAGGTTTTAAGGGGCCGTAATGACTTCACATGGCGTCGTTCAAATCTTGATCTTCTTTGCGATCGTACTGGCGATTACCAAGCCCGTCGGCGCGTTTATGCATCGTGTCTTCGACGGTAGGCGCACCTTTCTCCACCCGATCTTCCGGCCATTGGAGAAGCTGATTTATTGGGTCGGCGGTGTTCGCGAGGATGAAGAACAGTCCTGGGTGCGCTACGCCGCTTCGCTGATCTCTCTGAGTATTTTCAGCTTCCTCTTCGCGTACGCCATTCAGCGGTTTCAAGGCCATTTGCCGCTCAACCCACTGCATTTTTCAACTGCGAATGCGCCGGCCTTCGCCACGCCTATGACGCCAGACCTTGCTTACAACACCGCGGTCAGCTTTATGACCAACACGAACTGGCAGGCCTACTCGCCAGATACGACGCTGAGCTACTTCACGCAGATGGCAGCTCTGGCGGTGCAGAACTTTGTCTCCGCCGCCGTAGGAATCGCCGTGGCGGTTGTCCTGATTCGCGGATTCGCGCGGCATACCGTTACAACAATTGGGAATTTCTGGGTCGATGTGACGCGATGTATGGTTTACATTCTGCTTCCGATCTGCATTTTGGCCACTTTGTTTTTCGTTTGGCAGGGCTCGATCCAAAATTTCAAGGGCCCGGTAAAGGCAACCACTCTCGAAGGCGTAACTCAGGTCATCGAACAAGGCCCCTTGGCGTCGCAACTAGCCATAAAGATGTTGGGAACGAACGGAGGCGGTTTTTTCAACACCAACTCGTCGCATCCCTACGAGAACCCGACTCCGCTTTCAAACGAAATCCAAATGATCCTGATCTTCTCACTGGGAGCGGGTTTGACCTACATGTTCGGCAAGGCGATCGGTGACACGCGGCAGGGATGGGCCATATTTTCAGCGATGGCCATCCTCTTTCTGGCCGGCGCCTTGATTTGCTATTGGGCCGAACAGCGGGGCAATCCGAGTGTAAACAGGCTGGGAGTCGAAGCAGCGTACACAGCCAACCAGCCCGGCGGCAACATGGAAGGAAAGGAAACGCGTTTCGGGATCGCTGATTCGGCTCTGTTCGCGACCGTTACGACGGATGCCAGTTGCGGCGCTGTGAACAGCATGCTTGATAGCTACACTCCTCTCGGCGGGCTTGTTCCTCTCTTCAACATACAAACCGACGAAGTGATTTTTGGGGGTGTTGGCGCCGGTTTCTACAGCATGTTGATGTATGTCCTCGTGGCTGTCTTTATCGGCGGGCTGATGGTCGGCCGCACGCCCGAGTATGTAGGCAAAAAAATCGAACAAAAAGAAGTGAAAATGGCGATCATCGCGGTACTGGCCACGGCTCTGTGCATTCTTGGTTTTACGGCGCTCACCTCAGTTGTTCACTTCCCAAGGAATGGCTATTGGAATCCGCCTGGAGCGGCGGCGGCCAACACAAACAACAATGCGGCCCACGGGTTCTCGGAAATCCTGTATGCCTATTCGAGCGGAGCTGGGAACAACGGCAGCGCCTTTGCAGGACTTAACGCAAACACGCCCTGGTACAACCTCACCATGGGTTTGGACATGCTGGTCGGCCGCTTTTTGTTCATCATTCCGGCTCTGGCAATTGCTGGAAGCCTAGCTGCGAAAAAGGTGATCCCCACAACCAGCGGTACGCTGCCGACGAATGGCGGTCTGTTCGTCGTTCTCTTGATCGGCACCGTAGTGATCGTAGGCGCGCTGACATATTTCCCGGCGCTCTCCTTAGGACCGATCGTGGAACACTTCCAAATGCTGAGCGGAAAACTATTCTAATGCCCGGAAGGAGGAAGCTAAAAATGACCGGTGCTGTGATTCCGCCCGGACGAAAGCTATCGAGCAATGCGAAACAAGGAGAAGGCGCGCTGATCTCCAGGGGCATTCGAGCGCGGCCTTTGCTCGATTTCGAAATTGTGAAGCGCGCGATAAGGGAATCTTTCAAAAAATTAAACCCGAGGATTGTGGCTCGCAATCCTGTGATGTTCGTCGTCGAAATTGGCGCCGCTTTGACGACGGCCTTGGTAATCAAGAATGCCCTCAACGGTGCTCACGGTGTTGCTTTCGGAATTCAAATCGCTCTGTGGCTTTGGTTCACGGTGATCTTCGCCAATTTCGCGGAAGCGATGGCGGAAGCGCGTGGGAAGGCTCAGGCCGACACCCTGCGAAAGACCAAGACCGATACGGTTGCGCGAAAGCTACTTGCGAACGGAAAGTTCGAGATGGTGTCGGCCTCGCAACTGCGCGTTGGTGACGTCGTCTACTGCGAAGCTGGATACCTGATTCCGGGAGATGGAGAAGTAATTGAAGGGGTTGCCAGCATCGATGAATCCGTCATTACTGGAGAAAGCGCGCCAGTCATTCGGGAATCCGGAGGCGATCGCAGCGCCGTGACGGGCGGGACGAAGGTTCTTTCGGATCATATCAAGGTCCGCATCACATCCAATCCAGGCGAGACGTTCCTCGACCGCATGATCGCGCTGGTAGAGGGTGCCGTCCGCCAGAAAACTCCCAACGAAATCGCGCTCAATATTTTAATCGCGGGATTGGCGCTAATTTTCCTGATGGCGGTTGCAACGCTTGCTCCTGATGCCGAATACGCGATCAAAGCCACAGGAGCCGGTGTTGCGCCGTCGGTCATCGTGCTCATCTCCCTGCTGATTTGCTTGATCCCGACGACGATCGGTGGATTGCTTTCGGCGATTGGCATCGCTGGCATGGACCGCGTGATGCAGCACAACGTTTTAGCCATGAGTGGGAAAGCCGTGGAAGCCAGCGGCGACGTGAATACATTGCTTTTGGACAAGACGGGAACGATCACGCTGGGCAATCGCCAGGCCGTGGAATTTATCATCGCGGGCGGAGCCACCGAGAGCGAGCTTGCGGACGCCGCTCAATTATCCAGTTTGGCCGACGAAACCCCTGAAGGCCGATCGATCGTTGTGCTCGCTAAGGAAAAGTACAGCCTGCGCGGTCGCGAGGTGGCCGAACACGAAGCCGAATTTATTCCTTTCTCCGCATACACGCGGATGAGCGGTGTCGATATCGACGGCCGGCGTCTGAGGAAGGGCGCAACCGACGCGATCGCACAATTCGTGAAAGAGGCGGGCGGCGAGGCACCGGCGTCGCTCTCCGATATCTCCGATCGCATTTCGAGAAATGGAGGAACTCCTCTTGCGGTCGCCGACGGCCCGCGAGTTCTGGGCGTCGTTCACCTCAAGGACATCGTCAAAGGCGGGATGAAAGAACGCCTCGCTTCGCTGCGAGCTATGGGAATTAGATCCGTGATGATTACCGGTGACAATCCACTCACCGCTGCCGCGATTGCGCACGAAGCAGGCGTGGACGACTTTCTTGCGCAAGCCACTCCGAAAGGCAAGCTCGAATACATCCAAAAAGAGCAAGCGGAGGGCCGCCTCGTTGCGATGACCGGTGACGGAACAAACGATGCTCCGGCTTTGGCTCAGGCGGACGTGGGTGTCGCAATGAATACCGGCACGATGGTTGCGAAGGAAGCCGGCAACATGGTTGATCTCGATAGCAATCCCACCAAATTAATCGAGATCGTTGCTATTGGAAAGCAACTGCTGATCACTCGCGGGTCTCTCACCACTTTCTCAATCGCCAACGATGTTGCCAAGTATTTCGCGATCATTCCCGCAATGTTTGCGCCAATTTATCCGGAGTTGAACAAGCTCAACATCATGGGCTTGCATTCACCGCAAAGTGCGGTGCTCGCGGCCGTCATCTTTAACGCTCTGATTATCATCGCGCTCGTGCCGTTGGCTCTCCGCGGTGTGCGGTACAAACCCGTCAGCGCGGGACGGATGCTGACGCGCAACCTCTTGATTTACGGCCTAGGCGGCATCGTCGCGCCGTTTCCTGGAATTTGGCTGATCGATAGGATCGTCGTTGCGCTGCATCTGGCGTGAAGGAGTGGATCATGTTCAAGGAACTTGGCCGCGGCCTGCGTCTAACTATAGCCTTTACAATTCTCACTGGTCTTTTATATCCGGCCGCCATGACCGGCATCTCCGAGGCGCTTTTCCCGCGGCAGGCCAACGGAAGCCTGATTCGCGTCGACGGCAAAATCGTGGGTTCGAGCCTGATCGGCCAATCGTTTAGCAAGCCGCAGTATTTTCATCCGCGGCCTTCGGCTAACGGATACGATGCTGCGCAGTCCGTCGGCTCTAATTACGGCCCCACCAATCAAAGACTGATCGGACGCGTGAAAGCATCCATTGCCCAGTTCCGGAAAGAGAATCCCACATTCACGGGACGGATTCCGGCTGATATTGTCACGGCATCTGCCAGTGGGCTTGATCCAGATATCAGTCCCGCCGCTGCTGCAGACCAGGCAGCCCGTGTCGCCAATACACGCGGAGTGTCCATCGGCCAAGTGAAGAAATTAATTTCGCAATACACCAAGGGGTCGGACTTGGGCTTTCTCGGTAATTCGCGCGTGAACGTCCTCCTGCTGAATCTGGCGCTCGACCAAAAGTTTCCGTCCTCCAAATCGCAAACGGCAAGCTTCGCTGCTGGACAAATCAGAGGGATTCCGCGGTGAGCGGTTCTCTGGTTCGGCTGTAATCCGTCACGCAAGCCTTTGAACACTATCGAATCAAACTTCTGGGCCTTTTTCTCTTTGCCATTGCCGTTTCATTTTCTTTAGACATCCGCTATTCAGTGCTGAACGCGCTCTCGCGTCTGAAACGGTGGAAGCACAGCACGACTTTGGCACACACTGGCATTGGCTTGCGCTTGCGCCGTGGATTCGGTGTAAGGTCGATTGAGAGAGCGGCTCGTTCGGGCTGGTTGAAACCCTTTGGTCCATCGGGGTTCGGCTTCCGGCGGATGCTTTGAACGGCATGGGTAGCATGTTTTCGTTTTCGTGGCGGTCTGGATAGAATTGCCGCAAATGGCTAAGAATCCAATTCAACGCCCAAGCCCCGAGCAACTCCTCGCGCAAGTAGAACTTGAGGAGCGCCGCAACCGCCGCGGCCGCCTAAAAGTATTCTTGGGTTACGCTGCTGGAGTCGGTAAGTCGTTTCAAATGCTAGACGAAGGGCGCAGACGTTTGCAGCGCGGCCAAGACGTTGTAGTGTGCGCCTTACAGCCATCGTACCCTCCCGAAGTTCAAGAAATTTTGCACAAGTTGGAAATCATTCCCACGTTGAAAAAGGGTCAGTCGGAATCGATCGATGTGCCTGCGGTCATTCACCGGCATCCGCAAGTCGCCCTTATCGACGGTCTCGCCTACGATAACCCACCGGGCGGTCTGAATGCCCATCGCTGGCAGGACGTGGAGCAATTGCTGGATGCGAACATTTCGGTCATTGCCACGGTCAATCTGCAATATCTCGAAAAACTCCAAGACGAAGTACGGCGCGTCACCGGTTCTCAAGCTGACAGCGCCATCCCTCGCGGCTTTCTGGACGGCAGTGCGGACGAAATTGTGGTTGTGGACGCGCCTGCGCCTGAAATCAGCGCGCCTGCCGCAGCGACTCACGATCGCGCCATGCTTCTTGCCGAGAGGCACAAGCTTTCTCGCTTGCGCGAATTGGCTCTGCTGGTCGCAGCCTCCGTTGTCGATCGCCAGTTGGAAAGCTACCTGCGGTCGCACGGTATCGAGCAACCGTGGGGAGTTCAGGAACGAATTTTGGTTTGCGTCAGTCCCCATTCGAGCGCCACGCGGATGTTGGAAAGCGGAAGTCGCAATGCTGATCGTTTCCAGGGGGAATTTTATGCCGCATACGTCCAGGAACGCTCGCTTTCCGAGCGAGACCGTCTGACGCTGGCGCGAAACCTGAACTATGCCCGCGAACTCGGCGCGCACGTGGAGGTCCTCACCGGCTTTGATGCTTCCGACGCCATCCTTAAGTTTGCGCGACAGAAAGGCATCACTCAAATCTTTGTCGGTCATAGTTCTCGGCACGGCTTGCAGCGAAGGGTTTGGGGCGACTTGGTGGATTTCCTGGTTCGCTCCGCGGAAGGAATCGATGTCGTCGTCTATCCCGAATAGCGCGGATTCCAGCGCTACTACCCCGCGAATACCCCGCGGCCGGCTACAAGTGTTTCTCGGCTATGCCGCGGGCGTCGGCAAAACCTACCGCATGCTCGAAGAGGCGCAGGAGTTGAAGCGCTCGGGAAAAGACATCGTCGTGGGATATTTCGAGCCTCATGGCCGCAAGGACACTATCGCAAGAACCGCCGGACTGGAAATGATTCCCACGAAGTTGGTCAGCTATCGCGGCGTGTGTTTGCAAGAGATGGATTCCGCAGCCATTCTGCGGCGTTGCCCTACCATCTGCGTTGTGGATGAGTTGCCGCATACCAATGTGCCCGGTTCGGGGCACACCAAGCGATGGGAGGATGTGCAGGAGTTGCTGGATGCCGGCATCGGCGTCATGACCACCATAAACATCCAGCACATCGAGAGCCTGAACGATCAGGTCTTTCATGTTACCGGCGTCCGTGTCCGCGAGACGGTGCCGGATTGGCTCGTCAAGAGTGCCGCCGAAGTGGTCATGGTTGACGCGACCACCGAAGCTCTACTGAATCGCTTGAAAAGAGGAGTGATCTACGCACCGGAAAAGGCGCAGCAAGCCATGGAGAATTTCTTCAAAGAATCAACACTCACCTCCTTGCGTGAACTCGCGCTGCGTCAAGCCGCGCACGAACTCGAAGTTCGAGAAAGTGCCGAAAACACCGACCCCTCGAAGCACCTAACGCCCGCGCCGCTTTCTGAAAAGAGCATCCGCGATCGAATTTTGATTTATGTTAAGGCCGAGCCTTCCTCGGCCGTGCTTATCCGCCGGGGCCGCCGAATGGCCGACTATCTGAACGCAGATTGTTTTGCCGTTTGTGTCCTGTCTCAAAGCCGCCAGCCGTCGGCTAGCGAGGATGAAGATAGAAATGCCGTCGAAAAACACCTAAATTTCGCCAGGACGTTGCATATCGAAACGAGAACGCTCGAAGGGCGGGATGCTTCGAAATCACTACTCGATTTTGCCCGTCGAAACCAAATCACGCAGATTCTTCTAAGCCGCTCGAAGTATCACTGGTGGGATCGCGTGCTGGGAACGGATTTGATTCCGCGAATCGTTAGAAGAGCAAAAGACATTCGCGTCATCATCGTTGCCGAGCGCCAGCGCCATAATAAGCTACCTGCGGTCTAAGCGCACTCGCGTTGCGCAATTCCTCAAATGTTGCCCTGGACTTCCTCCCGCAACCCAGCCGCAGTGCTTTGAAGGAGGGTGGCATTTTCACGTTGCCGTTAAGGGGTGGCGGAATTATGGAGCTAAGAAACGCAAACCGCCGTGTGATCGTCTTCACTCGCATCGGGGTGTAGGCTCCTTTACCGGAGATAATGTTGCTCGACACAACATGACCTAAACCCCTCCTTCTTTTTACACACTCAAAATTACGTCACCTTGGCCGACCTGAGTGACTCCCGACGCGCTAGCGCGGATCGTAGCGGCGGTGTCAATGGGATCGACCGGCGCATGGCCCGTTGGGGTAGCAAGATGCTCGGCGGAGAGTTACAGTCGTGATACCGAAGCCGTGCCAAGGAGGAGATCGATGCGTGTCTTCAGCCGTGTTTTTAGCATTAGTGTTTCCATCGCGCTTGCGGGAATGCTCTTTCACTTTTCGGCCGCGAATGCCCAGCAACCGGTTCGCATCAGCAGCCACGAAGCTGCGGTAACGATGGGAGCGGCCCAACTCCACCAATCGGGTGGCTCGGCCCAGGCGAGCCCCGTGATCGATCCACTCGGCGCTCCGGTGATCGTTGACGGCAAAACGCTTTTCACCGTCCAGGAAAGGCTTTTTACCTTCTCGCCGGCACAGCGCGCCGAGGCAATCGAGGAGCGCATCGAATGGCTCTCAAAACAGTCACGAAACCGCATACGGGAAGTGCACGCGGAAGATCAAGGCAACTTCACAATGATTTTCTCCGGCGACACGGTTCTCGCGACGGTCACGGAGGCGGACGCCAGAGCCGCTGGCGAACCCCGCCAAGAAGTCGCCGAAGATTATGCCGGCCGAATTCGCGCGGCAGCGGAAGGCCTGCAAAAAAAGTTTGGGCTCGAATCGATCCTGCTATCCGTACTGTATGGAATTCTTGCCACGGCAGGACTGGTGCTGCTGCTAAAGCTTCTTGGCCTGGTGTTTCCGAAGTTTTACGCGAAACTGCAGGCTTGGCACGGCGTGCGCATCCGTTCGGTGCGAATTCAGAAATTGGAACTGATGCCTGCCGAGCGAATCACGGCTCTTTTGCGAACCCTATCGCGGGCCATGCGACTTGTACTGACGCTTTTGCTGCTCTACGCCTATGCGACCCTGATGCTTAGCTTCTTTCCCTGGACGCAGGGGTTCTCGAGTAGCTTGGTGCGATCGATCTTGTGGCCTTTGCGCGTCGTGGGAGGCGCCGCACTCGCTTACGCGCCGAACGTTTTGTTCATCGTAGTCATTCTCGCGGTCGCGTCCTACGTGATCAAGTTTGTCAAGATTTTCTTTGCCGCAGTGGCCAGACGGACGATTACGCTGCCGGATTTCTATCCCGAGTGGGCGATGCCGACGTACCGGATCGCCCGGTTTCTAGTGATCGCGTTCACGGCCGTGGTGATATTTCCGTATTTGCCGGGATCCAATTCGCCGGCTTTCCGTGGAGTTTCGATTTTTCTCGGTCTGCTCTTCTCGTTGGGTTCGACTTCCGCGATCGCCAACGTCGTGGCGGGAACAGTGCTCACTTACACGCGTGCTTTCCACATTGGCGACCGCGTAAAAATCGCGGACTCCACCGGCGACGTGATCGAGAAAACGCTGCTTACCACCCGAATTCGTACGATTAAGAACGAAGAGGTGTCGATCCCCAACGCGCTGGTATTGAGCAACCACGTGATCAACTACAGCTGCGCGGCGAGGGATCGAGGACTGATCCTGCACACGGGCGTGACCATCGGATACGACGCGCCGTGGCGAATCGTGCACCAACTTCTAATCGGCGCCGCTTTGGCGACGACGAACATACAGAAAGAACCGCCGCCGTTCGTGTTGCAAACGGCGCTGGACGATTTTTACGTAAGTTATCAGGTGAACGCGTTCACCGACCGCCCCGCAGAGATGACCCAGACCTACTCCGAACTTCACCAGAACATTCAAGACAAGTTCAATGAGGCGGGCGTGGAGATCATGTCGCAGCACTTCACGGGAGTACGCGACGGCAACCAGACGACGATTCCGAAGCAGTACCGAGCCCAAGACTACGTTGCGCCGAGCTTTCGAATTCCGCCTCGCGAGGCAGTGCGCGCCACGAGTGACGCCGATCCTGTGGACGCCTGACGAGTGCTGCTAGCTTGAATGTTCGCGGGGATGACGCCGGTCAGTGCAGTCCGGACCAATCGTCGGCGAGCAGGATCGAATTGCTGGGATTGGACGGGTCGTATTTCACGCTGGCGACCTGGCCCGCAGCCACCCGCGCGAGTTGCAAGCGCTCTTCGAGGCCGGTGATGTCCTGCGCCGTTTCGTACGAAACTCCGGAGATCGCGTAGGTGTAGTGAAGCAGCTTGCGTGGGGGCGCGGATGTGTCGTCGCGGCGTACGCGCGAAAAGAGCGAGCCAGACTTTGCTTTCTGAGCGCGGACTGCTGAGAGCGGAGACTTCGCGGACAGTGGGGATTTCGAACTTCCGCCGTTGAACGCGGACGGATCGTGTTCGCCGATTTCGAGCACGTGGCCCTCCGCGATGCGGCCAACGCGATTCAGATACGCGCGGCGGCGCCGCTCCAAATCGTCGATGTCCTCGGGCTTGCGGCGGAAAGCGAAAACGATCCCTACGGCTGCCAGTGCGGCCAGTCCGGCGAGAGGCAACAGATTGCGCCAGTCCCTAAGGAGTTCGTTCAACGGCGATGTTCTCTGAAGCTCATATTAGATCGCGCGAAGCGGAAAAACGAGTGGCCAGGTGCGGAACGCGCTCAAACAAGCAACTGGGACGGTAGCCAAGGTTGTAACGCGCGAAGGCACCTAGCGAGAGATTTGCGAAGGCTTCGGTTGCAAATCGAACATCACGGGCGGTGACTAGTCGCGCGGAGCTACGACCGGGTTGCTGAGGGCACCAATGCCGCTGATCCGAACGTCGACGACATCGCCGGAGGCAAGAGGGCCAACGCCGGCGGGAGTGCCGGTGGCGACAACATCTCCAGGCTCAAGCGTCATGGCTTCGGCGATCCAGCGGAAAATCACATCGATCGAGAAGACTAAGTCGGAGGCGTGCGCCGACTGCTTCTTCACGCCGTTTACGTAGGTCTCAATGGATGTGTCTGGCGTGGGCGGATCGGTTTCCAGCAATGGGCCGAAAGGGCAAAACGTGTCAAAGCCCTTGCCGCGGGTGTACTGGCCGTCGAGACGCTGTAGGTCGCGCGCGGTTACGTCGTTGAGGCAAGTGTAGCCGGCAATGAAGTGGCGAATGTCGTCTGACGTGCGCGGATGGTAGCAGCGTCGACCGATCAGGAAGGCCAGCTCGCCTTCGTAATCGACGCGCTTGGAAATGCGCGCCAGCACGATGGGATCTCCTGGCGCGATAATCGAGGACGGCGGTTTCGAGAAGACGACTGGTTGCTTGGGCGGATCGGAACCCATTTCGTTGGCATGATCGACGTAGTTGCGCGCCATGCAAATGATCTTCGAAGGCCAGGAGGGCGGCAGAAACCGCACCTCGTCCACGCGGTAGTGGTTTCCGGTGCGCTCGCATGCGCCCCACAGGTCGCCGGAAATCTCGTGGATCGTGCTGTCTTCGAGGATGCCAGCACGCGATGCGTTATAGGCTTCGTGCGGTGTCAGATTCGCGTGCCGAGCGGCGAATTCCTTGAGCTGAAAACGGCAAAGTTTCATTGGGTCACCGGGCGTGCCGGGCGGCGGCGCGCGCCGGGCGACGGTCCGGCGTGATTGAGAAACGGCAGGCGTGAACGATCATTTCCACCACCCAAGAGACGACGGCACAGATTCCATACAGGACCCCGCCCTCGATCAGAGCGACGAATGGACCTTGATGCAGAGAGTTGAAGAGGCGCTCAAAATAGAGCCCTGCCAGATCGTAGCCAACCACGAATATAACCCAGGCGATCATGGCCGAGGAAAACATTCGCACCGGCGTCCTCAGGAACCGGCAAATCGGCGCCACCACCAGAATACAAAAGCAGGCGATGAAAAACGCGTTGCGTGCCAGGGCATATCCTTCGAGGGCGGACACGCGATTGATGACGATCAGCGCGACCGCCATTTCGGCGACCATCGCGAAACCCGTGTAGAGTCCGAATTTCAGGACAGGGTGTGACCGTGGATGGTTCTGCAGACGATTCGTTGGCGCCTGTGGCGCGTCTTCAGTCATGGCTGGGCTGGGTCACGGCCGGCACGTTGACGGAAACCGCAGCGCTCGGTGCGCTCTCGTTCCCCGAGCGGTCGACGGCGGTAACGGCGTAATAATAGCGGCGACCGGAAGCCACATTCATATCGCGAAACGCTGGGGTAAGCAACAACTGCTTATTCATGCGTGTGCCCAGACCATTAGCTTGTTCTCTGCGATAGATCTGATAGCCAGCAAGGTCAGCCTCCGGGCTGACGGTCCAGGAGAGATCGACATACGCGGGAACGCCACCGGCCGCGGGCACGTAAATCGCGACCAAGCCTTCTGGAGCGGCGGGCGGAAACGTGTCGCGAGGAGTAATCGCAAGAAAATTCGAATGGGAGGATTCGACGTTTGTGCCGGAGTAGTCGAGCAGGCTTTGCACGGAGTAGACGTAAGTCTTATCGAATTTCGCATGAGTGTCACTAAAACGGGGCGAAATGGATTCGCCAATTTTTACGAGCGGGTTTTGCAACTCCGGCAGCGAAGAGGGAATGCCGGGCAGAGAAGCAGCCCCCGGTGGAGTGGAAGGTGTGCCAGCCGCGTTCGCGGCATTTTCGGCGCTCGCGACCGGATTCGACTGCGCCTCGCCGCGGTAGATCTGGTAGCCGGCAAGCGGCGGCGCGGGGCCAATCGGAGTTTTCCGCGGGGGCGTCCACCTAAGCACAACAGCGGTTGGCGTCACTTTGCCTGCGAGATCTGTGATGCGCTCAGGGGCAGGATAAATGTGCAAAACGGCGAGATTGGAATTGGCGGACGGTTTCTTGTCCGAAATTCGCGTGCGGACTGAATACACGGCGACGCTATTGGGGTGATCGGTGAAGTCGGACGCTTCCAGCGGCTCGGAGTACCTAAACTGCCCTTGCTCAACGTAGCGCGGTGTCAGTTCGGAAGGTATCGTGACCAGCAAGGCTGGGTGCTTCGGGCTTTTTGGCTGCGAAGCGCCGGAAATCGACGCGGATTCGAAATCGCGAAAGACTTCGATCGTGGGAGGATGCTCCAGCGGCCGGCCACCCGTGGAAGATTTGGGGATATCGAAGGCGAGCAGTACGTGGTTGCCTTCCTGCGTGGCGGACAAGTTCGAGACAGCTTCGGGAACGGCCGGCGTTCGCGCGCTGGGCTGGCCCGGCGACGCGCAGCCGCCCATAAGCATCGCGAGCGCAATTAAGAAAACCGGGAAGCTTGCGACGAAGAAGCGAGCGCGAAGACCGATGCGCTGCGACGAGCGGCGGGGCTCTCCCGAGTTTCGCGTTGCCATCGTCGCGTTCTGCGCCTTAGAGGATGTAGCGGCTCAGGTCCTGGTCCTTAACGATATTCGCGAGCTGTTTCTGGACGTAAGTGGCGTCGACTTTGACGTTCTTCTTTTTCAGCTCCGGCGCGTCGAACGAAATTTCCTCGAGCACTTTTTCCAGAATAGTGTGCAAGCGGCGAGCGCCAATATTTTCGGTCTGCTCGTTGACCGTGGCGGCGAAGCGCGCGATGGTGGCGATGGAATCTTCCGTGAAAATGAGCTTCAGCCCCTCGGTATCGAGCAGCGCGGTGTACTGCTTGATGAGCGCGTTTTTTGGCTCTGTGAGAATGCGGACGAAGTCGCCTTCGGTGAGCGAGCTCAACTCCACTCGAATCGGAAAGCGCCCCTGCAATTCGGGAATCAGCTCCGATGGTTTCGAGGTGTGGAAAGCGCCCGCGGCGATGAACAAAATGTGGTCGGTGCGGACCATGCCGTAGCGAGTGTTCACGGTGGTGCCTTCGACGATCGGAAGGATATCGCGCTGCACGCCTTCGCGGGAAACGTCCGGGCCGTGGCCCGATTCGCGGCCGGCGATTTTGTCGATTTCATCGATGAACAAAATGCCCATCTGTTCCACGCGATCGACGGCGAGCCGGGTGACCTGGTCTACATCGATCAGGCGATTCTCTTCTTCCTGGATCAGATAATCGAACGCTTCGGAGACGGTCATCTTGCGCTTTTTCTTCTGCTGCCCAAACATGCCGGAGAGCATGTCCTTCACGTTGATGTCCATTTCCTCCACGCCCTGGTTGCTTATGATTTCAAATGCGGGCATGGAGCGCTCGCGGACTTCCACTTCTACCAGTCTCTGATCGAGCTTGCCTTCGCGCAGTTGGGCGCGGAGCTTTTCGCGGGTGCGCTGCGTCTGCTCGCGGCGCTGCGCCTCCGTGGGGCCGCCGGGCTCGGTTGGTGCGGGCGAGGGGGGTAGAAGCAATTCGAGCAGGCGTTCTTCCGCCGCTTGCTCGGCTCGCTCGGCCACTTCGTCGAGCTTTTCCTCGCGCACCATGTCGATCGCGGTTTCGACGAGATCGCGGACCATCGATTCCACGTCGCGGCCCACGTAGCCGACTTCGGTGTATTTCGAGGCTTCCACCTTAACGAACGGACAGCCGGCCAGGCGCGCCAGCCGGCGGGCAATTTCCGTCTTGCCCACGCCGGTGGGGCCGATCATCAAAATATTTTTCGGAAGCACGTCCTCGGCCATTTCGGCTGGAAGCTTCTGCCTGCGCACGCGATTGCGGAGCGCGATGGCCACGGCCTTCTTTGCGGGATTCTGCCCGACGATATATTTATCTAGCTCGGCGACGATTTCGCGAGGCGTGAGTTCGTCGAACGATGGCAGCGGTTCTGGCTCGGCTGTTTGTTGTTCTCCGGACAAGTAGATCACCATTTCTTTCTCCGGCTTCCCGCTCATACTTCTTCGATGCTGAAATTCGCGTTGGTGAAGATGCAGATTTCGCTGGCGATGCGCATCGCTTCTTGGGCGACGTCCTTTGCGCTCAGCTTTGAATTCTTCACCAAGGCGCGGGCCGCGGCCACGGCATAGTTGCCGCCGGAGCCGATCGCGCACACGCCATCGTCCGGCTCGATCACGTCGCCATTTCCCGAGAGCAGGAACGTGTTCTTCGGATCGGCAACCAGCAGCAAGGCGTCCAAATGGCGCAGCGACCGGTCGGTGCGCCATTCTTTCGCTAGTTCGACCGCGGCTCGCGGAAGATTGCCGTGAAATTCCTGAAGCTTGTTTTCGAATCGGGAGAAGAGGGAAAGAGCGTCCGCCGTGCTTCCTGCGAATCCAGCCACGATCTTGTCGTTATACAGGCGCCGGATCTTCTTCGCGCTGTGCTTGATCACCGCGTCGCCCATGGTAACCTGCCCATCCGCGGCCAACACCACTTTGTTGTCCTTGCGCACGCAAAGAACCGTGGTGCCATGCATCTGTTGAGCTTCCGGCGAAGTTCGCATCAAATGATTATACCCCGCGGCGCGGAAATAGAAGTAACCACAGATTAGCGAGAGTTGCCCAGGGAGTGCAAGAAACAATCGGCTGCCAGCGCAGCCGACGCGGAGAAGAAATGGAGATGCACATTACCAGTCCGAGTTGGAGGAGGAGCTTTTGTTGACTTTTTCCTGGTCTTTGTCTTTTTTATTCTCCTTTCTCTCTTTTTTGCGCTCCTTCTTCCCGACTTTCGCCCAGCGCTGCTCCAGCGATTCCTTGGTGAAAAACGAATCCGGAAGGTTGGTGTTGTACTTGCACTCGCGGAAAAATGCCTGAAAGATCTTCATGCGGTTGCGGTCGCGCTCCAGCTGAAACGGCGTCTGGATTCCTTCCACGGGATGATAATCCGAAAAATAGTCTGTTTCCCGGCTGGTCAGCTGAGACTTCGGATCACGCGATTCGGCGATTTCCTGTATGGGCAGATGGGTCGCGCGAGCGAAGGCAATGCGAATTGTGCGATTGTCGCTATCCGTCAGCTCCACCCAATCCGCTTGCTTCAATTGAACGATGTCTGGTCCGGCGTAGCGCAACACCATGCCCGGCTCGTGGATGCGGTGGCGGAGGATATTGTCGATGTCCTTCAGATTGTCCTGCTGAAATTTCGCCAAGTCAGTTGCCGGCGCATCGGATACCCCTCCGCGATCGAGCACCCAACCTTGCTTTCCGTTGTATACCTCGATGATGTTGCGCTTCGGGATATTTTCCTGGCGCTCCTTGTCCGGCGGAATCGAATAGTCGATGAATTTTCCGAAGCCGGTGACCGCGCCGGAATGATCGAACTGGCTGATGTTCCCGCTGCAAGTTGCGTCATGAACGCCGAGGTAGGCCCGGCCACCGAGCGCCTGAATGGCGGCCTGCAGGATCTGTCTGGCTTTGGCGGCGCTTTGCGCCGGCATCATGATTTCATCATCCTGCGCCCCGGCGCGCGTCGGCGCGAGGAGAGAAAATCCAAAACATAGAGCCAGCGCGAGAGCTAACGAGCATTTCATCCGCACAGCACGGCTCCTCCGTTGACGTTGACGATTTCGCCGGTCATGAAGCTTGCCAAATCCGAAGCGGCAAACAGGATCGGCCCGGCAATCTCTTCCGGCCGCGCCACGCGCCTGAGCGGAATGGCAGCGAGCACGCTCTTCCTCCCTGCTTTCATTTCGAGCGTTGGCTTCGACATGTCCGTGTCCACCCAGCCGGGCGCAACGCAATTAACCAGGATGTTGTGGGGTGCCAGTTCGGTTGCAAGCCCCTTGACGAAACTGATGATGGCGCCTTTTGAGGCGCTGTAGTGCGTGTGAAAAGCTTCGCCGCGCTGCGCGGAGGTGGAACTTACCGCAACGATGCGGCCGCCGCGCTGTGCAATCATGTGCGGTGCCGCGAAATGGATCGCCGAGTAGACGCTCTTCAAATTCACCTGCATCATTTCATCCCACTCGCGCTCGGATATTTTCTCGATCGGAATGTCCGGCGCGGTCCAAATACCCGCATTGGCGACGAGTATGTCGAGCCGGCCAAGGCGCTCCTGCGCGAACTCAACCAGCTTTTTCGCGCCGGCCATTTTGGCGAGATCGGCTTTGCAGGATTCGATGCGTGTACCGTGCTTACGGGCTTCCTGCTCCACCTGCGCTGCGGCTTCGCCATTGCGCGCGTAGCCAAACACCACGTCCGCTCCGGCTTGGGCGAAAAGCTTGACCGTGGCTGCACCAATCCCCCGCGAGCCGCCGGTAATAAGAGCTGCCTTGCCCGTCAACGAGATCATTTGTTCTCCAGGTAAATTTCAGGCGCGAGCCGGAACGTTGCGTGCTGCCCGCACCAGCCCGCGGAAGAGCGATTGCGCCAGCGCGTCGCTGCCAGACAATCGTTCCGGGTGCCATTGCACGCCGAGCACCCAATTGTTGTCGCCCGTCCACTCCACGGCCTCTATGACCCCATCCGGCGCTCGGGAGGTGATTCGAAGGTCGCGTCCCGGTTCGAGAATCGATTGGTGGTGCGAACTATTCACGCGCACTTGTTCCGATGTTCCATCCATTCGCGAGAGCTTTGAATCCGGATCGATGGAGGTAGTGTGGAAGACCTCGGGCGAGACTTTTTGATCCGCGATCTGGTGGGCAATCGATGTGCTTAGTTCGGAGGGGATGTCCTGCACCAGCGTGCCGCGAAGAAATACGTTGAGGCTCTGAATTCCATAGCAGATCGCTAGAACCGGTTTCTGTTCTGCGAAACAGTGTTCCAGCAGCGCCCAATCCGAGCGTTCGCGGTGCGGATCTGGATCGACGGTCGCCGAATGGCGCGCGGCGTGGAATCGCGATGGGTCCACGTCGGCCGGACTCCCGGTCAGGAGAACGGCATCCAAGGTTGTGGCGATTTTGCTCAGATGATCGGCGGCAAGCCCGAGCGACAAAACCACGGGCTCCGCACCCGCCGCGCGCAGCGAAGAAATATACGGCTCTAGTTTGAGGAAAGCGCCGCTAAGTTCTTCTTTTCTCGTGCGATAGGGGAGTCCAACTCGGGGTGTGAAGCTGCCATCGGAGCGCATCGCAAAGTCATCGTACCATTGCGGAGGGGCGCGAGCAAATCCGCGGAAACCCTGGAAGAGCTTGGCGGAACGCAAATTCGAGAGGCCCTAGCACGCTGATTCGCCGCAGTTTTGAAGAGGGCTAGATGGCGCGGGGGCTTTTCTGCGTCGGCGAATTGCTCAATATCTGTAAGGATTCGCGCAGCAGCTTTGCAAAATCGCCGTTGCCATTGGCGCGCGATTGCTCGATGGCGCGTTCCACGGAGCGCTCGTCGTATCCAAGATTCACAAGCGCTGAGGCAACATCTGATTCGAGCTGCGACCGAGTGGCGGGCCTGCCGGGCTCGGGCACATCGATTCCCGCAAGCCTGTCGCGCAGTTCCACCACCATGCGCTCGGCGGTTTTTTTGCCCACGCCGGGTATGCGCACCAGTTGCGCTAGATCGCCTTTGCGAATCGCCGGGACGAGTTCCTCGACTCCCATCCCGGAAAGAATTTTCAGCGCCAGCGAAGGACCCACGCCCGATGCGGATATCAACAGCTCAAAGCAATGCTTTTCACGCGCGGTCAGAAAACCATAGAGCGCGAGCTGGTCCTCGCGCACATGCGTATAAATCAGCAGCGTGGCTTCCTGGTGCAACGCGCCCAATTCGGCGAACGTGGAGAGGGGAATCTGCACCTGATAGCCGACGCCGCTCACGTCGATCAGTAGCTGGTTGGGACGCTTATCGACGAGCTTGCCGCGGAGCAATCCAATCATGTCCAGCGATTATTGATTAGTGCCGCGGGCGTGTCAAACGAACTGCTGCAAGCGCCGCCGCTCCTTGAGCAAATGGCCCGCCCAGCAAAGAAAAAGGGAGAGCGGAGCCACGCGCACCGGACGAGGCTCAACGCCGCACGCGGTCGCGCTGAATGGCTTCATCGATCAGAGAGTCGAGCTCGCACCGCGTGAGCGAAACGCGATCCGCGCCGTTGCCATTCGAAGACCGAGCCTCCAAGCCCGCTGGAGGGGCCTTCGAGCCGGCGGCGTAGAAAGAGCGCGCCGCCACCAGTTTTTCGACGTCCTTGCCGGAAAGCAGCTTCTGCTTTCCCAGAACCTCCGTCACCAGCGCCACATGCGCGAAGTGCTCGGTAGTCTCCATGCGCAGAAACGCGGTCAGAAGGTCAGGACCGTACGTCACCACTCCGTGATTAGCCATTAAAATCGCGTCATGCTCGGGAACGTACGGCGCGATCGCATCGCTCAGCTCCGGTGTCCCAGGCGTCCCATAACGCGCCACCGGCACACGGCCAAGTCCAATCACCAATTCGCATAAGATAGGTTTATCGAGAGCGATTCCCGCCGCGGCGAAACCGGTCGCAGTTGGAGGGTGCGCGTGGCAAACAGCGTTAACGTCCGGGCGCAGCCGATAAATCAATAGGTGCATCGCAATTTCGGACGAGGCCTTTCGGGACCCGCATATGCGGCGCCCCTCGAGATCCGTAATGACGAGATCTTCCGGCGTCATCATGCCCTTGCTCATGCAAGTGGGCGAGCTTAGGATGCGGTCGGAGCCGAGGCGCACGGAGAGGTTGCCGTCGGTGGAGGCGACGAAGCCGCGATCGTGAGTCCAGCGGCCTACAGCGCAAATATCCCGCCGGTGCTGCTCTTCCGGTTTCTCGGCGCCGGGAGAAATAGACTCGGGAATCAGATTCGCCTCCTCTCTCCAGTGTCCGCACGGTTCGGGCTACGCATAGAACCCGCGCAGCTTCAATGCTCGAGCAACTCGATCGATCGCCAAGATATAGGCGGCGATGCGGTTATCGACGCCGTGAGATTCCGCGTAGCGTACCACTTGATCGAAGCTTTGTTCCATCACATCTTGCAGGCGCTCGTTTACTTCCCGTTCACGCCAGAAAAAGCCTTGCCGGTCTTGAACCCATTCGAAATAGCTGACGGTCACGCCGCCCGCGTTGGCCAGAATGTCTGGGAGGACGAAAATTTCTTTTTGCTGGATGGTGGGATCGGCGTGCGACGTGGTCGGTCCGTTCGCTCCCTCACAAAGAATTTTACAATCGACCCGCTGTGCGTTGGCCGCCGTGATCTGATTTTCCGTGGCGGCCGGAACCAGAATGTCGCAAGGCCGGAACAACAGTTCTTGGGCGTTCGTTTTCTCGCCGCCTCCGGAAAATTCTGGCACCTGCTTGCCCTGTCCATAAACCCAATCGTGAAGCTTCGGAATGTCGAAACCATTTTCGTTGTATAGCCCGCCATGAATATCGGCCACGCCGATGATTTTGTAGCCGGCCTCGTGCATCAGCAGCGCTACGTTCGAGCCCACGTTGCCGAAACCCTGCACGATCACTCGACACTTCTCGCGCTTCAGTTTTAGCTTCGCGACCGCCTTGTTGCAGCACATCGTTAAACCGCGCCCGGTGGCTTCGCGGCGGCCTTGCGATCCGCCCAGATCGAGAGGCTTGCCCGTAACAACCGCCGTAGTTGCCTGCCGCACGTGCATCGCGTATGTATCCATCACCCACGCCATCGTCTGTTCGTTTGTGCCGATATCCGGCGCCGGAACGTCCCGCTCCGGGCCGAACCAATCCGCCAACTGAGCCGTGTAACGGCGCGTCAGCCGCTCGAGCTCCGCTTTCGATAATTTCTCCGGATCGCAGATCACACCGCCCTTAGCTCCTCCGAAGGGAACGTTGACCACCGCGCATTTCCAGGTCATCCACGCGGCGAGTGCGCGCACTTCGTCCAGGCTGACGTCCGGCGAGAAGCGGATGCCGCCCTTGCCGGGCCCGCGCACCGTCGAGTGCAGCACGCGGTAGCCGGTGAAAATCTGCACGTGCCCGTTATCCATGGCCACCGGGATGTAGACGGTGATCTCCCGTTCGGGATATTTCATGTATTGATACAAACCGGATTCGAGACCCAGTTTGCGTGCGGCAACCTCGAAGCGTGCTTCCGCTGATTCGTAAACGCTCATTTCGCCAGTTGGCGTCGGCATATCAGTTCCTTCCTTTCTTCCGTTGGGAAGGGGGCGGATAAGTTGTGTGGAACGGAATGAAAGAATCAGCGCACCTTGGCGTCGCTTGGCTGGGGAAGGAAACCTCACCCGGCCGCCACATCTAGTGCCTCGCCTTGTCGGTGCGAAGGTCCCGGCCAGTCATTTCGCTCGGTTCGGATGCGCCGGCCATCGCGATAATCGTGGGCGCAATATCGCGTAGCGAGCCCCCAGTCTTCAATCGAGCGTGCCCCTCATCGCTAACCAGCACGAACGGAACGGGATTCGTGGTGTGATAAGTGTGCGGCCCGCCGGTAGCGGGATCGATCATTGTCTCGGCGTTGCCGTGATCGGCGGTGATGATCCACGCTCCGTCGCGCGGACGGAGCGACTGGTAAATTCGGCCGAGGCATTCGTCGATCGTTTCGCACGCCTTAATCGTGGCTTCGAGCTTGCCGGAATGGCCCACCATATCCGCGTTCGCGAAGTTCATGATGATCGCGTCGAATTCGCCCTTTTCGATGGCATGAATCACCGCATCCGTAATCCCGGCGGCGGACATTTCCGGCTTCAGATCGTACGTGGGCACCTTCGGCGAAGCCACCAGAAGCCGCTCCTCGCCCGGAAACGGTTTCTCGACGCCGCCGTTGAAGAAATAGGTGACGTGCGCGTACTTCTCCGTTTCCGCCACGCGCAGATTTTTGTAATTGAGCTCGGCGAAGACGTTGGCGAGGATATGCTCCAGCTTTTCTGGCGCCAGCAGGTAGCGCAGCCAGGGCCACGTTTTTTCGTACTGCGTCATGGCCACGAAGCAGAGATTTTTAGGCCGCGCGGAATCGACGAATTTGTCGAAGCCCGGCTCGATTAGCGCACGAGTCATCTGCCGCGCGCGATCGGCGCGAAAATTGAAGAAGATCACGGCGTCGTCGTCGCGAATCACTCCGCGCAGAACGGCCGGCTTTCCGGGCACGGCAGCCGTGGTGATCGCGACGGGAATGACGAATTCGTCGGTCACTCCCTTTTCGTAACTGGCGCGCATCGCGGCGACCGGATCACTCGATTTCGTCTCCGAATCGCCATGTACCACGGCCTTGTACGCCCGCTCCACGCGCTCCCAGCGATTGTCGCGGTCCATCGCGTAATACCGTCCACTCACGCTGGCGATCTGTCCCACGCCGTATTCGCGCATCTTCTGTTCCAGCGCGCGCAGGAAATCGATGCCGCTTTCTGGAGGCGTGTCGCGGCCGTCCGTGAAGCAGTGAACGAAAACCTTTTCGACTTTGTTCTCGCGCGCCATGCGCAGCAGCGCAAACAGATGCTCGATATGCGAATGGACGCCGCCGTCGCTCAGCAGCCCCATCAAATGCAATTGCCGCTCCCGCCCTCGATTCATGGCCTCCAGCAGCAGAGGGTGCCGCAGAAAGTCTCCGCTCGCGATCAGATGGTCCACGCGAGTGATGTCCATCTGCACGATCCGGCCCGCGCCAATATTCAGATGGCCCACTTCGCTATTGCCCATCTGTCCCTCGGGCAGGCCGACGTATGGTCCCGAGCTCTGAATCAGCGTGTTGGGGAAGTCCTTCAGCAGGCGGTCGTAGTTGGGTTTGCGCGCCAGCGCAATCGCGTTGCCCTTTGTTTCCGGCCGGTAGCCCCAGCCGTCCAACACAGTAAGCACGATCGGACGAGCGCGCTTACTCATCGGACTTCCCCAGTCCGATTTGAAATATTGCACGCCTGGTGACCGGACATTGCACGTAGCCTCATGCAGATGAGCGTTCTTGGCACATAATCAGCCCACGTTAGCCGACTGGGAGTCGGACTTCAAGTGCATGTTCGCGCAAAGGTGGCGCGCCGGTATGCGCGCAGATGGCGAGGGCGCTCCGAAAAGTAGCTGCTCGCACCGATGAATTTGCGAACCGGGCCCGCTAAAACTTCGGTTGGGAAAATTGCTTACCAGACGCCGATGACGTTAGCGACCGCGGCAACCAGGAAAGCTAGCGTACAGGTCCCTGCGGCGGCAGCCGCGATCACGGACCAGGACGTGAGTGCGTCAATGGGAAAAACGCGTGTCCGAAAAAACAGCGTGACCGCCAATATTTCCGATGCCAGCGCGGCTACGCAAAAGATCGCCAGTGGCAGGCGGTTCGACGAAACCATGACCACGTCGAGACCGGCAAAAACCTGCGCCGGAACGAATGCCGCCACCGCCACAGGCCAGAGCGCGAGAAAAATGCCGAAACCGAACCGGAACTTTCGATCAGGAAACTTCATCGGCCCTCTCCATGCACATTCTTTCGACCAATCGTGCCCACACGTCCACGTTTTATTTGATTGAATCAACAGCAGAACGGTTGGCTCGCCGTGGTTATCGGGCGTTATAGACCGGAACCAGGAAAACCGCGGCGTAATCGGCGCCGCGCGCTTTTCCGTTTACCTCGATCTCCCAATAAGTAGGCGCTGTGGCCGATAGATTTGTGGCCGCCTGCCGTTTGGGCAGGCAAAACTCAATCGGCACGTCACTCCCCCCGAGCCCTGCGAGCCGATCCGCATTTAGTTGGATGGCGTCCTTATACATTTCGTAACAGACAACGATCATTGTCCGGCTCGTCCCATCTCCCTCGGTCGAGTGGTGTTCTTGCACGCAGCGTAGCGTGATTGTCAGTTGTTCGATTGCGGCCATGTGCCGCGGAGCGCGGAGCCTCGCTCTGAGTTTCGCTCCTAGCCTGAAAGGGAACTCGCCAAAATGGAGATAGGTGTCGCCGTAGCGCCCCAACTCGAAAACACTGGCAGCCCAGCGACTCCACAGCATCAGGCAGCACAAACTGAACAAGCAAAGGGCCGCCCAAATCGGCCAGCCATCGGGCTGGCGCATTCCGACCCACGCGAGAAGCGAAAGGATCACCGTCCAGCCGAGCGCGGCCAAAAGACGCCGGAGCATTTCGTCCACTTCGGAGAAGCCGATGCCCTCGCGCCGCCACGGATAATCGGCGAGCCATGGCTCATCCGGCCGCACCGCTGTCTTGCGCCAATAACCGGCCCGTCGATACAGGCCGCAAAGCCCATGCACCAGAAAGACCGAACCGCCCGCGACGAACAGCCCAGCCGCCGCGCCGATCAGCCAACCTGGGGCATGCTTTCGCGCCGGAATCCGGTCCAGGGCAACTAATCCAAGTAGCGTGCCTGTTGCAACGAAAGGCAACCCGAGAAGCACCGATTTCCAGCCGTTGATGGGCACGGTGTTGTGGGTTCTGTGATTCCGCAAAATAGGGAAGCCAGGCGCGGCCGAAATTTCTGGACGCGCTTCCGAAAGCGGAGTTGTGGTGTACACGGGCATGCTGGCTCGCAGTAGTCACAGCTTGTTCGGGACGCTAGTCGGCGGCAATGGAACTATGACGAAAAGGTAACTGCGCGTTAGCCGGACGTTCGCGATGCTTTCATCTCATTCCGGTGTGATACGAATGATGTCTTGGAGCAACTCCACGCGGCGGCCAGGAAACCTCGCGGCGATGCGGGCGCTGAGCTCATCGAATGTGGGGGCGCCATTGCGTCCGTCCAGCATGCGCGCGTCGTCCATCAGCACCACGTGGGCTTTCACCGGATGCGAAAGCGCGGCTTCCACTTCCACCGAAAGCCTCTCCGGATCGCGCGCCAGATCGGACCAGCCCCAGTAGCCTGCATCCAGCCAGAAAAGCGCCGCCTCCGAAAGGGATTTCAGTAGTTTGGGAAGCACTTTTTGACTGTCGCCTTCGAGAATGCGAACGCGCGAATCGCTCGCGAACCGTCGCGTGGCTCGTTGCGCCAGCTCGGGATCGAACTCAATCGAATACACTCGATCGAAAACGCTTTTTACCGCCGCAATCATCTCGCCGTAATACGTGCCCGTTTCGATCAGGGTCCGCAGTCGGTACCGGCTGGCGTACTCGCGCACTGCCTGTTGCTTCAGTAGATGCGGGGAGCGCACCGGCTCGCCGCGCAGCTTCCAATACCAATAATCGGGATAATGGCCGAGCGCTTTGTACGCGCCGTAGCACGGCAAGTTGTGCAGCAATTTTCGAAACGGCGCCAATCACCCTCGCAGAAATTCAGGATGGAAGGTTCGGAGCGTAGCGTCCGCTATAAGACATGTCAAGGTCCGTGCGGGTGGCTGTCCGCGCGGGCTTGGGGCAAGTCCTTTGAAAACCATCTGAAGCACAAAAAACCACGCGGAAGCAGTCTAAGGGCGCCGCGTAGGATGGCCTTGTGAAACTTCACAACCTCCCCTAGAGCGATCCAATTAGTTTGCCGCGTCCCCGGGGAAGCCACGCGCCATGGCGCAACGCTTGGAAGCGCTCTGAAACGAGGTTTCCAGTCCAGTTCGTTGCGGACGAAAGGTGCACGAACGAAATAATTGCATGCGCTGGGCGTAGAAATGTGAGAGACCAGACGAGATGCTCGTCGCGCGGCGCAGTCAGGTTGCAGGAATCCTTTCCGGAGAAAAGGCATGGCAGCGACAAAAGGCTACAGAGGGATGGGAATGGAAGGCGGCATCGCGCGTTGGTACGCGAAGCTCACTCGCAAAAGCCTGCCGGAATTCAAGGCGCTCGCCCAGCACATGGCTGCGAATTTATCTCCCGGCGCGCGCGTGCTCGAAGTCGCGCCCGGTCCGGGCTATTTCGCTATCGCATTGGCGAAGCTCGGCAAATTCGAAATCACCGGGTTGGACATCAGCAAGACCTTCGTCGAAATCGCCCGCCGCAATGCAAAAGAGCAGAACGCGACCGTCGATTTCCGGCAGGGAAACGCGTCGCGCATGCCGTTCCCGGACGCAAGTTTCGATCTGATCGTTTGCCGCGCCGCATTCAAAAATTTCTCCGAGCCGGTCCGTGCACTAGCGGAAATGCGTCGCGTGCTGAGTCCTGGCGGTAAAGCTGTGATCATCGACCTCCGCCGCGACACGCCGCGGGAGGAACTCAACCGGTATATCGACGCCATGAACGTCAGCGCGGTAAGCGCGCTGCTTATGAAATGGACGTTTCGCCTCATGCTGCTGAAGCGCGCCTATACTCGCGACGAGTTTGAACGGATGATCGCCGAAAGCGCCTGGGAGATATTTCAGATCAACGAAACGCCAGTCGGCTTCGAGATCACGCTCGCGAAGTGAGCGCGAATCGAGCCGTCGCGCGAATGCTCGGCGAAGACTAATGCCGCGAAAGAGCTGCTCGGCCCAGGAATTTCGCGGACGACCCTAGTTCTTCTTCGATGCGCAGCAACTGATTGTATTTGGCGATGCGGTCCGTACGCGAAGCCGAGCCGGTCTTGATCTGTCCGCTGCCCATCGCAACGGCAAAGTCGGCGATGAATGGGTCCTCCGTTTCGCCCGAACGGTGCGAAATGATCGTCGCGTATTTCGCCTTCCGCGCCATCTCTACCGCTTCGATGGTTTCCGTCACGCTGCCAATTTGATTGAGTTTAATGAGAATTGCGTTGGCGATACCTTCGGAAATGCCGCGCGCGAAAATTTTAGGATTTGTGACGAAGATATCGTCGCCAATCAGCTGCAGCCGTTCGCCCATTTCTTTGGTCATCAGCTTCCAGCCATCCCAATCGTCCTCCGCCAGCCCGTCCTCAAGCGACACGATCGGATATTGCCGCACCCAATTGTTCCAAAATTCGATCATCTGCTCGGAGGTGCGCGTGGAGCGGTCCGATTTTTTGAACACGTACCGTTTCGCTGAACGGTCGTAAAATTCGCTGGCCGCGGGATCGATGGCGATGGCGATCTGCTCGCCTGGCTTATACCCAGCCGCGGTAATCGCTTCGAGTATTCGTTCCAGCGCCTCTTCGTTGGATTTCAGATTCGGCGCGAAGCCGCCTTCATCGCCCACCGCCGTCGAATATCCATTTTTCTTAAGTACGGCTTTCAAATGATGGAAAACTTCTACGCCCCAGCGCAGCGCCTCATGAAAGCTCGGCGCGCCCACGGGCATTACCAGGAACTCCTGTGCGTCCACGGAATTGTCCGCGTGCACGCCGCCATTCAGGATGTTCATCATCGGCACGGGCAGCACTACGGCTGGAGCGCCACTGGTTAGCTGCGCGAGGTACTTATAAAGCGGCTGGCTGGAAGCGGTCGCCGCCGCGCGCGCCGCCGCCATCGATACCGAAAGGATCGCGTTCGCGCCGAATTTCGATTTGTTCGGCGTCCCGTCCGCATCGATCATCTTTTGATCGAGCGCAGGCTGATCCGCCGCGTCCATCCCCGCGACGAGCTTCGCAATCGCGGTGTTTACGTGCGCCACTGCCTTCAGCACGCCCTTGCCCAGGTAGCGGGCCTTGTCACCATCGCGCAGCTCGATCGCTTCGTTCTCGCCCGTCGACGCGCCGGAGGGAACCGCCGCGCGCCCGAGCGCTCCGCCTTCTAGCCGCACATCCGCTTCGATCGTGGGATTCCCGCGCGAATCGAGAATTTCGCGTCCGTGTACGGCGACAATTTTCGTGGACATCTTTCCCTCCTGGAGTTTGTGCAGATTCGGCACCCCTTTGGAGCGAGCACCGGTTCATCGGTCAAAAGATGACAGTTGTGCTGCGAGCAGCAGCCGGACACTAAAGTCTACGGGAACCCCGTCCTCCCTCCAAGCACGGCGAAGGACCGACAGAAGAGAGCCCAAGCTACTCCGGTTCCTCGATCATGGATTCCGGACGCACCACCACCGTCACGCCATTTTCGGAAATCGCGTATCGCGCGCGGTCGGCCTCGGGATTGTGGCCGATCACGGTGCCGGTGGGCAAATCCACGTGACGGTCAATGATGGCGCGCCGGATGCGGCAATGCCGCCCGATGTTCACGTGATTAAAAATGATCGAGTCCTCGACTTCCGCATAGCTGTTCACTCGCACATCGTAGCCGAGGATCGACCGCTCCACGCGCCCTCCCGAGACAATCGACCCTCCCGCTATGATCGAATCGAGCGCCACGCCCATGCGTCCCGGATCGGCAAACACGAATTTCGCGGGCGGGTATTGATGTTGCCATGTATAAATCGGCCAGCTCTTGTCGTAAAGGTTGAACACCGGGCTCACCGATATCAGGTCCATGTTTGCTTCGTGATACGCGTCGACGGTCCCGACGTCGCGCCAGTAGGCGTATTCTTTCTTGTTCTCATCGCGGAAGTTGTAGGCGAAGACGCGATATTTATCGATGATGCGTGGCAGAATGTCGTGGCCAAAATCGTGCGAGGACGTGGGACTTTCGGCATCCGCGATCAGGATCGGCACCAGTAGTTGCGTATTAAACAGATACACGCCCATCGATACGTTCGTTTTATCCGCATGAGCCGTCGATGATTTGGGATTGGCCGGCTTTTCCTCGAACCCAACGATCTGCCACTGCGCGTCCGTTTCGATAATTCCAAACTGCCGCGCCGCGGCCGCGCGGTCCATTTCCACGGTCGCCACCGTTACGTCCGCGCCGGAGGCCACGTGCTGCTCGAGCATCATTTGGTAATTCATCTTATAAATGTGGTCGCCGGAGAGGATGAACACGTAGCTCGATTGCTCGCTTCCGATCGAATAGATGTTCTGGTAAACGGCGTCCGCCGTGCCTTGATACCATTGCTGCGAGACGCGCATCTGCGGCGGCAGCACCTCGATGAAATCGCCGTAGCCCATCAACGCCGACCATCCCTGCCGGATGTGACGGTTCAGGCTCAGTGCCTTGTATTGGGTCAGTACGAAGACGCGGTTCAGATCGCTATGCAAGCAGTTCGAAAGCGTAACGTCGATGATGCGGTAGACGGCCCCGAACGGCACCGCGGGCTTGGCGCGGTCTCGCGTGAGCGGCCAGAGCCGCTCGCCCTGGCCGCCGGCCAGGAGTACGGCAATCGCATTGCGCATCAGTGGCATCGGTTGGGACCCCTGAACCTGGCTTGCGTTCGGTCCCATTCTATATTACCGTCCCGTTTTTTCCAGCCGCGCAGAAGGAAGTTAAATGCGAAGCGCAGCGGAGCCCAGGCGCCACGTGACTTCCGATCCGGCGAGATTACCAGCGCGTCAGGTACCTCGGTCGGATACCCCATTGATTCAATTTTAACCTTGACTTAAGGGGTAGCCTCCGATAGGAAGTAGAGAGCATTTGCCGGTTCGCAACGATTCCGGTTAGAATTAAGCATCTATCGAATCACATTTCACAACAGGGGAACGGGGGTGAATACGCGTGGCAGAAGTTGTTATTCAAGAGGGTGAATCTTTGGAAAACGCTCTCCGCCGCTTCAAACGAAAAGTCCAGGCTGAGGACATCATCAAGGAAATCAAGAAACACAGCTACTACATGAAGCCCGGAGAAAGGCGTCGAGCCAAGGAAGCTCTCTCGCGTAAACGTCTCCGTAAAAAGCAGCGGCGTGAGCAAGACTAGGCGGCCATCTCACAGGCATCTTTTCCTCAAGCTTGGTGCCCACGAGCCGGTATGTACCCGTGGCAACGCACGGGTACGTGCCGGCCGTCTCCTAACCTGCCCTCTGCCTGCGTCCCCCGTGCGAACACGGCCCGGGAGCGGCGTATGGAATACCATGACAAAGTCCTGAAGTGTTCGGAATGTGGCGCGGAATTCGTGTTCACCGCCGGCGAACAGATGTTTTTCGCCGACAAGGGGTTCAAGAACGAGCCGAAGCGCTGCAAGTCCTGCAAGGTCGTGCGGACTCAAGGCCATGACTCGGGAACGGTAGCCGTTCAGCGCGTCGAAACGAAAACGGTTTGCTCGCAGTGCGGGAAAGAGACGACCGTTCCGTTTAAGCCGACGCAGGGCCGGCCCGTCTACTGCCGGGAATGTTTCCAGCAGCGGCGCTCGATTGGCGCAAACGCGGCGATGTAGCTGGCCGCCGCCGAGAGCTTCAAGTGCAAAGTTTTTCCGATTCGCATACTGCGCGTCTTTCGCGGCTGAACCTTCGCTTCCGCTAAGGGCGCGTTCCCGTTTCTGTTGCAGGTCGCTGCGCTTACCCGTTCGTTGCTTTTTGTTTGCGAGACCATCTAGAAAAGACCGGGCTGGCGACGGGGTTCTTCCATGCCGAAGTGCTTGTAGGCGAGCGTGGTGGCGACGCGGCCGCGGGGCGTGCGGTCCAGCAATCCGAGCTGCATCAGGTAGGGCTCGTAAATTTCCTCAATGGCGTCTTCTTCCTCGCTCAGCGACGCCGCAATCGTGTTCAATCCCACCGGACCGCCCGCATACTTCTGCAAGATGGTGAGCATCAGGTTGCGGTCTACTTCATCGAGCCCGTGCTCGTCCACTCCGAGCATTTTCAACGCTTCGCGCGCCACCCCAACCGTGATGTGACCTTCCGCGCGCACCTCAGCAAAATCGCGCGCGCGCCGCAACAGACGGTTGGCCACCCGCGGCGTCCCTCGGCTGCGCCGCGCGATTTCACCCGCGCCCTCCGGATCGATGGTGATGCTCAGAATTTGCGCCGACCGGGTGATGATCTTTTGCAGGTCCGCCGGAGTGTAAAAATCCAGACGGTGGACGATGCCGAAGCGCGATCGAAGCGGCGCCATTACAAGCCCCGCTCGCGTGGTGGCGCCCACGAGCGTAAAGCGGTTGAGCTGGTAGGGATGCACACGCGCGCCGGGCCCCTGTCCGATGATCAGATCGACGCGAAAATCCTCCATCGCCGGATACAGAATTTCCTCAAGGGCTGGTTGCAAGCGGTGAATTTCGTCGAGGAAAAGAAAATCTCGCGGGTCGAGAGAGGTGAGCACCGCCGTGAGGTCGCCTTTTTTCTCCAGCAGCGGCCCTGAGCTGATCTTGATGGACGAGCCCATTTCGCGCGCCAGGATTTGCGCCAGCGTGGTTTTGCCGAGCCCCGGCGGACCGTATAGCAGCACGTGGTCGAGCGCTTCGCCGCGGTTGCGCGCCGCTTCCACGGCGATCTGCAGATTTTCCTTTACGCGATCCTGGCCGATGTAGTCGCTGAAGTTGGCCGGGCGCACGGTCGCTTCGATGCGCGCGTCCTCGTCGAGCGCTCGCCCGGAAACCAGCCGTCGAGAATCAGTTACCTCAGACATTGGTCTCTCAGCCGTCAGTGACCTCATCCATAAGAAGCGCACAGCATACCGCAATCAGAGTAATTCGCAGGAGCGAAATGCGACGAGGGCATGCGACGGAAACGTTCCGGGTAGGAGCATGCCCGGTCGTGCATTTTCAACGAGTTAAGCGCGTTTCTACTCGATTGACCGTTCCGGGTAGAATCGGGAGCTTTGCCGCGTTCGAAGCGAACAACAGGCGAACAAAAAGCGAGTTTCCGTGGAGCGTGCCCTTCCGCGACGGTGACACTTTCCGAAGTTTGGCGGTCTAGTTTCACTTTTCCGAGGAGCCGACAGAGCCCCTACTGACGTTACCGGAATCGCCGCGAAAAGTCCATCAGGTAAGTACCCTCCGCAAGTCTGCGTACCCTAGAGACCGCGTTGAAAATCAGTTCATGGCATGATTGACCTGCGGGAGGCGGAGTCGTAGCATCGCGCGCGGTCCCGATCCCAACATTTCGATTGAACGCGAAAGGAAATCCGCACGATGAGAAGACTCGATAGTGCCGGCACAGGAATTTCCAAACTGGTTCTGGCCACTTTGGCGCTGGTTTCGATTGCGGCTGCGCCCGCTTTTGCTCAGACCCGCACGTCGAAGAAGCCCGATCCAAATTCCGATACGAGCGACCGTGCGGCGATTGAAGCGCTGGAAAGCAGCTACGTGGAAGCGTTCGACACGCGTGACGTGGATGGGATTATGGCGAACTACGCCCGGGGGAAAGCGCTGTTCGTTTTCGACGCGGTGCCGCCGCGCGAATATCCCAGTTGGGACGATTACAAGAGAGATTGGGAAACGCTATTTTCCGAGTATCCTGGGGCTGCGAGCGACAAAATGTCCGAACTACACTTCACGGTGGTTGGTCCCGTAGCTTACGGCCATCACATCGAAGACACGCAGTTGACGCAGAAGGATGGGACGAAGAAGGAATTCGTCGTCCGCGTGACGGATGTGTTTCGGAAATTCAAGGACAGATGGCTGATCGTGCAGGAGCACGTCTCGTTTCCGGTGGACCCGACCACGGGACAAGCGGATTTGCTTTCGAAGCCGTGATTGATTTGCGGAAGCCCCCCACGCTCAATCGCTATGCTTCGACGTGCGTCGGCCCCCGGCTGTTTTAGGTCAGTCTGGCGAAGGTGCCAATTTGTCGCCGCCAAGATAGGCCGCCAAAGAAATCGCGATCAGAAATAACACATTGAAAAACGCCCACCAATCCTGGTGGAGCGCCAGAACAACTAGGGCAAGCAAAGAGGCAACGAGCGGTGTGAGAATTACGCCGATAATCGCAGCGATCGTTCCCCAATAGTGTCAGATTGCGCCCAACGCGTAAGCCCAAAGTTGAAGAAAGAAAATCGCGGCTGCGAATTTCAAGCTTTTGCCGCAAAACAATCGCTTGGATCGAAACAAGGCTAGGGGCAAAAGAATGAAAATCGAGATTAGAAGCGCCGCGTCTCCAACATCCACCAATACGTTATAGGCACGCTCTATCACGGCACACCTTCAAGGTGACATCCTAGCACCAAGAAAATTACATGAATTAATCGGAATCAACTAAGCAATGATTCTGACCGTGGGCGCACCTTGATCAGCTTCGGCCGCGCCGGTTTCCACGCGGGTGCGGCGCACCGATCACCGGTCACGCACTTCAGCCGGCCGTTCTTTGAAGGCGGAGGGCCGGCGAACATAGTGGTCGAAGGAGGCAACGCGCGGAGCGCACGCTTGCGAATCAAAACATGTGGCGCCCAGCTAGTTTTCCCGGGAGACCTAGCTGAGGTCTTGTGCGGTACCGTCAGCACCAATCCGTGGCGGTGCGATGGGGACCGGTGACTTCGAGGGAGTGACGCACCCGAGCGCCTAATGTCGGCTATCGGCCGACACCCGTTAGAGACTAAGCCGTCAACGGTGCACTTTCCCTAATCGTCGACGCCATCTTCAACCGATTGAGAGCCAACTCCAGCAGCCGATCATCGAACAACTTTTGTTTACGTTGGGCAGCCCCTTTTCCGCCGGGCCATTGTGCGATGCCTTCACGAATCGAACGCAAGTTCGCTTCGTATCCCCCTTTTTCTAGGAGCCAATCAACAGTGGAGAGAAGTTCCATCCCTAGCGGGGACTCATATCCATCAATGAGCTTGGCGGTTGCTTCGAGCGGTCGGAGGTAGACTCTTGCTTGATCCCTGTGTAGATATTCAGCCACCTTGGCGCGGCACGAATCATCAAACCAAACCAAATCGAATGGACCGGCATCACTCAGCCGCTTTTCAGAATGTAAGTAACTTCCGTCCAGACCATTGAGCAGGTGCCGTAGTCGCTCGGCATAGGGACCGTATTTGTTAGGTGAGAAACGAAGATCGAGAGGATCCTTGAGACCCATGGCCAGTATGGAGCACTGGAGAAACCAAGCGAGTTTCTGTATCTCAAGGTTCGTGCATTCCAAACCGAGCACTCCGTACCGTCGGCAGAGCTCGGCGATCAGTGCGCGCGCTGGCGTCAGCTTCTCAAGTCCGTGGGTTTTTGACACGTTCTGATAGGTGCGTGTCGGTGTAAAGACGAAGACTTCAACATCCTGCAATTGTGCCAACGCTGCTTCAATCTCTCGACTAACATCAGCCCAGTCCAGACGGCCGTTGCCGCACCCCAGGGGGGGAAGTGCTATCGAGCGAATCTTTTTTTCTTTGATGACTCTCAGAAGATCACGGAGACCGTCGTGTATCCATTCGATCCGAGAGTCGCCGCGCCAATGCTTCTTCGTGGGGAAATTAATGATCCATCTTGGTTGGACGAGTGTCTTATTCTCGGTGACGAACATATGCCCAACTTGCACGTCTTTTCTCTCGCAGGCTTCCTTATAAGCCTTCGCATTGTCCGGGAAAGCTTCGCTGAACATCAGCGCGATGCCTTTGCCCATGACTCCGAGTTCGTTGACGGTGTTGACCAACGCTTCCGCCGGAGCCTGGAGCACGTTGCCTTGGACGTATTTAATCATTAGAGGTACCAGTCCGGTCTGCAAAGCACCTGCTTCTTAATGTCTAGTCTACTACATTCATCTTCGATTTTTATTCGCTCGGTGTCGCGATAACAAACAATTCCGAGAAGCGCCGCTAGCGGGAGATGGTGGTAGATCAGGGCCTCAGCTTGGTACCGTTCAACCTTCCCTGGATCATCCGGGTCCCGACGGAAGTCGCGAGCCTGGAGCCTTGGCCAATCGATTTGATCGAGTCTATCCAGGTCGTTGTAGAACACAGCGGTCTGAAGATACGCATGTCGGTCGGTGAATACAAACGGAATTCCCTGCTTGTGCACTTGGCGCAACGAAGATACGAGCACCGCGATCTCTTGCATCGGACGCTTCGTGACGCCGTTATAGCCGGTCTTGATGTTGTAGAGCATCGGCGAGAATGGCGTGAAATAGAATGGAATGTAATCACTGAGAGTTCCGCCGGGGTGAGTCGGCACGTCTCGGGTCGTCCGGCGAGCGATGAGTTCGGCGTTGCCGATCTGGACGTAATTGGGATTGGAATGATCGCCGTTGCTACAGTGAAGGCCGTTCCGGAGAATCCACGATACGTTTTCGACGTGAATGACTCGAAAGATGAGAGCCTTTTCGGCGCAGAGAATACTCATTTGCTGTATCGGTCGCTTGTTAGTCGAACGTGTGAATTGGGCAACGGGTAGAGCGCCTAGAGTATATCAACTGGAGGCAACTTGGGCCTGAGAGCCTCTCCTTAGAATTGGAACAGATACGAGGCGAGGAGGCGCTTGAGTTCGGCGATGACGGCGGCGCGGGCGGGGGCGTCGGGCTGTTCGAAGGCGTAGGCGAAGAGGCGTTCGCCGGTTTCGATGGCGACGCGCAGCTTTAGATCGAGGCTGGCGAGATCGTTCATACCGAGCGATTCGATCATGAAGCGCTTCACCAGGCCCGCGCCGCTGGCGTTGGGATCGGTTTGATGCTGGCGCGTGGCGGTGCTGATTTGTCCGAAGGCGATGGCGCGAAAATCGGGGCGCGATTCGAGGAAGGCAACGAACGCGTCGATGACCGCGGAAAGGAACGCTGCGCCGTCGATGGAATTCAGCGAGGCGAGGCGGGTTTCAAATTCGGCGCGGAATTCGTCCATGTGGCGGACGGCGATTGCGTCGATGATCGATTGCTTATCGGGGAAGAAGCGGTAGAGCGCGCCGACGGAAAGCCCCGCGGAGTGGGCGATGCTGCTGGTGGTGATCGCGTCGATGGGCGTGGTGGAGAGGAGCTCTGAACCGGCGCGGAAGATGCGCTGGACGGTTTCCTGACTACGCTCCTGGACAGGGCTGCGGCGAACGGGGGAATTCGAGCCGGATCGAGCGGATGGGGCGTCCGGGCTGGTTTGGGCTTGCTCGTTGTTGGTGGGGTTGTCCTGCATGGAGGTATATGGTTAGAACTATTGAAACGCGAAAGAGAGTTCGCGTTCGTGTAATTTATGTTAGTCTATGGACTCCACCGAGGGAAGTGGAAAGTTTCGCAGCTGTGAGCTGGAGAAGAGAAAGCAGATTCCTTCCCGGTTGGAAGGCACCGGGACGCAAAATGCGCGCCCCCCCATCCCCGACTGAAATCGTCGGGGCTGGGTTCGGAATGACAACGAAGAGCTGGCCGGTTCGTCGGGCCGTAGGAAAAATCCGCACCCTTCGCGGAAACAGCGAAGATGCGGCACCCGGAAGAACAGAAGCGGGAAGGGCTTGCGGGTGCTGGTTGGGTACAGCGTTGGCACGGGCAAGAAGCAACGGGAAAATGGGCAAGACTTTCGTAGAGATTCTTCAGCGATCCTTACGGATCGCTTGAGAATGACACGCAGGCTTTGAGCGGGTTCACGCGTGAGGTTCGGCGCATGGTCGGGAATTCGAACGGGAGGTAGCAATGGGAGTGCCGGTATCGCAGATGTGGACGGTGGCGACGTACGTCGTCGGCCAAAAAGTGAAAGGGCAGAAGCGGTATCCGCTGGTGCTGATGCTGGAGCCGCTGTTTCGCTGCAATTTGGCGTGCGCGGGCTGCGGGAAGATTCAATATCCGGCGCACGTGCTGAAAAAGAATCTTTCGCCGGAGGAATGCTTCCGCGCGGTGGAGGAATGCGGCGCGCCGATGGTTTCCATTCCGGGCGGCGAGCCGCTGATGCATCCGCAGATCGACAAGATCGTGGAAGGGCTGGTGGCGCGGAAGAAATACATTTATCTGTGCACCAACGCGCTGCTGCTGAAAGAAAAAATCGATCTCTTTAAGCCGAGCAAGTATCTGACGTTTTCGGTGCACGTGGACGGCCAGCGCGAGCACCACGATTTTTCGGTGTGCCGCGAAGGAGGGTTCGACCAGGCGCTCGAAGGCGTGAAGGAAGCCGTGAAGCGCGGATTCCGCGTGACCACCAACACCACGCTTTTCGACGGCGCTGATCCGAATTCGGTGCGCGGGTTTTTCGACGAGATGATGGAGATTGGCGTGGAGGGCATGATGCTTTCGCCCGGTTATTCGTACGAAAAAGCGCCGGACCAGCAGCGCTTTTTGGGGCGCGCGCGGACGCGGCGGCTTTTCTCCGCGATTCTTTCCAATCGAAAATCGAGCTGGCGATTCAATCAGTCGCCGCTGTTTTTGGAATTTTTGATGGGCAAGCGGCAATACTCCTGTACGCCGTGGGGCATGCCGACCTACAACATTTTCGGCTGGCAAAAGCCTTGCTATCTGCTGCAGGACGGCTATGCGGAAACGTTCGCGGAACTGATGGAAGCGACCGAGTGGCAGAACTACGGCACCGAGTCCGGCAATCCGAAATGCGCGAACTGCATGGTGCACAGCGGCTACGAGGCTTCGGCGGTGAACGATACGTTCGGTTCGCTCAGCGGATTTATCGGGACGGTGCGGGCGACATTCTCGAAGCGGTACGAGGACGCGGAGGCGCTGGAGAGGCTGCGCGAGCCGGTGCGGCCAGTGCATGCCTACGTGCCGCTCCAGGAGCTTCAAAAAGGGCAGCTTGAAGATGCGGGTTCGCAACAGGAGACGCTCGCATGAGTGGCACGAGTTCCGCGGATCGTCCAATGCAGGATGACATGCAGGCGCAAGGTACGACGAACGCTGACGCGCTGGAAGTGGCTCCGGGCACGGCGCGTGCGCAGATCGAGGGATGGACGCCGGATTTGGCGTCGCCGGAGGAATTGAGGGCGGCACTGGATAAGGCGTTCGACTATCGCGGCGATGTGACGATCACGCGCAAGGACGGAACGAAGCTGGAAGGCTACTTGTTCGATCGCCGCACGGGGCCGTCGCTGGAGCAATCGTTCGTGCGGGTGATGCCGAAAGATACGGACGAGAAGCTTGCCATTCCTTATGCCGATGTTGCCGCGCTGGCGTTCAGCGGGCGCGACACGGCCGCTGGAAAAAGCTGGGAGGCTTGGGTGCGCAAGTATTGGGAAAAACGCGCCGCTGGCGAAAAAAGCATCGGCCTGCAGCCCGAATCTCTTGAATAAGCGCTGCTGCGGTTAGTCGGAGGGAGATGAGCGCAGCGGGCTGGGCGCATCCACTTCGAGTTGATCGAAGCGTCGCCATTTGTAGATGGCGACCGAGACGATCCAGCTCACACCGAAGAGCGCGACGATGAAGTAGCCGAGCGCGCCGAAATTGTCGTTGAGCCGCACGATTCCCGCCCAAAATATTCCGGACAGATGAAACTGCCGGGCAAGCAGACCCAGAGCCTCGATCCCTCCGACGACCAGGGCAACCAGAACGGACACGCTGGTGATGGTGATGTTGTAGTAGAGCTTGCGCACGGGCTTCACGAAGGCCCAGCCGTAGGCGCCGAGCATCAGGATGTTGTCCGTGGTGTCGATCAGCGACATTCCCGCCGCGAACAAAACCGGAAAAACCAGAATGGTCCAGAACGAGAGGCCCTTCGCGGCCTCGGCGGCGGAAAGGCCGAGCACGCCGATTTCGGTGGCAGTGTCGAATCCTAGGCCGAAGAGAAAGCCGAGCGGATACATGTGCCAGCTCGTACGGATCATGCGAAACATCGGACGGAACAATTTCGCGAGAAAGCCGCGATTGGCGAGAAGCATGTCCAGATCTTCATCGACGTAGGGCTCGCCGCGGCGAACGCGCGCGAACACGGAATAGATCGAGCGCAGCACGATCAAGTTCACGGCTGCAATGGCGAAGAGGAAAAACGCGGAGACCAGCGTGCCGATCGCCCCGCCAATTACGCGGAGGGCGTCCATCTGGTGCTGCAGCACGAGGGCGGTTCCGCTAATGGCGGCGGCGCCGATCAAAACCACGGTTGAATGGCCCAGAGAAAACATGAAGCCGACGGCGACGGGACGCTTCCCTTCGTGCATCAGCTTGCGGGTGACGTTGTCGATGGCGGCGATATGGTCGGCATCGACGGCATGACGCAGGCCGAAACTGTAGGCGAGCAGCGCTGTTCCCAAAAGGACGGGGTAATGGCGAAAGGCGAAGGCGGCCCAGATCCAGGCGGCGGCATTAAATAGGAACAGCACCGCGTAAATTCCGGCGATTCGGCCGCGGACGCCTTCGGCGCGATCGTCGAACAAATTCCTGAGGAGAAAACGCGCGGATGGCTTCGCCGAAGATTGTCGCGACGAGTTGGCCGGGGTTTTTGGCATGAAACTCGGAGTTGGAATCTGAATTTCGCGACGGCCTGAATCAGCCGCGGCGCCGCGGCGCTGACGATCTGGCCGAAATGCGGATCGTTGATGACGCCGTCAACGGAACCCGCTCCGTAGGATTGCGGGTGATTGAATACGTTGAAGGCTTCGAAGCGAAATTCGAGAGTCTTTAACTCCCCCCTTCAACGCTTTTCGTCCCGAATCACTGTCAATCAAAACGCAAGTTTCAGGGCTAGCTGTATCAGCCTTGGCGACGCTGCGTTCACCACATGGCCAAACAGCGGATTGTCTACGTCACCGTTCACCGCTGCGGGTCCGAAAAATTGCACCTGGTTGAAGATGTTGAATGTTTCCAAACGGAACTGCAGCGTCTTCGTTTCACGGATATGGAAATTTCGCAACAGCGCTAAATCCGTGTCCAACAGCCCCGGTCCGGAAAAGTATCGCCGGCCCGCATTTCCCACGGTGCCTATCGCATTGTCCGAAAAGGCTCCAGGGTTGAAATAGACGAGTCCGTTGGCGCGGGGATTTGTGTTGATGGCCAGCGGCTGACCCGTCTTGTCAGGCATGTCCAGGTAGCGATTGTTAATGCCGTTCGGGCTGCTTCCCTGCAAGGAATTGTCGCCGTCGGTACTCAGGGTAACTGGAAAACCGCTGCTGATGCGGGTGATGCCGGAAATCTGCCAGCCATCCAGCAGATAGCGGGCGCGGTTGGTCAGCCTCTCCTGCGGCAATCGGTAGTCGTAGGTCGCCACGAAATTATGGGTCATATTCCAAGCCGAAAGACCGCGCGTGAGGCTGAAATCGAAGGGATCAAGGGCATCGGCAAGCGACGAAGCTTGATCAAGGGACTTGCTGTAAGTATATCCCAGCGAATAAACCAGGCGCTTGGTCGTGCCTTTAACGCTCACTTCCAGGGCGTTGTAAGACGAGTTTGCGACGCTACCTATATAGTCGTCATTCCCGTAATAATTTCCCTGTGCCACGTTGTTGATCAGGCTCGAGTTTAGTCCCAAGCGGGTACCCTGAAGCGCCGTACCTGCGGGATAGGTGGTTCCGTTGAAGGTGAACGCTTCCGCGAGATCGTATTCATTATTTTCGCCGCCGGGACCGCAAGACTCTCCCGCAGTAAGAACGCCAGGCTGATCGAGGGCCAGACAAAGAGCCGGATTACCAGGATTCGCAGAATATACGGCGGGCAGGTGATGAGCTTGGGAGCCGACGTAGCTGATACTCAAAACGGTCTGACCGGGCAATTGCCGTTCAACGGAAATGAAATAGTTCTCCGTGTAAGGATAGGTATCCCACGGCACAGGCGCGGTCATCCCAGACTGCGGGTTGTATACGCCGTTGAAAACGACGCTAGCATTCGGATGGCTGGCCCTAGCGTTGAGAGGGGGAAAGGTAAGCGGATACGGAGTAATTCCTGGGGTGCCGTCGGCCAAGTTGTAGGGCGCCGCAAATAGACCGTTGTAGACCGTATCGCTCAGCCCATAGGGAGGCTGAGGCTCATCAACGCCAATCGTATTGCCCTGAATGACCGAGTTAAATATGCCGTAACTCGCGCGGATGCTAGTCTTCCCGGGTCCGCCAAAAGTCCTTCCCAAAACCCCACTACTGGCGTCTGGAGAGTACGCTATGCCAATTCGCGGGGCATAGCGAACCCGCTCCGGAACGAGGGTACTGGGGATACCGGGGTCGGTCGGATAAACCAATCCAGGAAACGCGTTCGGATAGACGATCGATTGTTCGCCCGGTTTGAAGGTTGGAACCTGGTCGTATTTCTCGGACCAATAACGCATGAGCTCGAAACGCATCCCGTAATTGAGCGTAAGATTGGACTTAATCCGCCACGAATCCTGCCCGTACCAGCCCGCGTATCTGTGGCGCGGATAATAATGCGCCGAATCTTGTTGGTTAAACTGGTTAGGCGCGCCGACGAGGAAGTCCGCGAAATCATTTCCCGTCTGGTAGCCGTCGAACAAGAAGGTGCCATTAAATTCGGCATCGGGATTAACGTTTACCTGTTCGAAGCTCAGTTCGACTCCGAGCTTGAACGTATGACTGCCGATGACCTTCGAGAAGCTGTCGCTCATCAGGAGCGTATTATTGGCCTGGGCGACATTGGTGATTGGCAACCCCATTACGAACTGGCCTTGAAACACGACGTTTTCGACCCCAGTGATTGCGGGGTCCAGAGCGTAGATGCCCGCCGTTCCGGTTCCGGTCACAAAGCCCTGGGACTCATAGCTAGGTCCCAATCCGCCCGATGGCTGGCCGACCACGTTGGAGCTTCTCATGAAGCTAAAATGAGCTTCATTTACCACCGTCGTGCCAAATGTTTTGAC